>CAJAII010000020.1 GCA_903939755.1 uncultured Flavobacteriales bacterium | reverse complement strand
TCTGCAGTTCAATTCAAATGGACAAATCAAAAAGGTTCTGTAGATATTAACAGTCGTTACTTTTCAGATATGGCTGATAAATACAACCAGGGATTTAAAACAGATAGCTTATCGATCGCAAGAGATGAATACATTATGTTCCGAACGATTGGTATACTAGCTAAATATTACCCTAGTAATGCCAAAATAATTATGAAAGCGTATTACAAATGCAACAATGTTCATGTTGTTCTGCGAATGTTAGATGCTATTAATTTAAAAATGAAAGACAATAAAGAATACCAGAATGAACTTGCTAACATCCAAATAAATGGTGATTTAAAAACACTTTCAATATACCCATGGTCTAATTGTCGTGAATGGAAACAGTTTTGCAACGCTGTTAAAGCTGACAAACGAGCAATTGATTCAGTTGCAAAATTAACAGGTGTAGAATCACGCTTCATTGTGATGTGCTTAGTAGGAGAACAAGTACGTATGTTTAATTCAGGACGTGAAGCATTCAAAAAGTACGTAACACCATTTAACCATTTAATTCTCCCTACCAATAGAGGATATGGCGTAACTGGAATACTAGAACATACTGCGCTAAAAATTGAACAGAATTTATTTGACAAGAAAAGTAATTTTTATGCAGGCGATTATTTTCAAAATGTAGTTAACCTAAGGGATTCTTTTCCAGAATTAGTTAATGATACTATTGCCTCCCATAAACACTTAACCATACAGCGCCTTATTAAAGGTGGAGATCATTACTACTCCTATCTTTACACGGCATTTTTCTTGCGTCAATTTCAAGCTCATTGGGTGAAAGAAGGGTTTAGTCTTGAGAATCGTCCAGAAATATTAGGCACCCTTTTCAATTTAGGTTATCAAAAAAGTAAGCCTAAAAAGAATCCAGAAGTTGGTGGATCTAATTTTAAAGTTGGCGGTATTGAATACACCTTTGGCGGCATTTGTTACGAATTTTATTACAGTGGTGAATTACAAGACTACTTCCCATTAACTGGGGTGGGATTTGTTCCAGTATCGGAATTAGAGGTAAAAAACAAAGAGTTCTTAGCTCAAATTAAAGCAAAGATTCTTAAAGATGAAGCAGAAGCAAAAAAGAAGAAGAAAAAAGAGGACGAATTAAAAGCAAGAGACGTATTACATGAAGAGCAAAACATGTAGTTCTACCTTTCAAATCAACTAGCCTTTAAAGCAACAAACGGCTATCATATTACTATTATATTATGAGGAAAGCTGTTTGTCAAGGAGCAATAAAATTTCATTTATTGTTTCTCATATTGTTTTTTTCACTCACTACTAGTTTTATTAGCTGTGATTTTAAAAAATCAGAAAACGCTGGTGGCACTTACGTTAAGCCATCCATCGACTACAAAGGGAAAATGCGAAAAGGATACGTGCGAAAAAAAGTCAGCACGAATAAAAATGCCATAAAAAATCAAAATAGATCAAGATATTATTATCACACTCGAGGAAAATATCGCCGTAAAAAGCATTGAAGCATTAACTTATCCCATCCAATGAAAAGGAACATGATTTAGATAGCGCGTTGGATAATCGAAGCAAGAAATCATCTCTATCTATTTCAATCGCACCATACCTAAGGACATTGTCATTAATAAATTGAGTGTCCAATAATTCAAACTCATTGGATTTTAATAATTGTATTAAATAATGGAATGCCACTTTTGAGGAATTTGAAACAACTGAGAACATCGACTCTCCAAAAAATACACCACCCAAACAAACACCATAAAGACCACCAACCAAAACATTATCTTGGAATGCTTCTACAGAATGTGCGAAACCTAATTGGTGTAATTCGCAATAAACGGCTATCATTTCTTCAGAAATCCAAACGCCATCAATATCGGTCCGTGGTTTTGAACATGACCGCATAACCTGTTCAAATTGTTCATTTATCCTTATTTCAAAAAGCTGTTTATTCAAAGTTGAGCGCAATGATTTGGAAGGCTTATAGGTTTCTAAAGGAATAATGGCACGAGGATCAGGACAATACCAACTTATTCGCCCCTTCTCATCTGACATAGGAAAAATTCCTTGTGAGTAAGCTGATAATAAGTGTGATACCGTTAATTTGGTTTTCAAAATTAAAGCTATTAACGTGCTATTTACGAAATACTACTTCATCAAAAGGAACCCTAAATCGAGGTCCCCATATCCCCTCTTCAGTTGCCATTCCAACAGATATTATCATATTAATTTCAGCACCGTAAGGCAACTTCAACATTCTCTTCACTCGAACTTCATCAAATCCTTCCATCGGACAAGAATGAAATCCTTCAGCAGCAATAGAAAGCATAAAAGTTTGCGCAGCAAGAGCACAAGATTTGTGTACCACAATTCGTTGGTTGGAAGGACCACCAGTTCTATAAAAAGGCTTACGTAATCCTGCGATAAAGCTAATCGTTCTTCTTATTGTAGCCATTATATAAAATGGATCATTAAAATACAAAAAAGGCATCAATTTACCATAGTAACCCAATCCTCTTTTTTGAAGTTTAGTGGGCTCCCCCTCTATCGTTTCTTTAATTTTTTCAAGATTCCAATTAGCACGTTCCCTCCATTTATCTTTTCGAGTAACAAAAACCACCATCTGCTTCGCTGTTTTAGCGGCAGATTGTCCTAAGCAAAGTGGAACTAATGCTTCCAGTTTTTCAGGTGAACTAATCCAATAAAACTCCCATAATTGCATATTGCTGCTGTTCGGAGATAATATGGCAGCTTCTAAGCTCCGTTTTATTACTTCGTCTGGAACCGGAATATTGGCATCAAATTTTCTATTGGATCTTCTTAACTGAACGATTGATTGAAAGGCTGTTTGGTACATTTATTTAAAATTAGTCTGCAAATATCCAATAATTTCATTGTATTTCTTATGTTTTCAAAGTAAGACACCAAAAATTATTTTGAGTACCTTTATACCCGAATTAAAATAAGTAAGGATGAATGATAAAAGGAAACGCATAGAAGTTTGCTTCACGCCGGGAGAATACACTTATTACAAGGATGAATTTGAAATTGTAGTTGTAATTGACGTACTTAGAGCAACCTCAGCGATGTGCACGGCACTAGATTATGGTATCGCAGCCATAATTCCAGTTCCAACTGTGGATGAAGCATGGGCATACAAAAAGAAAGGCTATTTGGCTGGAGCCGAAAGAAATGGTAAAATTGTGGAGGGATTTGATTTCGGAAACTCCCCTTTTTCCTATATGAAAGATGAATTTATTGGAAAAGAAGTTGTCCTCACTACTACCAACGGAACAAAATCGTTGGAGGTGGCAAAAAATGCTGATACTGTTGTTGTTGGATCTTTCCTTAACTTAACGGCACTTAGTGAATGGTTATCAAAACAAGATAAAAACATCTTGTGCCTTTGTTCAGGATGGCAAGATAAATTTAACTTGGAGGATTCTATCTGTGCAGGGGCGATATCAGATCACTTAATTTCAACAGGAAACTTTATCTCCATTGAGGACTCTTCCATTGCAGCAAAATACTTGTTTCAATCCGCAAGACATAGTTTTTTAGGATATTTAAAATCTAGTTCACATAGAAGACGATTAAAAAACTTAAATTTGAATGACGATATAAAATATTGTCTTACGCCTGACCAAACTGATGTAATACCCATATTGAAAGATGGAAAACTTGTTAAAATTTAGAAGGTTATATCCCTTACTATTATTGCTTCCACTAGCATTTTCAACTGCTTACAAAGAAAATAATTCGCCTGATTGGGGATTTTTTGGTCATAAGCGCATTAATCGAATTGCCGTTTTCACCTTACCACGTGAAATGATTGGATTTTATAAAGAAAATATAGAATTTATAACCGATCATGCAGTGGATCCAGACAAAAGAAGATACGCTGTAGATGGAGAAGCGCAATGCCATTATATTGACTTAGATCATTACTACAAGCCTGGTGAAAATCCCTTTTTGTTGGTGCCAAAAAAATGGACGGATGCGATTGCTAAATACACGGAAGATACCTTGCAAGCTTATGGCATAGTTCCTTGGCATATTCAAGTGGTTAAATATAAATTACAGAAGGCTTTTGAATCAAAAAATGTGGAATTGATCCTAAAATATTCGGCTGATATTGGTCACTATATTGGAGATGCTCACGTGCCACTTCATACCACTGAGAATTATAATGGACAAAAAACGGGACAACGTGGTATTCATGGCCTTTGGGAAAGTAGATTGGTTGAAATTAATGCCGAAGATTACGACTATTTTGTGGGAAAAGCAGCCTATAAATCGAGTGTCTTAGATTTTGTTTGGAATGCGGTTCAAGGTTCTCATAATGCCCTTGATTCCGTTTTAAGAATCGAAAAGGAATTGTCATTAACTTTTCCAACTGATTTAAAATATAGCTTTGAACAACGAGGCAATACGACAGTTTCTGTTTATTCTAGAGATTATAGTCAAGCGTATCACAGTCTTTTAAACAATATGGTGGAAAGACGTTTGCGTGCCGCGATTATCGCTGTTGGGTCAATTTGGTATTCCGCTTGGGTGGATGCTGGTCAACCTGATTTAAGCAAACTTCAACAACTGCCTCCTTCTGCGGCCTTACTTTTAGAAATGCAGGAATTGGATGCTCATTTTCACAATGACAAGCACTTTGGTCGAATTTGTGAATAATTGAAATTTACAGGTGCTTATTTTATCAACTATTAATTAGATGATAAGTGATATACGCGATAGCCCCAAGGGCCTAATTTAATCCGCATACCATTTTTAAGTCTTTTCTTCTTAGAAGAAAATAACTCCAAATACTTTCCTGCAACCTGTTCTCCATTCAATCGGATGGATTGTTTGGAATTGGATGTATTTAACACACACAGCACTTTCTGATCATTCTTTATTCTAATGTAGGCGAAAACATTCGTGATATTAGTATCAGATACGAATTGTACCTCACCACCAAAAGGGCCATTCCACAGCGCTTGATTCGTTTGATGTAGCTTCAATAAATTAGTGTAAAATGGAACTAAGTCCATTTTTGACCAATCGATCGTATCTTTATCGTAAAGACGTAGTCGTTTGTCTAATGAAGCTTCTTGACCATTATAGACAAGGGGCATTCCTTGAAATGTAGCGCTCAAAACTGCCAATAAAAATCGAGCATCGCCAAACCATTCTTTTTCGGTACCGGACCAAGAATTCTCATAATGATTAGTTGTATAATGCATTCTTATTGATCCCACGGGATATTTTTTCTCGTCTTCCAAGTATTTCCGAAGATCAGCGCTATTCTTTTCTCCTTGAGCAATACCATACATGAGTTGATTAAATTCCCTCGCATTTGTCATATCAAAAGCATTGTGTAATAGCGGGGCTTCAGCATCAGCCAACATGATAACAGGTTTTATTTTATACAATTCATTTCGAGTCTGTTTCCAAAAATCCATGCTAGGCCAAACAACATTCATGCTAGGCCAAACAGCAGCATCGCAACGAAAACCATCCACATCCATTTCAGACACCCAGTATTTCATGGCATCAATCATCTCTTTTCTCATTGCCTTATTGTCAAAATTCAATTCAGCAACATCCTCCCATTCACCGCCGATTGGTGCTTGTGGATTCCCTAATGAATCTAAATTAAACCAATCCTTGTGGCCTAGACCCACCCATCTATTATCGGGTGAGGCATGATTCGCAACCCAATCAATAATGATTTTAAATCCTTGTTTATGTGCTTCTTTAACTAAAACTCTAAAGTCATAAATGGAACCAAATTCTGGGTTAATCCCTTTATAATCCCGCACCGCATAACAATTCCCCAAACGACCTTTTCTATTTAGCTCACCAATTGGGTGTATGGGCATAAGCAAAAGAATATCAACCCCCATTTCTTTCAAACTAGGTAATTGATTTTGAAATGCTACAAATGTTCCCTCCGGAGAAAATTGCCGAATATTAACCTCATAAATCGTCGCATTTTTTGTCCATTCTGGGACTTTAACTTGTGCGAAATAACATTCCATAGCACCTATAAGGATACTAAAAAGTAATACGATATTTTTCATGAAATAATTCTTAAACGTACTAATGACTGTCATTTAAGACATATTCCTTATGATAAGCAACAAGTCCATCGATTGGCTTTTGAACCACCCTTCCTATCGTAATTCCTAAGGAAATGGCTGCGCGATCTAACGCTCCCCTAAAGATGCTGGATAAACTTCCAACAAAATTAACTTCAACATCTTTATAATTTGAATAACAACAAACGTGAATCTCCATGAAGTGCTTTAAGCCATCTTCGACCATTTTCTGAAAAATCTCTTCCTCTTTATGTTTGGCAATAAAAGGCATAAATGACGCAATGTAAACATTTGCATTTCCTTCACGGTATACGCTATTGACAATAGATTCTTTATCAACACCATACTCACTAATAAAATCAGCTGCAACATGAGTTGGAAGTTGATGGTATAGAAAAGCGGCAAGTAATTTCTTACCGAAATATGTACCACTCCCTTCATCGCCAAGAATGTAACCTAAAGCAGGAACAACTTCTGATACAGAAACCCCATCAAAATAACAAGAATTTGACCCTGTACCAATAATACAACTAATGGATGCATTACCGCTGTAGGTTGCGTAAGCGCAGGCCAATAAATCATGATCAACATTTATAGCGGCATTTAAAAACACCTTGGAAAGCCCCAATTTTATTATTTCATTCATTTTAAGGTTTGAACAACCAGCACCGTAAAAATAGATGTGTTTAATTTTAGTAGCGATTGCCATTAAATCAACATGATTTTTTAATTCCTTTTCAACATCAGTTGAGGAATGGAAATATGGATTAAACCCCATCGTAGTGTATTCCTTTTGACTATTTTCTGGACCTAACAAAACCCAATCACTCTTCGTAGAGCCACTTTCAACTATTAAAACCATATTATATTTTTCAACTATAATTCTTTTATCTGATTACTTTTAACTCTTCCAAAGGTACATAAAATCTAAGGAATTCATAAAAAAAACTTTCGTTAGCTAATGGAATAAAGGAGTAAAACCCTGATATTTAGTAGATTGAATTATTTTCAATTTTCCTTAAAAGTAAAAGGCCAAACAATAACAGAGAGATGTCTTCAGTAAATATAATTATTGTTTTATTTTGAGAAAATTAGCGCTACATAACAACAAATACTAATTCGAAAAGGCTATTTATTCAACCATATGTCCAAAATAGTCTCTTTTACTTTTTATTACTATTAATTCTATTATTTTTGTTGTGCTTGAATTTATTTGGCAAGCTGTAACTTTTCGCGAGAGAAGATTGTTTTAACTGTAATTGTCACCATTTTGAAAAGACAAGAATTCAATGAAGTAGTAGAAATACACAGCAAGAATCTATTCCGATTCGCTGTTAATTTCTTGCGCTCATCGAATGATGCAGAGGATATTGTGCAGGATGTTTTTGAAAAATTGTGGATAAACAGAGAAAAAGTGGAATTGGAAAAGGCAAAAAGTTGGTTATTTACGTGTACACACAACGCTATGTTGAACTTTATCAAAAAAAGTTCGCGCATAGCCTACATGGAAACCAACCTTATACCGGAAAATACTGCGCTGACTACCTCAAGTTTCGAATCGAAACAAGTGGTTGATCGGATCGTAAGTATTTTACCTCCGATCCAAAAGAGTATTATCTTGATGCGGGACCTTGAAGGTTATTCGTACGATGAAATCGGCGACATGCTGGACTTATCCCCATCTCAAGTTAAGGTCTATCTGTTTAGGGCAAGAATGAAAATTAAGAAGCAGTTAAAAGAATCAACTCAATTCGCGTGAATACTCCCAATAGAGAAAATATAGATCGCTGGTTATTTGATTGGACAGAGGGCAACCTTAATCCAACACAGGAATTTATGCTTCAAGAATTCTTATTACTTAATCCTGATTTGGAGATCGATGCTGACTCTTGGGATACCGCAACCGTTTCATCCATCCCCTTTACTTTTGACAATCAAGAATCGTTAAAAAGAAGAAAAAAACGAATTTTTGCCTATTGGCAGTTTTACGCCGCAGCGCTTCTTCTTCTAATTTTTGGTTCCAGCTTATTTTTCAATTTTATGCCTAGTGAAGATAAATCATCGGCACAAAAATTATTCAATCAGGCTAAGCTAAAAGTTAATGGAAAGAAATCAGTTCAAAATATTGAAACAACGCCTAAATCCTCAGCGAATAATTCATTGCCTTTCGCTCAAAACTTTTTAACACCAGCGACGTATGATGCTAACTTGAAAAATAAGAACTTGCTTCAGGAAAACAATAAGTTACTTTCAGTAGAAAATGAACTGAGTACTTCTCCTATTTTAGAAGAAGTATTACTTTCAGATGTTAACTATTTACCTACCATTTCTTTGTTTAATTTTCAACTAGATCCTACTAGTTCATTTATCGCGAATTCAGATAATTCAGTTCTTTTAGGTAATTCCGATTTAGAAGTTGAAATTATTGAAGAGAAGAAAAACAAATCATTTTCTCCTTCCATAAAATTACACTCCTCCTCCGCATTAAGCAAGTGGGTGAAAAAGGATGTCACCAACACCAACCAAAAGGATCGTATTTATTCGCTTCCAGAAAAATCAAATTTAGATTTAAATAGTTCCTTTGTTGGAAGTGTCTCTCAATTGAAATTTCAGTCCATGTCAACGGCACGATGGATAAAGAGTTCAGATCAGCAGAAATTATCACAACAGATCTCGCTTGACGGATATATGAGAAAAGCAAAATCTGGACTTGGAATAGTTTCAAATTACAGTACTTTTTCAAACGAATTAATTCAGGATTGGAATATTAATTTAATCTATGCACCAAAAATTGCATTAAATCGTTACATCACTATCGAGCCCTCTATGAAATATACTTTTGGTAAAAAAGTTCTAGACAAAACAAAAATCATCAATAATTCAGTCGTAGAATTTGAAACCAATCAACTAGAAACATTCTCAATAGATCCAACACTTTCCATCGGTAAAAATTTATGGTACAGAGATTTAGGTGCTGGATTAGTTATTAATGCTGGTCCTATTTATATCGGTGGACAAATCAATAATATTTTAAAGCACCAGGATAATCTTTATTCGAATGATTATTCTACGATTAGAAGAGCAAATCAAGAATTAACATTAATTGGTGGTACTGATTTTATTTCGAAAAATGGCAATTTTAGATTCTCACCTTATGTATGTCATACCATTAGTGGAACATTAAATGCTAGCTACCTAGGGGCAAGCGTTCAAGTAAAATCGCTATTTCTAGGAGGGTCTTATCAGACAAATGGATCAAGTAGTTACATGATTGGACTAAACAGTGATCGTTTTGCATTATTCTGCCAATCCTCTTATGTAAACAGTAGTTACAGTCAAAAGAAATCATTCATTCATCAGTTAACCTTTAGAATTAATTCTAATATTAGTAAAAAAACCAGACGTTATTTATATTTGTAGTTATGAAAATTAAAAATGCAGTTTTATCATTGTGTATATTAGTAGGAAGCCAGGCAATGGCGCAAGACCCAACTTTCACGCAATTCTATTCTAATCCGATCTATTTGAATCCTGCCTTAGCCGGTTCAATAGGTTGTCCTCGAATCACAATGAATTATAGAAATGAATGGCCACAACTAACTGGTAATTACGTTACTTACAGTATGGCTTACGATTCATATGTTAAGAGTATTTCAGGTGGTTTAGGTATTATTGCAACACATGACCAACAAGCTCGCGGGACGATCTCAACGACCATGTTAGGCGCAATTTATTCCTACAATTTAAAGGTAAATAGAAAGCTTTCTATCATGTTTGGTGCTAGAGCTGCCTACTATCAAAAATATTTAGATTGGAGTAAATTAACTTTTGGCGATATGATTGATCCAAGACGAGGGTTTATTTACCAAACTGGTGATGTTCCAAGAGGTAACGGAAAACGAGGATTTTTTGATGTATCGGCAGGAATGGTAGCTTACACGCAAAATTTTTATGCAGGATTAGCAATTCACCACCTTAATCGACCTGATGAATCAATGATTTTAGGTCAGTCCAAATTACCCATGCGTTTTACGGGACATGCTGGAGCAAACATTCGAATAGGAAATAAAGGAAGGTATTCAAATTCAACGGCCATTATGCCGAATATTATTTATCAGTACCAAAATGGATTCCAAGAATTAAGTATTGGAACCTATTTGAAATATGAAAACTTTACGGTTGGGGCTTGGTACCGAAACCGTGATGCATTCATACTAAGTTTTGGTATAAACACGCAAAACTTCAAAGTTGGTTATAGCTACGATGTAACCGTTTCTAAATTAGGAAATGGTATATCGGGTGGTTCGCATGAGGTATCCTTAGGATTCAATCTTAAATGCAAGAAAAAACCTAAAAACTTTAGAAAAATTAATTGTCCTTCTTTCTAAGATAAAGACAATTATAATTCATCATCACTGTAAACCATCTTTCCTAAAATATAGGTTTTGTGAGCGAAGTTAGGTGTGAACATTGTTTCATTCTTGATTGGTCGCTGAACGATAAAAAATGTAGCCTCTTTACCTTTCGTAATGGTTCCCCGTTTATTCTCTTCGAACGCAGCAAATGCAGCCCAGATGGTCATACCTTTCAATACTTGCTCCAAGGAAAGTTGTTCATCGATTAGAAAACCATTTTTGGGAAAGTTGTTTTTGTCTTTTCGTTGCGTTGCAGCAAAAATTGTTAAAAATGGATTAGTTGCTTCAACAGGAAAATCGGTTCCAATCGCGATCATACCAAAAGCTTCTAATAATGAGCGATAGGCATATGCGCCCTTCATTCTTTCCTTTCCTAAGCGCATTTCAGCCCAACGTTGATCAGTAACTGCGTGTGTAGGTTGAACAGAAGGAAAAATAGCATAATCGGAAAAGAAATGTAGCTCTTTTAAATCTACAACTTGTGCATGTTCAATTCTCCATCGATGATCTTTATTGATTAAATATTCCTTTTTGTAAAGGTTCATGATTATTGTGTTCGCAGAATCTCCAATTGCATGTGTATTTAATTGATAGCCAATTTTAGAACAAAAATCAGACATTTCTTTCATTTTCAATAGAGGCATGGTTAACAATCCATGATTTTGATGATCATCATTATACGCATCTTTTAACAAGGCGCCCCTTGACCCTAAAGCGCCATCCGCAAATAATTTAAAACTTCTAATGCTTAAGTTTTGAAATTGATAGACACCATTTTTTGCAGCAAAATTTTTATTTTTTTCTGACGTCATCAACATGGCATAAATATTCAATTTTAATTCCTTCGACTTAATGAGGGATTTAAAAATATCAATATCTTCAAACTCTATCCCTGCCTCATGTACACCCGTAATGCCGTATTGAAATAATTCATCCTGAATTTCAAGAATTGCTTCCTTAATTTCAGATTTTGTGTAGGGAGGAATATAGCCTTTTAATAAATTCATGGCGTTATCAATCAATAAACCGGAGCATTTCCCATTTTTCAAAACGATTTCGCCGCCATCTATAGCACCCGGAGTAATTCCTGCCATTTTTAATAAACAATCATTTACTAACGCAGCATGCCCATCAATTCTATATAAACAAACAGGTATCGTTGGAAATGCTTTATTGAGCAACGCATTATCAGGCAATGAATCCATTTTCCATAATGATTGGTCCCATCCCCGCCCTACTACAAATGTTTTCTGTGTCCTTTGTTGATATTTTTCCGTTCTAGTAATCACTTCTGCTAAAGAATTAGACGCAACCAAATCCACCGAAAGTTTTTGATTGGCATAAGATAACATATGTCCGTGTGCATCGACAAAGCCAGGATATACCGATCTGTTTTCCGCATCGACGTATTCATTTGCCGTATATTTATTTAGAATTTGTCTTTCTGGACCCACTTCAATTATACGCCCATTTCGAATGGCCATGGCTTCACTAACTGTATTTAGATCATCCAAGCAATGGATTTCTGCATTATGAATTATCAGATCAACATTTTCACCCTTCATGCAAGAACCAAGAAGAATTAGAAATAAACTAAACAGAAACAGCGAGAATATTTTCATGCAAAAAGATTAAAAGGGGTAACCAATTCCAAATTGTAAACAAGGAGCAAATGCTTTCGGCAATTTACTGAGTGCTCTAGCACGATTCATTTCAGGAGAAAAGTTAGGAAGACCATAATATTCAATTCCTTCCTCCACGTAAGGTTCTCTACTCTGAAAAATCCATCGTGCTTTATCAGGAAGAGCTGGATTATACACAGGGAGACCTAAATCTAAACGAATAATAAAAAAGTCTAAATCCAACCTAAAACCAACACCCATAGCAACAGCAAATTGTTCATACCATTTATTGGTGAATTTTGCTCCCACCCTTGATAAATCTTCCTTATAGGTCCAAATATTCCCAAAATCAGTAAAAAACGCTCCCTTTATCGAACTGCCTAGAGAATAACGGTATTCTATAGTTCCTCCCAATCTAATATCGCCAATTTGGGCCGATGTACTTGTTGAATCAAGATAATATTTAAAGGCTCCTGGACCTAAAGCACGTGCTTTCCATCCTCTATTATCATTTGCTCCACCTGCAAAGAAACTATAATCATATGGCATGGATGTTTTAGAATTACCATATGGAACTCCAAATCCAGCATGTAATTTAAGATTTATTGATGATTTCGGATTGAAATCTTTATTAAGAATATAAATGTTATCATTTCTAATAAATTGAGCATACCCCACACCAAAAAATGCATGTTGCCCATTTGCTAGCGTATCTTGCCTTGCTTTGAATTTAGAAAGCAAAATTCCAGCGGAGGAAAAAGAGGATGTGAAATTAATATGGGCATTCAGGAAACGATGATTAAATAATCTCTTTTTAGTTTGATAAAAATCTTTCTTAGCATTATCAAAAATAAATGATAGTTTGAAGTCTTCCCAAATAAATTGATCGCTGTATGAATTTTTTAAAAATAAATCATTTTGAGTATTAATCTGCGCTTCAAACTCAGGACTTTTATTAATTGCAACGAATTTAATTACGGAAGCTAATGGTAATCCAAATTCAAAAATTTGGGTTTTATCAACCAGCATTTTCCACGTATAATTCATTTGAAATACACTACGATCAAAAACATTTCTTTTTTCATAATTATACGCCAATGAAATAACGGTTTTAGGCTTTTGTCTTTTAGACAACAAAGTTACTTTCGTTGGGAACAACCCCGGTATTTCCAATTTTAGACTCGGACCAAATTCGAACGTATTAAAAGTGGTACCAGCCCTTGCTCCATCATCAAAAATTATAGGCTGAGATTCAAATCCACCACCAAAAGAAAACGTTAATTTCTCGGCGCCACCAAAAATATTTCTGTCTGAATAATTAAAAGATGCATTGACACCAAGTAGACCAAAAGACGATGTGAATTTTGGCTCAAAAGCAAATGTTTTACGTTTTGATGGGATTAAAAAATAATGAATGTCTAATTTATTATTAGGCAATTCAATAATTAATGGTTTTATCGTTGAAAAAACACCAAGTTGATTTAAGCATTGGTAACTTCTTTCCATATAGTATTCCTTGTAAATGTTTGTCATTTCCAAGTAATTCTGAAGCTCTAGTAAATTGGAATTAATGCTGGGCTTGTCACCATTAAAATGAATGATTGCCATTCTCATGGGACTTAAGGAATCTTTTTGAGTGATTTTCTTATCTGCACGTTGTTTCTTCGTATAGGGCAGTTCAGCATACAAAAGCGTATTTTTTGTGGCCAAAAATTGATTGTCAATTGGATTAATGATGGATAACTTGAACTCATCGTCTAAATATTTTGCAAATCTCTCATTCAACATGGAGGTGTCTGACAGATGAAAATGTACATCATTAATCCGTGTGGAGGAATAGTACTTCTGAATAAGGCTATCTTTGATAATAGGATGGGGCACCAACCTATTTTTAAACTCAATGCCTAAAACCACTTTCATTGTCGTTTTATTGGTGTCTGCAAGTAAAGAAATACTCGAAGCTGTAAATCCATAAAACGTTTCATCCCTCATAAACTTGGCAATGCTCTCGCGATACTCTTCTAAATAATCTAAATCAAAACGTTTATTTAGTAATGGATCTACTTGCGTATTATCAATTATTTTTTTCAAAAACTTATTCGTGTAACTACTTTTTACAGAACCATTATTACTTAAAACATAAACAGAATCGATGATATAACAAGGTCCCGAGTTCACTGTGTAATTAATTCTAATTTGTCCTTTTTTAACAATTTCCTTACTAGAACTTACATCTCCATAATAAAATCCTTTACGCTTTAGAAAAAATCGGATTTGATCAATTGATTTATGGTATAAAATACTATCAAATACTATTGGCTTTTCAGCGATTTTATATTTCATCCATTCACGAAAAAACAACCTGGAATTTTCAATATCAATAAGGGGAATTATTTTTTCAGTATATAACTTTTTCCCTTTCTTTCGTGCCTTTTCAATTCTAGCAGCGTTAATGCGATTTGTTTTTGAAATAATACGATTATTTTTTTCAGTTATTTCCAAATTTAATCGCATTCGCTTTTTTGCTACCTTGGCTGAATCAATGCTATTAAATAAAAATAACTTAAAAGGGATTCCAAGTATTCGCTGATTAGGCTGTTGGCGGATAATACTATTGATTTCACTTGTAATTACGTTGGCTTGGTCGCTATTAATTACGATTTTGTTTTTCTTTAATAAATAATACCCATTAGGGACATTTTTTGTCACGTGACAAGCCACTAAAAAAAATAATAGAAATGGCAGAAATATGCTGTAATTTAGGAGCCTCATAATTTATAATACAAAAATAGCAATATTGTACGAGTGGAAAAGCTTTCAATAAATAAGTTAAAATGGATTCGAAATTTACATTCGAAAAAGTTTAGAGATAGCGAGGGATATTTTATTGCTGAAGGGGAAAAAATTCTCGGAGAAATTCTTGATTTTAATCCTGCATCGATTTTCCTCCTTGTTTGCACGCAAGAGTCATTCTATAAAATTAAGCAGCACGAAACGATTGAAACGTACATCGCTAGCCCGAGTGAATTTGAACGAATCTCATTGTTAAAATCACCTCAAGGAATATTGGCAGTGTTGAAAAAACCACTTTCCGAATCACAATTCTTTGATCTAAATAAAAGTGTTCTTGTACTTGACAACATTCAAGACCCAGGAAATCTAGGCACTATTTTACGCACCGCTGATTGGTTTGGAATCAGTCAAATTTATTGCAGTACCAATACGGTTGATTGCTTCAATCCCCGAGTTGTTCAGGCTTCGATGGGTAGTTTGTTTAGGGTAGCAATTAAATATGGTGATTTATCCGAGTTCCTATCACAGCAAAAATTGCCAATTTATGGTGCGCTGCTTGAAGGTGAATCATGCTACAAAAGCAAAATGAAGTTAAATTCAATTTTAATAATTGGAAATGAAGGTAGCGGAATTTCTAGCGAAATAATTAATAAGATTCAACATCCTATTACCATTCCAAGGACAGGACATGGCGAATCTTTAAATGTTGCTGTTGCTTGTGGCATCTTATTATCTCAATGGAGAAAAAGTTAATTGCCTCACAAGATTAATTATAAAGGAAAAGGACGTACTTTTGCGTTTTATTTTTCGCCGCAATAACTATGATTGATACTGATCTTTACGAAGCCAAAAAGCTTTATCCTTTTCAAGAAAAGACAGTAGAAACTGTTTTAGAAGAGTTTAGAAGCAATGGTAAGAAGTTTAATTTACTCTATCAATTGCCAACAGGCGGTGGTAAAACCGTTATTTTTTCAGCAATCGCAAAAAAATACATTCAAGAATGGGGATTAAAAGTTCTCATACTAACACATCGCATTGAATTATCGGTACAAACATCGCGACAATTACAAGCTATTGGCGTTAACAATAAAATCATTAACTCAGAGGTTAAAAAGTTAGAGGACCAAGATGAATTCTCTTGCTTCATCGCCATGGTAGAAACCCTGAACAACCGTTTACTAGACGATGTTAATTTCATCAAAGATGTAGGACTCGTTATCGTTGATGAAGCGCATTACAATAGTTTTCGGAAAATATTTCAATATTATGAAGACGGTAATATTCTTGGAGTAACTGCCACCCCATTAAGTAGTAATAGAGCATTACCTTTAAAAGACAATTACAACAAATTAATTACAGGTGAAAGCATTTCTGGACTTATACAGAGCGGTTATTTATCAGATGCCGAGACATACAATTATGATGTCAATTTGCATGGATTAAAAATTGGTACAAATGGTGATTTCACCATTAGCAGTTCCGATGTATTGTACAGTAATTTTTTCATGCAAGAGAAATTAATATTTGCATACGAAGAAATAGCCATCGGTCAAAAAACACTCATATTCAATGCTGGAATTGAAACATCCATGCGCGTTTATGATTCATTCAAAAAATTAAAATACAACGTTCGACATTTGGATTCAACCTTTAGCGATAAAGATAGAAAAGAGATTTTGGACTGGTTTAGAAAGAGTCCTGACGCCATTTTGACTTCTGTAGGCATCCTTACTACAGGATTTGATGAGCCAACCGTTAAAACAATAATACTTAATCGAGCAACTCGTTCCTTAACCCTTTACCATCAAATGATTGGACGTGGATCGAGGAGCCTACCGGATAAAAATCAATTTAACATCATAGATTTAGGGAATAATGTTAGACGATTTGGATTTTGGCAAGATTTTATCAACTGGCATGATGCTTTTCGTTTTCCAGACCGATTCTTAGAATCCAGGATTTCTGAATTAGAAGACATGGAATTTGAGATTGAATTTGAATTTCCAAAAGGCTATAGCAAGTTGTTAAACACGTCGATATTAGAAAGTTTTAATATAAAAGAGAATTACTACGAGTGTCTGGATCGAGGAGAAAAAGGGAAGAATGCGGTGGATAACTCGCTTGAAAATCATTTCGAATCAATTATTGGACATGCCCAAGACCTTCAACATGCCCTCTCATTGGTTGAATTACTTCAAGAACACATAGAACATAGGTTGAAAAATTATACACGCTGTATTGCTAAATCAACGGATAATTACTTGAAATACTTGCTCGAAACCTACAATCGACATCTTTGTCAAAAATTACGAGCACGCATTGTTGATTAGAAAAGTTTATTAATTTAGTAAAATGAGATCAACATTTGCCCTTGTACTTACTTTTTCGCTAGCTATTACCATGCTAACGTTCGGACAATCATCCAAAGCAAGAGCCTATTTAGACACCAAACAATTTTATAATCCTTCTATTGGAAATTACCTTGAAATTCAGTTTCAATTTGTGGGCTATAGCTTAAATTACAAATCATTAATTGAAGGTCTTCAAGCTACCGTTGCCATTAGACTAAACTTAATTTCAGAAAAAAACGATACGATTTCAGATGTTTATCTGTTGAATTCACCCATTTTTAAAGATAGCATCATTGATGATTTCTATGATATTAGGCGTTTCAAACTTTCTCCAGGGAATTATCAATTATCCTTAGAAATTCAAGATGTAAATAACCTTACGAAGCCCTTAACCGCTCAGCAAAGCATTGAAGTGATTGAATTAAAAGATAAAGCATCCATTTCAGCGATTGAAATTGCTGAGTATGCTTATCCAGATACATTGGAGAGTACTTTTCAAAAATCAGGATTTTATATTATTCCGAAAATTTCAAATTATTATCCTACCCAACTGAATAAAATGCCTGTTTATTTGGAAGTATATAATCTAAATCTACCTGGAGATTCAATTGTAGGGATAAAACAATCGATCATTGATGTCGAAAATAAAATCGAATTAGAGGAATACACGACCTTTAATAGATTAAAGCCTAATGCAGTAACTCCCATATTCAAAACCATTGATCTAATTCTTTTGCCAAGTGGCAAATTCGCCCTAAATTATTCGTTGGTAAATCGCAAAATGGAAGAGAAATACCTAGAAAGTTATGTTTTTGAGCGAACGAATGATTTTTTGGATAGCATCCAATCAGAAAACGTGGTTTTAGATCCTTCTTTTCAGGAATCTATCAGCGAGGATAGTGTGATTTATTTTCTGGAAAGTCTAATCCCGATAGCTAAACCGGCTGAAATAAAAAACATTATCTCGTCCATTCAGACAAAAAATAATTCTTTAATGCGCAAGCATATTCAGGCTTTCTGGAAATATACTGCGCCCAATTCACCTTATGAAACTTGGATAAAATATAAAAATCAAATTTACTTGGTAGAACGTTCCTTTGGAAATAACTTTCAAGAAGGATTTGAAACAGATCGTGGACGAGTATACCTAAAATATGGATCACCTAGCTCTATCAATGCTAGAGAAACATCTCCAACTGAATATCCTTATGAAATTTGGATATACGACAAAATAGGTGCGTTTAGCAACAAAAGATTTGTATTTTACAACCCTGACTTAGTAAATAATAGCTATCGATTACTGCATTCCGATATGTTAGGAGAACTTAAGAACCCTTCATGGCAACAGATCTTAGTGAAACGTAATACAATGAACGGTGACGTTGATAATCCTAATAAATTCAATCAAAAGGTCTGGGGAGGAAACAGTAATGATTTGTTCCGGCAATACTGATAACTTATGCAGGAATTAGCCATCGTTATCTTGAATTTTAATGGTTTTGACCATTTAACTAATTTCTTACCAAGTGTTTGTCAATACAATGATAATTTTCCCATTGTAGTAATTGACAATGCTTCGACGGATGAATCAATCACCTTGTTAAGTGAGAAATTTCCCCAAGTAGAAGTCGTGAAACTCAGTTCTAATTTTGGCTTTGCCGCTGGATATAATGAAGGATTAGCATTGATAAAAAACCGATTCAGGTTTTATATTTTGTTAAATAGCGATGTGGAAGTAACACAAAACTGGATACCACCTTTACTTTCTACAATGCAAGATGAAACAGTCGCTGCCTGTCAACCAAAAATTAGGTCTTACTCCAAAAAAACACATTTTGAACATGCCGGTGCTGCGGGTGGTTTTTTGGACAAAAATTATTTCCCGTTTTGCCGTGGAAGAATTTTTGATCATTGTGAAGAAGATATTGGTCAATACGATAGCATTTCCAAGGTAACTTGGACTTCCGGTGCCGCCATGCTGATTCGAGCAGAATTATTTCATTCAATTGGAGGATTTGACGCTGATTTCTTTGCACACATGGAAGAAATAGACCTTTGTCTACGCTTAAATCATGCCGGCTATTCATTGGTTTGTGAACCGAAATCAGTTGTTTATCACCTTGGAGGCGGCACAATGACTTATGAATCGCCTACCAAATTATTTTTAAATTTTAGAAATAATTTAGTCATGTTGCTGAAAAACAAGCCTAATTATTGGGGACCACGTTTGTTTATAAGAATGTACTTCGATGGCATAGCCGCTCTTCAATTTTTAGTAAAGGGACAGTTCACCAAATTTTATATGGTCATCTTTGCCCATTTTTCCTTTTATGCTAAAATTGGACAAACGCTCAAGAAAAGACGTGCCAACAAAAAGAATCTCAAACAGTTTTACAGCTATAAAGGAAATATTATTTGGGATTATTATATTAAGAAAAATAAAATTTATAAAAGCTTGAACAAAAGACGCTTTACATGATGAAATTCGGTACAACAATTCTTTTTTTATTAGTATTCCTTTATTCATTTACGCAAAAGCCAATCAAAGAACTTCAAGGAGCAAGTGACAAAGCACAAGAACTCTTGTGGAGAAGTAATAATCGACCCTTAACACTAAGTAAATACGTCAATCCATTTATTGGAACTGGTGGACATGGACATACCTTCCCAGGAGCGACCGCACCATTTGGAATGATGCAACTAAGTCCTGATACACGCGAAGACAATTGGGATGGATCTGCTGGTTATCATTATTCCGATTCAATAATTTATGGATTCAGCCATACCCATTTAAGCGGCACAGGCATACCCGATTATTGCGATCTATTGTTCGTTCCTCAAATCGGCAAAGCGAAAATAAAACCCGGCTATAAGAGTAAAGATGGCTATGGTTCTACTTTTAAACACATCAATGAAAATGCTAAACCAGGACTTTATGAAGTCAAATTGGATAATGGAATACAAGTTCGATTAACGGCCACCAAGCGAGCAGGTATGCATGAATATTCTTTCCCGGAAAAGAAGGGTGCTAAAACACTATTAATTGATTTAGATCATCGAGACCAAGTAATTAATGCCGAATTTACCCTAATTGATAACCATACAATTTGTGGGAAAAGAATTTCAAACTCATGGGCCTCAGAACAACATTTGTATTTTCATTTTGAGACCTCAATTGCCTATTCAAAAGCCACATTAATTACAGAAAATGGCATGCATAAACTTCTATTAACCTTTCCAAAAGACACAAAGACATTATTAATAAAAACAGGGATTTCAGCCGTTGATCAAAAAGGCGCACTCACCAATCTCACACAGGAAATTCCACATTGGAATTTTAACGAAATTGTTGCAAATACTTCCAGATCATGGGATAAAGAGCTTTCAAAAATTGTAATTAGTGACCGTAACGATACCAACCTGCGTATTTTTTACACAGCACTTTACCACACCTTTATTTCACCTAATATTTTTTCAGACCAAGATAGTCGTTATAGAGGCAGAGATAATAAAATACATTCCCTTACCAAGAAAGACCAACAATACACCGTTTTTTCGCTTTGGGACACCTACAGAGCTGCCCACCCCTTATATACCATCGTTCAGCAAGACCTTACCAATCAATTTATTAGAACATTTCTACGACAGTACCAAGAAGGAGGTGATTTACCGGTGTGGGAATTAGCAGGAAACGAAACCGAATGTATGATTGGTTATCACAGCGTATCTGTTATGACTGATGCCTTTGTGAAAAACTTACGGGATTTTGATACGGTTGCAGCACTAAAGGCCATGATTGCCACCTCCAATTTTGATGAATACGGAAAGAAAAAATTTGCATCAGATGGATTTATTAGTGCCGATCAAGAGCCTGAATCTGTATCAAAAACCTTAGAATATGCCTACGACGATTACTGCATATATAAAATGGCAGAGAAAATGGGAGAAGATGAAATAGCAAAATCCTACCTAAAAAGGAGTTTCAACTTTATTAATCTATTTGATCCTACCACCTCCTTCATGCGTGCTAAACGAGGGGCACAATGGTATTCCCCATTCCTACCAAGCGATGTTAATTTCAATTATACCGAAGCGAATAGCTGGCAATATTCCTTATATGCACCTCAATCAATTCCTCAACTTAGTAATATGCTAGGAGGTAAAAGCAAATTAGAAACATGGTTAAATCAATTATTTACAACCACAACTGCACCTTCAGGCCGCGAACAAGCGGATATTACCGGATTAATTGGGCAATATGCACATGGAAACGAGCCATCTCACCACATGGCCTACCTTTATAACTACACCAATTCTCCACATCTCACCCAATTTTATGTTGACAGCATATTAAAAACAATGTATGCAAACCAACCTGATGGATTATCAGGAAATGAGGATTGTGGGCAAATGAGTGCCTGGTATGTGCTAAGTTCAATGGGATTTTACCCTGTTACACCTGGAAGCACAAGCTACCAAATTGGAAGACCTATATTTGATCTTGTTAAAATAAAAATGGAAAATGGTAAAGAATTTACCATTCAAACCATTCAAAATTCTCCCGCAAATAAATACATCGATTACATAGAACTAAATGATTCAATAATTACATCTAACACATTGCAACATGCTGACATTATTGCGGGTGGTAATCTCGTTTTTTACATGACCAATATTCCTAAAATAGTGAAAAATACAGGCCTAGAAAACAAGGATTTTTATACCGTAAATGTACCAGACAATTTTGTTCCTGTTCCATATATTACCAATGAAACAAGGATCTTTGAAGAAGAAATAAAAATAAGTTGTGGCGTTTATAGCGGAATAAAAAATGACGCCATGCACATCTTCTATTCATTAGATTCCATGGAATGGAATAGGTATTCAGATCCCATCCTTTTAAAAAATTCAAGTAAAATTTGGCTTAAAACCAGCAAAGAAATTGGACAAAGAAGTTATGAAAGTGCCATTGTATCTAGTTATTTTATTAAAAAAGACCAGGGCATTCATCTTAACTTAAAAACGCCCTATTCAAGCCAATACGCTGCTTCAGGAACAAATAGCTTGATCGATGGAATACGCGGGGGGAATGAATTTAGGACGGGGGATTGGCAAGGATTTTATCAAAATGACATACACGCAGACATTAGCTTTGATTCGCCCCGGCAATTAGCTGAAATTGGCGTTTCTTACATTAGAGACATTCGCTCATGGATCTTTTTTCCTTCCCAGATAACGATTAGTATTTCAAATGATGGGATCAATTACGAAACATTATCTCCACTAAGTATCCCTAAACTTTCAAAAGAGAATCAAAACACTGCGGTAGGTGAATCCACCGTTTTATTTAGTTCGCGATTAATAAAATCTATTCGCTTTGAGATAAAAAATGGCGGGGATTGTCCTTCTTGGCACTTGGGAAATGGGAATCCGTCGTGGTTATTTTTAGATGAATTAATACTTCGATAGATCGTTCATAATAACAAGCTACACCATTCCACCATTTACGGAAATGGTTTGCCCATTCATATAATTCGAATTTTCATTAATAAGGAAAAGTACTAATTCAGCAATATTTTTGGAATTTCCCAATTCATGAGATGGAATAGTTTGTAGTAGTTCACTTCTCATTTCCTTCGGAATTTCACGAATCATTCCAACATCCATGTATCCGGGTGCAATCGTATTCACAGTAATTCCTGTCGCCCCAAGTTCTGATGCCATAGTTCTAGACAAGCCAATCAAGGCACTTTTACTAGCAGCGTATGTACTTGTGCCAGGAATTCCTTTTTGCGCAACCACCGACGAGAAAAATATTATTCTTCCCCAAGAATTTTGCCGCATGGTAGGAATAAAAAATTGACTTAAATAAAATGGTGCGAAATAATTAATGTGGTTTACTTTTTCAAATTCCTCTTTCGGCACTTTCCATGACATACCAGCACTTGCAATACCAGCCGCATGAATAAGTACATCAACATTGGCTGTGCTATTATATAAATTTTCTAATTCCTCCGAAACAAGAAGATTCGCTTTAATACACGCCGTTTGATTGGGATATAAAGAACAAAGATTCGATAAAGCAGCTGGATTCGAATTATAGTGCAAATAAACAAAATGACCTTCTTTCAATAAAAAGTCAGCCATAATAAGTCCTAAACCACCTGAAGCACCCGTAAGTAAAATTCGTCTATGCATTATGTTTATATTTTTTGTCAAACAAACTATTCAAGGGCCAAGGGAGATTGTTGGAAGACAAAAGTAAATAATTCATATCAATCGCCCCAAACTTCAAATTGAATTCACGTAATCCTTTCGCGTTACTGCCACCAAAATCAAAATAGGTATGCGAATTACTAAAAGTCTTTAACACATGATCATGAAGAGACACCATTGCTCCAATTGATTTACCTGTAGCATTGACCGCTCCTTTCAAAAAGAGAATAGCAGTTGGAGAAACGAAATAAAAGGATGATGCTATTAACTCTCCGTCTAAATAAGCAGCTATTTGATAAGCAAAATCAGCCGACTTACCGTTATTCATAAGTTGTAGAATGGCCGCATATTCCTTTTTTCCAAGGTGGCCAAATTCAGCTCCTTTTTCATTTCTAAACAAATCAATCAAGGTCAAAGGCTCAAAAATCGAACGAATTTCGATGGCAGCATCCACGGATTTTTTTAGAGATCGCTTAATATTTTGAGAGTAATTCTTATAAACATCGTCATAAGGAAGTCCCAATTTAATCAACTGATAGTTCCTAATGGAAGTTTTCAAGTTAATGGAGACAAGTTCACTAGAAGAAGCAAAATATAAAAATTTATAGGAATGCAATGCCTGTTTAATTTGAACCAAAACATCCGCAGAGGGTAACTTTCCAATGAAATTAAACTCTCTTGTAAAGATCGCTTGGACAAAAATTGTAAAACCCAACTTTAATTGAGGCGTAATTGGAAAAACAAGCTCGTAATCGCCATAAACCAAACCTTGCCATTTTGGACAAACCGCATCAAGGTACCAAGAAAAATGAAAAAACTGACTTGGCGAAGTATATTGACTCACCAAAGCATCCCATTTTTTCTTATCAAGATCCTGTGAAGAAAGTAGTTTGATCATAGTAATTGACTTAAGGTGACAAATTCTACTTGTTGCTTATATTTTACCATAAATTCATCTAGTTTCTCCAAGGAATATTTCGTACACGCTTTTGGGTGGCCAATTACCAATAAATGCGTTTTTTTCTCACGAATAGCGGTAGCAAGTGCCAGATCTAGCTTCGAAACAAAATACCCATCAGTACTTACACAAAAAGTATTATACTTCGTCAGTAAGTCTTTTTTAGAACCTCCCCCACTCGCTGGAACGCCATTCCCGATTGGTTTATGCCTTAAAGGATTCCATCTTCCAAGTAAAAACAATCTCCAAAAAAATAAGGGAGAATACTTATAAGAACTTATAGGTAATTCTGTAAAATTTCCAAGGACATTCTCCACTAATAAATCCGATTCAAAACGCCATGACGTTTTATTCGGAGCCAATGAATAGTCATAATTATAGGGAGCATTCGTGTTTTTCCCTTTAAAAAAGACAGAAGAATCGATTGAAATACCAAGCTCAGAAAATGCCTTAATAAAATCACTAAAAGGTTGTGCGCACCACCCCCCTGCTCTAAAAGAAACGATTGGTGAGTTGACAAACTCCTTGATCACATTGAAATAATTATGAATAATGGAATTAATTTCCGCTGGAGAAAAGTCTGAAATTTTATACCTTTTAGTATCATGTTTCCATTCATTCTCTTCAAATTGAACATCTTCCCAATGCGGATGAATATGCAAACCCGTTTCATGCCCTTTGGCATCCCAATGTTTAATTTGTTCAATAACCAAGGCTAAATCAGAAAGTGTTTGTTCCTGTTTTTTTGCGTGAACTAAATAGCCTGCATCAGGAAAAAAAGTAAATTTAGCCCCATGTTTTTCCGCCAATCGGAGTAATTCCTTGGTAGGTTCCAGCATGCATTGCTGAACAGTTCCGGATTTTTGTCCGAAAAATAATTCATAATCCCACGTAAACGCTATCTTCAAACCTTTATACCATTAGGTGTATACATTGTGACTCCATCCAAAACAAAAGCCTCTTTCATGGTCTTAAGCATCAAATCAGCATCAAATAACAAACAAGCAGCCTCACCAAGCCGAACTTGTGTACACGCCTTTTTTTCCATAAAAAGCGGGATTAATTCATCACACCTCCGTTTTTTAGAATAAATCGGACTATGCACTTTAGTTCTAACCTGATGTAAGGCACCTAAATCATCTTTAAGCATTAAATCAAAAAATTCTGAGTGATATACTGGATACGGAAAATCAACAGCATCTTCAAGCACATGAAGATTGGTTCCTGCATTATCTAAGGTAACACCCACATATAAAATTTTCCCTTTCAATTCACAAAGGCGATAAAAAGGAGAATTGGCATTGTAGGGCGTTAATTGATTAAAATGTCCTTCTGTCAAATAAGCAGACTGAATTCCATAGGCACAAACAGGTTCCGTCGGATGAAGACTTCGCTTTACACCTTTTAATTTCCGGAAATTTTCAGAAATGGCGCCCATACCAGATGGAGTTGTTTTACTATCAAAAACAGGATTACTTTTCACATAATCCAATTGCAAACCAACGACTGGAGAACTGGGCATCAAAAGATTTCCACTTTCGCCAACTGCTTTTAGCAAAGCTTCGACAACTGTATTAGCGCCCTCTTCAATAAATCCCATACTTCTAAGACTGGCATGTACAAGCAATGAATCACCTTTTTTAATTCCCATTTCCTCCAATTGAATGGTTAGCGCTGAAAGTGGAATACTTTTACCAGATGACAGCGCATCAGATAGATTTCTATTGAATTTACGGCGCTTGGATTCCCTGTATTTCTGTAAGAGAAAACTCGGGAGAAGTGCACGAATACAATTACGTAAATTCATTTTTGGCTAAAAGCTATAATTAATCATTCATTAAGGAAATAAGCAAAAAATCACTTACAGGAAAAACCATCCGTAAAATGCACCCTCTTAATTACGACTTCGATTTTATTTGCATCATCAACCCAAGTTGTTGAACCATCTTTTAACGATTCACCAGGAAGTTTCGGACCGAAAAAATTGCCCGCTTGCCATGTAAATAAACGTGTCCCCTTTACTTCATCAAAACCATTTTTATAAATTACCTTATAATCAATAGCATCCAGAGATCGTGTTGTATTGTTCTTAAAAATAACAAAAAAACCAACATTTTTTCCTAAAACTTGTTGATTATAAGACTTCGTAATGGAAATCCCACAATCATTGGATAGCAGTTTCTCAGAACTAATTGTAAGTGATAATAATAAAAAAGCAGCTAAGGTAAATGGGAATAAAGATAGATATCGCTTCATTTTCAGCTAAAAATTTAGTTAAAATTAATTATTAGTTTTTAATAATATCCTTTAATTTTGATAAAATTAGTTAAATTAGTGCCATTGAAATTCTAAATTATCATGCTATGAAAAATATATTCCTTTTATTTATTTCTTTTATACTACTAACAACTGCTTATTCACAAACAAAATCTCCAGAAGAAAGAGCAAATGAGCAAACCCAGAAAATGAAATTGGAATTGTCATTAACTCCTGAACAAGTAAATCAAATATATGAGGTGAATTATGGTATCATTCAAAAAAATGACGCTATGAAGAACTCAAGTTATACCGAGGATGTTAAAAAACAAGCATTAGAACAAAATAACCAAGCGCGAAATTCTATGTTTAAGTCCATCTTGACAGAAAATCAATATGCCATTTTCGAAAAGAAGCTTATTGAACATAACATAATAAAAAAGCATTAAGCCAAAGGTTAACATACAGATACAACGAATAATTATTTCGTTCTTTCAAGTTGAGCTAATACACTATTAAGGGACATTAAATCGCTAATTTTTCGTGGCTAAAACCAATCATTCAAGTAAACGATTTATTGAAAATAACAAATTAGTTTATTGCCTACTTGTTGCGTTTTCCTTTCTACTTTACGGCAATACAATCTCTCATTCTTACTCATTAGATGACGACCTGGTAACTAGTACAGATCGATTCAGGCATGAATTAGTGGAAAAAGGTATTGGCGGATTAGGGGCAATATTTAAATCTAATTATGCCGTAAATGACGAACAAAATTATGATTACCGACCCATTTCTACCTATAGCTTTGCTATTGAGTGGACCCTTTTTGGTGAATCGGAAAACCATGTTCACATTTCTCATTTCATTAATGTATTACTCTATTCCATACTAGGGATAATTCTCTTTCAACTTTTACAAGTTCTGTTTGGAAAAGGGTATGAAGTATTTAATTTCCTGATAACCCTGCTGTTTTTAGCACACCCTATTCACACCGAAGTCGTTAATAGTCTAAAAAACAGGGATGAAATACTAAGTCTTTTGTTTGCTTTGCTCGCCACCATCCAAACCATAAAATTCATTGATAAAAAGCAATTTTCGCGCCTTCTATTTGCTACCATTTTGATTTTACTATCCATTTTAAGCAAGAAATCTTCCATGCCTTTTATTGTCATTATTCCATTAATAGTCTATTTTTTCAGAGAAGTATCTTGGAAAAAAATAACTTTCATTGTTCTGGCTTTATTTTCTTCGAGAATCATAATTTCTTTACTAAAAATAAACTTGATTGAAAAAGGAAAAATTCGAGACTATTTATTTATTGAAAATCCATTATTCGAAGCCAGTCTTTGGGAAAGAATTCCAACTTATTTTTATACCAACTACCTCTACCTTGAAAAATTCATCTTTCCTTTCGATCTAAACTACTACTATGGATTTAACGCCATACCAATTATTGGCTTTACAAGCGTTATGTTTATCATTTCACTCCTACTGTTCATATCCCTTTTAGCCTATGCAATAGGGACTATTAAGAAGAAAAGTGTTTTTTCTTTCGGTATACTCTTCTTTTTCATCTCCATCGGGGGAGCGGCTAACCTATTGTATCCAATGGTCGGAATTTTTGCAGAAAGATTAGCATTTTTTGCTTCAATTGGATTGACCATACTTCTTACAGCCACCATATTCCAACTCTTTCAATTTAAGCCGAATGAACTATTTTCAGGGACAAAGTCAAAAAAAATGTACTTTACCTTTGGAGCGATCCTACTTATCATGAGCTCACTAACAATTCAAAGAAATCCAGCTTGGAAAAATAAGTTGTCATTGTTTATCGCCGATGCGCCTTCCTTAAAAAAGTCAGCTAAAGCAAATTCATTACTTGGACAAGAACTACAATTTCAAGCTGCACAAACTTTTAGTGCCGACCCCACAAATTTGGACAACTTTATTCCAAGGATTGATAGTGCTTATCATTATTATGAACTTGCACTCCTTACCTATCCTTCGTACATTCAAATGTATAATAACCAAGCTACTATAAGGTCTCAATACTATCAAGACTTTATGAGTGCAAGAGAGCTTTTGGGCCAAGCGATAAAAATTGATCCCTCCTTCCAAGGAGCAAGAGAAAACTTGATTGACAATGAAATTAGGTACGTAAATGTGTTGGACAGAATAGAAATAGTACTGCCTATTGAAGCGCAGCAAGTCAATGGATTAATAAATCAACCCGTCACCCATACAAAAACAAATAATGCGACCATTCAGTCCTTATCCCAACTAACCAACTTTGAAACCATTGGTAAAATCGCACTAAAAAACGGGATGAACCCTGCAGCGATTGATTATTTAATACGTTATGCACAGCAGCTAGAAAAAATAAATAATGAACTACGTGAAATTAACTTTTCAGCTACCATTTCAAGCGAATTAAACGCCTTGTATTCAGGAGCCAAGAAAAGTGGTCAAAATATATTAGACCCGATAATTTATAGCATATTAGCTAGAAATCCAGGATTATTCCCTACCAAAGCATCCTTGCAAGTCGCAAAAAATAATGCTAATCGTCAAATTGAAATAGAATTAGAAAACCTTTATAAAATCAATAAAAGAAACAGGCAATATTATGAACTCAAGTCTCGATATTACATTAAAAACCAAGACTTTGAATCGTTGATTAAATTGCAGGAATTACAAATACAAAATTTCCCAAAGGAATTCCACGCAAAGCAATATATTCAAAAAGCAAATGCCTATTATTCCTTAAAAAACCTAAAAAAATCGAAGTATTATTTCGAGAAAGGAATAAAAGAATTTCAAATTGAAAAAAATAAATTGGAACATAAAGCATCACAAACACAAATTGATTTGAATCGAATTGTTCAGCTAAATACAGAAATCAATAAATTGACGAATTATTTGAATGCATTAAAAACACAACGTAAAAAACAAGAGTAATCAAATCAAAGATAAATTACATTATTGGCATAGGTAGATCAGGGAGCACGCTCCTTACCACTATATTGAATGCCCATTCAAGTATTAAGGCAATTCCTGAAATTCCCATCAGTATTTTCTTTGCAGCGAAATATAAAAATATAAATAAACGCCATTTAACACTCGAAAAACAAACCGCCGTATACCTTAGTTACATACAAAAAATACGACCGTTGGCTTTAGTCGATTTACACGCTAAGGAGCTATTCACAGATAAAACAGAATATAATGACTACGAATCATTTATTCAACATGTTTTCGCAGAATTCGAAATAGCAAAAAAAACAGGTACTGCAGATCAATATGTCGATAAAAACCCATTTTATTCATTTCATTATAACCAACTTAAAAGGTTAAGTAAAGACCCAAATTTCATCATCATTGTAAGAGATTATCGGGCGAATGTATTGAGTCGAAAATCAAAACCGTTAAACAAACCTGGTAACATCATTTACAATGCCTTTAGGTGGCGGTTCTTCTTTAAAGAAATAAATAAGTTAAGTGAAAATAGCGATTGTTTAGTCATTCGATACGAAGATTTAGTTGTAAATGAAACCGCGGAAATTTCAAAAATTTGCGACTTTTTAACCCTTCCCTTTGAATCCAGTATGCTATCGGAGCGAATGGTTTATAATATTAGTGAGACAGTCGTTGAAGAAAAAACAAAACGATTTGTAGACGGGCACTTCGCTGGACTATCAAAACCAATGCATTCAAGTAAAATTGAGGCTTGGAAAAATCAACTTTCTACCACAGAAATTGAACAATGCGATTGCATTTGCAGCAAGTACGGAGAAAAATTTGGCTATTTACCCGAGTCTAGCAATAAAAGAATTTATTTTCTTTTGGTAATGAAACATTTACCCTGGTACTTGAGAGCGCTGTATGATGTCTACAAAGAACACATTATCTATCACCTACCAATTAAACTTAAATTGTGGCGCTTGAAGAAGAAGATGGGATAAAAAATCAAATTAGCAGTGATACAATTACACTTTCAACTATTGAAAAATACTTTGTCTATTTATCACAAATAGGACAAAATAAAATAGACGATTAAAAAAAAAGTACTTCGCTATTTCATTTATTTTCAAGTTGTTTTCTTAATTTCAGCAAATAAAAATAAGAGTGAGTAATTAGAATTAAAATTTAACGATGAAAAAATACAGCTATTATTTATTCTTAACGGTTTTGCTTCTTACTCAAAGTTCGTGTGAAAACAAAAGAGACTTTTGCGAATGCATGGATATAAAAACTGCTATTACGGATGCATTTGAGTTATCAAAAGAAGAACAAGAATTAAAAGCCAAGGAATGCGCTTGGATCGATAAAGAGGTGTCTTCCGTGGATCAATTGCAACGAATGCTAGACTGTGGCAAAAAATAAGATGAAAAGAATTGAGATAAAATTGCACGTATCTTTAACCACTTATTGATCATTTGATTTAACTATTTATTACATTAGAATCTTTTCAGTTGATCTTTTGTGAAGGTATATTCAGCGCTGTATAAGTAGTCTCCAAAATTCAAATCATACCATGGATTTTCAGGAGTTGCTGGATTTACAAGAATTTGTGTTTCTTGAGCTGGCATATAGCTTTGAGCTAACATAAACTTAACTTCTCCTTTTGCATTTGTGCATTTATCAACAACAATCACCGCATGTCCAGGACTTCCCCCTTTAATAAATACGTCCCCAATCTGAAGTTGATCTATCTCGACATGAATCAATTGTTTATTCAATGATAAAGTACTTGCAAAATTGAAAACATTCTCTAAATACGCCCAATAATTCTTTGCGTTTGGAAGACGTGAGCCAAGCCATGTTTTGTAATTGGATTTTTTGCCGCTCACAAACAAAAATTCAATTTCACTGTATCTTTCCTGAGCATTAAAATAATCAGCCCTAAGCCTCATTATCGCATCAGCGCATTGATGAAGGTCTTTAGTTCCAATTGGTAAATCAACGACAGCTAGGTAGGCCGAAGTGTTTAATTTAAGAGTTCCATTATAATGTTTTACTTGAGAACCGTGTAATTTTAACGGAAGATTTTGGAGGAACGATTCCCAAGAATTCGGTGCAGCTTCAAGTCTTTTAAATCCTTCAGGAACATTGAATCTTGTTTTTACAAGCATTCCTTCCTGATTAATGATGGAATGCGCTGAAATTGAAGTCGTATCGTCAGTCGGATTTTTTAACAAAGATGTTTCTTGTGCAGTACTTTCGTTACAGGCTGTTAGCAATGCTGATGTTAACAGTATAATGACGTTAAAAATCTTTGATTTCATAATGAAGGATTTTTTGAGTAGTTCTAAAAAAGTGATTCCTATTTTAATTAAATGGATGTACTAATGTACCTATTTTATTAAACATCTAATAAATAACGATTTATAAACCCAGTCTATCCAATCAGTTTTTGGCGACTGGTTCTATCGTTACAAATCTGAATCCAGGTGGTGCGATATAGGCAAAATTATAATCTATTTTTACCGTTGAATTTGAATTGTTCACTAATTCCTTTGTGCAAGAAACTCCTAAGTTACAATTATTGAAATAGGGACTATTTACAATCGGCTTATTATTAACGACATGATCTCCATACTGAATTTGCACTTTAAATAATTCCGTAGCTGACTTTCCTTCAAAAATTGCCTCGAGGATTTCTTCAGGACCGCCATAATAATTCGTTGCAAAATAAGCAGCAGCTCCGGACATAAAAAAAGGTAAAGCTGTATCCGTAATTCGATTAATCGCCTCTTTCACGCCAATCTCATTTGGATCAGATGAAGAAGTACCAGCTGAACCACAAGCATGGTTATAAATAATGATAGGATAATTTTCAAAATGCAAATCATTTACGATAGCTTGAGCAGAAACAAAATCGTTAATAACCATTCCCCCATATTCATTATCCAAGCCACAATTTGAACAACCATGTCCAGAATAAAGTAGAAAAGAACATTTATTAGCAAGCGGAACAATATCCTCCCAACTGGCTTTAGGATAATAGAATTTGTACACAAAGATTCCCTTACTAGTAAGCAAGTTGGCATAGCCATCGAATGACTCAACGACTCCATCTTGCGCCTCCATACCGATGATCAAAACAGCCGTTTTTTGATTCAAGGCGGGCGAATTTTGTGCTACTAATGAACCAACAAGGCACATAGAAAGTAGAAGAATAGGGAGATTCATGTTACTTGATTATAGGTGTTTATTTGAATTAAATGTATTACCCTTGCATATCACTTTTTTCAGAATGAAATATGATTGAATGGTTACATAAGATCCATAAACGTAAAATCCCAGCACTAAATCCACTAACAACTTAAAAGATTCCTATTTTATTGGTATTTTGCAAGACGATTCAACAATCTACAATATTCAATATGTCTACAGTATACGATGCGAAATCATTAGATGATATAAGCATTCATTTTATTTTATGTACCGAACGGACAGGTAGTTCACTACTAAGTTTGATGTTGAATTTACATCCTGAAATTATTTCGCCTTCCGAAGAACCGTTTGCGCTGTATTTATATCCTAACTACCATAAAATAGTAACTTGGACAGACGAAGATATTTCCTCCTATGTCGATGATTTTTTCTTATTAGCAGATAAGAACATGGCGCTATATTTCACCCAAAGAGCTACTTTCCATTCGGAATTATTGGCAAATAAAGCCCTATTGACCTATGAGCGAATCGTAAAGATTAGCTACCTCAATTTTTATGAATCCGATCAAAAGAATAAATCAACCGTTCGCGTGATCGTGGACAAGCAAATTAAGTATGTGTATCACCTTACTGCCATTCAACAATTATTCCCAAGCGCCAAGTTCCTACTTTTGACAAGAGACGTTCGCGACAACATTGTATCCAAAAGTATCCGTAAATTAAATTGGAATAAGCATCCATTTTTCTTAACAGCCATCTGGAAAGGTGCTTACTCGAGAATGCTTACCCTTCCTGAAAACAAACGCCTAATTATCAAATTTGAGGACTTAATTCGTAGCACAGAAACAGCACTTCAAAAAATTTGTACTTTTTTATCCCTTGACTATGATTCCAAGATGAAAGAAACCACCGGCGTTTTTGAAAAATTTGTGATGAGTAAAAAACATTTAATTGAAGCTGATTTTACGGATAAGCTATTGCGTTTTCATACTGGTATTCGTACCCCGCTAGACGAATCGAAGATAGGACAATACAAGGCATTTTTATCCGAAAAAGACCTGCGAATTATAGAAGGGCAATGCCAAAATCAGCTTAAATCCTTTAGCTATGAGGACATAGCAGAAAAAAAATCCAGTAGTATTCGTTTTTCCGCATATCAAATTTTAGCGTTTCTATACCGACCTTTCTTGCTAAAGCTCTATTTGCAGCTTCCGCTAGGATTGAAATTAAAATTAAAAAAACGTCGAAACCGAAGAAAATCGATCCCGGTTTAATTATACGATTTTTCGGTATTTAATTCTTTTTGGACCGGCATCTCCCAATCGTTTTTTACGATTTTCTTCGTATTCAGAATAAGAACCTTCGTACCAATAGACCTTTGAATCACCTTCGAAAGCTAATATATGCGTACAAATTCGATCTAAAAACCAACGATCGTGAGAAATGACAACGGCACAACCGGCGAAATTTTGAATTCCTTCCTCTAATGCACGCAAGGTATTAATATCGATATCATTGGTAGGTTCATCCAACAAGAGCACATTTGCTTCTGTTTTTAAGGTCATCGCTAAATGCAAGCGGTTACGCTCTCCACCAGATAGAATTCCAACCTTCTTATTTTGGTCCGATCCGCTAAAGTTAAATTTCGACAAATATGCCCTAGAATTTATTTTCTGATTTCCAACCTCCACGTATTCCAAGCCATTAGAAACCACATCAAAGACTGTTTTTTCTGGATTGACATCCTTATGTGATTGGTCAACATACCCAATTTTTACTGTTTCACCCACCTTAAATTCTCCAGCATCAACGTCTAATTCGTCCATAATCATTTTGAAGATGGTTGTTTTTCCTGCACCGTTTGGTCCAATAATCCCAACAATTCCTGCAGGTGGCAAACTAAAATTCAAATCATCATACAATAATTTATCCCCAAACGATTTAGCTACATGTGCCGCTTCGATTACGTTATTCCCCAAACGAGGTCCATTTGGAATGGGCATTTCAAGCATTGCTTCTTTGGCTTGAACATCTTCCGAAAGCATTTTATCATAATTCTGAAGCCTCGCCTTACTTTTCGCTTGTCGTGCTTTTGGATTCATCCGAACCCAATCTAACTCACGGAGCAACATTTTTTGACGTTTAGACTCTGATTTCTCCTCGTCTTTCAAACGATTCGACTTTTGTTCTAACCACGACGTATAATTTCCTTTCCAAGGAATGCCTTCCCCCCTATCCAATTCTAAAATCCAACCTGCCACATTATCTAAAAAATAACGGTCGTGGGTAACGGCAATCACAGTCCCAGCGTATTGTTGTAAATGCTGTTCAAGCCAATCAATTGATTCGGCATCCAAGTGATTCGTAGGTTCATCTAATAACAAGATATCAGGGTTTTGAAGTAACAAACGGCACAGCGCCACCCGTCTTTTTTCTCCACCGGAAAGTGTTGCAATCAATTGATCATCAGGAGGACAGCGCAATGCATCCATCGCCCTTTCCAATTTATTATCTAACTCCCAAGCATCCAAGGCATCAATTTTATCTTGAACCTCTCCTTGTCTTGCGATTAATTTATCCATCTTATCAGGATCATTCAAGACCTCTTCATCCATGAATGAAGCATTAATTTCCTCGTATTCTTTTAGGACATTAACCGTTTCGCTTGCCCCTTCAAGCACCACATCTTTCACTGTTTTAGTTGGATCAAGTTCTGGTTCTTGGGGTAAATAACCAACTGTATAACCAGGAGAAAAAACGACATCACCTTGAAAGGCTTGATCTAAACCAGCAATAATTTTCATTACTGTTGATTTTCCAGAACCATTTAAACCAATAATTCCAATTTTAGCTCCATAAAAGAAAGAGAGGTAAATGTTTTTTATAATTTGTTTTCCTTGAGGCGTAGCTTTAGAAACCCCTACCATAGAAAAAATTACTTTTTTATCATCAGACATATGCTGCAAATTAAATTAAGTGTGTGAATTACTTTTTTGGGAGAAAAATGCTTGGCTTAGTAAGGCCCCAACGTGCCAAACGATAACTGATAGAAACACCAACAACGCCAAGACCATATTGCACCGACCTACTAAAATTGATAGAAGAAGCCTCTTCAAAATATTTTGTAGGACAGGTAATTTCTCCAATTTCAAAACCTGCATAAAATATTTGAGCCAGCATTTGATTATCGAAAATGAAGTCATCAGAATTTCTTTCAATATCAATATTATCAAAAATTTCTTTAGAGAAAGCACGGTATCCGGTATGATATTCCGAAAGCTTTTGTCCCATCAAGATATTTTGTCCCAAGGTTAAGCAACGATTCGCAATGTATTTATACAAAGGCATTCCTCCTTTCCTCGCCCCTTTTCCCAATATCCTTGAACCCATAACAACGGGATACACATCAAAAGCAATCACAGATGACATAGCATAAATTAACTTAGGCGTATATTGATAATCTGGGTGCAACATAATAATAATGTCAGCGTTAAGGGACAACGCTTTTTGATAACACGATTTTTGATTACCACCATACCCCCTGTTTTTTTCATGACGAATCAAATGTTTTATCCCCAGTTTTTTGCCGAGTTCGGTAGTCGCATCTTTACTTGCATCATCCACCAAAACAACTTCATCCACAATATCAAAAGGAATCTCATTGTAGGTCATTTCCAATGTATCTGCAGCATTATAAGCAGGCAATACGATACAGATCTTTTTTCCATTAAGCATATGCAAAATTAAGTATCTTTTATTGAACAGCAACAAGAAATTCGATATTGAAAAATAGAACAAAAAACTAAAAATAAGGAACATTGTACTTTGAAAGAAATAGTTACATTTGTACGTACGTGAAATAATTTAATAATTGGAACTTCAACTTAAAGTAAAAGGAATATTTGCTGCTTATTTAGCACAAAATGGGCATAGAAAAACACCTGAACGCTACGCCATATTATCAGAAATTTACAACTATAATGGACATTTTGATATTGAAACATTGTACATCAATATGAAAAACAATAATTACCGCGTTTCAAGAGCAACTTTATATAATACAATTGATTTATTACTTGCATGTAATTTAGTTACCAAGCACCAATTTGGCAAAAATTTAGCCCATTTTGAAAAATCTCATGGTTCTAAACAACATGATCATTTAATTTTTACGGATACCAATGAAGTAAAAGAATTTTGTGATCCAAGAATACAACAAATAAAAACAACTATTGAAAGCATTTTTGATGTTGAAATACAGCATCACTCGCTTTATTTTTATGGCGTAAAAAAAGATAAAAAATGATCGAATTCAACATTTCTACCACAGAGGTTACCTGCTTTTCAATTTCAGGAAAAATTTTATCAGACGCTGATATTCTTCCGATGAGAAATGAACTTGAAAATATTGAAAATTGGAAAATCATACTTGATTTATCTTTGCTTACGCATACCAATTCCAGTGGCATTGCATTTATGGTCAAAATATTGACAAAATCGAGAATTAATGGTGGCGACACCGTGTTATTAAATCCAAACGACGGCCTAACTAAACTTTTTGAAATAACTAAAATTCACGAAGTATTTAGTATTTATAGTTCATTAGAATTGGCCAAAAATCATTTTAATTAAGTTACAGATGAAAGTTGATGTTTTATTAGGCCTTCAATGGGGAGACGAAGGGAAAGGAAAAATTGTTGATGTTTTTACACCAAAATACGATATAATAGCTCGATTTCAGGGCGGACCTAACGCAGGTCATACCTTAGAATTTGAAGGAATCAAGCACGTTCTACACACCATTCCATCAGGCATTTTCAGAGAAAACGTGCTCAATTTAGTGGGAAATGGAGTCGTAATAGATCCTATAATTTTTAAAGGCGAATTAGACAAATTAGCGCCTTTTAATATTGATTTCAAAAAACGCTTATTCATCTCCAAAAAAGCCCATTTAATTTTACCTACGCACAAATTAATTGATGCTGCCTCAGAAATATCAAAAGGTAAAAATAAGATTGGCTCTACCTTAAAAGGAATAGGTCCCACCTATATGGATAAAACAGGGAGAAATGGCTTACGAGTAGGCGATATTTTTTCCCCTAATTTTAAGGAGAAATACCAAACCTTAATTGACAAACACATTGGTATGCTTTCTCATTACGAGGAGTTTAATTATGACCTTCCGGCGTTAGAAAAGGAATGGATGGCAGGAATTGACGTATTAAAGTCGTTGGATGCCGTTGATAGTGAACATTTCCTGAACAAGGCCTTATTAGCAGGAAAGAAAATATTAGCAGAAGGTGCTCAGGGTACCATGCTTGATATTGATTTTGGTACCTATCCTTTTGTTACTTCGTCCAATACCGTTACCGCTGGAACATGCACAGGTTTAGGCATTGCTCCGAATAAAATTGGAAACGTAATCGGGATTTTCAAAGCGTACTGCACACGTGTTGGTAGCGGTCCTTTCCCAACGGAATTATTAGATGAAGTAGGCGAAAGTATTCGTCAAGAAGGACGCGAATTTGGTTCTACAACCGGAAGACCTCGTCGTTGCGGATGGGTTGATTTAGTTCAGCTTAAGTATGCAATTATGATAAATGGTGTTACTGAATTAAGCATGATGAAGGCAGATGTCCTAAGTATATTTGATACCATTAAGATTTGTACACATTATGAAATAGATGGTGAAAAGATCTCCGATTTTCCATATGATGTTAACGATCTTGATGTGAAGCCAATTTACATTGAAATGGATGGATGGAAAAAAGATTTGACAGCCTTAGGTCAATACAATGATGCGCCAATCGAACTGAAAAATTACGTAGAATACTTGGAAAAAGAATTGAATGTGCCAATTTCATTGGTTTCAGTAGGACCTGACAGGAAACAAACACTCTTAAAATAAGATGCTTTACTTTCAAAAATATATGTTATATGCGTTCATTTTGAGCGCATTTTTTTTGAATGGTATAGTCAATGCCCAAGGTAATGTATTAGAATTATTACCTGGAACTGAAAAAATCATCTTTAGTGAGAAAACAGGCGAACACCGCCTGATTGGAACGGTCAACTTCACCTACCAAGGAAATACCATGTATTGCGATTCAGCACACTATCATGAAAAACGAAAAATTGTTCATGCTTATGGCCATGTCCATGTTACCAAAAATGACATCAATTTATACTGTGATTCTTTATTGTATTATGGCTCCACCAAGTATGCCAAACTTTGGGGACATGTTAGAGTGCGAGATAAGGAATACAAAATTGCTACTGACTCCATTGATTACGATGCGAAAAGTGGACGTGCCACTTATAAAAACTTTGGCAGAATTGAAAGTATAGTTTCCAATGAAATGATCACCAGTAAATACGGTTATTTCTACCCCAACATTGGCAGTTTTTTCTTTAGTGGGAAGGTTTTATATAAGAAAGAAGATTTAACGATGACCACCGACACCTTGCAATTTGCCTATGAAAAACAAATTACGCAATTCTTTGGTCCAACCGAAATAAAAAATGACAGCATAACCATTAATTGTGAGCGTGGCTGGTACCATGTACAAAAAGAAGAAGGGAACCTGTATCGTAACGTTACCATTTCTCAACGAAACCGCTCTGTGAAATGTGACACCGCTTATTATGCAGCAAAACCAGAAATATTCACGGCTCGCGGCAAGGTACAAGTTGATGATAAGCAAAAAGAACAGCAGTTAATGAGTGAGGTGTTTTATAGCAATAAATCTATTGGAACGACTTACATAACTGGAAAAGCGCTAGCGATACAAGTAAAAGAAGGCGACAGCCTATTTTTACATGCAGATACACTAACCATACAGGAAGATTCCCTTGGAAACACAAAGTATATGAAAGGCAATAGGCAGGTAAAAATTTACAGCCAAGCCATTCAAGCTATTGCCGATTCGGCCTATTATGATGCTAAAAGTGGTCTACTTACCTTGGCTAAATCGCCCATAATTTGGGCTAAAAATGCGCAACTAAAAGGAGATACAATAGTTGTTTTCATGAAAGACAGCACCATTAGTAAATCATTAGTAATCGGAAAAGCCTCCGCCATTATGGAATTGGATTCCGGATTATATTATAACCAACTATCTGGCCGTAAGATGACCGCTTGGTTCGAAAAAAATGAATTGCAACGGGCAGAAATGAATGGAAATGCATGGACCATTTTATACCCAATCGACGAACAAAAAACAGATTCAAGCATTGTCAAAAAAAGATTAGGACTTAACCGACTCTATGCCTCAGACTTACGTGTTTACTTAGACAGTGGAGAAGTGACTAGTATTACCTACTTTGACAAACCAGATGGTATATTCTACCCCATGAATCAAATCAAAGAAGATGAAAAATTTATTGTAGGTTTTGCCTGGTTAATCGCTAAAAGGCCAAAGAATCCTTATGAAATGTTGATTAAAGACTAAATCTCTATTTCAGTATCTTTCGTATCCCAACGTACGACACGCTGAACACCCTCCACTTCTTCAAACTTTCTAATCAACAATTCTAAATGATTCGTATCTAATACCAATACACTAATATGACCTTCAAAAACGCCATCATTTGTATCAAAAGAAATACTCTTCATATTTACCTTATTTTCCTTTGAAATTATTTCAGTGAGTTTATTTACCAATCCAATTCGATCAATACCAATTATTTTTATGGCTGCCAACCTTTCCACTTCCCGTTGATTTTTCCATTTAGCCTTCAAACATCGGTAGGCATAATTAGACATTAAGTGCACCGAATTGGGACAATTAGAACGATGAATCTTTATTCCTTGTGAAATAGTGATAAAACCAAAAATTTTATCGCCAGGAATAGGATTGCAGCATTTTGACATTTGATAATCGAATCCTTTGAAATCATCGCCAATCAAGATGATATCCTTTTTAGTATCTATACCATGGGAATTAATGGAAGCTTCATCAATCGACTTTCTTCTTAACTTACTCTCTTTTTTTGGATATTGAAGAACGCCATTCACCACTTCTATTTCCCTTAATTTAGCTAATTCAATTTTCCCCTTAGCGATGCGGTAATATAATTCCGTAGCAGAACCTGCAGCGAAATGTTTTTCTAAAAAAGTAATATTGTCTGCCGTAAAATGTAGGTTAAACTGCTTGAATTTTCGAGCTAATAATTCCTTTCCATCACTCGCAATTAACTTTCTCTCTTCATTTAAAGAAGCCTTTATTTTTTGTTTCGCTCTAGCAGAAACCACAAACTTTAACCAATCTTCATTAGGTTTTTGTTTCGCCGAAGTGATGATTTCTAATTGATCCCCATTATTTAGCTGGTAGCTTAAAGGAACTAAGCGATTATTTACTTTTGCGCCGATGCACTTATCACCAATATCCGTATGGATATCGTACGCAAAATCCAAGATCGTTGCCCCTACAGGCAATACACGCAATTCCCCTTTTGGTGTAAAAATATAAATCTCATCATTAAATAAATTCAACTTGAACTCATTAATGAAATCGAGTGCGTTGGTGTCAGGATTTTCAAGAAGGGCACGCACTTCAGAAATCCATCGATCAAATTTACTATCGTCCGTTTTCGACTCCTTATATTTATAATGAGCAGCAAGACCTTTTTCAGCAATTACATCCATCCTTTTTGAACGGATTTGCACTTCCACCCAACGGCCTTGAGGAGACATGACCGTAGTATGCAATGATTCGTAACCATTGGCACGAGGTGTTGAAATCCAATCGCGTAATCGATCAGGACTTGGTTGATAATAATCCGTTACGATACTATAAATTCGCCAACAATCTGGCTTTTCCAATTCAGGTGGGGTATCAATAATTATACGAATAGCAAAAACATCAAAAACCTCTTCAAAAGGTATTTCTTTCGTCTGCATTTTTCGCCAAATGGACGAAATGGATTTAGTTCGAGCAATAATTTCAAACGCATAGCCTTCGAGCAACAAGGTTTCTTTAATAGGAGACATGAAACGACGAATAAATCGCGCTCGAACATCTTGCGTGCTTTTTAATTTATTCTCAATTGACAAGAAAACCTCTGGCTCGCAATATTTGAGCGACAAATCCTCTAATTCTGTTTTGATCGAATATAAACCAAATCGATGCGCTAAGGGCGCATATAAAAATTTTGTTTCAGAGGCGATACGCAATTGCTTTTCGGGTGGCATACTTCCCAAGGTCCTCATATTATGCAAGCGATCCGCTAATTTGATGAGTACGACTCGAAAATCGTCGGAAATTGTTAAAATCATTTTCCTGAAATTCTCCGCTTGAATGGAAGCATTTTCATCGAAAACCTCTGGAATTTTAGTTAAGCCATTGATTATTTTTCGTGCCTGCTCACCAAACATATCCTCAATATCTTCCAAAGTAATGTACGTATCCTCCACCGTATCATGGAGCAAAGCACAAACAATTGCAGCAGTATCTAAGCCCATTTCTTCAGCACATATCCGAGCAACCGAAATAGGGTGATAAATATAAGGTTCACCTGATTTTCGTCGCATATCTTTATGCGCTTCCAAGGCAAGATCAAATGCTTTTCGCACCAACCTCGTTTCTTTATTTGTCCGATCTTTAAAAGACCTTAGTAATCCCCGAAAAGCATTTAAAATCTCTTTTCGTTCCTTTTCTACATCATACTTTTCAGGTAGAATATCCATTTACTTTGCCGGTAATAATTTTGATTTCACCTCACCAAATCCAATTCGAATCGCTTCATTCTGACAATGTCCCCGCATGACTACCGTATCCCCATCTAAAATAAAACGGCGCTCCGAACCATCATTTAATGTCAATGGTTTTGTTCCTTTCCAAGCTAATTCTAACATGGAACCATAAGAGCCTTCCGTAGGACCAGAAATAGTTCCTGACCCAATTAAATCCCCCCCTCTGATGTTGCAGCCATTTACAGTATGATGTGCTAATTGTTGCGCCATGGACCAATACATGTATTTATAATTCGATTCACAAATTTGAGTCTCGACATTTGATTCTGTAACAATAGAAACATTCAACTGAATATCATACGAATCTTTCTCTGATCCCTTTAAGTAATCTAATACCTTTGGAGTTTGCACCGGACTATCCACACGGAAAGGTTGTAGGGCATCCAATGTAACAATCCAAGCAGACATGGTAGAAACAAAATTTTTGGCTAAAAATGGTCCCAAAGGAACATACTCCCATTTCTGGATATCCCTAGCCGACCAATCATTAAAAAGACAAAGTCCAAAGATAAAATCATCAGCTTCCTTTACATCGATTGAATCACCAAGCGGTTTTCCATCAAACGTAATGAAACCCATTTCCAATTCAAAATCAATTTGTCTAGAGGGAGAAAAGATTGGATCTTCCTGCTCATTGGGTTTTATTTGTCCTTTTGGGCGATGAAAATCAGTACCAGAAACTACCACTGAAGAAGCCCTTCCATGGTAAGCCACTGGAATCCACAACCAATTTGGCAGAAGCGCATTGGCAGGATCTCTAAACATTACGCCTACATTCGTTGCATGTTCTTTACTGGAATAAAAATCAGTATAATCGCCAATTGCTACAGGCAACAACATCTCTACTAAAGATTCATCATGCAAAAAGGAAATGTGCAAGGCTGTATTATCCTTAAGAAAGGAATGATCGCTTTGAAATAAAGTGGACAATTCATTTCGCAAATCTCGGATCGCCATTTTTCCTTTTTTCATCATTGCATTAAGCGATGAATTATTAAAATCAGTTGCTTCAAAAGGCAATTTTGAAAAACAATTAAGCTGAAACAATTCAAATAAATCGATGACCGTATCACCGATACGCGTAGCGACTCTAGGTGATTTGGAATCGGTTTTAAAAATTCCAAAAGGAATATTTTGAATCGGAAAATCTGATTTTTCAGGAACTGGAATCCAAGAAGTAAGATGCGGTTGGTTGGCGGAAATCATATATGAAAAATAAAATTAAACATTAAATCTAAAATGCATTATATCGCCATCATCAACGATGTACTCCTTCCCCTCCACCTTAAATTTACCGGCTTCCTTTACTGCATTTTCAGAACCTAAGGTAGTAAAATCGATATATTTCATTACCTCCGCACGAATAAATCCTTTTTCAAAATCAGTATGAATGACACTGGCCGCTTGGGGTGCAGTCATTCCCTTTTTAATTGTCCAAGCCCTAACCTCTTTTACACCAGCGGTAAAATACGTTTGTAAATTAAGTAGCGAATAAGCAGAACGAATCAATCTATTCACACCTGGCTCTTCCAGTCCCAATTCATCTAAAAATAATTGGCGTTCATCATACGTATCTAATTCAGTAATATCCGCTTCAATTTTTGCACCTATCACTAACACCTCCGCATTCTCATTTGCGATCGCAACTTTAACCTCTTCCACATATTTATTTCCAGTTTTTACAGATCCTTCATCTACATTACATAAATAAAGTACCGGCTTAGACGTAATTAATTGAAACTTTTTAATTATTTCAAACTCTTCAGACGAAAAAGGTAAACCTCTCACAGAAATCCCCTTTTCCAATCCTTCTTTAATTTTCAACGAAAGCTCATTTTCTTTTAAAGCGTCTTTATCACCAGATTTCAATACCCTTGACAAGGCACTCAGTTTTTTCTCAATCGTTTCTAAATCCTTCAATTGTAATTCAATATCAATAATCTCTTTGTCTCTAATAGGATTCACACTGCCATCTACATGGATAATATTACCATCATCAAAACACCTTAGCACATGAATAATGGCATCCGTTTCGCGAATATTAGCAAGAAACTGATTTCCCAGCCCTTCCCCTTTTGATGCTCCTTTTACTAATCCTGCAATATCAACAATTTCCATTGTAGTTGGGACAACACGCTGCGGTAGAACAATACTTTCTAACTTTTCCAAGCGTGGATCAGGAATTGTAATTGTACCGATATTAGGTTCTATGGTACAAAACGGAAAATTTGCTGCCTGCGCTTTAGCATTTGATAAACAATTAAATAAGGTTGATTTTCCGACATTTGGCAAACCAACAATTCCACATTTTAAAGACATAAAAATAATTTAAACGCAAAGATAATAATTAGCATCGGTAAAGGGGAATTATGCTCGGTAAAAGGCGTCTAATATCCACCCAAAAGTAATTAAGCATCAAATAAAAATATGGAAATCGTATATTCGTAAAAAAAATATACATGCGACTTTTACTATTCCTACTTTTAATTCAACCTGTTTTTCACGCTCAAAAAACTCCCAACATCTCAAGTGACTCCTTATTCATTCGGAACATTTATGACGAAGCACTATTGAGAGGTAAAGCATACGAAGATCTTAGAGAACTTTGTAAAAACATTGGTCATCGCTTAACTGGGTCAGCTGAAGCCGCAATGGCCATCAGTTGGAGCGAAGAAAAAATGAAAAGCTACGGATTCGATAAAGTATATTTACAAGCCATCAAAGTCCCACATTGGGAAAGGGGAAATACGGAGAGTGCTTGGTACAAAAACAACAAGGGAGAAATTCAGAAACTTCATGTATTAGCATTGGGAGGATCAATCGGAACAGACGGATTGTTGCAAGCATCGCTTATAGAATTCAAAACATTAGAAGCCTTAAAAAAAGCAAAAAGAAAAGATATTGAAGGCAAAATAGTATTCATCAATCAAGAGATGGATGCCTCCCAAATAATTACATTTAAAGCATACGGAGCTTGTTACCCAATCAGAGGGGACGGAGCAATTGAAGCCGCGAAACTTGGCGCAATTGGTGTAATCATTCGTTCCTTAGGATTACCTGATGATGATTATCCACATACTGGATCGATGAAGTATGACAGTACGGTCACTAAAATTCCTGCTGCAGCAATTTCCACTCATGATGCCGATAATCTTTCAAAAGCCTCCCAGCAAGGCCCCATTGACATTTTTATCGAATTGGATTGCCGAAATTATCCAGCCGCTGATTCCTATAACGTAATAGCAGAAATAAGTGGAGACAAAAAAAATGAAATAATAACATTTGGGGGGCATTTAGACTCTTGGGATACTGGAGAAGGAGCACACGATGATGGCGCCGGAGTAATTCATTGTATGGAAGCCTTAAGAATTTTGAAATCCTTAAATTATAAACCGAAACATACTTTACGTGTTGTATTTTTCATGAATGAAGAAAACGGTAATATGGGAGGGAAATCCTATGCTAGTTGGTCCAAAGAAAAAGGAGAAATACAATATGCCGCTTTAGAAAGTGATAGAGGAGGATTTTCACCGCGAGGATTTGGATGCGATGGGAACGAGAAACAAGTGGAACATCTTAAAAACTTTGCACCTTTGTTTAGTAACTACGAGCTAAACCAATGGGAAAAAGGCGGCGGCGGAGTTGACATTGGCCCACTTAAAGATACTTTTCCTGGGATTCCTTTATATGGATTTATTCCAGATTCTCAACGCTACTTTGATTTTCATCATGCCCCAAGCGATGTATTTGAAAATGTCAACAAACGCGAATTAGAATTGGGTGCTGCGGCTATTGGGTCTTTTATTTACTTAATTGACACCTATCCTATTCCAAAATAAAATAGGTGTCAAAAAAAGATGAATTTTGGTGATAAATTAAAAAAAGAATTAGTTTCTCATTTTAAGAATCTCATTGTAAGAAGGACATTTCATAAAATCTGCTTCTTTCTTCCCTTTCATGGTTTTATCACATTTATCCATATCCTCTTTGTATTTTGCTTCAAGGGCTTTCATTTTGGCGGCATCACCATTAGAAACTTTAACTTCTTTTATAATTTCTAAACTTAAATCCATGCAATCACATGTTGCTGAGCCACCACATGATGAAAAAGTATATAATAAAACGACAGCTGATAAGTAGGTTAATTTTCTCATAATAGTTAATTTGTTTAAATTGTATGTATTGATAAAAGTGTTTTTACACGAAATATTCTTTAAGGATAAAAAAGAAATGAAATCTCAAAAATGAATGGTGCCAAATAATCTCAAAAGAGACTATCTCATTTTTTTCATTTGCTTGTAAGAAGGACATTTATCCAATTCTTTTTCGATAGTTGACTGATCTTGAGATTTGTCAGCAAAAATCTTTTCGCAAGACTCAATATCGCGCTTGTATTTCTTTTGAATTGCATCTATCTTCTTTTGATCTCCATTTGCTGCTTTTGCTTCTTTCGTAATTCCTAAATAAATATCTGAACAATTGCAAATTTCAGAACCTTTAAGCATGCCAATTACCATCATGACAACTACAAATAAAATGGAGGCGCCATTAACAATTAACCACAATGTACCAGCTTGGGTAAGGTTTTTATTTTCGATATCTTTTCCAGCTTGTCGTAATTTTAATCCAATAACAATTAAAAGTGCTAGAATTGCGATGGCATAAATATAAGTAGTCTCCATAGTTTATTTTTTTTTTTGAAATGCTAAATTAAACAAATAATTAAGTCTTGAACAGAATTAGTTTTTATTCTTTGCTACAAATTCGATATAAGAAGGGCAACTTTTAGATTCTTTATTAATGGCTGCTTTTTCCTTTTCGCTTATTTTTTCAAACATTTTATTACATGCTTGAATTTCTTTTTCATGTGATTTAGTATACGATTTTAACAATGAATCATTCATCTTCGTTTTATTAAAAATTTCAATACTCATGTCCATACAATCACAAACCTGTGTATTATTGCATGAATAGAACATGGAAGTTAAAATCGATAAGATGAAAATCTGTAAAACTAACTTCACTGAATTTATTTTGTTCCAATTTGATCCTCACTTGAAGAAGCAATAGCTGATATTTCCAAACGTAATTTACTGCCTTCTGACTGGATCAAAACAGTTGTCTCACTAATCTCAAGAATTTTTCCGTGAATACCACCAATGGTAACAACCTTCTGACCTGCCATTAGATTTTCTCTAAACTTTTTTGCTTCTTTTTGCTTTTTCATATTCGGACGAATCATGAAAAAATAAAAAATTACAATCATAACGACAATCATGATTAAACTAGATGCTGACCCTCCATTTGCTGCTGCTGCTAATATTTTCATAGTTTTAATTTTACTTTATTTAATTACTCCTTTAATCATGAGAACCGTAGTATTTGGCTCTGTATTCGTCATAATAGTAACCGACTTACTAATATTTTTTGTGTTCAATTTATCTGTCATTACTTGCGCAACAATCTCACCCGATTTACCAGGTAAGATCGGTTTTTCTGGCTTATGCGGCACTGTGCAAGAACATGATGGTCTTACTTCTCCAAATACCAATGGGTACTTACCGGTATTTTTCACCTTAAATTTAGCATTGATAACTTCCCCTTTAATCACATTTCCGGCGTCATAGACTAAATTCACCTCCATGGTTGTTTTTTGACCAACCACCACCTTTGAAGTATCTTCACAAGCGAAAAGTAAAGAACAAAAAGCTAAAAATACAATCGTTTTTTTCATTTTATTTTAATTAATTAGACCTCTCCCCGTTTTTACTATTTTTTTTGCCAAAGTTAACTTTCCAATTGCTTTATCCAAAATTCCATTGATAAATAAATTGCTTTTGGGTGTACTATAGAACTTTGAAATCTCAATATATTCATTTAAAGTAACTTTTGTTGGGATACTTGGGAAAATCTGCAACTCGGTTAGGCCCATTTTCAATAAGAACATATCCATTTTTGCTATACGATCTAGTTCCCAATTATCGGCTAATTCAGCAATTAACTTTTCATTCTCCGTGTTGTTAAGGATGGTATTTCTAAATAACTGAATTACAAATTCCTTTTCATCATCGTTTTCCTTAAACAAAGGCATTGGAATGAATTCTTCCTCCAACTTGATTGCTTTCAATGATTTTAGTACCATAGAACAACACAAGTCTAAATCATCCAACCAGTTGATGCTTTTTTCTTCAAAAAAACTATAGAGAAGTTCCGAGTTGGCAATATCTTCTTTAAAGATTGACAATGCGAAAGCTCGATCTTCTTCAAAACCATTCAAATTATTATGCAAATAGTCAAAATACGTTTCGTTTTCCAAGGTATGTTGAAACATTTTGCGAAAAAGCTCTTGATTTTCAACCCCCATCCAATTGATCTTTCGTTTTTCACAAAGAGCGTTAAGACTTGTAGAGTTTTCTATAATTTGAATGAGTTGATTATCTACAAATTTGAGATTAGGATTTAAATCATCTTCAGAGGGGCGTATTTTTTTCTTTTTATCAGCCACTTTATTTTCTGCCGCTCGCTTTAATTCTGAAAGACTCAACAACAGGTATAAATACATATCGTACATGCGTTCAATTGTCAGCAACAATTCTTTTTCTGCCTTCGGGAAGTTATCCTCTTCAGACTGAAAATAGGCATATAATAACTGTAAGACTTTAATCCGAAGATGCCTTCTATTTAACATTTACTTATTTATTTTAACAATTCCAACAGCTGCAATTCTTTCTTCTGCCATTTTATTTGCAATTTGATATGTTGGGATATTTGCCTCTTTGGATCTATGAATAATATTTAATATAGTAGTATATATTTCTTCTGCTTTTGTATGTGCCCATTCACTTGACAATCCCTCTAATTCTGAGAAACAATTAATCACACCACCTGCATTAATTGTATAATCTGGCGCATAGATGATTCCACGATTCATCACTTCCAATCCATGTTTTTCTTCAATTGCTAGTTGATTATTTGCTGCGCCAGCAATTATTGAACAATTTAAACGTGAAAGAGTTTCATCGTTTATGGTTGCTCCCATTGCACAAGGAGCATAAATATCCATCGGGACATCATAAATTTCATTAGAAGCTACCACTTTAACTCCGTATTCATTAGCAACTCGTTTCAGTGTCTCTTCATGAATATCTGTAATAACCACGTTCGCTTTTTCCGCTGATAGATGTTTTACTAAATATTCCCCCACGTGTCCAACACCTTGAACAGCAATCGTTTTTCCTTCTAAGGAATCAGAACCAAACTGCACCTTAGCACATGCCTTCATGCCCATGTATACGCCATAGGCCGTAACTGGAGAAGGATCGCCACTTTTACCTGGTAATCCAGCCACATGATTCGTTTCCATATTCACCCAATTCATATCAGCTGGTGAAATACCAACATCTTCGGCAGTAATATAATTTCCTGCTAAACTTTCAACAAATTTTCCAAAACGTCTAAATAATGCTTCAGACTTCATTGTTCGTGCATCGCCAATAATTACCGCTTTTCCACCTCCTAGGTTTAATCCAGAAATTGAATTTTTATAGGTCATACCTTTCGACAATCGAAGCACATCATTAAGTGCTTCCATTTCATTTGAATAGGACCACATGCGCGTTCCTCCCAGAGCTGGTCCTAAGACCGTATTATGAATAGCAATAATTGCTTTTAGGCCGGTAACGGAATCATTGCAAAATAAAACTTGCTCATGTCCCATTGTGGACATTTGAGATATAATTGGATTATCAGTTAAACTCATATAGATTGACTAAAGGATAGGCGATATTTTACTCATTGATTCATTCACATTAATAACGATTGGTTACTTTTGCACTATCGTCATTCAAGCGCAAATTTAGAAAATTATCTATGAAGTCACTTCGCCACCTTAATAAATATTTCATCAAATATAAATGGCGGTTTCTTTTTGGCATCTTTTTCACGATAATTAGTAATTATTTTGGCGTTAAGATGCCTATCTACGTTAAGGAAACCATCGATGGACTGATGACGAACGTTTCCATAAACTCCGCCAACGATGCCTTGTATTTATCATTAAAAATTGGAGGGATTTACTTGTTCTTATCATTTGCGAAAGGTTTTTTTCTTTTTCTGATGCGTCAAACAATAATTGTAATGTCTCGCCACATTGAATTTGACTTAAAAAATGAAATATTCAATCACTACCAAAAACTAGATATATCCTTCTTTAAGAAAAATAAGACCGGAGATTTAATGAATCGAATTTCAGAGGATGTTGGATTAGTTCGAATGTACCTAGGACCAGGAATTATGTACACGATAAACTTAATTGTACTGGTTACGATGATTATATTTCAAATGGTTCAAATTAGTCCACTCCTAACCCTTTTTGTGCTTATCCCCTTGCCTATCATGTCGATACTCATCTATAAAGTTTCGACAAAAATGAATAAATTAAGTAGCATGGTCCAATCGGAACAATCAACGATTTCAACCATTGCGCAAGAAACATTCGCAGGAATCACGGTAATAAAAGCCTATAGTCGTGTTAATGAAACATCGGAAAAAATGAATGAATCGGCCGATGCCTATAAAAGTAAAAGCATGAAATTAGTATTAATCAACTCCCTATTCATGCCCACTATTTTATTTTTAATAGGAATAAGCACCATATTAGCCATATACATTGGAGGTATAATGACCTATGAAAAACAACTATCATTGGGAGGAATCATCGCATTTATTTTCTTTGTAACGAACCTAACATGGCCATTTGCAAGTATTGGTTGGGTAACTACCATTATTCAACGAGCGGCAGCTTCCCAGAAAAGAATCAATGAGTTTTTATTAGAAGATCCCTCCATTGTAAATACGAATCATCATGTAATGCCATTTAAGGGAGAAATTATTTTTGATAACGTTTCATTTACTTACAAAAACACAGGAATCACCGCACTAGAAAACGTTAGCTTTCATGTTAAAAAAGGTGAAACCCTTGCCATTTTAGGACATACTGGTTCGGGAAAATCTACTATATTGAGTTTGCTTCTTCGTCAATTTGATGTAGACAATGGAAAAATAATGATTGATGACCAAAATTTAAAAGATTGCAATTTAGATGAATTAAGGGAACAAAGCGGCATGGTAAATCAAGATGTTTTCTTGTTTTCTGATACCATTAAAAACAATGTATTATTTGGTTCTAGAGATGACTCTGCAAGCGAAGAAGAAATAATTGGTGCACTAACTGATGCGCATGTATTCCATAATATTGCTGAATTTCCTAATGGAATTGAAACAGAATTAGGAGAAAGAGGCGTGAATTTAAGTGGGGGTCAAAAGCAACGCATAAGCATTGCAAGGGCATTAATTCGAAAGCCGAATTTATTATTATTAGACGATTGCCTATCCGCTGTAGATACAGAAACCGAAGAAACAATTTTAACTAACTTAAATAAGAACAAAGAAGATCGAACAACAATAATTGTAAGTCATCGAATTTCAACCATACGAAATGCAACAAAAATAATCGTTTTAGAAGCAGGTAAAATGGTAGAGGCAGGAAATCACGAAAGCTTATTGGCGAGTAATGGCACCTATACAGAAATGTATCAAAAACAACTCATTGAAGGAGATACCAAAGAATGAAGCGCATTGGATTACTTTCAGATACACACGGCTATTTAGATCCGCGAATATTTGAACATTTTAAAGACGTAGATGAAATTTGGCATGCAGGCGACATTGGTACGCTCGATGTACTTGATCAATTAAAACAATTCAAACCTACAAGAGCCGTTTATGGCAATATTGATGATCATTTAATTCGGATTGAAACAGTTTTAAACAATCGATTTAAGATTGAAGAAGTTGAAGTATTAATAACACACATCGCTGGACGACCAGGGAATTACTCCAAGCCACTTTTGGAAGAAATAGAAAATAATGGCGCTGCTCAATTACTCGTTTGTGGTCATTCACACATCACCTTAGTACAAATGGACAAACGCTTTAACATGCTTTGGATGAATCCAGGTGCTTGTGGCATAAAAGGATTTCATGCAGTTCGCACCTTGCTGCGCTTTTCAATTACAGGTGATAAATTCCATGATCTCGAAGTCATTGAATTAGGAAAAAGAGCCTAAAAAATCATTTTGTATCAACCCCAATACTTCGGAGTTCATCAATAGAAATAGTTGGTGGAAAAACACCTTGATCTAACTTATTTTTAATAATACCCGCCGCTTTTTGAGCTTGTTCTTGTGACACAAAAGCACGAAGTCCTTGAATCGCTGGAATGTGCGTTTGATTAATAATTAGCGCACCATCCTTCCAAATCTCATAGCCCCAACCCAAGGAATTTTGAACGGTTTTAACATCGTAAGGACTTTTTCTTACATTTTCAACTTCAATCTTTTCCTCCATAGTGGCAGATGGTGGAGTTTCAGGGTCTGTTTCATTAACAATAGTTGATTTTACCTGATCAGTTGAATTTTCACAAGAAATCAAAAGAAATAATAGAAATCCAATGTAAATAAACCTCATTGTAATATAATTTTCTTTAACGGATAGGTGCTATTTTTTCCGTGTAATTGAATCAAATAAACCCCGGGTAATCGTACCTGTTCCCATAAGTTAATTGAATGAAGTTGACTTGGATTATTCATCTCCTCGAAAATCAAATCACCCGAAGCAGCATAAATTCGATATCCAATTAGACCCTCTTGTATTCCCGTAAATTCAACAAGTGAATTGGTAGGATTGGGAAAAATAGTAAACTCTGTCAAGTCATCTTTTACTTCCACGTCTGCGGTTCCCGAGTATGCATAAAAATCATCATGAAATACTCCGTTATATCCAGTGCCAACATATGCTATGCCTTGAATAGAAAATGCCACAGCATCCTTCCTTCCAACTCCGGGAAAATCGGATCGTTGCATCCAAGAATTGGTATAATAATTATATTCCCAAACGTCCTTCTTAAATTCATTAAAATTATCTTCCCCTAAGGCAATATAACCTTGCGGATGATCAATGTCTGAATCTGTTGTCCAAGCGACAGCTCCCGAACGAGGCGAACCTGGAAAAGGTGCTTTTTGAATCCAAGTATCCAAGGTTGCATCATACATCCAAAAATCATTCAACAAGATACCGGCATCACCTGTACCAATAAATCCATGATTATCACCTGAATAAGCAACTGCTCCTCTGCGTGCAAGACCCGGAAAATCTTGGATTTGTGTCCAAGTATTTGTAGAAGCATTGTAGGTATAAAAATCCTGCTTCAGTCCGGTAGCATCTTGCCCAGTGCCTACATAAGCCAAATCAGTTGATTGCAATGTAAAAGCTACTGCTTGTTTTCTGGGAGACCCTATAAAATTAGCTTTTTGGGTCCAAACATTAGTAACCACATCAAATTCCCAAAGGTCATTCATATAGGCTACCGTTTCCGTCTGGCCCAATCCAAGGTATCCTTTTTGATTAATCTCAGAGGAAAAAGAGATAGCAGAGGCACGATCTAACCCTTGTCCTATTGCATTTCCAAGCGAAGTTTCATTGTCCCAATCATTTTGCCACAAATCATATGAGTGCATTTTTCTACTAAATCCATATTCTTCTAATCCAGTTGCGACATAAGCAAATGGTCCCACTTTAAATGCAGTTGCTGCTGCCCTAGGCGCTCCATTAACGGAATCTACCTGATACCAAGAATCTTGCGCATTCAATGATAAGATTCCAATCAAAAAAGCAAAAAGTGTCGTGATTATTTTCATTCAATTTTAATTATAGTAGTAGTACGCTCCACATTTTCATCACTTAATAACTTTAAAATGTAGTTTCCTTTAGGTAAATCATCTAAATTAATTTTCTGCGAATTGACAGCTGCTTCCAATATTAAATTTCCTAGAAGATCAAAAATGGTGATTTTTGAATTCTCACCTACCGATTCATTCAAATATACAGCACCATTGGTCGGATTTGGATAAACAAGTAAAGGATTTAACTCACTCTCCAATAAACTTGTATAATCGACATGAGAATATTCTTGCATTCCGCGTCTTTTACCGCTGTATCCTTTACCAGTACCAACGTATGCTTTATCATTGACCACAAAAGCAACCGCATTTTTGCGAGCACTACCGCCGTAATTCGCACGAATTGCCCACGTATTTGTTGCTGGATTATATTCAATAAGATCATCCAGTAAGCCACCATTAGTACCAAGACAAACGTACCCTCTTCCGTTGAGTGAAAAAGCACAAGCGGATCCTCTTTCATATGCAGGAAAAGGAGCTATAGTTGACCATGTATTGGATCCCGGATTGTATTTATAGAAATCTTTTTTATAAACATCTTGATTCGCTCCCATTCCAACATAGCCTTCCCCATCGATGCTAAATGAAGCGGCTAAGTAACGAACACCACCAGGAAACGGAGCTCTTTCTGTCCAAGCATCCGCACTAGGTTTGTATTCCCATAATTGATTTATGTAGAGATTAGGTCCTATTTTACCACCACAGACAAATGCTTTTTCCTGTGCAACAAAAACGGTACTGAAGAATGCACCATTTCCACCACCACCGGGATAATCCGCTTTTTGAAGCCATGAATTTAATATCGGATCAAATTCCCATAAATCTTGCATTTTATTACCTAGAATTGAAACTTGATTATCAACACCGAGTCCAATATATCCTTTTCCACCGGCAGCAAATCCAATGGCATCTCTTCTTGCAGGTCCCGGTAAATCAGCCATTTGTGTCCACGAATCAGTAGTTGGATCATAGCGCCAAAGATCTTTTCTAACTTGCTCAGCCGTATCTAACCCCGTTCCTAAGTAACCAAAATCTCCGATTGCAAAAGCGACTGCCCTTTCCCGCTGTCCACCTAAAAAATCGTTTAATTCTCGCCAATTATTTCCTTGAGAAAAAAGGGAACCAGAAAGCACTAAGAATAAAAGTAGCAGTACCCTCATAACAGTAGAATTTGATCTGAAAATAGAAAAGAACCGTCTTTTCGCAAGCTGAGAATATAAGAACCTCTTGGGAGACACTTAACATCAATCATCGAATTATTGGAACTACAATTACCTTTCAACATGATTTGACCTGACAAGTTGATGAACTCATACGTTAATTCTTCTTGAAATCCGGCAAATTTGATATTTAAAAAATCACTGGTAGGATTAGGAAAAAAAGAAACTTGGGTATCAAGTTCGGACAAAGAACTTACATCATCCACGGGGTTATATTGCCAAAAATCATTGAAATTAACCCCATTCGTTCCCGTTCCAAAATACCCTTTATCATGTATGGCAAAAGCTACAGGGAATCGCCTACTTGTTCCGGGAAAATCTTCCGCTGCAATCCAAGTATTCGTGCCTGGAGAAAAATACCAAGCTTGATTGGTTAATACTGCTAATCCACCTACGTATCCACACGTTACAAAACCTTTTTGATTAATAGCAAAACCTGAACTTCCTCCTGTGCAAACTCCCGGGAAATTTGCGCGTTGAATCCATGAGTTTTCTAAAGGCTTAAATTCATATAATAATGCTCCTTGCTTAATAAATCCACTTCCTTCAATAGCAAAACAGCAACTCCAATTCGTAAAATTTACAGGCGCGTTTGTTTTCAATGACCAAGCATCAAGTTGAGGATCGTATTCGGCTAATTGATTTTGATTGTAAACATATCCTTTATCATTGATTGAAAATCCCTGTGTATCGGTTGGAAAGAAGAAAGGACAAGCTGTTATGGGCATCCATGCATTTGCTTGTGGATTAAAGCGATAAAATTCACCGTTTAAAGCTGCGCCACCTCCCACGTAAGGCTGGTCATTCACTGTAAAAGATATAGCGGCATAATTTCCAACTGGATAATTTGCTTTTTGAGTCCACGAATTAGAAGCGGGATCATATTCCCACCAATCATTGTAATTAATATTGGCTCCGGCGCCATTAACATGCCCGAGCCCCATATACCCTTTATTTGTAGTAGCACATCCAGATGCTCTGTGTCTTCCTGTTCCACCAAAAGATGCTTTTTGAATCCAATCACCTGCAAAAGCAGCATTGAGATAAAAAAATAGTACTAAGAAAAAAAGTGAGTTTCGTTTCATAACTACTATTTATTGATGATTAATTTTTGAAGGCTCACCTGCTCAGGAGTTTGAACAAAGTAAGTTCCATTTGGAAGCACGCTTGCATTGATGTGATTAGTATCAATCAAAACAGTTTCAAAAACCAGTGCACCCATTAAATTGTAAATTTTTACAGGTCCCACAACCGAAGTCGTATTGAATTCCCCCTGGTTTGGATTAGGATATAGCGAACTATTATCACCCATTACATCGTGAAGCCCCACATCGGATGATTCCATATTTAGTGTGTAAGAACCCATTTGATTTCCCCAACCTTCCACGATAATAAAGACTGTACCGAGGCCTAAAGTTGAAAAACTAAGCGACGATTGACTACCACAATTATCGTCATTATAGGCAATGACATTTCCATTTAGATCAATGACGCTCAAGAAGGTATCAAAAGAAGCACCGCAAAGACTTAAATTTAAAAAGTTATAAATAGGAGCCACATCATATCGATAATAAATATCAGGTGAATTATAGACCAAATTATCATTAGAATAACAATAGGAATTATCACGCGTATCCGAAAAAGGAATGGCAGAAACGATAATTGGGTCATTGGTATTATCACCGATATATCCTGAACAATCCATTCCATTTGCGATAGTTATCCCAAAATCCATGGTAGATCCCCATTGAAAACTAGCACAAGGATCTAGCGGCAACACCCCTTGTTCCTTTTGGGTAATGCGCATTCTAGTAATTCCATTTTGCGCATTGGCAGGAACATTAATCACAAAAACAGTTACTACAGAAGGAGGTGTACCCACCCAAGTACCAACAGATTCACTTGGGTCAAAAACCATGTTTTGATCAAAATCAATCCAAACTTGACCTGCCCCCGCATAATTACCTCCACAGGTTCCAAACTCAACACTTAATGAATAGGTACTACCCGCATTTAGTGTGACATTCTGAGTTGTTAAATTCTGAACACCTAATACACCTGGACATCCAAGATGGCTAATAGTGCCTACAACACCCGACATTTGAACTGATTTTACATTTGAATCAACCGTTGATGTTGGTCCAGCCAACATACAATATTGACTTTGTGAAAATGTTGTAATTACTAAAAAAACACAGAGTAAAAATTGTTTCATATATTAAATTAAGATGAACTTAATGTTAAATATATGATTAAATATTCAATAAATAAGGAATTAATTGTTTTAGCAGTAGCGAAGCAACTAATTACACAAAATCTAAGACGCAACAAGATCCGTAAACTTTGTGGTCTTGAAAACTAACGCCTATAGCCGTATATCCAGCTGTCAAACAAATTTCTCTGTGTCCAAGAGAAGGTACACCTTCATCGATGAGTAATTGTCTAACGACACTTCTTCCGCTAGCCATCCCATACGAGCAACATTCACCAAAAAAATACGATTCGCAATTTTTTCTATCGTGACCAATTTCTCCAGTAGGACCTTGTTCTAGTGCAAAACACTTTGCAGATTCATACGCCTTTTTATCTATGCTTAAGGGAAGAACCGGCTTCATTGAATTTAGCGTTTTTATTAAGGACTTATAATACGTTGTCGTTTTATTAGCATCTACTAATTCAATTTTTGCATATTTAGCAGGATACATTCTTGCTAGATTCACGTATTGAATTACTTCTTTTTCAATTTTTGTTAGGTAATTGATATTGGCACAAGTATTGGCTTTCGCTAACTCTTCAGCGGTCCATGTTTGACAGATTGCCAAGGTTGAAAATAAAATAAATAAAAAGGAAAGTTTCATAAGTAAGAATTTAAAAAAATAATCTAAAAACTAAAATTAGTTACATTTTACTAACTACTTGAACGAAGTCATTTATGGCCACTTTTGTTTGCTCGCCATTCACCATATTTTTCAGCGTAATTTGACTATTTTTCAACTCTTCTTCACCCAAAATTGCCACCCAAACACAGCCACGCTCATGTGCATATTTGAGTTGCTTTTGTAACTTAACAGCACTTGGATATACCTCACAATCAATATTTAATAACCTTAGCTCTTTTGCAAGTTTTAGAGATGTTAATGACTCATTTTCACCAAAATTGACAAACATCAATGATAACCCTTTGGAAACAACTGCTGGAAACAAATTAAGTTCTTCTAAGACATCAAATATCCGATCTGCCCCAAAAGAAATACCAACACCCGACATCCCAGACAAGCCAAAAGTTGCTGTTAAATCATCGTATCTACCTCCTCCACAAATACTCCCCATATTTACATTATCCGCTTTCACTTCTACAATTGCGCCCGTATAGTAATTTAGTCCTCTAGCAAGCGTCACATCAAATTCTATTTTACCACTGATTAATCCCAGATCACTTACCGTATCTATAACAAATTTTACCTCTTCAATTCCTTTTAAACCAATTTCAGAATCGCTTAAATAATCGGATAAAATAGTAAGTTGTTCAGAAGGAGTTCCTTTCAACGAAAATAGCGGCTTTATTTTTTCAATAGCTAAGGAACTAATTCCTTTTGATTCCAATTCAGCAACAACACCATCCTGACCAATTTTATCTAATTTATCGAGTGCCACTGTTATGGTAACGAGCTGTTTTTCTTCACCGCACACTTCGGCAATACCGCTTAAAATTTTGCGATTATTTACTTTAATTGTGAAAGATGGAATGGCAAGTTCCGACAAAACGGCATCCACAATTTGAATGAACTCCACTTCATTCATTAACGAATCACTTCCAACAATATCGCCGTCACATTGATAAAATTCCTGGTACCTTCCGTGTTGCGGGCGATCTGCTCGCCATACAGGTTGAATCTGGTAACGTTTAAATGGAAAAGTTAAGTCATTTTGATGCTGCGAAACAAAGCGAGCAAAAGGCACCGTTAAATCATACCTTAACGCTTTTTCTGAAATAGAACTGGCAAATCGCTGTAAATTACCACTATTAAGCGCTTCGACATCTGCTTTTTTAACCTTCTCACCGGAATTTAAAATTCGAAAAATCAATCGATCGCCTTCTTCCCCATATTTACCCATTAAGGTTTGAGACAATTCAAAACTAGGCGTTTCAATAGGCAGGAATCCATGGAGTTGAAATACTTTTCGTATCACAGAGAACAAATAGGTACGTTTTGCAACATCTAAAGGTAAAAAATCACGGGTTCCTTTCGGAATGGAAGGTTTTTGACTCATTATTTTTTATTTTTTTTATACATCTCGTATATCAATCCATCCGCTAATCCAACTTTAGGAACCAACAAGGAGTCCGCTCCAATTTCATTTAAAATATAACTGTAAATATCGAGTGCAGGGACAATTACATCCGCCCTATCTGGCTTCAATTGATATTGATTGATTCGTTCATCATTCGAAAGCGAGGCCAATTTATCCCGTAGCGCTTTCATTTCAGTTAATAAAATGGGCTCTTCGAAACTATTCCCCAACATTTTATGTGCTTTATTTATATTCCCTCCCGTTCCAAATATGCGGTGTTCGCTGGATAAGTCAACATATTTTATTATCCAATCGTGCATATTTGCCCAAACTGAAGGATCCGACTTTCCTTTTAAGATTCTAATTGTCCCAACATTAAATGACATGGAAGCAACGCGTTGGCCATGTTCAAAAACACTTATTTCAGTAGAACCCCCCCCCACATCAATCACAATGAAAGGAACTGAAAAATCCATTTTAATAATCAAAAAATTACTAAAAATTAATTCCGCTTCTTCATTTCCTGAAATAATTTCAAGATTAATACCTGTTTCTTTTAAAATACGATCTGTAATTTTTGCCGCATTGGAAGACTCACGCATGGCAGATGTTGAAACAGCGCGGACTTCATCCACATCGAATATTTCGGTAATCAATTTAAAAGCCTTCATCGTTTTCACGAAAGCTTCCGCTTTATTTTTAGAGATTTTACCATCTTCAAAAACATCATCCCCTAAACGCAAAGGAAGTCTTGTATAGGAGATCTTTTTAATAAAAATACCTCCCTGATTTGACGCAATCTCCCCAACGAGTAATCGTGCTGCATTTGTTCCTATATCGACTGCGGCGTATTTCATAATTTAAGGCAAAGTTAGAAATTCAAAACAAAGTTCATCGTATGTTTGTAAATAGATCAAAGTAAATTATGAAAAAATTAGATTTATCCTTTAAAAATAATCGTAAAGCAACACAGGGATGCCTCTTACTTTCCGATCCATTTATTAATGATCCCTATTTCACCAGGGTGGCAATTTTACTTTGCCGACACAATAAAAAAGAAACTTTTGGCTTCGTATTAAACAACTTTATTGAACTCGATTTAAATCAAAACGAAGGGGATTTTATAGAAATCCCCTCAAGGATAAGTATTGGAGGACCAGTAGAAGAGAATAACTTATTTTATATTCACTCACTTGGCAGTAGGTTAAAAGACTCAGAACAAATAGTAGGGAATCTTTATTTTGGTGGTGATTATGAATCCCTTAGAGAATTGCTAGATCAAGAACCAAGTTTACTGAAAGAAATTCGTTTTTTTATTGGGTATTCGGGTTGGGATTACCAACAACTTGAAGATGAAATGAAAGAACATGCCTGGGTGGCGGTCAGTAATATAACTGAAAATGAAATCCTTTCCTCAACATCAGATGATTTTTGGAAGGAATGCATGAATAAACAAGGTCCTAAATTTCAACTAATTTCCCAATTCCCGCTGGACCCGAATGATAATTGAAGAACTTTTGTCAGATAAAAAATCGGACTTTCTATTATTTGTCCTTTTGTCTTGATACTACGGCAAGCTCAGCACAAGTACAAAAGAAAGAAAAAATCAATTCTCGATTGAATGGGTGCATCTCGACTCCGCTCGATGCCCCTTAAGTGAATCGAGCGGAGCCGAGAGACACTTCTATCGAACGACAAGCGCTTTTCGGTATCGCTTACGTTTCAAAATTTTCTTCATCCTCTCTTTGTCAATCGAGACAAAAAATAAAACGATCATAAAGTCAGATATTTTATTGTAAAATATTGTTTCTCAACAAAAAAAAATCCATCAAACTATTTCCAACTACAAAAGAAAATACTATCTTTGCACCCGAATTAAGCGTCGAATCTCTATCTAATCGACATTTTATAAATCCCTTTCCCTTGAGTAGAGACAAGAGAAATACAAAACATAAAGCCAAATGGCAGAAGATAAAAGAACGCAGGGAACTGCAGATTTTGATTGGGAAGCGTTAAACCTAGATGGTTATACCCTAATCGAAAGATCGGAAATGTCTGATCAGTACGAAAAAACCCTTACATTAATTAACGAAAAAGAAGTAATTAAGGGAACCGTAGCAATTATCACAAAGAAAGAAGTAATCGTAAATATCGGTTACAAATCTGAAGGGGTTATCGCATCAAACGAATTCAGGTACAATCCAGATTTAAAAGTGGGTGATTTAGTTGACATTTATGTTGAATGTCAAGAAGACAAAACAGGGCAACTTGTTGTATCCCACAGAACGGCTAGAATGCATAGCGCTTGGTTACGTGTTAATGATGTACTTCGAACAGGAGAAATCATTACAGGTTTCGTGAAATGCAGAACAAAAGGTGGATTAATTGTAGATGTTTTTGGAATAGAAGCTTTCTTACCAGGATCTCAAATCGATGTGAAACCAATTCGTGATTACGATGTGTATGTTGGAAAAAACATGGAATTCAAAGTTGTTAAAATCAATGAAGAATTCAGAAATGTTGTTGTTTCACATAAAGCCCTTATCGAAGCGGAAATCGAAGAACAGAAAAAACAAATTATTTCAGGTCTTGAAAAAGGTCAGGTATTAGAAGGTATCGTTAAAAACATCACTTCTTACGGTGTATTCATCGATTTAGGAGGTGTTGACGGTCTTATTCACATTACCGACTTATCATGGGGACGTGTTACACACCCAGAAGAGTTATTAGAACTAGATCAGAAAATCAATGTGGTTATTCTTGACTTTGATGACGAGAAAAAACGTATTGCTTTAGGATTAAAACAATTGCAACCACATCCATGGGATGCATTGGATACAGCACTTAACGTTGGTGATAAAATAGCCGGAAAAGTGGTTGTTATGGCTGATTACGGTGCATTTGTAGAAATTGCAGCTGGCGTGGAAGGATTAATTCACGTATCAGAAATGAGTTGGTCACAACACTTACGTTCGGCTCAAGATTTCTTGAAAATTGGCGATGCTGTTGATGCTGTTATTTTAACACTTGATAGAGAAGAACGCAAAATGTCACTTGGAATTAAGCAATTAATGCCAGATCCTTGGGAAGCGATTGAATCTAAATACGCTGTTGAGACAAAACACACGGCAAAAGTTAGAAACTTTACCAATTTTGGAGTTTTTGTTGAATTAGAAGAAGGAGTAGATGGATTAATTCACATCTCTGATCTATCTTGGCAAAAGAAAATTAAACATCCTTCAGAATTTTGTAAAGTAAATGATGAAATGAATGTGATTGTTTTGGAAATTGATAGAGAAAATCGTCGAATTTCATTAGGACATAAACAATTGGAAGAAAATCCATGGGATGTATTCGAATCTACATTTGAAGAAGGATCTGTTCATCAAGGAACGATTATCGAAATGAAAGATAAATCAGGAATTGTTTCACTTCCTTATGGTGTTGAAGGTATTTGTCCTGCTAAACACATGAGAAAAGAAGATGGTAACAATGCTGTTCTTGAGGAAGTATTAGAATTCAAAGTAATTGAGTTTAATAAAGAATCAAAAAAGATCGTTGTTTCTCACACTCGTTTATTTGAAGAAGGAGAAGATCGACCTACATCATCCTCTACTGCTACTTCAGCTGCAACTGCAACAGGAACTGCTAAAACAACAAAAGCATCCAATAAAAAAGCAGGAGCTGGTTCAAGTACAGATCAAGCTGTTAAAGCCAACAATAAAAATTCTGAAAAATCTACTTTAGGTGATTTGGATGCGCTTTCAGCTCTAAAAGAGAAAATGGAAAAAGAAGAGTAATTTCTTTAACATACAAGGTAAAGAGGCTTTCGGGCCTCTTTTTTTTTGCAAAAATGTGACAATACTCATCGAATGCCATTAAATTTACCTAATGAATTTTACAAGCCCGCTAGCCGAACGTATGCGTCCAAAGAAATTGGATGAATATATTGGGCAAGAACACCTTTTAAATCCTGATGCATCACTTCGCCGAGCCTTAGATGGGGGAATGGTTCCATCAATGATTCTTTGGGGACCTCCAGGTGTAGGTAAAACTACTTTGGCATATCTGATTGCACAACACCTCAATAGACCCTTTCAATCCTTATCAGCCATCTCATCAGGTGTTAAAGATGTACGCGAAGTAATTCAGCGGGTTGAAAATGCCGGAATGTTTCAAGAGAAAGGAACCATTCTATTTATTGATGAAATTCATCGCTTTTCAAAATCACAACAAGACTCACTCCTTGGCGCTGTGGAAAAAGGAACCATCACCTTAATTGGTGCGACAACAGAAAATCCATCGTTTGAAGTGATTTCCGCTTTATTATCGCGTTGTCAAGTCTATACCTTAAAAGAACACACAAAAACAGACTTAATCCTTTTACTCCAAAGAGCGATTGAAAAGGACACTTTCCTTAAAACAAAGTCATTTAGATTAACGGAGCTCAATGCGCTGCTACTTTTATCTGGCGGAGACGCAAGAAAGCTATTAACCATTTTTGAAATTATTGTAAGTACTTTTCAAAATGCGGATACAATAGAAATCAACGATGAAGTTGTCCATAAAAATGCACAGCAAAGTTTAGTTCGTTACGATAAAGATGGTGAACAACATTACGATATCATTTCCGCCTACATAAAATCAATTAGGGGCAGCGATCCAAATGCTTCCATTTATTGGTTGGCTCGAATGGTGGAAGGTGGCGAAGATCCGAAATTTATTGCTCGTCGACTCATTATTTCAGCTGCAGAAGATGTTGGATTAGCTAACCCAAATGCGTTATTGATGGCAAATAATTGCTTCCAAGCCGTTGAAACTGTTGGTTTTCCTGAAGCAAGAATTATCTTAGCCCAATGCACTCTTTATTTAGCCACATCACCAAAAGGAAATTCTGCCTACATGGCTATTAATAAAGCACAAGAAATAGTGAGGGAAACGGGAAATCTAGGAGTTCCTTTGCCATTGAGGAATGCCCCAACAGCGCTTATGAAAGAATTGGGATATGGTTTAGGCTATTTTTATTCGCACGATTACCCCAATAATTTCAAGGAACAAGAATTTTTACCCGATGAATTAATAGGTAAGAATTTCTTTAAGGCAGGAAGCAGTGCAAAAGAACAAGAAATTGGAAAATCAATAGAACGAAATTGGAAAGAAAAATACAAGCCGAATGAATAGAATTGCCTTTTATCTTTTCGTTTTGCCCCTCTCCTACTTGCCTTTATATCTTTTATATGGACTAAGTCCAATCATATATTTTATATGTTATTATGTTATTTCCTATCGAAAAAATGTAGTCAGATTAAACATTCAACATAGCTTTCCAGAAAAAACGGCCAAAGAACATGAATTTATAATTCAAGCCTTTTACCTACATTTAAGTCAGGTTATCATAGAGGGAATAAAGAATTTAACTATATCAAAAAAAGAATTAAGTAAAAGATTTAAAATAACTAATCCTGAAGTAGTTAATGATTTATTAAAAGTGCAAAAAAGTGTTATTTTAATTGGAGGACATTATGGGAATTGGGAATGGTTGATTACCAGTCAAGCCTTTCAATTTGATGGAAAAGCGTTTGGTTTAGGAATGCCCATGAGTAATCAATTTTGGGGACAAGCCATTAATAATAAAAGAGAACGCTTTGGATTGAAGGTCATACATTCAAAAAATTACAAAGAGGAATTGGCCGCAGAAAAAAATCCTTACACACTACTTATGCTCGGGGATCAAAGTCCAGGAGATACCAATAAAAGTTATTGGATGAACTTTCTGAATCAGCAAACAGCGGTACAATTCGGGACAGAAGCATTGGCGAATACGTATGATCTAGCAGTTGTCTATTTCAACATCGAAAAAGTGCGTTATGGCCGCTATGAAATGACGCTTGCCTTACTAACTGACCATCCAAAGGAATTGAAATGGGGAGCTATAACCCAACAACATACTGAGTTATTAGAACAGCAAATTAGGAAGAAGCCCTACTTGTGGATGTGGTCGCACAAACGATGGAAAAGAGAGTTACCGGGTGATTTAGACACCCTAAGAAATGAGCAAGAAGAACGCTTTAACAAGCATTTTAGATAAAGTAACCTTCATTTATTTTAGATTTCATTTATGATTAAACACCTATTCATTCTTTTTGCAACTTTTTTAACCTCTTTTTATTCCCCGTATTACTTCGCACAAGAAATTGTAATATTGCCATATTGCAATAAACCGATACTTGCGAGAGGTATAGCAGTAAAATACCTACTTATTCTGTTCTTCTCCCTTCAGTTGCCATCTTTCTTCGCACAAGAAATTGCAATATTGCCATATTGCAATAAACCGATACATGCTAGAGGTATAGCAGTAAAAGGCCACTTTATTTATCTAGGCAATAACAACGGAGAAGTAATTCGCTACGATCTCAAAAATGGAAAAAGCAAATCGCTTAATCCGAAGGATACCTTTCCTGAAATCAGGGATATTGCGCTGCACAAGCATTCCATTTATGCCATGCAAAGTGCCGACTACAGCAGCATTCTTAAGTTAAGCCGCTTTGGAAACGCTATGAAGCGGATTAATTTAATCACTTTAGAATTAGAACCACAGTTATTTCTTGATGGAATGGCTATAGAAAATAAAGAGGCATTCGTGATGGGCGATCCAGTTGGAAATAAATTTTCTTTATTTCACTCAAACGATTTGAAACATTGGGAGAGAATCACCCCTACTCTTCCCTCTTTCGATGGAGAAGCTGGATTTGCTGCCAGTGGCAGTACTGTTCAAATTAGAAATGGCGTTTATTATTTTGTTTCTGGAGGAGAAAAATCACGCTTTTTCAGGAGCAAAGACAAAGGTCAAACATGGATTCAAAGCGAACTTCCTTTTAAGAAAAGTAATGCAAGCGGTGCTTTTTCATTAGCCATGAAAGACACTAACAACGGAATCGTAGTTGGCGGTGATTACCTAGCGCCAAATTCACGTGAAAATGTTTGTTTCATCACCAAAGATGGCGGAATCACTTGGAACGCTTCCACTAGTGGACCATTCGGATACCGTTCCTGCGTTTACTATACAGATGGCGTTTATTATTCGTGCGGAACTAATGGAATCGATTATTCGAAGGACAATGGTACTACTTGGATTCAACTAAGCAATGAGAATTGCTTCAGCCTTTGTTCGGATAACAAATTTGTTTATGCTTCGAGTACCAATGGAAGAATTCTGAGGATTTCTAAGGTTAGCTTCAATTAGGTTGAAGGAAAAAAATCCCCGTTCCTGAATCCATAGCTTTAGCGTTGATTAGATATTGGGTTGAAATACTTGAACCTTGTTGCGCCAACAATAACAGGTTTTTCAAATTCTTAATCACTAGATTTACGAAAAATAATATCATGAAATCAATTGTTACTCTTTTGACTATCTGTCTGGCATTTGCAGCAAAGTCTCAAATTCTTAAAAAAACCTATCACGACTATAAAAAAACAAAGGTCCATTATGTTTATTATGTCAATGGATCAGGCCAATATAACGGATTGCTAACTCAATATACGTATGATGGCGCCAAGCTTGGAGAGGAAACATATGTAAATGGAATTAAAAATGGTGCTTACAAAGAATACTATACACGAGGAGGAATCAGTAAATTAAAAATTACTGGCACTTATAAAAATGATGCTAAGCAGGGGCAATGGACTACCTATACCCTTGTGAAATACGGTCAAAGCTATTTTAATATTATTGAAAGCATGATGTTTAACGATAAGGAAGTGGACATTTTTAATAATGGTATTCAAACCAAAGTGAAGGAAGAAACATTCAATAACGGAATTTGCACAAAAGAAACTTGTTATCATTTGAATGGTAAAGTTTTTTACACAGCCAATTTCCAAAACAGAAGTTATACCGGTGATTATGTTTGTTACAACGATAAAAGTGTAGTTCTCTCTAAAGGTAAAATAGGTCTCGGTGGTAAAATGGTTGGTTTGTGGGTTGTTCCAAGAGAAGAAAATGGAGATTGCCCAAGAGATAAGCATTCAATTGGCAATGTTGTTTATACGCAAAAAATTAAATTTGATGAAAATGGAAATGTAGATACAAATTACATGAGTAAGTCCTATTATTTATCAGGTAAATTAAGAGATTCTGTTCGTTTATACTCCTTGGAATATACAAGCGGGTACAACAACGTGTGGTACTTATGTGGAAAAAATTTATCGATAGGTAAGTATAACAAATACTTCGAAAGTGGAAAATTAATGGAGGCCGGGAAGTATAGAATATATAACGATAAATCAAGACAAGTTGGTATTTGGAAATATTACAATCAAGATGGAACAGTAAAAGAAGAAAAAGATTATGATGTTTTAATAAGAAATGAGCAAATTCAAGATAGTATTAATCGAGATCATACTCAAAAATTAGAAGATTGGCTAAAGCTATCAACAAAACTTGCGCTTGAATATTCTAAATTAACTGATATTTATACAAAATCTAAAACCATTAGTAAACCGTACTCAGGAGAATTTGAAACAATTGAAGATATTGGAGATTACGGAAATGTACAAAATGTATATGTTTTTTACAAAAAAAATGACCTTTTTAAGGTAATAAGAGAGATAACAATATACTGTCTTGATTCTAAAGATTATCCGAGAATTTATATTAAAAATAATTTCCCTAAGAAACTATCTGAGTTTACAGAAAATCATCATAAATCACCAGATAATTATTATAATTCAATCGATAAATTGAATAAATTGATATCACTTATTCCTAAAATGATTGCTTGTGCCGAACAAAACACCAAAGAACTCGAAAAACAATTAAATACAGGCATCACGATTGAAGAAAAAATCAAAATCATCGAAAATTATCAGTTTGAACCAAAATAATTAATAACTAGAAGAATTCAGACGGCATTTTACGATATTTGCAGTGAATAATTTACCCAGAAGTCTCGTATTATCACCCTTTCCGAATTTATTCTTCAAAATCAAGTTGATTTTCCGTAGGCTACCGGCGAACTTTCTCGCAAATTGATTGTCATTGCTTCAAAAATTGTTAGTCGCAATGTTCGACAAGCTAGTTTAATACATCAAACTTTTCTTTGCGGAATTTCTCCAACCGGCATAAGATTCGCGGTCTACAAAATAAATTTTTATATCCGCATAGGACTCCCTATCTACGAAAAATATTTTTTTTTGAGCATATGATTCACGATCTACAAAAAACCATTTACCATCATTTTTGCCCGCATAACTTTCGCGATCCACTTTATAAACTAATAAATCAGCGTAGCTCTCACGATCAACAACAAATACTTTTACATCTGCATAAGACTCTCGGCTAACTGCATATACCTTTTGAGCATTAAATGCTCCACACATTAGCAAAATAGTTGCTAAAATCAATAAATTTCTCATATTGTAATATATAAATTTTTAATCCTACTCTTATCGATTTTCGGATTTCTCGGTATATTTTCCGCCAGAGTGGAGATTTTTTCTTGGCTCTACTTATTATTTTACGAAATAATTAATAGAACAATTCTAATTTAATTCTTGAACAAATTCCCAATGAAAACCTTCATCTTCTTGTTCTTCATCTTGCCAACCATGGTAAAGACTAACACCTTTAACTGAAGGAACGATATAATAATAATCCCCTGCTCCTGCCCACCAAGCACCGCAAGCTGAAATTGCAGTTTTAGGAACCCCTAAATAAAATTCACTTTTATCAACAATGTTTGCATTACCATGAAGTGTTTCTATTAGGATTTTCTTTTCATTGTATTGAACGTATATTTCAGATGTAGGATTGTCATCCTCATCTATTATTTCAACGATAATAAATTTTGCAACTGCATTAGATTGTGCATTAGCAACTGCAAAAAACAGCATCATTAGTGCCAGGGTAAATATTTTTTTCATTTTACTTTTTTTTGGTTTAATTTAAATCCCTTCTCATTTGACTAAGCAGATTAGGCCTTGATTATTTAATTTAATTGAATTTATAACTGAAAGACAAGCTAGTTTAATACATCAAACTTTTCTTAGCGGAATTTTTCCAACCCGCATAAGCTTGATTATCTACAAAAAATATTTTCAAATCTGCATAGGCTTGATTACTCACGAAAAATATTTTCTTGTCAGCGTATGCTTGATTATCTACGAAGTACCATTTACCATCATTTTTCCCTGCATAAGCTTGATTGGATACTTTATAAACCAACAAATCTGCGTAGGCCTGATTATCCACAACAAAAACTTTAACATCAGCATATGCTTGATTTGAGACACTAAATATTTTCTGTGCATTGATAAACCCAAACGTGAGCAACATAGTTGCTAAAATCAATAAATTTCTCATATTTTAATTTTTAAATTTTATTCCTACTCTTATCGATTTTCGGATTTCTCGCTGTTTCCCGCTAGCGGACTAGTTTCTGTTATTTATTTATTTTTAGTGAAAAGTATATCCAAATTTTTAGGATAAGAAAGCTTATTCCGAGAGAATCGAGCCATTCCGAATGAAAAATAATCTGAATTAGATAAATTGACACTGTATGCGGGTGGGCCCGCTATTTCAAGATTATTCCCATTTAAAGTATATCTTGCATTCTGTGTATTCCTACGCTGTGTGACAGAACAGCTACCACCTTGGTAAAAAACAACAGAAATCCCCCCTGTAACAGACCAACTCCCGAGCAACTTATCTTTTTTAGAAGCTATTTCATATACACCAATGTTGTCACTTTCGCAATCTTTTAAAATCAAATTTCCTTCTTCGCTAAAGCTAACAATAGCCTTCGTTAATTCAGCATCTCCAAACTTAATTGTATCGGCACTTATATCGAATTTAGTTAAACCTCTACAATTCATTATTGACAATGAGTTGTCATTAAATGAATATAAATAATAACCATTTTTCTCATTTTTTTTGATCCACAATTTGTTATTAAGTTTTTCTTTGATTTTTTTACCCATTTCAGCATAAATTAGGTTTAATGCTTCATTTAATTCTTTTAATTTACTTTCTCGAGCCTTTTCATAAGATGTTTTAAATAAGTTCCATTTAGCATCATCATTTTTGTAATCAGCTTCGTATTTCGTCCAATCCATTTTAATCACATTCGTGCAACTATCGGAAACTTGTTTAAATTGTTTGGGTTCTGTTAATGTTTTGACGGCACCCAAACAGTTACAGAATTTCTCGCCTATTTTTTTTCCTTCATTTTCGGGAGACGAACAAGAATTAAGGAATAGCATCACGAATCCCGAGACAATGATTAACAATAAATTTACAAGTTTCATTTTTTTTTAAATTTTAAGTTTTGTTTTCAATAAAAGTTTTTCAGAAAAAAGTAGTTTGCTTATATTTTGTTTTTTGGTTTAATTTATTTTCAACTAAAATACTATTTTTTAATTAATTAGTTGAATAAATTCTTGTCTGATAAAAATCTGACTCTTTTTTATTTGTCCTTTGGCTTGATACCTAAGAACGAAAAAATCAATTCTCCATTTAAGACGTGCTTCTCGACTCCGCTCGATGCCCTTTAGGTGAATCGAGCGGAGTCGAGAGACACTTCAATCAAACAACACACCGAAAAGACACACCGAAAAGTCAGCGCTTTTAAACTCCGCTCGATGCCCTGAAAGGGTGTGATAGTAGAGAAATATTAATCCCGAACAAACTAATACAAGCCCTAGGTAATTCTTTCAAACTTTCAGGGGTTTTGGTGCTCATTAATAAAAATAGGATCAAACAATAATTCAAATTAAAAAAATCCAATAATGAAGTTTTATTTATCTTTAGTGCCTAAAATACTATTATGAAATTACTTGTATTAATTTGTCTATTGACTGTTACTTTCGTTTGCAAAGCGCAACAAATCCCATCCGCTACAGAAATAGCTAGCCTTCCTTTATGGGCGCAAAAAATGTACGGTGATCATCCAAATGTGCTGGAGGTATCGTCACTCTACACGGAATATTACAGAGCTAATTCTTTTGAAAAAAATTACCATACGCAATATTTTAAAAGATGGAAGCGCAAGTACATTGCTCAACTAGACGATCAAGGTTTTCCTATCGTTTATTCCCCGGAAGAACAAGCGCTAATTGACCAAACTTATTTACACAAACAAAGCGTTAACAAGAGTTCGAATTGGTCAGTTGTTGGTCCAATTACGAATTATCAAGAAAATAATACCCAAGGATCTGGTCAAACGAATGTGTATGCTGTCGACCAATGCTTGGCACAGCCTAATTTCATGTTTTGTGGAACGGAACCAGGAGAAGTCTACAAAAGTACAGATGGAGGTCAAAATTGGACGCACAGCTCCATGACACTTGACTTTGGTAGTGGCGTTACCGCAGTAGAAATTAGTCCCAGCAATCCTTTAATTGTATTCGCAGGTGGAAACAAAGGTGTTTTTCGTTCTACTGATGGCGGCTCATCATGGACCAATGTCCTACCCCAAACTAATTTTGGTGTAAACGAAATCCTTATCAATCCAGGAAATGAACTACTGGTATTCGCAGCGACAGACAAAGGACTTTATAGTTCAAGCGATGGAGGAACGACATGGACACAAGTTTATACTTCAGCTTGTTTTGATATAAAATGCAAAACCAACAACAGCAATGAAATGTACTTGATGAAAGACAATCCAAGTTTACTTATCTGCGAATTTTTTAAATCAAGCAATGCAGGAGTCACCTGGCAAATCCAATCGACGGGTTGGTACGCATCTACTGCAGCAGGAAGAACAGACGGCGGAGCAAGAATTGGACTTACACCCGCCAATCCAAATCGTATATATGTCTATTTGATTGGTGAAGCTAAGACAAATGACCTCGGCTTCATTGGTATTTACAGAAGTGATAATTCAGGACAATCTTGGGTAAATCCACAAGGTATAGATGGTGGACCGTATGATGCTAATCATGTAAACTTAGCCATCGGCACAGCCACTTGGTTGTACCATCAAGGATTTTATAATTGTGCCATTGCAGCATCTCCTACCAATGCAGATGAACTATTAATCGGTGGACTCAACCTTTACCGATCCTTAGATGGTGGACTTACATTTTCTTCCGTTGCTGGCTATGTAGGCGGACCATTAGGCATGCACGTCGACAACCAAGACTTTCGAGTGATTGGAAATACTACTTGGATTTCTACCGATGGCGGGATTTATAAATCAACCGATTTCTTCACCTCCCAATATTCCTTCAAAATGTCTGGTGTACACGGTTCCGATTACTGGGGATTTGGAAGCGGATGGAATGAAGATATATTGGTCGGAGGATTGTACCACAATGGAAACTTAGCTTATCATGAAAATTATGGCAATGGGAATTTTTTAGAATTAGGGGGTGGAGAAGCGTCCACAGGATACGTTAACCCTGGGATTAATAGAAAAACCTATTTTTCAGATATAGGCGGGAAATTTATTCCCTTACAACTGGCTGACCCTATCACCGGAACACCATTTGGAATGGCTCCTAACGAAAGCTATTATGCAGCCGAATCGAGTGAATTTGAATTTCATCCCAATTGTTACAGCATTGGCTTCCTTGGAAAAGACAATTCGATTTGGAAAACTACGGATGCGGGCGCTTCTTTTAACCTACTCTATACATTTGGTACGAACGTGAACAATGGCGTTCGTTATATAGAAGTGGGGTCAAATAACCCCGATATTTTATATGTGAATCAACAACCGGCGTCAGGAAATATCGGGACACTCTGGAAATCTATTGATGGCGGTATTTCATGGAATTCATGTTTCATCCCAGCCGGTAACAGTAGAAGGATGCTCTTAAGCTTGGATCCGCTTAACTCGAATAACTTATGGATTGCTTACCCTGATGGTTCAAATGGCTTCAAAGTATTTAAAACAAGTGATGGTGGCTCCACATGGACAAATTTATCCTCTTCCATTCTCAATAATGAAAGCATACAATCCATAGTTCACATTCCAGGGACAGATGGAGGAATTTATGCAGCGACCAATAAAGCCGTTTATTACAGAAACAATACGACCAATTGGGTAATAGACAATGCCGGCTTGCCCACTTTTACGAACGGAAATATTTTACGTCCATTTTTTAGAGACAACAAAATACGATTAGCTTCCTATGGAAAAGGCATTTGGGAAAGCCAGTTAAATGAAACACCCAGCTTTCCAATAGCACGGATTAACGTGGATAAATTAAGTCAAATGGGCATTTGTGATTTAGATTCCTTCTACTTTGAAGACCATTCTTATTTAAATCACACCAATGCACAATGGAATTGGACGTTTCCTACAGGTTCTCCAGCGACATCAACACAAAGAAACCCAACGGTGCTATTTAATCAAGCAGGCTCCCATTTAGCTGTTTTACAAGTTACCGATGCCAATGGTAACAGCGACATCGACAGTTTATATGTGCAAGTCAGTTTTTACACCTTACCGACCTTAGTTCAAGAAGATTTTGAAGGCAATTTCATCCCCAATGGATGGTCAATTGACAATCAAGATAACGGCTCAACATGGACCTTATCTAGCACAGCGGGTGGATTTGGAAACTCATCACAATCAGCACTTTTCAATAACTACGATTATGACGCTCAGGGGACCTTTGACGATTTAATTGTCAATTTTGATGCGAGTACGATTGCTTCAAATCCCTACATGACCTACGATGTTGCCTATGCACGATGGGGAGGCGGTTATCCAGATTCCATGGCTATTCTAGCTTCAACAGACTGCGGACTTACCTACCAAGAATTGTATATGGATGGCGGCGTTACCTTAGCAACAGCACCAGACATCCAAAGTTTCTTTACACCAAGTGCTACACAATGGCGCAAGGACAGCATTAATTTGGCGGCATTTAACGGATCGGCTAATTTACAGATCGCCTTTAGAAGTATTGGCAAGTGGGGGAATAACCTTTACATTGATAATGTTAATCTTGACAATCAATCAGGCATGCTAGAGCCAAAAGATGAATACCTAAGTATTTTTCCAAATCCAATTCAAGGAGACGGCCTACTAACCATTAAAACAATACCGTTCTCAAAAATTAAAATCATTGATATGAATGGGAAATTAGTTCAAGAAGCGAAGGGAGAAGGAACCCTTACTATTCCTTTGAACAAATTAAAAGCAGGAACCTACATGATTAATGTGGAGAGTGCCACTAAAATTTGGAATAAGCCCTTGATTATTCGTTGATACTAAAATAGTTATAAAACCTATTTCGCTACTCCCCTACTTGCCTTTCGCTTTGAGAACGATGGCTATGGTATAAAACATGATTTTCACGTCTAAGGCGATACTTCTGTTTTTTAGATATAACAAATCAAATTTCATTCGATCCAACATTTGCTCTACATTTTCGGCATAGCCGTATTTCACCTGTCCCCATGATGTAATGCCAGGCCTAACCTTGGTGAGATGCACATATTGAGGAGCGGAATTCATAATTTGATCAATATAAAATTGTCTTTCTGGCCGTGGACCAACCAAGGACATGTGACCTAAAATAACATTAATAAATTGCGGGAATTCATCCAAGCGTGTTTTACGCATAAAACGACCCACCTTTGTTATCCGAGAATCGTTTGATGAAGAAAGTTGGGGACCAGCCTCTTCCGAATTTAAAAACATCGTTCGGAACTTAATAATTTTAAAGATACGACCATCCAAGCCAATGCGATCTTGTAAATAAAATATCGGTCCTGAGGACGAAAATTTAACCGCAATAGCACAAATAATATAAACAGGAATAAGCATAATAAGGGCAATAGTTGAAATCAGAATATCCATCACTCTTTTTAACGCTTGTTGCCAAATTGGCATTGAATCGTCAATGATCTCTAAAAGCAATGCCCCATAAATATCCGTCATCTTTAAAGTACCCGAAAGCAATTCATACATATCCGGTAGAATTTTAATTTTCACCCTACCGTCTTGAATTCGGGTAATAATTTTTTGAATGCGATTATGATCTGAACTTTCAATAGCTACGATTACCTCTTCGACCTTATATTGGCTCATTAGGACTTCCAAGTTATCGCAATGCCCTAAATAATCCAATTTATCTTCCAACAAACGATCAGTACCATTGATGTTTATGTAACCAATAACATTATTTACTTGCCATTTCTGCGCTTTCAAGTCATTTAACACCCCAACCGCTTTCTCACTTCCACCAATAATGACCGTCCGGAAACCATTTCCTTGTTTACGTAACGATTTAATTAAAACAGTAGCTAAAACAAGTCGGGAGGAAATTGCCAATACGAACTGAATGGAAAACAACAAGCCAAATGACCAATAATACATTTGATAATTCGATACTTTGTCATCTAGAATTAGAACAAAAAAGATAAAAATAGATCCAATGACAGTACCAAAAAAGGTAAGATTCAAAATTTTCAATCGATAAATCCTCCGTATCTCATGGTAACTTCCCTGTAAATAATAAATAAACAACCACAACAAGGGAACAATGATAATACCTACCAAAAAATTCTGATCCATCTCAAAGGACTTATTTTCAACCCAAGTTTTTCGATAGAAAAAAAAGAGACTCCAAGCAATTACAGACATGAGCCAATCCAACACTAAAAAAAGGCCAACCCAGGCTCTATTATTCATTTCTAAAAATGTATCAATTTTATGTTATCAATTTCAATTTCTGTTGAGGTTAATCCCGCTTCTAAATAGGCTTCAAATGATTGTTCAAAATAGGCTGAATTAGCGGAAGAACCAACAATTTCACGAAGATCGATGTACATTTTCTTCCAAACTGGAGGATTTGTCTTTTGTGCATTTAAACGAATATTCGGATTGGCCAGCGTTCCCGAAGGAGAAATAGCGATTAACCCTGTGGTGACCGAATTTGTATTTCGATAATCTATTTCGAGGTAGACTTCCTTTCCTTTAGCAATATAAGATGTCCAATTGGTATAAGCGACCCAACTTGAATCCACCGAATTTAAGCCAATATGTGCATAGAAATTGCCATTAAACCATTGTAAATTCGTATTCTGCAAGGTAAAATTAGCTGCGGAAGTATTAGGATCATTTATTATATTGGTATTGATGTCCTCGAAATCTTCAATGGTGAATGACAAATTATCCTTGTACTTCGTTGTAGGCGAAATGGTGAGCGTTTCATTTGCTACTAGCAACCCATTTATTTGGTAGGTTTCTAGAAAAGGATATACCTTTTTAGTTGCCGAAATTCCGTTGTTTTTTATTGCTGGAAATATTTTAATATCTACAGCTCCCGTCTTTAAAATTGGGATTTTAAAAGGGACTTCAAAAACGCCAATTAGCTCATCATTCACATACACCCAAGCATCCGTAATATTATCCGTTAATTCACCTTCGGAACCCGCATAATTAGCATTGGGTAATAAAGTCCAATCATTAACAACCAACCAAGAAGGGTCGGGATTATTTTTTATACACGTAGAAAGCAAGAAAATTAAGGGAAGAAGTAGTGTAAATAGTTTCATATTTTTCAAACTCGTGCGTGAACGTTTAAGCGAATAAATTATTGTATTAATTGATAGAATTATCTTTTAATTTTTCGATGATTTTGTATGCCACATCCATGGCATTATAGCCATCCTCAATCGTTACTTTGGCAGGCACCTTATTATTTATGGAAAAAGCAAAGGCCTTTAATTCCTCTAATATGGCATTTGTGGCTGCTAATTCGGGTTTATCGATAAGAATTTTCTTCTTTTTTTTATTCTCCCCTAAATCCATAACCAAATCAAAAGGATCCGCTTCGCCTTCTAAGTCCTTCATTCGAACAACTTCTAATGTTTTATTAAGAAAATCAACTCCAACATAAGCATCTTTTTGAAAGAAGCGTGATTTACGCATATTTTTCAGTGAAATCCTAGAAGCAGTTAAATTGGCCACACAGCCATTTTCGAATTCAATCCTTGCATTCGTGATATCGTGAGAATCGCTTACGATAGCAACACCAGAAGCTGCAATTTTCTTTACATTCGATTTTACAATACTCAAGATTACATCGATATCATGAATCATTAAATCCAGTACAACAGGGACATCCGTTCCTCTGGGATTAAATTGTGCCAAGCGATGCGTTTCAATAAACATTGGATTATTGAGAAATGGAAGCGCTGCTTGAAAAGCTGGATTAAAACGCTCCACGTGTCCAATTTGGACCACAACAGAGGCTTCATTCGCCAATTGCACAAGAATTCGAGCTTCCTCCATCGTTTCAGATAAAGGTTTTTCAATAAAAATAGGTTTCCGATTTCGCAAGGCTTCAGCCGCAACAACAAAGTGATTAAGTGTAGGAGTAACAATATCCAAGCAATCAACCGCTTGGATTAATTCAGTGACACTCGAAAAAGCTTTTACCTTAAAATCCTTTTCAACTGCACTTGAAGTTAGTGGATCAGCATCATAAAAACCTACCACCTCAAAAAGATCCGTTAATTGAAGGAGTAAACCTAGGTGAATTTTCCCAAGATGACCAACTCCTATAACACCAATTTTCAACATAAATACAAGCTAAAAATAAAAAAAGCCATCGGTAAGATACAGATGGCTTTATGCTGATAATTTTATATACTACTTAGTTACTTTGTCAAATACTGCTTTAAAAGCATCGGGATGATTAAGTGCTAAATCCGCTAACACCTTTCTATTTAAAGCGATACCGCTTTTATGAACGGCACCCATAAACTGAGAATAACTCATACCATACTGACGAGTACCTGCGTTTATACGTGTTATCCAAAGTGATCGATAACTTCTTTTTTTCTGTTTTCTACCAATGTAGGCATAAACAAGACCTTTTTCAATTGCATTTTTTGCAACGGTCCAAACATTTTTTCTTCTACCAAAGTACCCTTTGGCTAACTTCATCAAGTTTTTTCTTTTCGCTCTTGAAGCTACATGATTTACTGATCTAGGCATAATTTTAAGTTTTTTGACAAGAAGTGCTTCACTATCTCAGAAGGCTTAGAGACTTGTTATCGGGTTAAACATTTAAGAACCAATGGAGACTATTTCATGCAAAGCATCAACTTTACGTTAGGAAGATCGGCACTGTGTACCAAGCCTGCATGCGTAAGGTTGCGTTTACGTTTCGTAGCCATTTTAGTTAGTATGTGGCTTTTAAAAGCGTGTTTACGCTTAATTTTTCCACTTCCAGTAATAGTGAATCTCTTCTTAGCACTGGATTTTGTTTTCATTTTTGGCATTGTGTGACGTTTTAATTGTGTTATTTATTATCAGCTTCTTTATTTCTTTTTCGAATTAATCATCAATATCATTTTCTTCCCTTCTAATTTAGGAAGTTGTTCTACCACTCCTACTTCAGCTAATTCTTGTGCAAATTTCAACAAAAGAATTTCACCTCTATCCTTAAAAACAATTGTTCTACCTCTAAAGAAAACATACGCTTTCACTTTGTTTCCTTCCTCTAAAAACTTTTTCGCGTGTGCTAACTTGAAGTTAAAATCGTGATCATCCGTGTTAGGACCAAAACGAATCTCTTTAACAACAATCTTGCTTTGCTTAGCCTTTAGTTCCTTTTGTTTCCTTTTTTGATTATAAAGAAATTTCTTATAATCCATTATTTTACAAACGGGCGGCTTCGCATTCGGCGATATTTCAACTAAATCCAATTCCTGCTCTTCCGCTAATAAAATTGCCTTAGCGACCGATATTAATTGAGGTTCTTGTCCTTCTGTAAGTAATCTTACTTCGGTTGCAAAAATTTTATCGTTAATACGATGTTGTGCCTCTATTTCCCTTTTAACAAAAGGTCTTGGATTTCTTCTCATTCGTTAATTTAGCTATTCATTGACAACTGCATTTCTATTTCATTTTGAACCAAAGTAACAAAATCTTCATAAGGCATTTTACCGAGGTCACCTTTGCCTCTTTGCCTTACTGAAATAGTGTTTGCTTCAACTTCTTCTTCTCCTACAATAAGCATAAAAGGCACTTTTGCCAATTCAGCATCTCGTATTTTCTTCCCTACTTTTTCGTTACGGTCGTCTACAAGACCGCGAATATCGGAATTATTTAGGAATTCTGAAACTTTTTTTGCGTAGTCGTTATATTTTTCGGATACTGGCAGGATAATAAATTGATCAGAAGCGAGCCACAAAGGAAAATCACCCGCACAATGTTCTAGTAAAACCGCCACAAATCTTTCCATTGATCCAAAAGGAGCACGGTGAATCATTACAGGTCTATGTTTTTGATTATCCGCTCCAACATACTCTAATTCAAAGCGTTCTGGTAAATTATAATCTACTTGAATAGTTCCCAATTGCCATTCTCTCCCCAAAGCATCCTGCACCATGAAATCCAGTTTCGGACCATAAAACGCCGCTTCGCCATAGGCAACAACTGTATCTAAGTTTTTTTCTGCCGCCGCTTCAATGATTGCTTGTTCAGCCTTTGCCCAATTTTCATCAGAGCCAATATATTTTTCACTTTTTTCTTTATCTCGTAATGATATTTGAGCAGTAAAATTCTGAAAGTCTAATGTTTTAAGAACATATAAAACAATATCGATCACATTTTTAAATTCATTTTTCACTTGTTCTTGCGTACAAAAAATGTGCGCATCATCTTGCGTAAAACTCCTCACCCGCGTCAATCCGTGTAGTTCACCCGATTGCTCATAGCGATAAACGGTACCAAATTCAGCAAAACGAACTGGCAAGTCTTTGTACGATCGAGGTCTAGCCTTGAAAATCTCACAATGATGCGGGCAATTCATTGGCTTTAAATAAAACTCTTCGTTCGGATCGGGAGTTTTGATTGGTTGAAAAGAATCAGCACCATATTTTTCATAGTGACCAGAACAAACATACAGCTCTTTATTTCCAATATGAGGCGTAATTACCTGCTGGTAACCCGCTTTACGTTGCGCTTTCTTGAGAAAATTTTCAAGTCGTTCTCTCAATGCTGCACCTTTTGGCAACCATAAAGGTAATCCTTGTCCAACTTTTGCTGAAAAAGTAAAAAGATCTAGTTCCTTCCCTAATTTACGGTGATCGCGACGCTTTGCTTCTTCTAATTTTTCAAGATAAGCCACTAGTTCGCTTTGTTTGGGAAATGTTATCCCATAAATACGCGTTAATTGCTTATTCTTTTCATCACCTCGCCAATAGGCACCAGCAATGGATAATAATTTGATCGACTTGATGAATCCAGTATCCGGAATATGAGGACCACGACATAAATCCGTGAAATTTCCTTGGGTATAAAACGTAATCGTTCCGTCTTCTAGATCCTCTAACAATTCTAATTTATACGGATCTTTTTTTTCTGTAAAATAAGCGATTGCCTCTTTTTTAGAAATTTCTTTCCGTACAAAAGGATTTTTAGCTTTTGCTAATTCCTTCATTTTTTCTTCAACGATTTCTAAATCTTTCTCGGTGATAGTATGTTCACCCAAATCGATATCATAATAAAAACCATTGGTTATCGGAGGACCAATTGCTAGCTTGACACCTGGAAAAACAAACTCCAACGCTTCAGCCATAAGGTGAGCGGAGGAATGCCACATCGTAGATTTTCCTTCAGCATCATTCCATGTGAGTAACTGTAATTGACAATTAGTATGCAACGAAAAGTTAGCATCTTGAACAACACCATCAATTTTTGCTGCTAGTACGTTACGCGCTAATCCTTCCGAAATACTTAATGCCACATCCATTGCGGAACTACCAATCGGGTATTCACGCATGGAACCATCGGGCAAAGAGACTTGAACCATTTTTTATTTTTGAGAGTACAAAGGTAAAAAAATCCCTTGTTATTCAAGGCCTTTCAATGATAATAAACTACGATTTATTTCCATTTAACAAACGATGCATATCAATTTGAATCGATCGGATGGAAGAACTTAGGTCATCTTCTGCCATTTTCAACTCCGGCAACACGGAAGAAATATAATTCACAAAACGCCAAACTTCATGCACCTCCTCTACAGCGACTTGATAAGGTTGGTAAAAACTATTCGTTGAAACTAAGAGAAAAGATTTAGAATTATCCAGCTCATTGTAGAGCAATTTAAAAACAATCCCTTCATTCTTAGTCACCAAAATATAGGGTTCTCCGGACTTAATGGTCGTCCAATCTTGCACAAACTCACCAACAACGAATGAACCATCTACAACCGGTGGCATTGAATCTCCGCTAATCGGAAAGGTTCTATATTTTTTATTTTTAGAAAGAAATGGCAAACGCAGCGTCGGCAATTCACTTATGAATTCTATATCTGCATAGGCACTTACATAACCTGCGCTTGCCTTTTGAGTGACTAATTCTATTAGGTCCTCATTGTCTTCATTGACCATACTTGTTAAAACGCGCAAACTACTTCCGACCGCTTTATCCTTCCAATTTTTATCAAAATTATTCCAATCCGATGCGGTAAATTCTAAAAAATTTTCACTCAATAGTGCATCAATCGATAACTTGTAATAGTTGCTTAAAGCAATTAAATTCTCAATATTGGGTTGTGCTACGCCATTTTCATAACCGCTATAGGTAGAGCGATTAAATCCCAAATCATTAGCGACATCTTCTTGTGATTTTTCAGCCCGCTTTCGTAACAACTTTAAATTATCTCCAATTTTCATTTTATGCTTTTCAACAAAGTTAAAAAATAATCAATAAAAAGATTACTTTTTAATCAATATTTTAATTTTACTATAATTTAGGAACCTGAACGATACTGAAAGCTATATCATCATTCTTGTCCGATACGTATCGGACGTTATATTCTTTGTCCTTTTGTCTTGATACTACGGCAAGCTCAGCACAAGTACAAAAGAACGAATAAATCAATTCTCGATTGAAGACGTGCATCTCGACTCCGCTCGATGCCTTTTAAGTGAATCGAGCAAAGCCGAGAGACACCGCTAATCGATGTGATTATTTCTAAATAGAGAAGAATTACTTCGGATGAACAAAAATGCCAGTTACTAAAAAATAGTATGAAATGACATCATCCTTATACAAAACCAAGGTGTCTTTATCATAAAACTTAATCTGACTATAAACGGCAGGAATACGAATTTGTCCATCACGAGAAAAGACACCAAATCCATTTTTATCTTCCACCAACAATAAATTAGTACCTAATTGGACAATCGATTTAAACCCTAGCGCCATAACAAAGGATCCATTCGTTGCTAATAAACCACTAACGCCGTTCTTTTCAACAATGAATAAGCCATTGGTCACTTTCTCTACAAAATCATATTCAAAAAGAGTCATTTCCTTTGCTTTTTGATTGATGAATCCCCATTTAAAACCTTTCATTACAGGAATCCATTCTCCCCATTCCCCAATAGACTCATACGGTAAAGGCAAGGTGATTTTACCTTTTTCATTAATCAACATATACTTTCCTTTCTTTTTAATCAGCGCACCATCCTTGGTAAAAGCACCCACTTTAGAGAAATTAGGAAATTGTTCAAATTGCAAAGCCAAAATCAAATTACCTTTCGCGTCAATATATCCCAATTTATCTTTCGTTCTAACCATCGATATTCCATTATGAAGGGGATAAATCTCATCGTAAACGGCATTTGTTTTCCAATTATTTTTGATATGCACCAAGCCCATTTTATCTGCAATTGTATAAACAAAAGAACTATCCGTATAAGGAATTAAATCATCAAATTCAGCTTGAAGCACGAACGCTAATTGTCGATTAATATACCCTACTTTTCCATTTTTCATTACCCTAGCGAAGTCACCATCAAATGGAATAATATCCTCAAAAAACAGCTCGCTTTGTACACTATTCGAAGCATTATAAATACCAAACGCTCCATTTTTCTTCGCGTACAATAGACTGTCAGTTAACCAACCCATATCTTCATATTCCAACGGGAAAATAAAATTACCAACACGATCCACCAAGCCAAAAACATTGTCTTTTTCCACAATGGATTTGCCCAAATTAAAATCTTCCATGTCATCAAACTTACCATCAATCACCAAGTGATTTCTTTTATCAATTGCCCCATAAAATTCACCTGATAATACAATGGACAATCCCTCTTTAAAAGGGCTTACTTGATCATAATTAGCAGCGATTATTATTTCGCCGTTACTTTGAATAAATCCGTATTTTCCGTCCTTCTTGTAAGGATAAAAAGTAGATTTAAATAGGTCAATTTCATTATTCAATTCCGTCATAAATGGGAAGTCGGCGTATAATCCCTTAAATTCCTCCAAGCGTTGATCAGAGTAATCCTTCATAAAAAGCTGGAATAATTTACGCCAAGCGCTGTTAACATTTCGATTCGTTGAAAAATGACGGACAAAATACGTCAGTTCATTGATGTTATTACCTATTTCGTAATACTTAAAAACGCTATCTTCCACCTCCTCTCTGTATGGACTTTCAGGATAATTCACAAGGAAAGCTTCTAAATCTTCCAATTTATTTGAGCCCGTATTTTCCTTAAATTGGCAATCAAAAAAATGAACTTGAGCTTCATTCACTAATTTAGAATTGGGGTATACATCCATATAATTTTGAAAACACGCTGAAGTATTTACAACTAGTGCATCTGAGAAGGCAAGGGAATCGCGCGTATCGATAGCTGATGGAATGGAGGAAGACCAAGGATGAATGAGGATATAATCATTTACCGATTCTAAGGTTGGTGATTTCATTAAACGCTCAAAAAACAACTTACTAATGGTCATCTTCAACGCAAAGATTGCGATTGAATCACAATGATACTCCTCTATTTTTAAGCGCTTTTTCGTTTCTAGCAATACATAGGATTGCTCACTCATCAAAATGTACTTAAAACAAGAATCAATATTATACATGCCTGGGGCAAGGTATAATTTTGTCAGTCCATATGCTGCAACAGCCTTGTCTTTTTTAAGCGCTTTTTGAAAATGAAATAAGGAATAGGAATAATTTGATGCTGCTAATTCCTTAAACCCTTTTTTAACATGATTCGCCGATAATTGAAAAGAGACTAAAATCGAAAATAAAATAATTAATGTTCGCATAGACCTATTAAGGAAACAAAAGTAAAGAAAAACTAGAACCATAAAAAATCAAAGTTGAGCGAGATTTATTATTTTCGTTCGACCAATAGAAAACATGACTACAGATAAGAATCCCAACTATTTCTATTCCAGCGACGATTTCAAAGAGTTATTGTTTTTGGAAGAGCATGTCGCCACCATAAAAAAGGAACTTTTACACCTTTTAGACCTACGCAAAGATAATTGGCTGAGCACCTTTCCCAGTTATGTAAATTCAAGCGAACAACATGCTTGGCAGGTATTCACATTTTCCTTTTTTACCATGGAAAACACACTGAACCAGCACACTTGTCCGATAACAAGTTCAATTATCAATCAAATTCCATCCCTTATTTCTTGTGATTTCTCCCGATTGAAGAAAAACACACACATTGCACCCCACACAGGGTATTCAAAAATGATATTGAGATGCCACTTACCCCTATTGATTCCCAATGGATTTACCTGTAAAATAAGAGTTGGCAATGAAACAAGACATTGGGAAGAAGGGAAACTATTAATCTTTGATGATTCCTATGAACACGAGGCATGGAATGAGAGCGATGAAGATCGTTTTATCTTAATGTTTGATATTCCCAACCCATTGTGGGGATATTCTGCTGAACAAATAGCGCGTTATAAGATTGAAAACTTAGATGACCCCTTTCTACTCCAATTTTCAAGTAAGGAAGAATGGCTTGCGGCTTATGAGCAGCGAAAACTCCCCATTGAGAAAATTAATTTTCGAACAAACGATTAATTTGTGTTAAATTATTGCTTGCTTTTTCTCCCTGAAGAATCAAGGCCTCATTCCCTTTAGAAATTTTAGACAACGTTGACTTAAATAAATTATATTTCTGAAAGAAATCTGCTTTATCCAACATCATTCTGATTTCATTAGCATCCTCGAATTCAATTTTATACCCCAACTGTAGATTATAAGAAATGGCGCTTTTATTTTGTGCTTGAACACGAACGATTGACTGATTAATTTCTAATTTAGAAAAAATAAAATTGAGAAAACAAATAGAAGCCATCACACTGGCCCATGTTTCAAGGTATTCATTCTCACCAATAAAAATTCCTCCTTCTCCAATTCCTTCTTCCTCCGAAAAGTTTTTGGCATGAATTAAACCCACCTTTACACCTAGATATTCAATAATAAAGTAATAGTTGGAGGCATTGTTTATAGAATGAAACCAAGCCAATTGATCCTTTTCCTGCAAGACATCCTGAATAAACATGTTTTTTCGAACCCCATCACTGTTTCTCCACCTAAGAATTAAGCCTAAATGTTCCGGTTGAACTCGAATCAATCGAACATCATATTGTGCAACAATTAACACGACTTTTCTGCTACATGAAACAATGGTTTTTGATTTGTTTTTAGCAATAAATGCCTTAAATACATGGCAATAATTCCAATACAAGTAATGATCATTCCCGTTGAGAATAAAATACTAACGATTAACGAAGTATACCCGTCAACTTCAATTTTTCCGAAATATTTTTTATAGAGAATAAATCCTCCAAAAATAAAATTAATCAGCGCCAGCAGAAAACCAAAAAAAGTGACTAAACGAAGCGGAATAGCCGATGAAAAAAGCATGATATTGATTGTCGTTAAAATCAAGCCCGGCAATTTATATCTACTAATCGTTGAATGATTCTCACTGCGATTAATGGGCACAAACTCGATGGACTTGGTATACCAAAGAATCAATTCATCAATAAATGAAAACTGATGATTACTAGAAACAATCTTCCGTGCCAGGTCACCTTCTATCAATCTAAAACTACTTCCCTGTCCCCTATCTTTACCATTAAATCGAGATACAAATCGGTATATAGCTTTCAAGGAGCGAATCATAAAAGAATCTACAGAAGGAAAAGTTCCATATACGACCGCAGCACCCGTATTTTTTTGTTGTTCAATCATCATCATCGCCTCACTCGGATGAATTTCCTTGTCATCGTCTAGGGTAATTACAAATTTACCTTTTGAATTTTGAAATCCACAAAGCGTTGCAGGATGTTGTCCAAAATTCATTGATAATCGCAACGCTGTAATTGTTTTATCGTTTTGACTGAGGAGGTGAATTGTCTCCCATGTATTATCAGAACTCCCATCATCTACCAGAATAATTTCATAAGAAAAGTCTTGAAAAACAAGTGCAATATCCTCACAAATAGAGGGAAGATCTCCACTATTATTAAAAGTTGGAATTACAAAACTATACTCAATCATGCGACGGATATCTCGAACGAAGATACATTAAAAGAATTATTTCTTACTGTTTAATAACAAGCCACCGTCCAAAGTGAGCACAGAACCTGTCATCCAAGAGGCTTGATCACTTAGCAGAAAAGCCGATGCGTGAGCCACATCCATTGGTTGTCCAATTCCTAATGGATACGAACTCAAAATACCTAACAGTTCTGTTTCCGAAAGCGCATTTTTAGTTTTCTCAAACATCTGAGTGTCAACTAGAGCGGCAGAAATACAATTCGAACGAACACCTTTTGAGGCAAACTCTAATGCGATGGAACGAGAAAAAGATTCTAAAGCAGCTTTGGATGCGGCGTATAAACTTCCTCCTTTATATGGATGTTGAGCAGAAATGGAAGAAATAAACACAAAGGAAGCGCTTGTATTAATCTTTTTCAGCTGCATTAATTTCGAGGATAAAAGACAAGCGCTATCAAAATTGATAGTGAACATTGATTTTATATGCTTTGACTGAATGAATTTTATAGGAAACGGTTCAATAATTCCGGCGCAATGCACCCAACCATCAATAGATGGCAAGGCCTTCACCAAATCATCTATATCCTTTTCCAATGTTAAATCAGCTTGAAAAAGTTCTGACTCGATGCTAAGCAGTTTGGACACCTCGATTAAGCGTTCCATATTTCGACCCGTTATACAAACCTTGGCACCTAAATCCGAGCACAATTGCGCCACAGCAGAGCCAATACCTGCAGAAGCCCCAGTTACCAGAATAGTTTTTCCTTTAAGATTAATCATATTCTAACAATTTTGTAGCGACATTATGAGTGGATAAAAGTAAGCTAGCCCAAGAAAAACCTACACCAAAGCCGCAGAGCAATAGGAATAAGCGTTCTTTTTTTAACGCTTCACTTAATTCCGAACAAAGCGTTAAAGGAATAGAGGCAGAACTTGTATTTCCGAAATTACCAATTGAACTTGGGCATTTTTCCTTCGGCAAGTTCATTTTTTTTCGAATACTATCTGTGATCAATTGATTTGCCTGATGCAACACGAGGTAATCAAGTTGCTCCGTTCTTATTTTTGCTAAGTCGAGAACATTATTAATAGACTTTGGAACATTTTTCAGCGCAAAATTAAATACCGCCATACCATCAATTGCCAAATGTTTTTTAGAGCGGACAACACCCGGTGCCAATTCAATATCTTGATCATCAAAACTTTGGTAAGGCATTCTAGAATGCCCCGCCTCTATAATTATGGCATTCGCACCGCTTCCATCCGTCCCTGCGTCAAAAAACCAATCTTTTCCTTTGGCATCGTATTCCAGTAAAGTTGCTGAGCCCGCATCTCCAAAAAGAGGAAAAGCTGTTTTATCTTGTTCGTGCGTCGAAATGGTTGACTTATCACCAGCTAAAAGCAATACCTTTCTTAATCCACCCTGTTGCAGATAGCGGTTAGCAAGTAGCAAACCATGAACATAACCTGAACATCCTAAATTTACATCAAAGGCCATACAAGTCTTTGGCAATCCTAATTTATCTTGCAGAATAGCTGCACTTGCCGGTAGAAAATAGTCGGGAGATTGCGTTACAAATACTAATAAATCTATTTCATGATGACAATTCATATCTTCCAAAAGCGTCTGAGCAGCTTTGAAACACATATCTGAAGCGGTAACATTAGTTGCCGCAACTCTTCGCTCAATTATACCTGTTGTATTAGCGAACATTTTTGCTTCATCTTCCGAAAAATAAGGATAATCATGCGTTTTATACACCATCTTAGGAATGACAGAATATATTGCTTTTACAGCAGTATGTTTAAGCCTTAGCTGCGCCACCGTTTAATTTTAAGCATGTAATATCAAATAAATCGTTAATGGTGACACACGATTTCAATTCTTCACCATTTAGAAGAACATCATACTTTGAATCAATCAATGCAACAAAAATAAGCGCATGCATACTGCTCCAACCCTCCATATCACGAAACACGCTATTCGGAGACACATCTCCTGGATTTAGATTGTCAAACTCTTCTTCAATCGCTTTAATAAAATCATCTATTTCCATAAGTCAAATATACATTTTTCTACCATTCAATTACGGTTCCTATACAAGAAAAACCAATCCCAAAACCGAGTAATACTATCTTATCTCCTTTTTTAAAATTGCCAAGCGCTGCTGCTGTTTCTAGTGCAATGGGAATAGAACATGAAACAGTATTGCCAACTTCTTCAAAATTAGAAATGAATTTATGTTCGGGAATATTGCATTTTCGCTGAAGAGATTTCAAAATCAATGCACTTGCTTGATGAAAAATGAAAAAATCTATTTCTGAAATTGTTAAGCCATTTTTGACTAATGTCTGTTCCAAAAACCCAGGGATTTCCTTTAAAGCAAAGCGCAGCACTTCCAGCCCATTCATTTCGATACGTCCAAAAGGCAATTGATTCACTTGATCGGAATATTTATTTAACCATGCCTTATCTATTGGATTGCGACCTCCTCCGCGTTCCACCTTTAAAAAATCAAATCCATTCCCAAAAGTTGCAAATGTAAACTTTCCAATGGCTTTAGTATTATTTTCCGAAACAACAATAGCGGCACCAGCATCACCAAAAATAGATCGTAATACGGTATCCTCACTATGAATTGCTTTTGTAGGCACTTCCCCTAATAAGATTAACACATTCCTCGCATTCCCAGCAGAAATCATTGCTTCTGCAACACTTAAGCTATACAAAAATCCTGAACAGCCTTGAGGTAAATCAATTGTACCACAAGTTGAAGACAATCCTAATTTATGATGTAAAACACTTGCAGTTGTTGGCGAATTATAATCTAAAACAAGCGTTGAAACAATAAGAAAATCAATATCGAGCTTATCTATTTCTGGATATTCATTGAAGAGCTTTAATACCGCTTTAAAGGCAAGATCAGAACCAATTTCATCTTGACTGGCATAATAGCGATTATTGCTATTGCTATCAATAGAAAGTGGTGGTCCAGGAAGATAGTAACTTATTTTTCTAATTTTACCAAACAATTTCAACTATGTATTAAGTGTTATTTTTACAATATTAAAAATTACAAGTTGATAAGTTGAGAAATTAAAAAAAAATAACATGTTATTTCGGCAACTATTGATTATCTTTATCGTCAAGAAACAAATTTTTATAATGAACAAATTATACTTAATTATTACCCTTCTTTCTTTTTTTGACACAACCACTTACAGTCAAATCACCCAAACAAATTCAAAAAAAGACCTAAACAAAAAGGTGGTTATTATCGATAAAAAAGATGAAAAAGCAATCGCAAGCGAAGTTCCCTACGTTCATTTTTGGAAATACCTATTCGACGATAAAAAAATGAAGTCCTTATTTATTAACGGAAAAATACCTGCTTCTTTTCCACTTTACGATAAAGCAAAATCGCATGGAGAAAATAAACAATTAGCAAAAGACTGGGGCTTAAGTAATAAAAAGCTGATTAAAAAAGAATTTCGAAATAAATTAGATAAATAACCGGTTTGATAAAAAATATATTCTTCTTATCTTTTTGCTTGTCGTTATCACAAGTTTATTTTTCGCAATGTAATGGTGCTTCCCCTTTTTGCACGGGCACTAATTATTCCTTTCCAAATACAACAAATGTACAAGATTTAGGAGCTGTTGGTTGTTTAGGATCGACACCTAATCCGGTTTGGTATTTTATGGAAATTGATCAAAACGGTCCAATGACATTTAATATAAGTCAATCTACTGCTGGAGGAACAGGAATAGATGTCGATTTTGCTTTATGGGGACCTTTCACCTCCCTTGCAGCAGGATGTGGAGGAAGCACATTTCCAGGAGGAAGTACTGTTGATTGCAGTTATTCTACAGCCGCTGTAGAAACCGCTACCATTCCAAATGCCCAAATTGGACAATTCTACATATTGTTATTAACCAATTTTTCAAATACAGCCGGTACCATTTCTTTCTCGCAAACAGGAGGAAGTGGCTCAGCAGATTGTTCCTTTATTTGTGGTGTAACCGGCTTTACTGCTATCCCAAGTGCTTGCAATCCCGCCACCAATACGTATGGATTAACGGGTACGTTAAGCATCACAAATCCACCTGGCTCGGGAACGCTAACCATCACGAATAGTTGCGGTGGCTCTCAGGTATTCAATGCCCCTTTTGGGAATAGTATTAATTATAGTTTACCTGGACTACCCGCAAATGGTTCGACCTGCACGGTCACCGCATCCTTTTCAGCAAATGCGAATTGCAACACACTTCAAACATACAATGCACCTGCATCCTGCGCTGGAGTTAATCCATGTTCGTTCAGTAATTTCACTGGAAATGTGACCAATTGTGATGCAATAACGAATCAATATACCATTACTGGTTCTATCAATTACACGAATGCACCTGGATCGGGAACCTTAACCCTAGTGAATTCATGTGGTGGCCAGCAAGTTTTTAATGCCCCATTTGGAAGTTCTTCCAATTTTTCATTTTCTGGTCCAGCGAATGGCGTAAGTTGTACTGTTACCGCTTCTTTTTCAGCAGACCCAAGTTGCAGCGCCACCTTAACTTATGACATTCCACCTTCTTGCAATTGTTCGGCCATGATGGGAACATTTACGACTAGCTTGAGTCCAATGCCAACCATTAATAAAATATGTTACGGAGATTCTTATTCAGTAACAACTAACAATAACTTTTCTGTTCCTGGTGAAATTGTGGGGGCAACTACACCAGGTTCACCTACCTATGACCCTACTGCACCATCCTATGATCCTGGAATTGTTTGGCTCGCCTATTCTTGTCCTCCTACCATTTCATTAACACCACAACAATCCAATGCTTCAGGATTAGACATTCCCGATGATCCTTGTTTGGTTTCAATAGTTACTGGAGATGGAAATTTGACAGATTTAAATGACCTTAGTTTTATCAATTCATTTCCTCCAGGAACCTTTACAAATAACGTTGTGTATTTTGTTCCATTAACAATGTATAGCATTCAAACGGGCACCTATAGTTTCGTGACCTTACCCGCTTTAGATTGTTTTGATATGGGGGATCCAATTGCCGTTCAATATTTACCAGAAATTACAGCTACCTCCACGTCCAATTGCGCCAATGGTACAGCAACTGTTACTATTTCAGGAGGATCTCCTCAGTTGAATGGTACATCCTTTAATGCTATCGTACCATCGTTACTCCCAAACACAGCCAGTTTTGCTACAACAACCTGCTTAAATGGCGGTAATATCGTTGTAGATAATTTAACTGTTGCTGGTCCTTATTCATTTTCAGTACTTGATGATAATGGATGTCAATTTGACTACACAGGTAATTACGTAGGTGGTGAAGCTGCAGGGTTAAGCTACCCTGACAATGTTTATTGTCAAACTGATGCGGATCCTATTGCGACCATTACTGGAACTCAAGGCGGTACACTCACAAGTGGTCCAGGATTATCTTTAAATCCTACAACTGGGGCTATTGATCTTTCAAATTCTAACATTGGCGCCTATTTAGTAACCTACACAACTGCCGCTGCTGTTTGTCCTGGAATTGCCACCTACAATCTTGCTATATCTCCATCACCTGATGTTGATGCAGGATCCGATCTTACCGTTTGTTTAGGGAATTCTGTTATTTTAGACGCATCGGGGGCTAGCTCCTATGTTTGGAGCACGAATACATCTAACGGAATGTCCTACCAACCACCAGTTGGGATAAATGAATACATTGTTGTCGGAACTAATGGCGCGGGCTGTGTAGGAACAGACACGTTACAAATAACAGTACTCGATGACTGCTTTGGACAAGAAATTATTTATTGGGTACCAAATACATTTACACCAGATGGCGATCAATTCAACCAAACCTTTAAACCAGTTATGTATTCAGGTTTTGATCCATTCGAATATGAATTTTTAATATTCAATCGTTGGGGAGAATTAATTTGGGAAACGCATAATGTAAGTTTTGGATGGGATGGATCATATAATGATGGGATGAAATCACCTGATGGAATATACACGTGGAAATTAACCTTCAAAACAACGAACAACGATGAAAAGTTAATGGAAACTGGACACGTTACCCTCATTCGATAAAAGCACCCTGCAAAAGATCGCTATTGAATTATTTCAAACGATCTGAAAAGACTTTTTTAAACTTATCAATCTTAGGTTTCACCACGAATTGGCAATATTGGTTAAGTGGGTTCCGCGCAAAATAATTGTGATGATACTCCTCCGCAGGATAAAATAAAACTAGCGGTTCAATAGTGGTTACGATTTTATTTTCCCAAACCTTATTACTTTCTAAATTTGATTTTATTTTCTCAGCCTCTATTTTTTGTTCTTCAGAATGATAAAAAATCGCAGAACGATATTGCGTACCTACATCATTCCCTTGTCGATTTAACTGTGTAGGATCATGAATCCACCAAAACAATTCAAATACTTCAGCTAGCGTAATAATTTCATCATCAAATGAAACTTCTACCACTTCAACGTGCCCGGTAGTTCCTGAACACACCTCCTCATAACTTGGATCAGTAGACAATCCACCTGTGTAACCTGGAATAGAGGAAACAACCCCTTTTAACGAGCGCATTGTATTATCTAAACACCAAAAACAACCAGCACCTAATGTAATTTTAGTTAACATAAAATATAAATTAATGATTAGGGATGAAATCCAATGCAGCAGAATTAACACAATATCGCATTCCCGTTGGCTGTGGCCCATCATCAAAGACATGTCCGAGGTGCGCATTACAATTAGCGCATAGAATTTCAAAACGTACCATACCAAAAGAGTCGTCTCTTTTTTTCAATACATTTTTAGAATCAATTGCATTATAGAAACTAGGCCAACCTGAACCGGAATCATATTTTGTTTCACTGTCAAACAAGGGCTTATCACAACCAATACAGATATACGTACCTGCCTCGTGATGATCGACATATTTACCAGTAAAGGGTTTTTCAGTACCTCCCTCTTTAATAACGTAACACACATTTTCAGGAAGCATTTTTTTACCATAGGGCACCAAACTATAGCTTGACGTTTTCGCATTCCCTTTACTCTTTTGTCCATAAGAACAGGAAATCAATAAAAAGAGCAATAAAAAAGAACTAATTTTCATATACATAGATTTAAGATTTAAGTGCGTTTACTTTTGGGTCTTTGAATGAAAAGAAATTCTTCTTTACCCACCAATGACCTAAATAGATTAGGGGCGTTAATGAAACAGCAATAATAAGCTTTAAAATATAATTTGTTGGCGCAATCGATAAAAAATCAGAAAAAGACATCTTTCCAGGTAAAACAAATCCGATATACAAAACAATAAAAGAATCTATTAGCTGTGATACCATAGTACTACCAGTACTTCTAAGCCATATATACTTGTTACCAGTTCGATTTTTTATAAAGGTAAAAATAGTAGCGTCGAGTAATTGAGAAACAAGAAATGCCGCAATACTTCCAATGATGACCATTTGCGCTTGACCAAAAACTAAATTATAAGACTTATTATCCGACAAACCTGAGTTCGGTAATTCTACTGCAGGAAGTAACAAAGACAAACCAATAATAATGAAACAATAGAAGATCAATCCTGCAGTAATCCAAGATAATCGTGAGATAACTTTCGGACCATAAAATTCATTGATTAAATCGGTTAAGAGAAAAACGATCGGCCAAGGAAGGATTCCAACAATCGTAACGAAAGGACCAAATTTCCAATCCCCTAATTGAAAAGAAAGCGGGATTTCAATTAATTTATTACTTATCAATTCAGCAGTAATCGCAGAGGTTATAAATAAGCCGGCAAGAACGATAAAAAGATAGTGCTTTTTTTCAAAAATAGTCGGATGAACCATAGAAAGGTAACAAATAAAAAAGCGAAATGTTTATTTCTTTTTATAGGTGTTATAATCGAGTCTTTTTGCTTTTAAATACCTCGAAATATAATACTTACTTGTTTTAAAGTTATTTATTTTGACCCCCGAACTTGACGAGTGGATAAAATTAATGGCATCTGGGGTGACCTCAATGACCATTGCAACGTGACCAACCGTCGTTGATTTAGGATTGGTTCCTCTAAAAAACAATAAATCCCCGGGCTGCAAATTTTCCAATTTTACCGTTTCGCCTAATTCAGCTAAATTATAACTCGTACGGGTCAAAGAAAAACCAAAATTGCCAAAAATATAATTAATAAATCCAGAACAATCGAATCCAGAAGGCGTTGTGCCTCCCCAATGGTAAGGAGTTCCGATGAACGTTTTAGCGAAGGCAATAATAGAATTTATTTTCTCGCTATTTTGATTATTAAATGTAGGTAAGGCAGCATCAGGTGGTTTTATGGTAGCCCCCTCCGGTTTTTGCGACCAAGTGATAGTCGAAAAACATATTAATAAAAAAGCAAAAAATATTTTCTTAAGTCTAATCATACTATGAACAATTGCTAAATTATAACTATTTTCGGAAATAATTCCTATAAAGTATGGCAAATTTTGAAATTAACGAACTTACGAAGCTATATTATTCTATTGGAGAAGTTGCCAAAATGCTCAATGTAAACGCTTCATTGTTAAGGTTTTGGGAAAAAGAATTCAACATTCAAATCGCAAAAAAAAACAAGAAGGGGAACCGTCTTTACTCCGTCAAAGAAATAGCTGAAATCCACAGTATTTACGATTTTGTCAAATTACAAGGCTATACCATTGAGGGGGCAAAGCGAGCATTAAAAGGAAATCAACCAATTCAACAGCAAGGAATTGATCCGAGTCAAGGAATTATTGAACAATTAGAAAGAATTAAAGAAAAACTTCAGCAATTAAAGTCTTAATTATTTTTTGATTTTAGTAAAGGGAATAAACCTAGGCACCGTTTTTTGATACCCTGAATAAGCCGGATATTTTTCAGCCGAAATGGCTTCAGAAAAATCAGAACTTCCTTTAAATAGAATAAGTAACAACGCACAACCTGCAACAGACCAATTCAACCATTCCCCTGTAACATTCACGCTAAAGAAGTAAAATACAAGCCAAATTGCTTGTTCCATAGCATAATTGGGATGACGTACGACTCCCCAAAGTCCTGTATCTAGGAATCCTTTTTCGTAATCGCCCAGGGCTTCGCCTGCCTTCATCCTTCTATGTTTTTCTGTTTGAAAAACATATTGTTGATTATCAGCAGCAAACTCAAGAAGCACAAAAAGCACAAAAAGAAAAGAGAGTAAATAATCTATCCAATTTAGTGGCGAATTATCTCCTACAACCGTCAGGATTGGAATTGTAAATAAAAATATCAGGATATTTTGATACGAACAGATAAAAAACAAGTTAAATATCATCCAGATCAACGGTTTATTAAAACCCGGTTTTTTTCTAAGTACCTCCCACCTATAATCTTCTTCTCCTGCCCAAAACTTCCACGTATAGGCCCCTCTTCTCGCAAAATTATACGTTAAACGAATTGCCCAAATCGTAACTAGAACTGACATTAAAACCATGCGTTGATTCCAATCCGCCAAGTATGTCATATCCCAAACATATATAATAGGAACGATGCTCCATAACTTATCTACCTGCGAATTATTTTTACTTAATTCACCCACTACAAAACAATAAGTTATAACCGCAGCAACAATATAAAGCATGTGATCAAATAAAATAGCGTTTTGAAGATCCGTCAAAGGCGTTCCAAAATAAAAGCTAAAAATCGGAACGACAACAACCGTAAAAATCAATAATAAAATAGTACCTAACATTTGAATAAGTTTAAAAGTTAATAACCTGCTTTCATTGCATCATAAGGCATAAAAGTACCTGAAGCCAAAGCTAACAATTCTTTTTTTTCATTATGAATTTCCGCTTGCATAACAATGATTTTATTTCCATTTTTCACCACCTTAGAATTTGCTAATAATTGATCATTCAAAACAGCGCCTTTTAAAAAGTTAATTTTCATTTCAACAGTTGCCACCACTTGATTCTTAGAAGAAACCAGCGACAAGGCCCCTACTCCCATTGTAGCATCAAGAAGAGAAGCAATGCAACCGCCATGCGCAGTGAAAGGTGTTGCCAAGTGATGTTCATTTATAGTAAGGGAATAGTTTACAAGACCCGGTTCAAGAATACTGAAATTCATTCCCAGTAATTTTCCATATTGATTATTGGCTATATACTGATCAATTAGATTCATTCTCGTCATTTATTACAGGTACTATTAGCCGACCCTCTTTATTTATCAAACCATAAACTAATTCATTCAAGGTAAGGGACAGCTTTGAAAATTCAGATGATTTCACCCAGATGGAAATTGAAATAGCAGCATTTGTTTCGTTGATTGCCGATAGCTGAATCAAAGGTTCGGTATCCTTTAACACCTTTATGTTATCAACTAGCAACTTATTAATTTCCTTGCGCAGTAAATTGAGATCTTCTCCAAAACTTATAGGAACAACCAATACAATTTTTCGTTTATTTTCCTTCGTGAAATTTATAATGTTTCCATTTACCAATGGACCATTCGGAAGTATTATTACTTTATTATCATCCGTCAAGATATAGGTATTAAAAATAAGGATCTCCGTCACTCTTCCTTGAATAGTTTGAGAGACTATAACATCATTTATTTTAAATGGCTTCAGAACAAGAATCATAATTCCACCTGCAATATTAGATAACGTTCCAGAAAATGCTAAACCAATCGCAATTCCTGCTGCACCAAGTATAGTAACGAAGGAAGTCATAGCAATTCCCAATTGTGCCATAGCAGAAAGGACGAACAAAATTTTACAAGAAATTACCGTCAAATTGGAAAGAAAAGAAACCAAGCTTTCATCGGTCTTACTTTTAACAAGGACTCTCCTAACGAGATTACCAAGACGCTTGGTTATCCAAAAACCGACGATAATAATAACAACACTTAGAATAAGATTGATGGCAACTTCGGATATATAATGTACTAAATCCTCGTACTTATATCCTAAAATTGATCCAGCATTATTATTGATTTTACCCACAGTTAAAATTTAGACTTCAAAATTAATAATTTTAAGGAAACATGGTAAAAAATCTGTGTATGGCAGGAATTCAATAAAAACTAAGGGCGAATAAACAAGCAGCAATCGCAGCAAAGCAAATAGCAGATACCCTAACTAAAATTAAGGACACATTTGATTATAATCGTATACGGCTTCTTCAAATGTACACGTTTGATATTTAGGGTTGGCAAAGTATTCTTTTTTGTAGGGCTCACAATCAAACATATACGCTTGGATGACTTTTAATGATTTTAAAGCTTTAAGTCCAGCAACTTCATAAACATTACCATTTGGCAACGAGACGTGACGGATATAAAGCCCTTCATTGGTTTGTTTCATAACACCTTGTTGGTTGAACGAGCCATCAAAATTCTCTTTTAGTCTATAACTGGTTGTCACATCATCGAAAACATCAACATTTATTTTTCCTTTAACCATTCTTTTACCATACCTGTAATACCCATCCGGTTTTTTAATATTTATGGGCATCCTTAAATACAAAACACCATCTTGACAAAGCCGCTGAATTGCTGGTATCTCTTTTTTCTTTAGTCGTATTGTTTCATTTTCCTTGTTGACGTATTCAAAATCAATCATTTCTCCTTGCGCATTGTTATCAAAAAAATTTATTTGACGACAAGCGATTGAATCTTTACTTAGGGTAATAAAATAGTTCTGTGAAAAACATTCTGAAAAGGGAAATACACCAAAAAGTAAAATTGCTGCGGTTAAATATATCGGATTCATCTTCATTTTAATTTTAAATAAAAGTATTACTTATAACATGCTAAAAAGTGAGTTTTATAGCTCGGTTTTTCTACATTCATTTTTTAACTCATCTTTCGTTAGCCCATTCAGCTTTTAGAATAGTGCTTTTCGTTTGATTTTTAGATAGTTATAAAAACCTTAAATCTAAAAGATTGATTATTATTATGTTATTATTAAAAATACTTCAATAAAGAAATAAATTTAGAGCATATTTGCACAAAAAAAATAAAAAAATGAGAAAAATCTTTACGATTACACTACTTACTCTTCACTCCGTTCTATCCGGGCAACTACAAAATTTTGATTCCGGAGTTTTTCCTCCTGTTTCTCCAAATGCTATCACAACACCTGTATGGGCAGGAGGCACTTGGTCAGGAAATCCTTCTACGTGGTATCGTAGTGATAATCCTATTATAAATGGATCGATGGGTAATAATGGTTTAGATGCTGGGTTTGGAGGTTCCGGAAATTGCGCCATTCTTTATTCTAATATGTTTGATGGATATCAATGTTGTGGATTCCAAGTGGACATGATTATCAATAATATCAATTTGAGTTCCTATGCAGCTCCGTATATGAAGTTTTACGTTAAACATCCAGATGGGGACGAAGAAATACAGATTGCAGCAAGTAATATGGGAGGGGCATATACATTGCTACATACCATTAATTCTAATTATGCTAACTGGACATTGGTTACGGTTGATTTATCTGCCTATACTGGCTCTAATGATTTGACCTTAAGATTCAGAGGTGTTGCCGGGCCAATGTATAATTCTGATCAAACAAATGTTGGTATCGATGAGGTGTTAATTGCAGATCAAACAAATATGGTTTATGTGTCGTCAACAACAAGTCATGTAGGTTGCGGATTAAAACAAGGCTATGATAATCAAGCGATAATGAGAATAGATGTAACGACACAAGGAAATTTAAATCCGATCAATCTAACAAGTTTTTTAATGAATACAAACGGATCATCTGATGATTGCAACGATCTAGTAAATAAGAAAATTTATGCAACAGGTACGAGTAATGTATTTAGCACTTCAAATTTAGTAGGGTCATCTGATTTAACAGGTAACTATACTGTTTCAAATGCTAATACATTGAACGAAGGCACCAATTATTTTTGGCTTACCGGCGACATTTCATCATCAAGTACTTTGTTAAATGTAGTTGATGCTGAATGCACTGGCTTGGTTATAAACGGAAATACGGAAACACCTTTGATAACGGCACCTGCTGGAAATTTGATCATCAACAATACGGGGGTGTTTTTTGCAACAAATTTAAATGATGCCGGCTCAGGGTCATTGAGAGAAGCGATAATATCAGCAGTAGCTTATGGTTGTGGAGATGCCTATGTAGACGCTACTGGGATAACTGGAACAATTAATTGGACCTCCAATTTGAATGTGAATACATCTCATGAAATAACTATTTTCGGACCAGGGCCCAATTCTCTTAGCATCAACAGTGGAGGGTCCGCATATTTTATTCAAAGTGTAGGCGACGGCTTAATCACAATTAAAGGACTTAAAATTGAACAATGTGCTGGACAAGCAGCAATTTACGGACCAAATGGAAAAAGTTTCAGCATTGATAACTGTTGGTTTGACTCAAATACAGATCGCGCTATTTATATGCCTAATGACCCTAATTTAACTGTTCGTAACACGACCTTTTCAAATAATAGTTGTGGGTCTGACGGAGGAGCAATTTATATTGTTAATGATTTCATTGGTAAATTTTATAATTGTACATTTTACGGTAATAACAGCGGAGATCAGGGTGGTGCTTTACAAGCGATAAATGGCTCAAATAATCAAACCAGCTTGATTATTCAAAATTGTACGTTTTCATCTAATAATGCAGCCTCATCAAATGGAGGGGGTGGACTTCGATTCACAAATGGATCTTGTGAGATAATTAACTCGTCATTTAACAACAATTTGAGTGCAGGTACACCTGTAGATTTAGTTGGTAGTATTACTATGAATTATAGTCATTTAAGTAATTCAACAAGCGCCAATATCAGTGGAAGTAACAATGTACTTAATGTTCCAGGAAATCTGGGGGCATTAGTAAACAATGGTGGCTCTACCCCCACTTGTTCAATTAATCCTGGTTCGCCATTAATTAATGCAGGAACAGCTAACTTTGAATACGACCAAAGAGGCTTTTGTAGAACAAACACCAGTGATATAGGTGCGTTTGAATATAATGGAGTTCAAGATACTATCGCTCCTATCCCTGATTTGGCAGTATTACCTGATTTAGTATTTTGCACAATTACAGAAGTAATGACATTGGCCTATCCAACTGCCACAGAAAACTGTGCTTCAAGTGTGATAGTAACACATAATGCATGTTTGCCAATAGCATCACCCGGAACGACAGTAGTAACTTGGACCTATGATGACGGAAATGGGAACACATCAACTCAAACACAGAATATCGTAATGGGAAATACAGTAAATATAGATGTTACGCAAGTTGGAAGTTTATTAACCGCTGACGCGTCAGGAGCTACCTATCAATGGTTGGATTGTAACAATGGATATGCGCTAGTTAATGGTGAAACAAACCAAACATTCACGCCAACAATCACAGGCAACTACGCCGTAGAAATAACAGAAAATGGTTGCGTAGATACTTCTGCATGTTTCCTAGTGGATTACACAGGTCTTGATAATTTATCATCAGCGAGTGTATTAGTTTATCCAAACCCTTCAATTGATGGTCATTTTCATATTGAATTCGACGGAAAAATAACCGCAGTTGTATTATATGATCTGTTAGGTAGGATTATCGAAGTTCCCTTTAACGCTGAACAAGGAACGCTTGATGCTTCATTATTGGAAGCAGGAAAATATATTATTAACATAAATTCGATTGATGGCGTGTTTTTAGAGCAGATCGTAATTACAAAATAAAGTCAATTTTAAAACTAAAAAGTCCGTTCAGCATTGATCGGGCTTTTTTTATGCTCCACTGTCAGCAGTAAACGTATATAAATCAATCCAATAAATGACCCTCATTATCTTTCGCTATTGCCTCCTTTAGTATTGATTCATCGGTAAAATAGTTTGAATCACTTTCTGATTTCTAATTTACAGGAATGAAATAATGAAATTGGACTTCTTCAACCATGTATAACGCTTAAAATGCCCATCGTAAAATCTCTTTGTATACCAAGGAGATTTTTTCGTTTTAAAAGATTAGCTTAATTTCACGTGTAAATCTATTTATTCATAAGTTCCATGTTCTTTTTCTATTTACTTGTGTTGCTTGTGATTATTTTTCTTCAGCGCAAAAATCTTGGGAAAGGCATTTTCAAAACGTCAAAAAAGGTTGCTTGGTTTGTGAGTGGCATTTCCCTGCTAATGTATTATATATCTGTAGAGCAAGGACAAGTAATAACAGGGATTTTAGAAGAAAAGGGCTTTTGGGGTTTGTGGATATTTTGGCCAAGTTTATTGGGTGCTATTGTTGTACCAATCGTAATTGCCCCTCTCTGGGAAAAACTTGATTTTATTACGGATAATCAGTTTATTTTATTTAGGTATTTTGGAAAACCTGCTAGGATTTTACATCAATTTAGATCGGTATATGTTGGAGGTTTTGTTGTCGCCTTCTTATTAAGTTTCCACATTTTAGCTTTTAGCCATGTAGTTGAATCTTATTTTTTCTTTTCGCCTACTATTTCTGTTTGGCTGACTGGAGGGGTTCTTCTTCTCTTTGCCTTAAAAAATGCCTATGATATCAAAATTCGGACAGATGTATTTCACGCCCTACTTTATTTCATAAGTTTAGTAATCGCATTTTATTATTTATATCACTTTTCAGGAGGTTGGAATTTCAGTCTTCAACAATTTAAAGCTACCGGCTTATCAAAAACGGATCTTTTACCCCCAACTAAGCAGCCACAAGAATGGGGATTGTTCTTTGTTTTTTTAGGTGTTCAATGGTGGAGCGCTCAATTATTTGATGGTGGCGGACCGGAAATGTCTCGTTTTACTTCAACAAAAGGAAGATGGAATGTGATAAAAGCGGCGATCTTACCTATTCTTCTTTACATTATTTTATCTATTATTATTCTAATGATGGCCGTAATGGCCATCTCAATGCAATCTTTCAATTCTTCGGAAAAAGGTTTTATTGAGATGATCTTTACTGTTGTTCCAGCGCAATGGGAGTCAACAGTTTTCTTAGGATTTTTTGCTATGTTCATAACCACTTCTGAATCCATTATGAATTGGGGAGGATCATTTTTAAGTATTGACCTCTATAAAACTTATTTATTTCCATCAAAAAGTAATAGGCATTACGCATTTATATCATTTTTATCCATGGCGCTTTTATGTTTGATCGCTGTGATCATTGCACATTACAGCTCCAGTTTAAAGTACTTAATATTGATCGTCTTTTCCATATCTACAGGAGTTGCACCAGTGTATATTTTAAGATGGTTTTGGAATAGAATTAATGCGTGGACACAATTATCAGCTATGATAGCGAGTTGCTTTTTCACCTTGACTTGTGAGTTGCTTAAATTCAGTTATCCAGGACTTTTCGAATCGATCTATTTTGATGCGTATGCCCTACAATTTTTAATTGTTTCAGTATTAACCATACTTGTATGGCTAAGCGTAACCTTTTTAACAAAAAATGAGATGAATGAGGAATTCATTGAGTTTAAAAGAACTAATTATCCAAGTAATAAAGTGTTTACCAAGCAACTCATCCTTGCATTCATCTTGGGCATTTTACTACTACTCTTAAATATTTTGGCGATAAGCGTGCTAATCAGCTAAAGAAATAAATTTCCAGGCAAGCTCACATCAAAAGCTGTGTTTTACTTACTCAACAATACCCCTTCTTTGAGCGAGCAAGGTGAAAAAATAATTTTCGTTGCCTTAATTTTTTCAAGAATCCAACGTGTTTTAACGGCAGCAATTGGTGCTAAACGTTTCCTGATTTCGATGATATGAGGGTGAGCATTCCTTTCCTCAAAGCTCGAATTAATTACCTCCTCTATTATTTGCTTAAACATTTCCATAGGTACTTCTACCGATTCAAAAGTCACCGGATATTTTGATTTATGAATCATTTCATAAAAAGTATCGAAGCTACCCGCTGCACCAATCAAAACATCTGTTTTTATGGTTTTAAAAAAATCTCCCGTATTTGCATCTAAATACCTTTCTATTTTTTGAATATCATCTATGCTCAATGGATCCGACAAATTGAATAGTTGGTAGATGCGAGAAATTCCCATGTTAAAAGAATTTAAAGCTATAATTCCCTTTTCATCTGCAAAAATCAACTCCGTACTCCCACCGCCAATGTCAATTATTAAGGATGGCATGGAAAATACATGCGCATAGGCAATTCCTTGATAAATATAATTTGCCTCTTGAATACCATCAATAATCGTAATGTCGAATTGATACTGTTCCTTTACTTTTTGAATCAGTTCTGTTGCATTTTTAGCGTCTCGAATGGCTGATGTACCAATCGCCCGTATTTCTTGGACTGCCAACTTTTCACAACTCAGTTTAAATCTACCCAGACAATCCATTGCCCGCTTAAAGGCATCTGGGGCAATATAACCTTGATTAATCCCACCCATTCCTAGTTGGACACCTTCCTTTTCCTGATGTATCAAGTTTAGTTTACCATTTACCACATCACAAATAGCTAAACTAAAAGTATTGGTGCCCAAATCAATTGCTGCAACAATCACCTTAGTATTTTTTTAGCCATTGAAAAATAGTTTTCAAGTTGATACGATGCCCTGAATTTAATATCCCATTTTTAAACAATCTTGCTGCAATGGCTAAAAAGACAAAGGCATTTACTAGCAGAAATAGGAAGGAAAAGAAGATCTGAAAAGCGCCACTGGTCGTTACCCCCATAGAGACATTTATTAATGCGGTCATGGCTGCAGTGAAAGGAAAATAGGCAAAGAACAAGGCTAAAAAAGACTCGGGAGCATAAATTGTTTCAAATCCAGCATAAAATGAAAGGAGTAGCAATAAAAAAATTGGGATAATAAACTGCTGTCCATCGCTCTCCGAACCTGCAGTAGCACCGATAGTCATGAAGAAAGCGGCATAAAAGAAATAAGAAGCAGCGAAAAACATCAAAAACACAGGAATCATTACCCCGTAATTAATACGGTGATAAATCAGTTCTACAAACATATTGTAGCGAGAAACACTTGAATTTAATAGGATATCATTTTTCACATCGGTTGCATATTGCATCCCCTCATAATTAGAAGGATCAAAAATATCTGTAAAAATATATTCTTTAAAAATTAGCAATCCAATAATTATAAAGAATGCCCATACTAACAGTTGAAAGAGGGCTGAAAGTCCAATACCAATAATTTTACCCAGCATCAATTCGGAAGAACGTACGCTTGCAAGTAACACTTCTACCACCCTATTGCTTTTATCTTTCGACGTACTGCGAAGGATCGTCATCCCAAATAGCCCAATAAAGAATAAGATCAATGCCCCAAAGAAAAGCCCCACCCAACCTCTTTCATTTTCCGCTTGATTTTTGGGATCATTTACGTTTAGAAAATCAATGTTTAAAGGCTGTTTTATTTGGCGGTATTTATCAATACTTAAATCAGTGAACTCACCAATCATTATTTCTTCCACCCTTCTTTCAAGTTCAAACTTAAGTTTGATTTTAACCTCCATGGATGGCCTTTCGCGGTAAAACAATTTTACAGTTTTATTATTCAATATTTTCTCATTAATTTCAACAAAAGCATCGAAATCTTTAAAGCGATTTCCGTCTCTAAATTCTTCAAAATCAAGGTAAGAGGTGTAAAAGGAATATTCAACAGCTTTAGTAGGATTTGAGGTGATTTTATTATCGAATAAATCAGTAGGATCAGCGATTAATACCTTGAGGGAATTTTTTCCTTGGTCGCCAAATTTCAATAAAAAATAAGTGAAGACAAGAATCAACAAAGGTCCAACGACAAGCATTAATTGATAAGACCTGCTGCTCCAGCGATCCATAAATTCACGTGAAGCAATTAAGAAACTATTCCTCATTTTTCACCTCCTCTTTTGCTATAAGTGCTAAAAATACCTCTTGCATACTTGGTAATCGTTTTTCAATCGCTTCCAATTTTAATTTTCCCATCAAATTAGATGCAAGCTCCTCAAAAGTTCTTTCTCCTCTTTGTCTTACGACAATTTGAAATCTATTTTCCCCAATTTCCTTTGTGTCAATCAATTCAAACTCTGTCCACAGTGCATTAGCCAACGCAATCATATTACCACTAAATCGGACAATAAATTCGCCATTTATGGTTTTTTCGCGCAACGCATGGACTTTGCCCTCCGCAATTAATTTTGATTTATGAAGTAAAGCAACATGATCGCAAATTTCCTCTACACTTTTCATATTATGCGTCGAAAGAATAATTGTTTTACCCTCCGCCTTCATGCTTTTTAACTCACTTAAAATCAGTTCTACATTGATCGGGTCAAATCCTGAAAGAGGTTCATCGAGAATTAAATAATTAGGTTGGTGAACCACCGCTGCAATGAATTGAACTTTTTGCGCCATTCCTTTCGACAAGGCTTCTATTTTTGTATTAGCCCAAGACGAAATGTCGAATTTTTCGAGCCAAAACCGCACACTGGATTGGGCATCATATTTTGAAAGCCCACGGAGCCGTGCTAAAAATACCAAGGTATCATTAACACACATTGATTTATACAATCCTCTTTCCTCTGGCAAGTAGCCAAAATCCTTCCAATGATTATTATTTAGAATTTTGCCATCAACATGAATAAGTCCACGATCAGCTTGTAGTATCTGATTCATAATGCGAATGAGGGTAGTTTTACCTGCACCGTTAGGACCCAATAAGCCATAAATCTGACCAGATGGAATAGTCAAAGAGACATCTGATAAGGCGAGCTTTCGATTAAACGATTTTGACAATTGATCAATATGAATCATATAGGTAAAATTAAAAATTAAATCTCGCGAAGTAATACCTTGCTATAGATTTTATTTAATTATTATGAACTATGAACTTATTATGCTGGAATTCCCTTCCAACCATATTTCTTCCTAATGATTAAAAAGAATAAGGAAAGCATTATGGAAGCTAAGAAAATACCCAAATAACCATTTCCTGGAGGGTTATTGTCCTTTATTATGGCATCCGTTTGAAAGGCTTGCCAATCAGCGGTTATAAGCAACGCTGTGATTAAATTATTTGCAGCATGAAATCCCAATGAAAGTTCTAAACCTGAATCAAAATAAACAATAAAACCAAGAACAATTCCCACGGCCACATAATACAGCAAGACATGATATCCCATTTTGATAATTTCAGGATTTGCAATATGCATCATTCCAAACATCAAACCGCTTATCACAATAGATTGAATCGCACTACCTGTACGTTGTTTTAAACCCTGCAAAATATACCCTCGAAACATCAATTCTTCGGCACTCGTCTGAATAGGCAGCAGCATAAGCGACAAACAAAACAAGGTTAAAAATTTCTGGGCATTAAAGATAATTTCAAAATCATCATTCAACATCAATTCGAATGAAGTAACTACAATTACCATTAAAGACCACAAGGAAAAAGCCACAAAAAAACGTTTCCAGTCAAATGCATCCCTTGAGGTAAAAATTTTTAATAAAGGAAGTTTATGAATTTTAGTTAAGCATACCAATAAGGTTATAAATACGAAAGAAAATGGCAACATCATCCATAAAAAGAGGCGATTTTTACCCATTAAAAGTGAAAGTTCTTTAATGGAAGACTCATTTAATACATCAGCATTCGGAAAATTCAGGGATAAATCTATGAATAGCAATGAGCTACTGACAAGATAAACGAATACGACCAATAACAAGGTTAATACTACCCGTTTAGCATCGAATTTTCCTTTGTTCCAATAATCAATAAAATTCATCACGAAAAGATATCCCTCATTCGTTTAAAAAAGCCCGGATCTTTCGTATCGGCACTTGGAGAAAAATTTTCACTTGTTTTTAATTTCTCAAGGATTTCTTTTTCTTCTTTACTTATTTTAACAGGCGTCCAAATATGGATATGAACAAATTGATCTCCCGTTCCATATCCTTGCACACTTGGCAAGCCCTTCCCTCTTAATCGGAGCACTTTTCCACTTTGAGTACCTGGTTCAATTTTTATTTTTGCTTTGCCATTTATCGTTGGCACCTCAATACTTTCACCAAGAACAGCATCAGAAAAATTAACAAATGCATTGTAATGAACATTTTCACCGTCCCGTTTTAGTTCGGCATGTTCAATTTCTTCAATGACAACAATGAGGTCGCCATTTACACCATTAAATGGTCCTGCATTTCCTTTACCTTGAACACTCAATTGCATTCCTTCTTCCACACCAGCGGGGATTGAAATTTCAATCACCTCTTCTTGCTTCCGAAGTCCATGTGCATCCGTATCACTTGGTTTTTTATCGATTATTTTCCCCGAACCTTGACAAACATGACAAGTAGATTGGGTTTGCATAGCCCCCAAAAATGTTTGAGCTACACGTGTTGTTCGTCCTTGACCATTACAAGTAGCACAGGTTTTAAAAGTAACCCCATCAACCGCCACCAATTTCTGAACCTTTATTTTCTTTGAAACACCGTTCGCTATTTCTTCCAGCGTAAGTTTCATTTTAACGCGAAGATTGGAACCTTTTACCAAACGGCTACCTCCACCACCTCTACTCCCACCGAAACTTCCACCAAATCCGCCACCAAATACGTCACCGAATTGAGAAAAAATATCGTCCATGTTCATTCCACCTCCACCACCACCAAAGCCACCTTGTCCCATTCCAGCATGACCAAAACGATCATATTGTGATTTTTTCTCCGCATTACTCAACACCTCATAAGCCGCCGCAGCCTCCTTAAACTTCTCTTCCGCTGCAGCGTTATCCGGATTTTTATCGGGATGATATTGCAGGGCTAGTTTTCGGTATGCTTTTTTTATTTCGGATTCATCTGCTGATTTTGAAACCCCTAACACCTCATAATAATCTCTTTTCTGACTCATCTAATATCTTTTATTGACCAACAACAACTTTAGCGAATCGAATCACTTTATCATTTAACAAATAACCTTTTTCAACATCTTCGACAATTTTTCCTTTAAGTTCCGGATCATCCACCGGCAAGTTAACAATTGCCTCATGAAACTCACTGTCAAAAACTTGGTTTTTGCATTCCATTACCTTTACCCCTTTGGATTCAACAATTCCCTTGAACTTATTGAAAATTAATGTAAATCCTTCTTTAACACTAATAATATCTGTCGCTTCCAAATTATTCGCCATTCCCCGTTCGAAATCGTCTAAAATTGGCAATAATTCTTTCAGTAAGCTAGCATTGGCGGAAGAAATCAAATCTACTTTTTCCTTATTTGACCTTTTCCGGTAATTATCAAATTCAGCATGAAGACGGAGAAATCGGTCATTGAGGTCGTTATATCTTGCTACTTCATCAACAACGGTTTCAGCATCCGTAGATTCATCGATAACTTCATCACTTGTCACTTCCTCTATTTTGTTTTCAGTAGTCTCCTCTACCTTATCTTCATTTCTTGTATCTTTTTTATTTCTCATTGTCTATTTTTAAGCGTAAAAATTATTTTCAAAGATTTTGCCACTTTAATAAAAGCGACATGATGGCATACATAAAAGTTCAATTGAGGTAAAAATGTCATAATATATGCCCCTAGTCTATCCCCGGATCGAATGAATTAATTTCTCCACTTTACTTTTATCTATTTGGAGAAGCGTTTCAGAAAAATAGGAATTTTCATCTATTATTATCTTGGAAGTACCAGAAAAATGAATGGCATCCGGTTGAACATCCAGTAAAATGCGCTGAATATTCCCTAGATTAACGCCACCACCAACCATGATTTCGATACGCGATTTTGCATATTTCATCATTTCAGCTAAAATTGGCAAACCAAGCTCAACAGAAGAAGATAATCCTGAACTTAAAATTCGATTTACTCCCGCTTCTATCAACACATCCATTGAATTTTTCCAATCAAAGCTATCATCAAAAGCCCTGTGACAAGTTATCTCTAAATCTTTAGCGACATCTTTCATTCTCAGCATGGCATCACGATCGATCGTTTTATTTATATTCAATGCCCCAATAACAACCCCTTTCACTCCCAATTCGCGGCAGTCCTTAATGTCATTTAACATCAATTGAATTTCATCTTCGGAATAGGTAAAACCGGCTGCTCTCGGTCGAATTAAAACATGGGTTTCAATTTCATTTAAAAGCGCCATTTCAATTAAGCCATGAGACGGAGTCATTCCGCCTTGCTCTAGGTTTTGACAAAGTTCAATGCGATCAATACTTAAGTCCTTAACGATTTGTAATGCTTCAATAGAAGCGACACAAAGTTCTATTTTCATAAACTATTTAAGAAATATGTGCAAAGATGCCAAAAAATATCCAAAATTAAGGACTAAATATAAACACACTTTTACCTATATTTGCACCTAATTATAGCCAACAATGCCAACAAAAAAGGAGTCGCAAGTTGATATTGATTTTGAAACATTTCGTTCAGAAATACTAAGTGATTATCGTTTAGCTTGTGAGTCACGTGAAGCCTCTTTACTAGGAAGAAAAGAAGTACTGACAGGAAAAGCGAAATTCGGCATTTTCGGAGATGGAAAAGAAATCGCTCAACTCGCCTTAGCGAAACAATTCAAAAATGGTGATTTTCGTTCAGGATATTACCGTGATCAGACCTTAATGATGGCAATAGGCCAATTAACTTTGGTTGAATATTTTGCCGGACTTTACGGCCATCCAGACCTTGAGTTAGAACCACAATCAGCAGGAAGACAAATGGGTGGACATTATGCTACCAGGAGTTTAGATAAAGACGGAAATTGGAAAGATTTAATGTCACAAAAAAATAGTTCTGCCGATATTTCACCAACTGGCGGACAAATGCCCCGATTATTAGGTTTGGCATTGGCTTCAAAAGTTTACAGAAACAACAAAGAACTATCATCACTTCCGGCATCTGATAAATTCACCTCCCAGGGCAATGAAGTAGCTTTTGGGACAATTGGCGATGCATCTACCTCTGAGGGACCTTTTTGGGAAACAATAAATGCAGCTGGGGTACTACAAGTACCGATGGTAATGTCAGTTTGGGACGATGGTTTTGGCATTTCAGTTCCAAGAGAATTTCAAACGGCAACAGGAAGTATATCACAAGCATTAGCTGGGATGCAACGAACAGCTGATTTCAATGGCTATGAAATATACGAAAGTAAAGGATGGGATTATGCAGACCTTTGTGCTACCTATGAAAAAGCTGTTACTTTATCAAGAAATGAACATGTCCCAACTTTTGTTCATGTAAAAGAAGTAAATCAGCCACAAGGACACTCCACATCAGGATCTCATGAACGCTATAAATCACCAGAAAGATTAAAATGGGAAAGTGAGTTTGATTGCATTGCTAAATTCAAAGAATGGATTCTGAATTTTAAAGCAGGTGATTTAACCATTGCAGACGAATCTATTCTATCAGAAATTCAAGTAGAAGCAAAGAATAAAGTCCGTGAAGCCAAAAATAAAGCTTGGGCCAATTACACACAAAGCATACAAATTGATTTGAATACCTGCCAGGCATTATTAGAAAATGTGCTTGCAAAAACAGCTCAAAAAGAATCCGTTTTAAATGAGCTTACTTTATTAAAGAAATCCTTCGAACCCGTTCGTAAGGATATCCTTACTAGCGCACGAAATGTATTGCGAATCATCCGTCACGAAAAATATGCTGAGCGAGAGTCCTTATCCAATTGGGTAAAAGCATCCATCAGTGAGAATGAAGAGCGTTATAGCTCATTTTTGCATTCTCAATCTGAATTTGCCGCAACAAAAATCGACGGTGTTTCTCCCAAATTTTCAGAAGAAATAATTATGGAGGACGGTCGCATAATTTTACGAGAAAACTTCAATAAATTATTAGAAAGTCATCCTGAAATGTTGATTTTTGGTGAAGACGCTGGAAAAATAGGAGGCGTTAATCAATCGCTTGAAGGGCTACAAGAAAAGTATGGAGAACTTCGCGTTTTTGATACAGGAATTAGAGAATGTACGATTATTGGACAAGGGATAGGAATGGCAATGAGAGGCTTACGTCCAATTGCGGAGATTCAATACCTTGATTATTTATTGTACGCGATTCAATTATTATCCGACGATCTTTCCACCTTACAATACCGAACTAAAGGTGGCCAGAAAGCGCCTTTAATTGTAAGTACCCGCGGGCATCGCTTAGAAGGAATTTGGCATAGCGGTTCACCCATGGGAATGATTGTTAATTCGTTGCGTGGCATGCATGTTTGCGTTCCAAGAAATATGACCAAAGCCGCAGGATTTTACAATACACTCCTGGCAGGTGATGAACCCGCCTTAGTTATTGAGCCCTTAAATGGCTATCGCACCAAAGAACGAATGCCAAGCAATTTAGGCTTATTTAGAGAGCCATTAGGTGTACCAGAAATCGTTAGGCAAGGAAAAGATTTAACCTTAGTTTCGTATGGCTCCACCTTTAACCTTTGTGAAATTGCAGCAGAAAGCCTAGCTCAAATGGGTATAGAAGTAACACTAATAGATGTCCAAACATTATTGCCTTTTGATGTGAATCATTTAATTGTTAACTCCTTAAAAGAAACGAGTAGATTATTAATTGTCGATGAAGATGTCAGCAGTGGTGCAACAGGATTTATCTTAGATAAAATCTTAGTGGAACAAAAGGGGTACTTTTATTTGGATAGCGAACCAAGCACGCTAAGTGCAAAAGATCATCGACCAGCATACGGTACAGATGGGGATTATTTCTCGAAACCAAGTGTACACGATATAGTGGAGAAAGTGAATGCCATAATGTCGGAAACAGACCCAACCAACTATCCACCCATCTATTAAACTAAGTAAGTTACTTGAGAATTCAGGTAATGGATTGAAATGATTTTACTAATTACCTAAACTATTCAATCATGACACCAGCGGAATACATTGCTACTTTTCAACTTGAACATCCCGGCTATTCCAACTATCCAAAAGACTATCAGCCATATATTCCGCTTAATAAAAGTCGCTTTTTACGAATTGTAAAACAAGGAGTAATTTACCAAGAACTTACGGAAATGATAGGTGCAATAAACGAAAAACAAGACTGGGTGATCATCACAGAACCTTGGTGTGGTGATGCGGCACAAATCGTTCCTTATTTATTTAAAATGGCGGAACAAAATCCACTTATTAATGTGGAGGTCCAACTTAGGGATAGCAATTCGGAAATTGATTCCTACTTAAGCCATGGAAAAATGAGCATTCCAAAGTTAATTGTCCGAAATAAAGAAGGAGCTGATCGATTTGTTTGGGGACCAAGACCGCAGAAATTAGAAGCCATTTATTTGGAACTAAAGAATAAAAACGAAAATATAGACGACATGAAAACCATTTTACAAAAATGGTATAATGAAGATAAAGGAAAGGAAATTCAAGACGAAATCATGGAATTGATTAAGGCTAAATGATTTTCTTTCGAAAGGGGATTAAGTAAAAGGAAGCAGAAAGCTTAGTATTTTGTTCGGTTTTGAAAAGGGGAACCATAATTTCAAAAACAGCCTCGACCTGTTCCTTTACTTTTTTTTAGCTCAAAAAAAAGTAACAAAAAAAGGAGCTGCCTGGCAATGCGCTATACTTCGACAAATCTTTAAACCACTCATTTACAAATTAAGTCGAAGTATTTTTAATCTCCACCAAATTTGGATGCTAGCATCTGAGCTTTCAGCTAGCCTTAGCATATACCAAATTCAATGGTATTTAAAAACCTGCTTTCGCAAGGGCAAGGTTAGCTAGTTTTCACTCGCGAGGGGAAAAATGTTATAAAAAATCAATAAGGCAGAAAAAGATCAATCAAATTTTATATCAAAAGGCATTCTCATTTGAATCCCCATTCGACCTTCAATCTTCTTAATTTCTTGATAATAGCTTACTAATTCAGCAGGCATAGAATTAAGCTTGATTTTTACCTCTGACTCCTCCGATTCATCTTTTAACAATTTGAAAAAAGATTCAAATTTATCCTCTTTAATGAGCGGATAATAAATAACTTTTGCAGCGGCCACATTGGAACTTTTTATTGCGAAATTGATAGCATCCTGCAAGGAGCCGATTTCATCCACCAATCCAATAGCAAGCGCATCTTTCCCAGTCCAAACACGACCACGTGCAATTTGTTTAACGCGCTCCACACTTAATTTCCTTCCATCAGCTACCCTTTTAAGAAATTGATTGTAAATATTATCCACTTCGCCTTGCACACGCAGTAATTCTTCGGGACTTAATTTTTGATTTAAGGAAAGAACAGAGTGCTTATTGGTGCCTACCTTATCAAAGTTTATCCCTAGTTTATTTTCAAACATTTTTCCAGTATAGGGAATCATCCCAAAGACCCCAATTGACCCTGTAATAGTGGTTGCTTCGGCAAAAATCCGAACTGCTGGAGTTGCTATATAGTAACCACCAGAGGCCGCTACATCTCCCATGGAAACGATGACCTTTTTTACTTTATTTGTAATCGCCACTTCCCTCCAAATTTCCTCACTTGCTAAAGCGCTACCACCGGGACTATTAATTCGAAAAACAACCGTTTTAATATTCGCATCATTCCTTACTTTCTCGAATAACTTACAAATTTTAGCAGACGAAATTCCATCCCCTTCACGATTAACATCCCCTTCAGCAAGAATCACCGCCACATTTGCATTTTGAGCTTGAATCAAAACTTGATTATCCAACAGAGCATTGCGTGCATAATCTTCAAAATCACACAGTGATAGTTCAGCGACATCAGTTACTTTCAGCCTTTTCATGAAATCCGACATCACTTCATCGCGATATTTCAGTGCATCGATCAATTTATAATTAAAAGCATCTTCCGTACTGGTCACCTTCATAGAATCAGCCAATACATTAAAATTTTCACTGGAAATATTTCGTGATGCTGCCATTTCCAGACACATATCATCCCAAATAGAATGGAGTAACCTTTCAGACTGAACACGGCTTGAATCGCTCATATTTGTCCTAAAGAAAGGTTCTACCGCACTTTTAAAATCATTATTAGATCCACGAACGATTTCCACTTCAATTTCTAATTTATCCAATAAATTTTTAAAAAACATCATTTCACCTCCTAAGCCATTCAATTGAAAAGCAGAGGTTGGAAAAGCATACGTTTCCTTTGCAACCGAACCGATATAATATGCTTTTTGAGAAATCATTTCTCCAGAGAAATAAGCGACCACAAATTTACCTGATTTCTGAAAATCTGTTATCGCTTTGCGTAACGCTTGAGCAGAAGAGAAACCACATTGAACGTCTCCAAAATCAATGAACAATCCTTTTATTTTACTATCGTTTTTAGCTTTATCTAAGCCATAAATTAAACTAGATAGGCCAATTGTCTCCTTAAAATCGAAACTTCCTGCATCAAAACTAGCATTGCCCTTATCTTGAATTTGCCCATCCAATTTCATATGCAAAATCGCATTATCATTTATAGCAAAAGGAGCTGGCCCAAATTCACTAATTGAACCGATAATCCCACCTAAAACAAGAAAAAATAAAATCATTGCGACGCCAGAAGCGATGACAACAGCCACAAAACTTGGCCAAAATATTTTTGAAAAAGACAATTTAGATTCAGTCATTTCTTTTTATTTTAAAAGTTTATTAAACAAAAGAGGTTTCGCTACCGGGTTAAACTTCAAGGTTAATCGAATTTCCTTCGCGTAATTATCATATAGGTTGGCTCCCATATTTGACGTGCGCCAAAGTGGGAAATATACGCCCAAGATATTACCTAATTTGATTCCGAGACCAGCATTTACAAAAACATTTAATGGAACAGCCCCAACATCAACAAAGCCTACAAAAACATTAGGCTTAATAGGTAATTGGATCGTTGTATTGACCGAAGCCATCCAAGATTTTGAATATAATAACGCATTACTTCTAAAGCCCCCCATATTTTCATCGCGCTGCATACTATTAGCAGAGAATCGATCAAAATAATAATTTTCCAAGAAATTATCTTGTATTCCACTTGCACCAGAAATTGACATAAAATACTTTTCTTGATTGAGCCAAGACACCGAATTTTGAAAAATATTGTAACCAGCATAGGCACGAACACTAACCCATCTGTCCATGTTATTTCGTAAATACTTAGATTCAAAAGTACTCGCTGTAGAAACTCGTAGCATATTATCATTTTGATCAGTGTTACTGACATACTCGAACCTGAGAAGATTTGAATAACTATAATCCGTTTTGTTTTTTTGGTAGTTGTATTCAGCCATTGCTCCTATTTTATTAAGCGGATTTAAATAGGTACGGTATTGGTTTAAAATCCCTTTAAAAGTTACAGCTCTCCCAATTGATTTTGGAGCATTTTTTCCTAAATTAAACGTTAAATATGGATTGATTCCAACGAAATATTCTCCGGATGGTCCGTTATTTAATTGGGAGGCAGGAGCAGTTGAAAATGATTTAATCGACAACCCGACTTTAGCTATTTTAATACAATTACTTGGAAAAAAAGCATGCGAAATTTCAGCAATCCCTGTCATTTTTTTACCATTAAAAGAATACATTGGTGCGATAAAATACTGCGTTGGTTTCAATGGGAGACCTAGATTATGAAATGCCAAGCCCAACATCATTCCATCATTGACATTCCAACCAAGGGCAGGCAACCAATAAATACTATTTTTAGTTGCTTCATTATCACCAAACGCGAACTCAAATTTAAGCGGTTCCCTTTTTTTAAATAAAAATCGATTGGGGTAATAATTATTATTCGTTCTATTGACTTCAGGAATATCCTTTGAGTCATCAATTGCGATGCGGGTAAATTCGGAATGATTGGATTTGATACTAATTTCTTCTTGTCCAGGCTCCAACCAAACTGTTTCAAGTAATAAGGTATCTTTAAATACATTTAATTCGATAGGCCCATTAACTTGTCCAACATTTTTCACTTTTACCAAAGAGCCCGTTTTTCCACGACGCACATTTACTATTTTATAATCAATATGATTGGTAGTTTGGATTAAATCCGTAAAAAACCAAGATAAATCCTTCCCTGTAAAATTTTCAAAAACTGCCTGTAAATCCTTTGGTTGAGGGTGTTTAAATTTCCACTTTTCAAAATACACATGCATGGCTTGATCAAAAATTTTATCACCCAAATAATCCTTTAAGTAATAAAAAACAAGTCCTGTTTTTTGATACATAATTACACCGTAATTCGTTGAAGTGAACTCAGCGGAGTGCGTTTCAATGGGCTGGTCTAACCCTAAAGATGCCACCATTCGATAAAAAACATCCCCTTGATCATGATGATCTAGGTCATTTAAATGAAATTTTCCATTTAAAACCATGTCCGAAAGCCTCGTATTGTCAGGATATTTGGTTTGTACATACCGAATTTCATTTAAGGTATTCATCCCTTCATCCATCCAGCCATGCACACGCTCATTGGAACCTAAAATTCCATAAAACCAATTATGACCTACTTCATGCACGATTACCACTTCCAATTCTTCTTTAGAACTCGTGTTTCCAATAACAGTTATCGTAGGATATTCCATGCCGCCGCCAGCACTAATGGTGCCATCAATCGCTGTAACATTATTATATGGATAATCCCCATTCCAAAGCGAATAGTAATAGGTTCCATCATTAATGTACTCGATCGCGTTTTGCCAAAACAAGGTATTATGAGGCACAAACATTGCCCACGATGTCACTTTTCTTGTTGAACTTGGTAATGCAACTTCACCTTTTAATACTGCAAAACGCTTATCAGCAAACCAAGCAAAATCATGGACTTTATCCTGCTTAAATAGGAGCGTCTTCTTTTCGAGACTTGAGGCAGGGAATTTAGTAGTACCCTCTATACTTTGTTTTTCCTGAAGCATCAAGGGAATATTAGCCAACGTTTTAGTTGCTAGCGCATCCATGAAATCCTTTTCAGACTGAGTTTGTAAATCACCGGTAGCACCCACCACGTAATTTTGGGGCAAAGTGATACTCACTTCAAAAGAACCGTATTCCGAATAAAACTCCCCTTGATTCAAGTAAGGCATAAAATTCCAACCGTTACTATCATAAACAGCTGGTTTTGGATACCATTGCGTGATTTGATACGATTGTTCAATATGTCCAAGTCTAGAAATCGAACCAGAAGGTATTTTAACTCTAAAAGGCGTAGTAATGGAAATGCTAGCAGAGGGTAAAAGCGGCTTCTTAAGAATAATGCAGCAAATATCTGGATGCTCGCTATCATAGTTCCAAGTTACCCGTTCACCATCCACATAAAAATCCAAGGAATCAATCCCCCCTCTATTTTTTTGCTCACCATAATACAATTCTTTATTCCCCGATTCATATAATTGTTTGGCTAGGGCAGATCTGGAATCGCGATACGCATTTGGCCAAAGATGAAAATAGATCTTCGTTAATTCATCGGGAGAATGATTGATGTATTCCACCTTTTCATTGGCGTACAAGACATGGTCTACATCATTTAGACTAACATTTATCTTATAATTTACTTCTTGTTGCCACGTATTTTGGGCTATAACAAGCTGGAAAACATTCAAACAAAAAACAAAAAGAACGACTTTTTTCATACTTAGATATTAAATAAAAGGGCGTAACATGCCACCTAAAGAATTAATTACAGTACTAAATTACGCCTTTAAACAATAAAACTAATACTATTTAGCAATAATAAATCGCTCTGTAATTATGCGATTTTGAGCTTCAATTTGAAGGATGTAACATCCATTCATTAAAGAAGAAACGTCTACTGAAATACTTGAGCCGCTGAAGATATTCTCCACTACTATTTTTCCATTTAAGTCAGTAATAAGTAGCTTATTATTTTCCAACGAAATAGGAAGCTCAAGTGTGAAACTACCTGAAGTTGGATTTGGGAATAACAAGACATCCCCTGCATTCAAATCCACTAAACTCAAGTAATTATCCACCCCATCGCAATTTTCATCGATACTATTGTCAAGGATTTCAGTTGCACCTGGGAAGATCGCATCATTATTATCATCACAATCTCCACCAACTAATACATATCCTACCCCTGGATCCTCACACAAACTTTCTCCAACACCCGTTCCAAAGTTGTCATTATCAGCATCCACAAAATAGGTATTGAAAATTAATCCTTCGTCATTCACACCATTACAGTTATTATCTAATCCGTCACATAATTCAGTTGCACCAGGATAACTAGTTGAATCAGCATCATCACAGTCACCACCAATAGTTACCGTATTTGCTGGTTGAGCACATTGCTCTACCCCTGTTGCATCATCTCCAAAACCATCTCCATCAGCATCCACATAGTACATGTCCACTAAATTCAACTGGTTATTTGTATCGTCGCAATCCAAGCCGTTTATGGATGAGCCAGGAGGCTGAAGACAAGAAGTTACAAAGCTGTTAGGATTACCAAAACCATCCATATCAAGATCCACGAACCAAACTGTTAATGGATTAATTAAGGAATCATTATCATTACAATCCGTATTATTAGAAACATAATTTCCTACTGCTGTACAAGATAATATTGAAGTGGAAGGATTACCAAATCCATCACCATCTACATCAGCATAATAAAGTTGTGGAAGCGTTGCCACGATATTCCCGTATAAACTTACATTATCCACTCGCCATGTTGATCCTACCGCTCCGATATTTGTTAAATAAAAACGGAAAGTAACTTGTTGAATATTTGAAAATGCAGGCGATAATAAAACGGTATCATCTAATACAACATTGCCATTATTTCCAGATAAACCTGAGCCAATATTTGTTGAGAAATTATCCAAACTTGAACGAAGTATCCAAGTAGGACTACCTCCAGAAGTACTTGTACGATGATTGAAAGCTACGGAAGAAAGATTCAACCCGAAACAAGAATCGGCAACAATAGAAAATTGATTGTATTGATTTAAGTCAATTGTATTGGATTGATTCCACGTTGAAGCACTAAATACATTGGCTGTAGGCGAGCAAGTAACTCCTAAATTAGAAAATGGTGAAAACAAGGCATTAACCGGTTGCGTAGTTACAAGATTACTTGTTACTGGGCAATTAGCTGCTCCTGTAAATTCATATAGACCAAGCGTTAATGGAATAATTGGGGCATCAAGTCCGCTGCAATCTTCATCAATTCCGTTTCCAGCAACATCAATAGCACCTGGATGAATAGCGATATTTAAGTCATTACAATCAGTGCTATCCAAAACATAACCAACAGGTATAGAACAAGCCACTAAGGGAGCCGATGCATTTCCGTAGGTATCCCCATCATTATCTTGGTAATACGTTAAGAATACCAATCCTTCATTGATTAGTAAATCACAATCATTATCCAGAAGATCACATACTTCAGGATTTCCAGGGAACATGAGTGGATTATTATCATTACAATCCCCTGTGGTAAGCGTGTAATTTGGACCTGGAGATGTAACTCCCATAACAAAAGTTGAGCCTCCTACCCCATCTCCGTCTTGATCCAAGTAATAAGCAATTGGCGTAAAGCCTTCATCGGTCACACCATTGCAGTTATTATCAATTCCATCATATATTTCTGCAGCATTAGGGTTTATTGCTACTGCATTATCGTTACAATCCGTAGCATTTGAAACATATCCTAGTGGCTGGCCGCAATTAGATATCGATGTCGCTGCATTACCAAAGCCATCATTATCCACGTCAACGTACCAAGTACTTGTTTGAAATACCAATGGATTAGCATCATTACAATCCGTGCTATTAGCCACATATCCTATTGGCTGAATACAAGCGGTAGCAGTCAATGCTGAATTACCATACCCATCGTTATCAGCATCTATATACCAAATTGTATTCGGATTAATTGCTGCATTATTATCGTTACAATCTAAATTATTGGTAACCAAACCTGGCATTAACATACACGATTGAACCATTGAATTTGGATCCCCAAAAGTATCCCCGTCTAAATCTTGGTAATAGGAGCTTGGACTCGCACAAGGCGTTACGTCTGCCCAAGTGGTACCCACTCGAATTTCATCGAATTCAACAAATGGCGCTGAAAGTGCCACAGCAGGTTGACGCAATAAAATCCTTCCAATTCCAGCTACGCCTAAATCCGTTCCACCTGAAGCAGTGAGCGTTGAAACGGGAACTGTTCCACCAAATTGAGTGGTATTAATCCACATTCTTGTGATATCATTTGCTAAACCTGCTATGATTTCGTAAGAAAATACAATGAAATAGCTTTCATTCAAATTCATATCAACAGCAGTGTAGGTAATAGGAGAAGTAGAACTTCTATTTGAAATGCCAATTAAATACTTCCCAGCAGTTGCACTTGCTTTCAACCAAACGCATGCCCCATAAGCAGAAACAGAAGCCGGCTCAATGAAACTCAAAACATAAGTTCCGGTTGCATTCATGGCACCCAATGAACTCACGTTTAAAATACAAGAGGCATAAACCGTTCCTGTGGTTTGCGAGCCAAAAACCCTGTAATTATCAACACCAGCTCCATCAAAGGCTACTTTATTACCTATCGAAGTAGCCAATCCGTTATAAGTAAGTGAATTAGCTGTAACCAAAATGGAGTCTCCAGTATTCACATTGACCCATGCCCCACTACTTTGGACATTTATTCCATTGGTAGCACTGGGCGTATAATTAAAACCATCGTAAAGAAGTGGCTGAGCCATAAACACATGAGCCACTATTAAACTGAGAATAAATAGGATTTTTTTCATATTTTTTTTTTTTATGCAAAATTAACTAAATCAATAATTATAATGTGAACATAACATTAAAAAAGGCGGATAAAATCCGCCTTTGTTGATAACTTTATAAGAATGAAAAGCCTAAGAATTAGATGCTTCCTCTTCTCTAACCGGTCTTTCTAAAAGTACCTTTCGTGACAATTTCCATTTCTTAGTTTTTGGATCTTTACCAATTACTTTGAAATCAATCATATCTCCTTCTTTACAGACATCTTCCATTTTCGCTACTTTCTCCCAAGAGAATTCAGAAATATGGATTAAACCATCTGTACCAGGAAGTATTTCAACGAAACAACCGAAATCCTTTACAGATTTGATTTTACCGTGGTAAGTGGCTCCATCTTCAACTAGTGGAGGGAAAGCAATTGACTTAATTCTTCTAACTGCTTCATTCATATCTTCCGCATTGTTAGAAAGAATTTGAACGCGGCCTTCCGTTGTAGGTAATTCTTCGATTGTAATGGTCGTTTTCGTTTCTTTTTGAAGACCTTGAATAATTTTTCCTCCAGGTCCGATAATAGCACCAATCATGTCATTTGGCACGATAAACATTTCAACACGCGGTGTTTGCGGTTTCAATTCTGCTCTAGGCGCTGGCATTGTTTCAATAATTTTATCAAGAATATGAAGTCGACCCGCTTTTGCTTGCTCCAATGCTTGGATAAGCACTTCGTATGGTAAACCATCAACTTTGATATCCATCTGACAAGCGGTGATACCTTTCGCAGTACCCGTCACTTTGAAATCCATATCACCTAAATGATCTTCATCACCTAAAATGTCAGAAAGAATAGCAAATTTACCTTCATCCGTAATTAAACCCATTGCAATACCAGAAACTGGTGCTTTGATTTGGATTCCTCCATCCATTAATGCTAAAGTTCCAGCACAGACAGTTGCCATAGAAGACGAACCATTAGATTCTAAAATATCAGAAACAATACGAATTGTGTAAGGATTATCATCTGGAAGAACCGGCTTGAGCGCACGTAAAGCTAAGTTACCGTGTCCAATTTCTCGTCGAGAAGTTCCTCTTAATGGCTTCGCCTCACCCGTTGAAAACGGTGGGAAATTGTAATGCAACATAAAACGCTCTGTTCCTTTAAATGTAGCACCATCAATTAATTGCTCATCCATTTTTCCACCCAACGTTAAGGTAGTTAATGATTGCGTTTCTCCTCTTGTAAATACAGCAGAACCGTGTACCATTGGTAAATAATCTATTTCTGCCCAGATAGGACGAATTTCATCAAACTGACGTCCATCCAAACGCTTACGATCATTTAACATTACCCATCGCACCGCTTTCTTTTTAACTTCAGAAAAATAAGGTGAAATATATTTACCAATTACGGCTAATTCTTCATCGGAAAAACTTGCTTTAACTTCCGACTTAATGGCATCAAATAATTCTGTTCTTTTTGCCTTATTCGCCAAGCCCATTCGTGCTACGTCTTTACATTTTTCCATAGACAATTCATACACCTTTGCTTTAACCGCTTCGTCGTGAGATTCGTGCGAATACGTACGCTTAGGTTGTGAAGTTGGAATTTCAGCAGCTAGATCTAATTGAAATTGACACTGCTCTTTAATGGCAACGTGTGCAATTTTAAATACCTCGATTAATTCATCTTCAGAAATCTCTTGCATTTCACCTTCTAACATGTTGATGTCTTTCATGGTACCTGCAATAACGATATCAATATCGGAAAGCGCCATTTCAGCCATTGTTGGATTTAATATATATTCACCATCAACACGACCAACACGTACTTCAGACATTGGGCCATTAAATGGAATATCAGAAACAGCAATAGCAGCAGAGGCAGCAAATCCGCACAACGCATCCGGATTATGAATACCATCGTAAGACAATAATTGAATCATTAACTGTACTTCAGCGTGGTAATCATCTGGAAAAAGTGGTCGTAAAGCGCGATCCACTAAACGCATTACTAAAATTTCTGTTTCAGACGGTCTTGCTTCTCTACGGAAAAATCCACCAGGAAAACGTCCTGCTGCAGCATATTTTTCACGGTAATCAACTGTTAATGGAAGGAAGTCCACCCCTTCTTTTGCTTCTTGAGAAGAAACGATAGTTGCCAACAACATCGTGTCCCCCATTCGAACGACAACAGCTCCATCCGATTGCTTTGCCAATTTACCGGTCTCAACGCTGATTGTTTTACCACCGGTGACCATTGACTTTCTAATTCCTATATTCATTTTTATTTATTTACTTGGTTATTACACAAAAAAAGGACATACGACTAATGCCGAATGTCCCCTCCAATAAAATTTGCGTTTTGGTATGAATTAACGACGAAGTCCTAATTCTTTAACTAAAGCGCGGTATTTCTCTATATCTTTACTTTTTAAGTAGTCTAATAAACTTCTTCTTTTACCTACTAATAATTGAAGTGAACGCTGTGTTCCAAAATCTTTACGATTCCTTTTTAAGTGTTCTGTCAAATGACTAATACGATAGGTAAACAATGCCACCTGACCTTCTGTTGAACCGGTGTTGGTTTCTGTCCCACCGTGTTTTGCGAAGATTCCTTTTTTTACTTCTGGATTTAAATACATGCCAATATTTGATTAAATAATTTTTATGCAGCTACACCGACTTTCGGTTTAGACGGTGACAAAAGTAATGATACTTTTTCAATTGACAAATTAATAAAATAGAATTCAAGCAAAAAGGACACATACGTTCAAAACGAGCCTATCAAATCAATTTTAAATTACTACGAAATAATCTTACAAATTATCAATTGTAACATCTTTAGGACCTGCTCCATACTCATTATCACCTTGAATCCCTTAGGTTACTGATAAAACCAACAGCCAGATAACTCCTATAGATGCGGTAAGGCCATATAAAATGCTCCAAAAAGGGTTCTTAAGATTAATTCGCCACGCGAATAGGATTCTTGATGTTTAATTCCAAATTTCATAATTAGTATAATTAAGGTTAGTTGTGAACACAACCAAATAAATCAAATTAGAACAAAACAAAACACATTTTTGAAATTTTCATCACTTCAATTTAAAGGAAATAAGAGACGAAATCTTTATTAGAAGATTTTTATTACATTTGCACCGTTCTTTGGTTCTCTGAATAAGAGATTAATAAGGAATCCGGTGCAAATCCGGAGCTGTAACTGCAGCTGTAAGCACTTTAAAAACGAATCATTGTCCACTGTTTAAACGGGAAGGCGATTCGAACTTAGTGTGAGCCAGAAGACTTGCCATGAACGGAGTGAAGACTTCAGATTAAAGTTGGACTCGGACAGGTAGGCAACTACCCTGCCCTGCCCTATTTTTTTTCTTCTTCAAACTATTATTTATTAATCGTTAAAAAAACAGAACGTATGAAAAAGGTACTACTTACCATTAGCTTAAGTCTAACAGCGCTTGTACAAGCGCAAAATTATGTTCATCAAGCAATCATTATAAATGAAGGCTATTTTGATTACGCAACAAATACCATCGTTGAACCAGTTACCATTGGAAGTTATAATCCTGCGAATCAAACGTATCAAGTAGTTGACACTTTAGAAGGAATGCGCTTTGCGTCAGACCTCATCATCGATGGGAATTTCTACTATGTCGCTGCTGACTCGAAGATTTTTAAGATGGATTTGAATACACACCAAGAGGTGGCTTCTGTTTCGTGTCAAGGTGTTCGTAACTTAGGAATCTACCAAAATAAATTAGTTGCCACACGAGGCGAATACCTTGTTAGTTTTGATTCCTATCTTCATGTATATAACACAAGCACCCTTTCATTGATTCAAGCAATTGATACCATTTCTGGTCCAAAATGGGCTGCACAAAACATTGTAATTGATGGCTCTTCGGCTTACATCGCTGTTAATAACGGTTACGAATGGGGCAATGAAAAAGGTATTATTGGCAAATTGGATTTAAACAACCTAAGTTATGGAAATGAAGTAGATCTTGGTCCCGACGGAAAAAATCCGGACAACTTATTGAAATCTGGCGCTTTCTTGTACACTGTAAATAATAAAGATTGGTCTGGGGCATCTGTTTCAAAAGTCGCCTTAGATGGAACGAGTAATTCTACCCTTAATTTACAATCAGTAGGAACAGGATGCGGAACCTCAGCGCTGAGAGACGATAAATTGGTCTATCAAATTTCGATGGAAACTGCTTTGATTGAATTTGATATCAACTTGATGAATTCTAATGGTCCGCTTGCTGGGCATTCATTAAATTACTATGAACTGGCTCAAGAGCCTATTAGTGGTCAGTTATACACCAGTGAAACTGATTTTTTCTCTTTTGGAAAGATTCATATTTTTGATGATAACAATAACGAGTTATCTAACTTCAACGTAGGAATTTCGCCAGGTACGATTGTTTTTGATGTACGTTCGTCTGCCGGCATTGCACCAATTGAAAATACCGTTAATATTTATCCAAACCCAGCCGTGGATTATTTAAACGTTTCAGTTGAAGGACTAAAGCGTATTTACGACTTTTCAGGAAAGTTACTCATCGAATCGATTGCAACAACCTTAGACATTACCATGTTAAATCAGGGTATTTATTTACTAAACGTGAACGGAGTAAACCAACAATTTATTAAGCGATAAGCTTTCTATTTGTGCATCTTTCATCCCGGTTGCTCAAGGTAATCGGGATTTTTTTTGTGCATAAAAATCAGCAGCGGCATTACTAATTCGCTTTACGACCAAACCTTTGTTCCTTCAGAACAATTTTTGCAGATGTCAATTTCCTGTCTATTTTTTAGAATAGAAAATCTGAACTGCTTATAGGCCTTAGACTTCCATATTTGATCAAAGGAGTGTTCTTTCATATTACCAAGAACGTGCGACGCATCTTTGTCAAAACAACAAGGAACAACCTTGCCATCCCAGGTTAAGACACTTCCGGACCACATGCGCCAGCAATGATTTCCCTGACGACCTTTTAATTTATATGTCCCGTCGGATTGCTTGGCATAACGCGCATATTCTTCTTTTTCAGGCATCAAACTATTTCCGTTCTTAAAATCGTATAATTGCGCTGTTTTAATTCGGACCTCGTCAATCCCTATTTCTTTTGCCAGCGTAAAAACTGCGGGTATTTCGGATTCATTCGGTTTTACCGCTAGAAATTGAAAGATCAGAAAAGGCGTTGGTGAGTTACGTTCCATTTTAGCTTCCACTAAAAAGGCAGATGCTTCCAACACTTTTGATAAACTGCCATTCACACGGTATTGCTCATAAGTCGCCTGTGTAATTCCATCCACAGAAATAATCAATCTATCCAGCCCCGAATCAATAATTTCTATGGCTTTGGCTTTATCAATGAAATGAGCATTCGTAGACGTTGCGGTATACATTTTTGCAAGCTTCGCTTCCCGAATCAAATCCAAAAATTGAGGATGTAAAAATGGTTCCCCTTGAAAATAATAATTAATATAAAAAACGGATTTTTTTACCTGAGCTAACATTTGACGGTGGAGCTCCAAATCCAATTTTCCCGTAGGGCGTGAAAACTGCTTTAAGCCACTCGGACATTCAGGACAAGCAAGGTTACAAGCAGTGGTTGGCTCAATACTCAAACTAAAAGGGCTACCAAGTAATACGGACCTTTTAAAGAGTTTACTCCACCAGTAACTTACTTTCAGCAACACTAAATTCCAACTCTTACGAAGCGATAAAACTTTTAGTATTTGATATAAATCCCTCCCAGTTGACATAGCGCGAAATTAGTCAATAATTAACTATTAGTTAGCTAACAGGAAAATACACTCCCTTAAAAATAAACCTATTTTCATTAAGAACTCCATAAATCAAGCGCCTCGAAATAATATTAATCCAAATTACAATGACTATTAATTAATTCATTCTGAACTTGTATCTTTGCTTAAATAATTCTGCGTTATGCAAGTGATCCTTAATCATCAACAAATTCAACAAAAAACGATTCGTTTAGGTCATCAAATCATTGAAAATTGTTCGGAGGAAAATAATATATTCATTGGTGGCATTATTGGCAATGGCTATCACTTAGCTAAAGAACTAAGCAAAATCATTAAGCAAAATTCTTCCCTAAATGTGGAAGTTTTTGAAATCGAAATAGACAAAGAAGAGCCCTGGGCGAAAGAAATTAAGTTAAGCTTGGATGAGGCGAAATTAAAATATGGTTTTATCATCTTAGTAGATGACGTTATTAATTCGGGAAAGACTTTACAATACGCTTTAATGAAATTCTTAGAGCAGCCCACCAAATCCATTAAAACAGTCGTTTTAGTTGATCGCACGCACCGTCGTTATCCAATAAAAGCAGATTATTTTGGCCTTGGACTTTCCACCACTTTAAAAGACCGTATTGAAATAGAATTAAATGAAACAGATGCTAAAGCATACTTGATATGAAACGGATTACGGAAACAAGTTCCAATTACAATGACTTAGAAAAATTATCGACGCTTGAATTGTTAAGCAATATTAACAAAGAAGATCAATTAGTAGCGCTAGCAGTGGAAAAAGAAATTCCTCAAATTGAAGCATTTATTGAAGCGTGTATCATTCGAATGCAACAAAACGGGCGCCTATTTTATATTGGAGCTGGCACAAGTGGAAGATTAGGCATTGTAGATGCAAGTGAATGTCCTCCTACATTTGGAATTGACCATGGCATAGTGGTGGGCCTTATAGCTGGAGGAGATAAAGCCATTCGTAAAGCAGTAGAATTTGCGGAAGACGATAAAAACCAAGGATGGGAAGATCTAAAAGCTTATAACATTACACCCATGGATACACTCGTAGGAATTGCGGCTTCTGGAAGTACGCCCTACGTGATAGGCGCCATAGAAGAAGCGAATAAACACGGACTTTTAACAGCGGGTATTTGTTGTAATCCAGGAGCTTTACTTTCTAGTTGCGTTCAATATCCCATCACACCTGTTGTAGGACCTGAATTTGTTACTGGCAGTACAAGAATGAAATCCGGTACGGCACAGAAATTAGTATTAAACATGATATCCACCTGTCTAATGATCCGATTAGGACGTGTGAAAGGAAATAAAATGGTAGACATGCAACTAAGCAATCATAAATTAGTAGACCGAGGAACCCTAATGATACAAGAAGCATTAAACATTACGTATGGTGAAGCAGGTGATCTCTTGAAAGAATTCGGTTCCGTAAGAAATGCAATTAACGCTTATTCCAAAAAATGACAACTTTTGATCCTAATGGCGTTGGTATTGCCAATGGAAACATTTTTGGTTTCCCATACACAGAAGAAGATGCGACATTGGTAATCATCCCCATTCCATGGGATGCGACCGCCTCCTACAAGAAAGGAACCTGCAAAGGTCCAGAAGCAATATTAACAGCGTCCACTCAATTAGATTTTTTTCATCCACAATTAGTGCGTGCTTACGATACAAAAGTATTTATGACCCCCATTTCATCAGAGTGGCAAGAAATAAATACCACATGTTGTGAGATGAGCAATCACTATTTAGCACTTTTAGAAAGTGAAGGCGAATTGAAAGCTCAAGATAAGTACAAGGAAGAATTGACCTATATAAATAAAGCCCATGCAGCGTTAAAAGATAACTTAAGAGAGCGGTCTACCCAACTATTAAACCAAGGGAAAATTGTTGCTGTGCTTGGGGGAGAACATTCTACACCATTGGGATTACTTGAAGCACTGAACGAAAAATACACAGACTTTGGAATTCTACAAATAGATGCCCATGCAGACCTCCGGGATCAATACGAAGGATTTGAGCAATCACACGCCAGCATCATGTATAATGCCTTAAAAAACTGTGGTAATTTATCTAAATTAGTACAAGTTGGGATTCGAGATATTTCAGAAACGGAGGTGCTATTATCCAAAAGTGATCCTAGAATACATACTTTTTATGATTGGGACCTAAAAGAAGCGTCATTTTCGGGTAAAACATGGGACCAACAAGTGGCAGATATTTGCGACACATTACCACAAAACATCTATATTTCTTTCGATATTGATGGATTAAACCCAGCTTTGTGTCCGAATACAGGCACCCCAGTACCAGGAGGATTCGAGCTAGAAGAAATTAGTTTTCTTTTATTCAAGTTAATAGCTGCCGGAAAAAAAATAATTGGTTTTGATTTAAATGAAGTCAGTCCTGGAGAAAATGACGATTGGGATGCCAATGTTGGTGCAAGAGCACTCTGGACACTTGTTTGTTTAACAGAAAAAAATAGAAGGGACAATGCTTAAGAGATTTATAAAAAATGTTTGGTTATTACTGTTCATCATCGCTATTTTCATTCTGTTGTTTTCGCTTTTCCAATCCATTACATTTTCCAGTATTAGCGCTCCAAAATTCCTTGTTTATTCCATTGGACCAGTATTAATAATTGGGAGCAGTTATTTACACCTCAATTATTTCGTAAAAATATTGTCATCGATTCACATATTTATTTATATTTCCTTGGCGATATTACTGGTTAAACTTCCCGATAAATTGGGCGATTATGGACACCTCTTATTACTTCCAGTAGTTAGCAATTTCTATTCGTCTTGGTGTGCATTGATTTGGCACACTAATTCAAAAATGAGGAAACTTAGCATTGGCGTATTATCTATTTTCTTTCTTTTATCCTGCACAACAATTGCCTTTTCTTTTTCATCAGAATTGATAAATAAAATCACAATTATTGGAGGAATTTGCGCATTGTTAATCTCCATTATTGGAAATCTAATGGTAAATAAAGAAAAGAAGACCATTCCCAAGGACGGTGAACCAAAACCAATTATTGATCAAGATAATAGCGTTTGAGGGAATAAGGATTAGTCCTGTCCTATCCAACAGTATATAGAAGCAATCCACATGCTATTTTCATTTGCTCGTGTCTTTCGACTTCGCTCCATCCATTTACTATTTTAAGTTAGAGAAAGGAACTATTTGATAAAGGAACCGAATCCATAAATTCGCTTTTGCCAATAAGCAGAACCATCAATTTTATCGAAGGTAATTCCTTTGCTGCTGCTTGCATGAATCATGACCTTTTCTTTTCCTAGCTCGGAAACAAGAATTCCAACATGGGTAACCTCTCCCCCATTTGAAAAGAAAACTAAATCGCCAATTTGCGCTTTGTCGGAACTTATTTTAATAGAGGCATCGTATTGATCTTTCGCACGCCGAGGGAGTTTAATATTGTCAGAAGCTAAAACAAAAGAAGTAAATCCACTGCAATCAAATCCATCAGGACTTTCACCTGCCCAAACATAAGGTACACCTAATTGCTTTCTTGCGAATTCAATGATAGCTATTCTTTTTTCTAGCAGCTGGTTGCTTGGAGGCACCCAACTATACGTTTCATCGATGGCGACCAATTCAATTCCTTCAAATAAAGAAGTGATTTTTAACGCGAAAAAATAAGCCAGATCCTTCTCTTTCCTTCTTGTCAAATCAGCTAGCCAAGCATTTAAATCCAATTTAAGCGCCATTAACTCTTGCTGATGCGCCACTAATAATTTCCGACCTTTCGTTGTACTATTAATCGTTTCAAAAGCAGCAATAGCCTCATCAAAAGCTGCACTGTGATTTTTTCTCCATCGATCATCGCGATACAATTGCAAACTACTAATCGACTTATAATAAATTGGGAGAGAAGAATAATCATATGTGGGATTATCCAATAAGAAGTTGGATTTCCTGAAGACCAATTTAAAATGTTGCTGATCATACAACTGTTCTAATTTATCAAATTGTGGAACTTGAGATAAAGCCTGCGTAATGAAAAGCGAAATGAAGAAAGCGACGAATATTTTCATTGACCTCAATTAGAATACTTTTGTCCTTTTTGAAATACCACATTGCTATGGTTAAAGAGTTTCACTAGAACTGAATTTCCATAAATTTCATATTCCGCTTTTTGAACATTGGATATTTCCTCAATTTTCCCGTCAACTAGGGCGCTAACCCCCCCCATGATGTTACGGAAAGCCAAAATATTATTTTTTATCAAGTAGTCTGTCGGCGTGAAATTAGCGACTTCAATTTTTCGATCATTAGAATAAGCAAAAAGATAAGAATTTTCTGACCAAACGACTAAATCATCTTTTACGTCCCAAAATGTGGGCGAGAAATTAGAAAGTTGTTCGATTTGACCATTTTTATACATATACAAATTCCCATTTAGATCTTCATAGGCGATAAAGCCTCTACCAGCTTTATATTTACGCATAAATTGAGGTTGCACATCAATAAATTGTCCGTTTTGAAACGCCACAAAAGTACGAGTGGTAGGATCATTAAAACATAAAATATCCGTTCCAATTTGAAAATCAATGGCACCTCCATTCCAAGAACCTATTTCAAAAATCAATCCTTGCCAAAATATTTTATAAATGTTTCCATTATCCTTAAATACCAACATATTCTCACCAACCGATGACGGAATTGACAATTCCCCCATAACAGTCGCTAGCGAAGTGGTCGTTTTATTCCAATAAACATTTAGCGTATTAAAGCGTGTATCTTCGTATACGATTAGGCTATCCTTCACCAAAAATTCCCTACCGAAGTAAGTGAGCGTTTGTAACTTTCCTGCATCCCACATGTTGAGCGTTGGACCAATTTTATAACCCAATAAGTGATCCGATACACGGTAATCGACGTTTAGATTCGTAATGTCTTTTCGGACTTTACCATCGTATAAGCGAAGATTACCCCGATTATCGATATAAGCCACCAACTCATCGCCCGCTTTATATCCATTAATAGCCTGAACTTCAATTTGGTTAAAAAAACCATTATTAAAACTCATGAAAAAATTATTGAAGTTTATAACCGGAATTACGGCCTGGCAAGTGGAGGAAAGGGAGAAAAAGAAAAGAAAAGAAAATAGCACTAATTTCATGTGTCCAAATTTAACCAATTTTCATTCCATTTAATCATCAAATACCTGTGAAAGTAATAAATATACAAATTTCTACTCTTCTGGCATTTTATTATCGTGCTAAAACCAACTTAACCAAGGATTATTGTTGCCTAATTTTGCAAGCCAACAATTTAGACCCGAAGCTAAATGTGTTTTTATTTGATTAAAAAGCAATCTTTATTTTGATTAATTTTTCGTATGTTTAGTTTAAAAAGAATATATGAATAAAGAAATTGAAGTAAATGGACTTACAGTTCAGCTAAAAAATCAGAAAGGAAATGATTATCTTTCCTTAACGGATATTGCTAAATTCAGGAATAAAAGTCAATGTGATGACATTATAAAAAATTGGTTAAGAAATAGAAATACTATTGAGCTTTTAGGTCTTTTGGAGCAAATTTACAATCCCCATTTTAAACCCGTCGAATTCGACGGGTTTAAAAAAGACTCAGGACTAAATAGTTTTGTGTTAACTCCAAAAAAATGGATTCAAAGCACCAACGCAATTGGAATAATTTCATCGTCAGGCAGATATGGTGGAACCTATGCCCATAAAGATATTGCGCTGGAATTTGCCAGTTGGATTTCAATTGAATTCAAACTTTATCTCATTAAAGAATTCCAACGACTTAAAGAAGTAGAGGCTAAACAGAAAAACCTTCAATGGTCTGTTCAACGAAGCATCGCAAAAATAAATTATCAAATTCATACAGACGCAAACAAAGAAAATTTAATTCCAGTTACCGTAACAAAAGAGCAAGCTTCACTAATTTATGCCAATGAAGCAGACCTTCTCAATGTTGCCTTGTTTGGAGTTAATGCACAGCTTTGGAAAAAACAGCATCCAACATCAGAAGGAAATATCCGTGATCACGCTACTTTAGAGCAATTGGTGGTGTTGAGCAATATGGAAAGTATTAATGCGCTACTCATTCAATAAGGCTTGCCATCTCAAAAAAGGATTATACAACTGAATCTAGTCGCAATTAGGCAGATGAAGTCTTTGGTGGAATCAAAGGCAATTAAATTTTTGGCGAAATGAAGAAAGAAATTGAAGAAAATAGACTTGTCTTCTTCTTACATTGAGATAAAACAAGAATTTCATTAGGATAAAAGAGAATAACTAGCATTTCTACAAAACTTTCGGATGAGCGTGCAAAATATTAACTATTCTAGCGTATTTTTGTCTTTCGAAAATAAACTAATCAACGGAATTTTGCTCCTTCCAACAGAAATACACTCAAGAAAATTAAGCATACTCCTTACTTTTCTTGTATTATCCAATCTTGGCTTTTCAAAAACAAGATTTGTACGCGTTATATTTAACGATGACGCCTCCACAAAAGCAAGTATCATTTGGGATCAAGTGGAAGGGGAATTCGAAGGTTTATATTTAGACACCATTGATCCAAGTATCAATCAATTTGCACACCGCTATAAACTCTCATCGTCCAATAATATGAGAGGAATGAATAATAAAATTGTTCGATTAAAGGACCTTATTCCCAACAAAACCTACTATTTCATACTAAAAGATAATACTGGATTAAGCCAATTATATTATTTTAGAACTGCTCCAAATCGCCCTGAAATACCCCTGACATTTATTGCAGGCGGAGATTCAAGAGATAATCGTCCCGTGAGAGTGAAAGCCAATAAATTAGTCCCAAAGCTATATGTAACAGCTGTTTTGTTTAACGGAGACTTTATTGGCCTTGATACAGAAAAACAATGGGTAGAATGGTTCTTAGATTGGGAAAACACCGTGGCAAGAGACGGGCGTATTACCCCGATGCTCGTTACAAGAGGCAATCACGAATTAAGCAACAAAGTAATTTATCAACTTTTTGATTTACCTAATCGCAAGTTATTTTACTCCACCACCTTTGGGGGAGATTTACTGCATATCGTTTCCTTAAATTCCGAAATCTTGAAAATAGGGAGACAAAAAATATTTCTACGTTCTGCATTAGCCAAGCACAAAGAATATACTTGGCAAATCGCCCAATACCACCGCCCCATTCGAGCACACGTCAAGGCGAAAAAAGAAATGGAAACCCAATACAAAAACTTCGTTCCGCTTTTTGAAAAATACAAAAACCTACCACTTTGCTTAGAAAATGACTCCCATACCTGTAAAGTTACTTGGCCTATTGTGAGTAGTAATTCACCTGAATCGTCAGAAGGATTTATTAGAGACGACAAAAATGGCATTATCTACGCCGGCGAAGGCTGTTGGGGAGCTCCACTTCGTGCAGCCGATGACCTAAAACCATGGACAAGAGACGCTGGAGCCGTAAATCAATTTAATTGGATTTTTGTTTCCAACGAAAAAATAGAGCTCAGGACAGTACTATATGAAAACGAAGCCGAAATTATAAGCTTGAATTATCAAAACAGACTCACAATTCCAGAGGGATTAAATCTTTTTGGTCCAACCAATGGAACATTAATAGAAATATTCCCAAGAAAATAAGCATAATAATTTTATCAACAATTAATTACATACTCGCTTCCATTTGCCTAAAAGTATTAAATTTGCTACATGAGTGATTTCGTTGTTTCAGCTCGAAAATATAGGCCACAGACTTTCGATACCGTCGTAGGCCAAAAATCCATCTCTGCTACCCTAAAAAGTGCCATCAAAAACAATCACTTAGCACAAGCATTTTTATTTTGTGGTTCTCGTGGAGTTGGTAAAACAACCATCGCAAGGATTTTAGCAAAAACAGTGAATTGCTTTCATCCAAGTGAAAACATTGAAGCATGTGACACCTGTGATTCATGCATTTCCTTTAACAGTGGGAATTCATTAAACATATTTGAATTAGATGCTGCATCAAATAGTGGAATTGATGATATGCGCGTCTTAATTGAACAAGTAAGAATCCCACCACAAATTGGAAAACATAAAATATACATTCTAGATGAGGTCCATGGTTTATCAACGGCAGCGTTTAATTCGTTTTTAAAAACACTCGAAGAACCGCCTAAGCATGCTATTTTCATCTTAGCAACAACCGAAAAACACAAAGTTATTCCAACCATCTTATCGCGTTGTCAAATCTTTGATTTTGAAAAAATACGGATAAAAGATATTGCTGATCACCTTAGTGAAATAGCCGTAAAAGAAGGAGTGACAGCGGAACCAGAAGCCCTACACCTTATTGCAATGAAAGCGGATGGCGCGTTGCGAGATGCCTTGTCAATATTTGATCAAGTCGTAAGTTTTGGAGGTAACAATTTAACTTTTCAAGATGTCGTTACGAATCTACATGTGCTAGATTACGATTATTACTTTAAACTATTAGATTTCTTCTTTGCAGAGGATATTTCGTCATCCTTACTATTATTGAATGAAATTCTAGAGAAGGGATTCGATGGTCACTCATTTTTAAATGGTCTCTCCGATCACTTTCGTAGTTTATTGATATGTAAAGATCCACGAACTGTTGTATTACTAGAAGTTCCTGAAAGCGTAAAAGCTAGATTTAACGTACAAGCCAAGCCTTGGGAAGCGAAGCAAATTATGCGCGCCTTGTATGTGATCAGCAAAGCCGATGTGGAATACAAACAATCCAAAAATCACCGCTTGCTCATCGAAATCGTCCTTATGCAGATGTGTTCTTTACAACAGGAGCTCGAAAAAAAAAAGGACTAACTGAGGCCATTTCAATCCTTCCTTTTCCGGCTCAATCGTTACGGAAAGAAACACCACGTAGGATTATTGAAGAAAATGTAAAAGAACCAGCCACAAAATTATATGTAAACAAGCTTGTCAATACACAAGCTGAAAACCTCCCTACCAAGACGCCTTCCAAAACAATAAGTATCAAACAAGCATTGGCAGAGGAAAAAGAAAGACAGCTCAAATCATTGGAGGAAAAAGCGAGAGAACTTTTTAGTTCCGATCAGCTAATAATGGCTTGGAAACAATACGCTTTCACGATGAAAGAAATAGGCAAAGACACCTTCTTCCATGCATTAACGAAGAGAGAACCTAGCTTTGTTAACATCGAAAAAATAACATTAACAGTTGAAAATAACATACAAATAGAATACATCCGCCCACTTTTACAAGATTTCATCACATTTTTACGGAAAACACTTAAAAATGAATACATTGAAATTGAGCTACAAGTCACCAACGAAGAAGTCGTAAAAGTAGCACCTATTACCGGGCAAGATAAATTCAACGCCTTAGCAAATAAGAATGCCAATTTAATGATTCTAAAAAACACCTTTAACTTAGACATCGATTATTAAGTCCCTACTATAAGTGTGACCGAAAAAAAAAATATTTCTTGAGACTCAGCTACACCGACCCTTCTCGAAAAAACTCCATCGCGACTTTTCTAAAAGAATGGGAAAGTAGTGATGATCTTATCTCCGTAAATACCTCCGGTTCAACAGGACCTCCAAAAACCATCCATATAAAGAAAGAGCACATGCTAATGAGTGCTAAAAAAACATTAGCATACCTACAGATCGCTGATGCTTCCACCCTACATTTGGGACTTTCTACCAAAACAATTGCCGGTAAAATGATGTTAGTTAGGGCACTTGTGAACGATGCCCATCTCATCGTTTCTGAAGTTAGTGCAAACACATTAGTAAAAATAAATGAGCCTATTCATTTTAGCGCAATGGTTCCACTTCAGCTAGAAAATTACCTGCAAAGTCAAATTATCAAACCAATAGAAACGATCATTGTTGGCGGTGCGCCTATAAACCGACAGTTGGAACAGGAAGCGGCAAAATCCATTTCGAGAATATACCATACTTTTGGAATGACAGAAACGATCTCTCATGTTGCGCTTCGGAGACTATCAATTGAATCAACAAATCATTACCATGCGCTACCAGGAATTCATTTTTCTTGTAATCAATCGAACGAATTGATCATTTCCTTTCCAGAAATAAGCGAAATGCCTATTGAAACTAGGGATATAGTAGAATTACTAAACCCAAGCACCTTTGATTGGATTGGCCGTTCCGATAATTGCATTAACTCAGGTGGAATGAAATTTTTTCCTGAAAGTATAGAGCATCGTGTAGGCCAAGTGATCCCTCACCCCTACTTTATTTCGAGCATTCCAGACAAAAAACTTGGACAAGTCATCGTTCTTTTAGTAGAATCCAATGATTCCTTACAATTATTCAAAGCTGATTTCTCTGAAATACTTGGAAAATTCGAGCTTCCCAAATATTTTCAAACCATTAAAGAATTTATTAAAACAGCTAATGGTAAAATTAATCGTACATTAACACTGGAAAAAACAAGTGCAAATGCCTGGCGAAAAATACTATAAAATTCTAGGTCTATCAAGTTCGGCAAACGATACTTTGGTAAAAAAGAGGTACCGAGAACTCGCCAAGAAATTTCATCCTGATAAAAACAAGGATGAAAACTCAACCAAGCTATTTCAAGAAATAAAGGACGCATACGAACACATATTAAATCGAGACTTTACCGCTACGAGAAAGGACATTCCCCCTACTCAAAAAACAGCCGAACAAAAATTTCATGAAAATGCATGGAAAAGAGCAGAGCAACTTAAGAAACAAGAAGCGGAAGAGCTATTACATTTCTATAATTCTTTTCGTTTGGGCTGGAAAAAAAGGATCGTTAACCTGGTTGCTATAATTGGAGCAATCTGCTTACTTGGAATCATTGCAGATGATTTTTTACCCCTTAAAGAATCCATTGAAACCGTTGAAGATTTCTCTGCCAACCCAAGTCATAGTATAGGGAATGACTATGTGTATGAAGTTAAGTTTAAAAATGGTCAAACGCTTTGGCTCAATCACCAAAACATCCATAAACTAGATAATTTACCGCAACTAATTTTAGCTAAAACAAGTATTTTTCACCAACCTGTCTACGTAGAAAGTAGAAGTGATGAAAACAGGACAAGGACCACTATTCATTTCACATTTTATTGGGCACAAGCGGTTTTATTTATCTTCTTGATCTTACCAATTGTCATTCGTTTTTACAAGCGGAACAATGTATTTTTTGTGCTAGGAAACTACCTCACCTTCACCATTTCATCTGGCTTATTATTGCTTTTTTTACTAAATGACCTAAAAATAATTCATCTGCTAACCTTTGGATATTACTAAATGACAAAAAAAGAAAAAGCCGCGTATATTATTGATGTATTGGAAACCCAATACCCTGAAGTACCAATTCCATTAATTCATAGCGATCCATATACCTTATTGATAGCCGTTTTATTGTCCGCACAATGCACGGATGCACGCGTGAATTTAATAACACCAATTCTGTTCGCAAAAGCAAAAACGCCGCAAGAGATGATACAATTATCTCCGAATGAAATACGTGAAATCATTAAGCCATGTGGACTTTCCCCAAAAAAATCCAGTGCAATACACGAATTGTCAAAAATACTACTGAACGAACACCAAGGCGAAGTACCTATTTCCTTCGAAGCCTTGGAAGCGTTACCAGGAGTTGGACATAAAACAGCATCCGTTGTGATGTCCCAAGCATTTGGGATTCCTGCATTCCCAGTAGACACTCATATCCATCGTTTATTAACGCGTTGGGGTATTTCGAATGGTAAGAGCGTAGTGGAAACAGAGAAACAAGCAAAAAAATACTTTCCAATTGAAAAATGGAATCGATTACACCTTCAAATTATCTTTTACGGGCGAGAATTTTCACCCGCTAGAAGTCCAAAAAAAGAAAAAGACACCATCACTTTAAAAATAGGAACTGCAAAAGCCCTCAAAGAATTATGTTGAATTATTAACAAGTGTTTATAACAAGAATTCATAACTTTTGCTTAAGTTTGGTCTTCCATCATTTTTCTCTCAAGTCGTTTTACTAATTTTGCTTATGGATAATATTGAAAATAATCGTAAACCCAATGTTCGTATAAAAAACCCATCGGTTTTAACAGGAGACATTGGAAAAATACCCCCACAAGCAACTGATATTGAGCAAGTCGTCTTAGGAGCGATGATGCTTGAAAAAGAAGCCTTAAACGATACCATTAACATTATTACCAAAGAAAGCTTTTACGATCCTAGGCACCAGTTCATTTATGGTGCGATGCATGAATTATTTGCGAGTACAAAACCAGTAGATTTAATCACAGTAACCGACAGATTACAAAAAAATGGAGAATTAGAGGCTGCTGGAGGAGTTGCGTATATTGCCCAATTAACAAATAGGGTTGCCTCATCGGCTCATATCGAATTTCACGCACGAATTATTGCCGAGAAATTCATAAAACGTGAATTAATAAAAGTAAGTAGCGAAATAATTCGAGATGCATACGACGAAACTTTTGATGTCTTTGACTTGCTAAATAAAGCAGAATCTAACTTATTTCAAATTGCTGAATCAAATATGACGAAGCAAGCATCAACCATGCAAAACATTGTCGGTGATGCCATTGCTGAAATTGAAAAAGCTCGAAACAATCCAGATGGCATCTCAGGGACACCAAGTGGTTTCCATGAATTGGATAAAATCACATCGGGATGGCAAAGATCTGATATGATCGTAATTGCTGCGAGACCAGGTATGGGAAAAACTGCCCTCGTTCTTTCCATGGCAAGAAATACAGCCGTTGATTATAACATGGGGGTAGCTGTTTTTTCCTTAGAAATGTCAGCTGTGCAGTTAGTGAAAAGATTAATTGCTGGAGAGGCTCGTATTGACTCAGAAAAACTAAGAAAGGGTAATCTTGCTGATCATGAATTTCAACAATTACACAGTCGAATAACTGCATTATCCGCAGCACCAATTTTTATCGATGATACACCCGCCATCAGTATTTTTGATTTTCGAGCGAAATGTAGAAGGTTAAAAGCCCAACATGACATACAACTGGTTATTATTGATTACTTGCAATTAATGTCAGCTAAAGATGGCAAAGGATCTGGTAATCGAGAACAAGAAATATCCAATATTTCTAGGTCGATTAAAGAAATTGCGAAGGAACTAAATATCCCAATTATTGCACTTGCTCAGTTAAGTAGATCAGTGGAACAACGTGGTGGGGACAAGAAACCAATTTTATCAGATTTAAGAGAATCTGGAGCGATTGAACAAGATGCTGATATTGTTTCTTTTATCTATAGACCGGATTATTATGGTATAGTTAAAGATGATGACGGTAATTCTAACCATGGAATTGGAGAAATAATCATTGCAAAACATAGAAATGGAAAGACAGATCGTGTAAGATTACGTTTTGTACCTGAATATGCACGATTTGAGAATTTAACCCAGGCGTATGACAACAATGATTCAACATTTGATAATACATTTGAATCAGAAGCAAATACATATACTATGCCTAGTAAAATGAGTGCCGATAATGGCATCAATGATTTTTTAGATAATTCAAAAGAAGATACCCCTTTCTAATACTGTATGAAAAAAATTCTCCTTCTTTTTATTTCCTTTTTGTGGATGGCTAATTGTTTCTCAACACAATTATTAATTCCAATGGATACCCGTCAGACAAATCATTTAAAAGCTTATGGTATAGCTTATTGGACCTTAGAAAACGGTTTAACCATTGAGTGGTTATTGAATTATCGAGGTGGATCTTTTTTAATGCCACATCTAAAAACCATTGAAGAAGAATTAAAAATTCGTGGAGTCAAATATGAAGTGTTAACAGACGGACAAGTGAATCAAATAAAGAATGAAATTGGCAATCCAGAAGTCAATATGGAAATAGTACAATTGGAAAAAGCACCAAAAATTGCTGTTTATTCTCCTCCAAACCTACAACCTTGGGATGACGCAGTAACCATGGTTTTAGAATACGCAGAAATAAAATATGATAAAATATATGACTCTGCCATAGTGATGGGTGCGCTTCCAAAATACGATTGGATGCATTTACATCACGAAGATTTTACAGGACAATATGGGAAATTCTATAGCTCCGCAAACGGTCAGGCATGGTATCAACGACAAGTTATTAATGCAGAAAAAGATGCCAAATTACTGGGATTTAAAAAAGTCTCTGAACTAAAATTAGCCGTAGCTAAAAGTTTAAAGAACTTCGTTATCGGAGGCGGGTTTCTATTTACAATGTGCAGTGGCACCGACAGTTTTGATATCGCTTTAGCAGCAGAGGAGACAGATATTTGTGAATCCATTTTTGATGGAGATAGATCTGACCCCAATTCTCAAGATGAACTTGATTTCACAAAAACCTTTGCATTTGAAGATTTTCATGTAAACAAAGATCCCATGGTTTACGAATATTCAGATATTGATGCTACCGATTTAAGAAACAAAGGGATTATTACTGAACAATTAGATGTTTTTACGCTATTTGATTTTTCCGCTAAATGGGATGTTGTTCCAACGATGCTCACCCAATGTCACACTAACACCATCAATGGATTTATGGGACAAACAACAGATTTCAATAAAGAATTCATCAAATCTAATGTACTCATACTAGGTGAAAATAAAGCAGCGAATACAGCTCGCTACATTCATGGAGAATTAGGACAAGGCACATGGACCTTCTATGCGGGTCATGATCCCGAAGATTACCAACATTTTGTTAACGACCCAGAAACCGATTTAAATCTGCACCCAAATTCACCTGGCTATCGTCTTATTTTAAATAATATATTATTCCCTGCGGCTAAAAAGAAAAAACGTAAAACATAATTTCATTAAAGTGATTTATAATCAAAAATAATTCATATACTTGCATTCTATTATATAGGCCACGTCCTAATCCCAATCAAATCTTCCTTATAAAAATCAAATCAATTTCATGGATCAAAAAGAATTAGAGAATAAAACACTAAATGATTTGCGTATTATCGCTGCCACTATAGGTCTACAAAATATAGAATCCTTAAAAAAAGCAGCTTTAATTAGTGCTATATTAAATAGTTCAACTACTTCGGAAGAAAAAGTCGATAAAATAAATACGGAAGCGAAAGAAACTAGTCCTAGCGGAAGAGAAAAGCGACCTAGAAAAATAGTGGTTGAAAATACCAATTCTTCTATTCCACCGATGCCAAAAATGGAAAAGGAAGTGCCTAAAAATGACCAAGCGATGCTTTCATTTGAAACAGATGTAGAGGAAACAACTATTTCAGTTGAGGTACAAGCGATCGAGGAAATTACTGAACCAAAAATCGAAGAAGAACAAGCCGAAGAGAAAGTTCTACCTAAAGAACCTGTTGAAAAAGCTGCTAATTCTCCGCGCCCAAATAGAAATCCAAATCAGAAACAAGGGCATAATCAGCAGGAAAATCCCAATCAACGGCAGCCACATAATCAACAAGAGAACCCCAATCAACGACAGCCGAATAACACTCCATCTAATCCCAATCAAGATCCATCTGCAGCATCAGCGCCATCTCAACAGGATCGTGAACAGCAAAGAAGAATGGAAGAAAATTATGATTTAGTTGGAATTGTTTCAGCCGAAGGAGTTCTCGAAGTGATACAAGATGGTTACGGATTTTTAAGATCTTCCGATTATAATTACTTACCATCTCCAGATGATATTTATGTTTCTCAAAATCAAATTAAACTGTTTGGATTAAAGACTGGTGATACCGTAAAAGGAACCATTCGTCCGCCAAGAGAAGGAGAAAAATTCTTCCCTTTGGTAAAAGTAGAATCCATTAATGGTCGACACCCATCATACATCCGCGATAGGGTTCCTTTTCAATATTTAACCCCCTTATTTCCGGATGAAAAATTTAAACTGACAGGCCACGCTCAAGAGACATTATCTACGCGAGTTATGGATTTGTTTGCGCCAATCGGTAAAGGACAACGCGGTATGATTGTCGCGCAACCTAAAACTGGTAAAACCATGTTATTGAAGGACGTTGCGAATGCTATTGCGGCCAACCATCCAGAAACATACCTAATCGTTTTATTAATTGATGAGCGACCTGAAGAAGTTACTGATATGGCGAGAAGTGTAAAAGCAGAAGTTATCGCCTCTACCTTTGACGAACCAGCTGAAAGACACGTAAAAGTGGCAAATATGGTATTGGAGAAAGCAAAAAGAATGGTTGAATGTGGCCATGACGTTTGTATTCTTCTCGATTCAATTACGCGTTTAGCACGTGCCTACAATACCGTTTCTCCTGCTTCAGGAAAAGTTTTATCTGGTGGTGTAGATGCGAATGCTTTGCATAAACCAAAAAGATTCTTTGGATCGGCTCGAAAAATTGAGAATGGTGGCTCCCTAACCATTATTGCTACCGCCTTAACAGAGACAGGTTCTAAAATGGATGAAGTTATTTTTGAAGAATTCAAAGGGACAGGTAATATGGAATTACAATTAGACCGAAAAATTTCTAATCGAAGAATTTATCCAGCAATTGACATTACCGCATCAGGAACACGCAGAGAGGACTTGCTCGTTAGCAAAGATATTTTGCAACGTGTATGGGTGATGCGTAAATTCATTGCCGATATGAATCCAGTGGAAGCTATGGAATTCCTTAAATCACATATGGAAAACACCATTTCAAATGAAGAATTTCTTATTTCAATGAACAGTTAAGATGAAAATTCCAGTCAAAGTTGGCATTTGCACTGCATTTATTTGGATAGTAATACGCTACGGTGCATTCGCACTTGGACTATTTGAATTTGGGAATCCAAAAATGTTTGTATTTCTAAATATGTTTTTACTGACCAGTGCTGTATCAATTGGCCTATACATCGTAAAGAAAAATCAAAAAGAAGGAAGTAATTTATTATTAGATATAAAAACAGGCATGACCGCAGCAATGCCTCATACTGTTATCATTAGCTGTTTCCTTTTTGTCTTTTATTCCTATATTCATCCGGAATACAACCAACATCAAATTGAAGAAACGCGTAAATCACTCTCTGATAAAAAGTTTTTAACTGAGCTAAGAAAATCTAATCCTTCATTAGAAAACAAGACAGATCAAGAATTAGTAAAGGAAGGAATAAATCAAACGAGGCAGTGGACAAGTCCAAAATTCACGATGATAATTTCATTATTAGCATTGTTGATGTATTCAACATTTAACAGTTTAATTATTGCACTAATCTATCGAGGTGTCGTCTTTCGAGCTACTTCAAACCATCAAATACAGCCTTAGATATTCTATATCTCAAGGTCGCCATGTCAAATTTTTTGTAATCATTGGTGGTAATTAAGGTAGAAAACGCATATTGTTTTCCATTTTTTATTAGCATACCCACTAACCATCCAATATCTTCCGATCCTTGTTGTCCCCAACCAGACTTACAATAAACAACGTATTGATACGAAAGGTTATATTTCATTACTTGTAGAAGGCATTCATACGTATATGGAGCTAACTTGTATTTTCTTTTAATGATGTTGGTGAGAAATCCAACTTGGTCTTGCATAGTTATTTTTAACGTTCCATTTAACCAAAATTTGTCTATTTCAGTACCAATCGCTTTGTTTCCATAATTTAATAATTCAAGTCCAGCCTGCATTTTATCATTTCCAATTTTTTTTGCAAGTTCCTGGAAATACCAAACGGTAGAATTCCGAAAAGCTTCATTTAACGTTTGATCAGCATTCCATTTGGTGTTTTCACGTTTAACGCCATCCCATTTAATCAAAAAATTTGCGCTATCAATCACCCCATTTTCAAGGGCAATAATTGTATTAGCAATTTTAAACGTCGAAGCAGGCGTGTACGGATTATTTATTAATGAATCATTGTAATGCAAATAGCTATTAGCTTCCACATCATAGACAAGAACCGAAAATTGATAATCCGTACTTTTAAACAAGGACAAATCCAATTCTTTCGATTTCTTTACATTGAATTGCGTATAGGCGAATGAATGCAAAAATAATAATACGAAAGATAAGGCGCTAACTCTGTGCATTTTATACCAATTTTTGTATTATCTCCTCCCCAAGCAATTCATAATCAATACCATCAAAATTACCAGATGACATGAGTAGAAGAACTGCGTCGTTCCAATTTTCAGAATAAATATAATTTAAAAAATTAGTACTATTATCAAAAACTGAAATATTTCCTCCAAAACCATTAAAAACATCCTCTTTTGAAATAGGAACTAATTTTTTATGCGCAACTACCTCAGGATTAAAGTAAACCAGGGAGACATCTGCTGCCAACATCGTGTCTTTATAATGGGGTAAAAACTCTTTCTTCAAAGAAGAAAATGTATGTAATTCCATACATGCCACCACTTTTCGATTTGGATATTGTTGTTTTATTGCTGCAGTTGTAGCGCTTAATTTAGAAGGAGAATGCGCAAAATCCTTAAAAAATGTAAAGTTTTTTGTTTCCACCACTTTTTGAAGACGTTTACCTGCACCTTTAAAATCAATCATGGCATGCAAAAAATCAGCATTCGCAATCCCCATTGATTCAGCCAAGTACATTGCCCCAACTAAATTTTGCAAATTATGATTGCCAAAAATAAATAATGGATACAATTCACCATTGTATGCCATCAACGTACCTTCTGAGGTGGGCTTAAATTCAGGTGTTTTGTAAGGGACTGCTTGCAAAGAATCTTCATATTTTCTGCCTAAAACATGTACATTAGGATCTTCTTCATTGTATATCAATTTGCCATTTGGCGAAATTAAGGAGCAGAAAATATCGAATTGATCAACATAATTTTGAAAAGTTGGAAAAACGTTAATATGATCCCAAGCAATTCCACTAATTAAGGCAATATTCGGATGATACAGATGAAATTTAGGACGGCGATCTATCGGCGAACTGAGGTATTCATCCCCTTCCAAGACCATGAATTTAGCATCATCTGTTAGTTTCACCATACAATCATAACCCTCTAATTGAGCACCAACCATGTAATCAACATTGACACCTAATTTTTTAGTAGCATGGAGTAGCATGGAAGTAATCGTAGTTTTTCCATGACTTCCACCAATCACAATTCTAATTTTCTCCTTACTTTGTTCGTATAAATATTCAGGATAGGAGTAAATGGGAATGGCTAAGGATTTCGCTTTGATCAATTCTACATTATCTTCTCTAGCATGCATACCAAGAATGACCGCATCTAATCCAACATGAATATTAGCTTCATTCCATCCAATATTCGAAGGGAGAATACCTTCGGTTTTCAAACGTGTTTTTGATGGCTCAAATAGCTCATCATCAGATCCTGTTACGGTAAATCCTTTTCGACTTAAGGCAATAGCAAGATTGTGCATGGCACTTCCTCCTATGGCAATAAAATGTACATGCATACGATTAATTTAAGGATAAAGATAAACTGAACTTTGATTCAATTCACAGTTAAAAAAAAAAATACTATACTAACAAGCTGTTACCACCACCAGATTCGGAATGATAACGCCAGCGCCGGTTGAATCGTTAAACCAAATAAACTCGGTAATAATTGCGCCATTAAGCGTAAAGGAAGAGATTCCTTTTTCATTTCTTGTGTGTTCATAAACAACACCGTAACCGTATTGATCAACCACTACCCTTCTTACAATCACTGAAACCACAAATCCATCTGAATTCTTAATTTCATAAACTTTTTCAGTGACCGCGTTCCACGCAAAGCAAATACCCTTTTCATCTCGAATGTAATTTGGATTCCTTACGGTAGATTCGACAAAATTACCTTGTTTCACAATTTGCTTTGCAGCAATTTCTTGCTGTGATTTAGCAATAGAATCTCTGCGATGATTATCTATTTCCACTTGATTTTTTATACGCTGTAAATTTTTAGCATTCAAATCATTCAATTTGGCTAATTCTGTGTTTTGCCTTTCAATATAATTTTTTACATCTTGATAATTCTTCGTTTCCCTTATCCTGATACTATCATCCTTTAATTGTTGTTGATAAAGGTATTCATCTAATTTATTCTTTTCCTTTTGAATGTATGTTGCTTTTTGTTCTTGTACTAAAAGTGCGTTTAATTCTCGCTGATAAATAGCATAGTCATTATCCTGAATGATTTTTTTCAAGATAACTTCACGCTCAATACCTTCCTTTATTTTTTCCTGATTGATCACCTGAATTTCAGTAACCGCTTTCTGTACTTGTAACGCCGCTTCATCGCGAGAAACCTGTTGCTGCGTATTCCGAAAATAGTTTTCTATTTCAATATCATTTTTTAAATCAGTGAGGTAATCCTGTTTTCCAGCTTCAATACTAGTCCTTGTAAATTCCAAACGCTGAAAAGATGCACTGGCATTGGCGGTATCGATTTGTAATCCTGGTGCTGCAAGTAAGATGCCTGATTTATTTATTTGTGGATTTGCCTTTTTAGTTGGATTCAAAATTTTATTCAACGAATCGACGGAGAATTTAACTTTTCCTAATTCAGTAGTTGAAACCTTTGATGCGATAGCTTGTGTATAAATTTCATTGAGTGCAATATTGGCCTTAATTGAATCTTTTGACCAAACCGAATTTAATTTTATTTTCTTATCGGCATAATATTTCTTGATGACATCTATGCGGGCCTTTAATTCGATGATTTCTTTAGTTGTAGATTTGTTTTTTAGCGGGTCCTTGGAAAGAAGATTTGTTGCGTCGATCAAGGTAGTTGGTGCATTATCAATTGCCTCGATTACTTTAGCAATCGCGTCCGAATATTTTTTCGCATCATCATTACGTTTTTGCTCTACCTCAGCAATGTGTATTTTAACTTCCTCCAATTTAGATTTTTTTTGATCCTTATCCAACATTGAATTTATCAGTATTTCAGCCAACTTATACGATTCTATCGCTTTATCATATTCTGATTTAGAATTTAATTCATTAGCGACTTTTAACGCTTTTCCAAGACTTTCATCGAGCTGTTTATTGACTAACTGTTTTTGTGTCTCCCTAATCTTAGGATCCAACAATTCTAAAAGTTCTGCTATTTTAGAGTAATTTTCTTTGGATTTAGAATATTCCTTTAAATCATCAGATTTCTTCGCCATTTTTAATTCTTCTGCTAATTGCTTTTCAATATCAAGCCCCTTTATTTTTAATTTTAAATCGGCAATATCTGTTTCGATTTTTGATTTGTCGTTAGCAGGAATGGAAAGTTTTAACGCTTTGTTTAGTTCAAGTATAGCATCACTATATTTCTTGTTTGCGATTAATTTATCGGCATTAGCTCTCAATTTTATCAACTCTTTTGCATCATTTATTTGAGCAGTCTTGCTTGCTACTAATTCTTTAATTTTATCAAGTTGTTTTTTAGCTTCCGCATTGGCAGGATCTTTCTTAATAACCTCATTAAATTTTGTTGTGGCTTCAGGATACTTTTCAATTTTAATGAATTCCTCTCCTTCCTGAAGAAGTGTCGCTATTTCTACCGCTTTTTTTCCATCGGCAAGCAAGGCATCTAATCCTTTTTGATAATCTACTTTCTTTTTAAGAATGATGCTATCGTTTTGTTTTACTGTCAAAGCAGAATCAGCATAGCTCAATGCGTTTTGATAATTACCCGCACGGGCACTCGCATCCGCCTTCGACAACAAAATAGAAACGATGGCATTATTCTCTGACTCTTTATAAAAATTAATGATCTTGTCATCAGACATTTTTTTATATTCATCATCAGGAACGGCAATTTTTTGATCATTATCCCAAGTGAATTTTTCAGCATAATCGTTTGGTCCTACAGTTATTGCGACCCCTTTTTTGGTAGCAAACAGTTCTACAACTAATTCACTAACGGCTTGGATGCTAGGGTCTGGTCCTTTAGTCGTTATAGTTTTAAAATCAAAATACACCTTTTTAGTAATGTAATTCGGTTTGGAAATAATCAATTCAAAAGGAATTTTCTTGTTGATTTTTGAAACGATATTATATTCCCCGGTGTTGGTGGTAATTGTCTTTGATAAAGTGACACCTTCTTGCACTAAATAAAGTGTAGCACCAAATATCTTTGCTTTAGATTCATAATTATTAACAGACCCAGGAATAATAATTTCAAGCGTTTGAGCACTTAACGGATAACAAAAAGTAAAGACAAAAAATAAATTAAGGATATTTCGCATAATTCAAAATAAAGCTAAGCACAAAGACCAAATTGCTTGAGAATCGTAACTTTGTATTGTACAAATTTGAGAAAAAATCATTAATAAAAAAAATGTTACAAATAGACCAATTAAGTTATTGGGAAAGAACGACTTATTTTGAAGGAATAGACTTGCTAATAGTAGGTGCTGGTATAGTTGGATTAAGTACAGCTATCGCTGTTAAAAAGAAAAAACCTAACTGGAAAATCCTAATTATTGAAAGAGGATATTTGCCAAGTGGTGCAAGTACTAAAAATGCTGGATTTGCTTGTTTCGGAAGCCCAAGCGAGTTATTTGAAGATTTGAAGACTATTCCCGAAAATGAAGTTTGGGATACTTTTCAGTCACGTTTTACCGGCTTGAAAACGTTGTTTGAATTAGTGGACCCAAGTAAGATAGATTACAATGCTTGTGGCTCCTATGATTTAATAAGAAAAAATGATAAGGATATTGATCCCGATTTTATCGCGTATCTCAACAAAGAAAGTCAGAAAATCACAAAAAAAGAAAAAACCTACCTTATTGAAAATGAGCCCAACCGTAAATTTGGTTTTAAGGGCTTAAAAACGGCCTATTTTAATCAGATTGAAGGAAGTATCAATACAGGAAAACTCATTGAGCAACTTCACCAAAAAGCGGTACACTTGGGAATCTCCATCCTTTTCGGGATTGAATGTCAAAAATATGATGCCACAGAATCAGGCGTATCCATCACACTAAATATTGGTGAGGTGAAAGCAGACCGATTGATTATTTGTTCAAATGGGTTTGCATCACAGTTGGTTGATGAAGATGTGATTCCGGCGCGTGCCCAAGTACTAGTAACAAAACCAATCTCTAATCTCGCCATGAATAGTACCTTCCACATGGATAAAGGATATTATTATTTCAGATCCATCAACAATAGAATTTTACTTGGCGGTGGCAGAAATATCGATATTAAAGGAGAAACCACTACCGACTTAGCAACCACTGAACACATTCAGACAGCCTTACGAACTATATTAGAGGAAATCATTATACCAAATCAACCTATTGAAATCGATTACAACTGGTCCGGAATTATGGGTGTTGGAAAGTCAAAACAACCGATAGTCAAAAAAATTACGGATAATGTGTACGTCGGAATTAGAATGGGTGGAATGGGTGTCGCTATTGGAGCGGCAGTTGGTCAGCAGTTAAGTGAGCTTATTGATTAATTTGAATGTTCATTAACGCACAAAACACCATTCGTCTTCCGTTGAATGGAAAGGGTCGTAGGAATAATCATCCAAATTAAATTTCTTTAAATCATTGATGTCACTTAACTCATTTTGAATTAGAAAACGAGCCATTTTACCCCGCGCATTCTTGGCGTACATCATGACCATTTTTAATGATCCGTTTTGTTTTTCTTTGAAGACAGGTGTAATTATGCGTCCCTTTATTTTCTTTACATCCAGTGCAGCGAAATATTCTTGCGATGCCAAATTCACAATAATGGGACTTTCTTTAAGAAGATTGGTTGGGCGATCTGCCCAATATTGATAGAGAGAAGAACAATCCTTTTTCCAATTATACTTTGTTTTCATTTCTAAACGGTATGGAGAAACCAAATCTAAAGGCCGCAATACTCCATAAAGTCCGGATAATATAAGAATTCTATCATTGGCAAGCGCTAATTCATTTGACGTTAACGTGGCATAATCAAAAGAACGATAGACCTCCCCTGAAAACATTGAAATAGCAGGAAATAAATTGCTATTATTTTCATGATTGTGGAGCCACTCTTTATTCCAAGCGTAACATTCTTCGGCAATTTTTGAAGATATACCCATCAAGTCCTTAATTTCATCCACTTTTAATTTATGCAGTGACTTCATTATTTTTGAAGCCTCCGGAAAAAACAATAATTCACTAGTTGTTTCGCCTTTCAATGAAGGATGAAATTGTAACGTCTTTGTTGGTGATAGAATTATTTTCAAATTTAATTTTTAGTAAAATTAATAATATAGCTTTCCTAAACATACCATACTATAAATTGTTTTATATTTGAAACTTAAAATTTCAGCTATGAATAAACTTTTACTCTCATCTATTCTCCTTTTTATATTTCACTTTGCGAAATCTCAAACATCCACATTTTACGGGAATTTTACACCTACAACAAGTTATTTGATTCCTGCCAATGAAGAAGAAGTGACACCTAAAAACATCGTTATTAAACCAAATTTTAAAGGACGAGACCTAATTCTGGTTGATCAATCGCCTAGCCACAATATAGATTGGGTGTGGCAACAACACGAAAATTTCCAAAAAACAACCAGTGCCACTGTTCTATGGCAAGGTACCGGCCTTGGTCAAAATTTGTCGCCTCCGGATCCAACTGTAGATGCAGATAGTACGGTGACCATACAATCTACTAACTCTGGTGGTGGAGCAGTATACCGAATATTCAATAAATCAACTGGCGCTATTATTTCAAGTTCCTTAACAATGCAAGCTTTAGGAGGCCCCTCAGGCTTAGGTGACCCAATTGTATTATATTATAAACCTGCAAAAAGATGGTTTTTAATGGAGTTTTCATCTACAGGAAATAAGTTATTGCTGCATGTTTCACAAACAAGTAATCCACAAGGTGCCTATTTTACCTACCAATTTACTTGTCCAAGTTTTCCAGATTATCCAAAGTGGAGTTTTTGCCCAACATCAGATGCCTTTCTTGTCTCTACAAATGAAGGAGGTCCACCTACCATTTACGCCATGAAACTTAGCAGTTTATTAGCAGGGACAGCTTCTCCATTTATTGGAGTGGATATAGGATATTCATTAAACGGCTTTGGTTTTCAATCTATTACCCCTGTTGATTTAGAAGGTGATATTGCGGCGCCAGCTAATATGAAACCATTATTTGTTCGTCATAGAGATGATGAATCACATACAAATGGAACGCCCGACAGCCCAACGAATGATTGGATTGAATTGTGGGAAATGACCATTAACTGGGTAGCGAGTACAGCTACTGTCGCCAAAACACAAGATATCTCAATAGCTGAAATTGATTCTAAATTATGTGGATTAACAAGCTTTACGTGTATCCCACAACCAGGAACTACAGTAGATTTGGATCCATTAAGGGAAACTGTTATGTTTAAAGCGCCGATGCGAATTTTTGATACCCACCAATCAATGGTGCTTTGTTTATCAACAGATGTTAACGGTGCTGATCGTTCTGGGGTGCGTTGGATTGAAATAAGAAGAGCCACTGGAAGCATTGGATCTTGGAGTCTTTACCAAGAAGGCACTTATGCACCAGGAACCACTACTAACCGTTGGATGCCAGCAATTAACATTGATAAATATGGTAATATTATCATGGCTTATTCCACCTCAAGCAATACTGCTGGAGATTTTCCAAGTTTAAAAATGACTGGTAGAAAGCCGTGTGACCCACTTGGACAAATGACCATGACTGAAACAACCATTATCGCAGGAACGGGATCCAAAACAGGCAATACAAGGTGGGGTGATTATCACCACATGTCAATCGATGATTTTGATGGTCAAACATTTTATTTCACGGGCGTTTATTATAGTGCAGCAACAAAATCAAGTGTATCAGCTATTCGAATGAACCCTGAAGCAACGGATGCAATGATTGTTGCTGTTTATCCTGTGAATGTTGCTGCTATTTGTGGTTCTACCGCTCAAGTTGGTGTTGTTATTGAAAACAGAGGGACGAATCCAATTACAACAGGAAGTTTTAGTTGGCAGGTTGGCGCAGGTGCAGTTACCAATGTTAATTATTCATCCAATCAATTAACAAGTGTTGGCGCAAAGGATACCATTTTTATAACTGTTTCAGGCTTAGTTGCAGGTCCCAATACTATTACTGCAACTTCCATTTCAGTGAATGCCTCTACCCCCGATGAAAACACTTGCAACGACACAAAAGTTGCTACAATTACTGCAGGTGCTTCTACGTTGTTAGTTACCTCGGTCGTAAATACTGCACCGAGCTGCACTGTGAACAATGGTCAAATTACGATCAGTGTTAGTGGTGGTTTTTCGCCTTATGTTTATGCAATAAATGGTGGAGCTAATCAAGGAAGTGGCGTATTTTCAAGTTTAGCACCTGGATTAATTACCTATTCGGTAACTGATAATACAGGATGTGCAGGAACAGGATCCATTCAATTATCCACGAATACTCAAATTACTGTAACACCAAGTCAAACCAGTAATGTACTTTGTAATGGTCAACAAAATGGATCCGTACAGCTTGTCGCTACGGGTGGACAAAGTGCTTATACTTATTCACAAAATGGGATTACCTATGTGGCATCAGGAACGTTTACCAACTTAGCTGCAGGCACCTATGTTTTTTATGCAAAAGATGCTGCAGGATGTATTGGAAGCACCACAATTACAATCAACCAACCATCAGCATTAGTCGCAACAGCATCACCAACCACCGTTTCTTGTTTCGGAATGAATGATGGAATGGTTACGGCATTAGCATCTGGTGGGACGGCACCGTATACCTATAGTATCGATGGGACCAACTTTTCAGCAAATACTCAATTTGCAGGTTTAGCACCTGGGACATACACAGTCACCATTAAAGATGTAAATGGATGTCTATCGACCTACACGACGACAGTGGTAGAACCATCTGCCCTATCAGTAGTAGGCGTATCTACCCCAGCTTCATGGAATAATGGAACAATTACCTTAACTGGATCGGGAGGTCTTGCACCATATACGTATAGTATCAATGGGACAAATTACTATTCAGGATCATTATTCTCGATGTTGTTTTCAGGAACCTATACCTGTTACATTCAAGATAACAATGGGTGTATTTCTACTACAGTGGTAGTTATCGATGCTATTCAAGGAATTGAGGAAAATAACAACGCAAGTCTTCAAGTTAATTTACTTTACCCCAATCCAAATAATGGAACATTTGACTTACAAATTGACGGAGTAATTGGAGATGTAGTCAACTGTAAATTATTTAATATGCAAGGCCAAGTTGTTTCTGAATTCAAACTTGGTGCACAAAATGGCAGTGCCAAAAACACCATTGAAATGAGTAAAAAATTGGCTGCCGGACCTTACTTCTTAGGTATTTATAATAACAATAAAGCGTGTGTGGTAAAGTTCATAAAGGAATAAAAAGTCAAACCTTATCAAAAGCACCTTCGGGTGCTTTTTTTTTGGCCATTTTTCGATAAATAAATCTATTTTTATACTCTTAATAACAAAAATGAACGTAACTAAAAATCCTCGCATTTTTCTAGCAGATAACTTAAAAATCGATTCATTTGAATCCGTTTCCGTATATTATGATGACCTGATAAATAGAGAAATAACCTCCTTGGAGAATTTTATTACTTGGTTGAAACATCGCAGTGAGTTGGATGCCGTACTGGAAGAAGATGCCGCTTGGAGGTACATAAAAATGACCATTGACACCACCAATCAAGCGTATTCGAAAGATTACAATTTATTTATTACAGAAATTCAACCTAAATTATCTCCATTAGATGATGCTTTGAATAAAATTCAAAACAATAGTCCTTACAAAGATGCCTTACTTAAAGATGAAGCCTATCGGATTTATTTTAAATCGTATGATGTTCAATTACAATTATTCAGAGAAGAAAACATACCGCTGGAATCAGAATTAAATGAACTAGCGCAAAAATATGGCGTTATTTCAGCCGCACAAACGATAGAGATGGATGGCAATGAAATCACGATGCAAAAAGCGGCTCAATATCTTAAAGAACAAAATGAAGCCATTCGTAAAGAAGCCTTTACTAAAATGGTGGAGCGAAGAAGAATGGACACCGAAAAACTGGATGAATTATTTACTGAGTTAATCCAAAAAAGACACCTACTTGCAACGAATGCAGGATTTGATAATTTTCGTGATTATAAATTTGAATCCTTAGGTCGATTTGATTACACAAAAGAGGATTGTTTTGATTTTCACCATGCCATAAAAACGCTAATTGTTCCTGTAGTTAAAGAAATACAACAAAAAAAACTCAAGCAAATAGGCAAAGAAAAATTTAAACCTTGGGATTTAGATTTTGACCCTGCTGGAAATAAACCCTTAAAGCCTTTCGAAACAGGACAGGAAATGCTTGAAGGAACAAAGAGGATTTTTGCGAAAATCGATCCATACTTTGCGGATTGCTTGAATACAATGGAACAATTAGGACATTTAGATTTAGAATCAAAAACAGGAAAAGCGCCTGGTGGCTACAATTATCCCTTGTATGAAATAGGAGTTCCTTTTATATTTATGAATGCTGTGGGTGCACAAAGAGATTTGGTTACCATGATTCATGAGGGCGGACACGCCGTGCATTCCTTTCTAAGTAGAGACCTCGAATTAACTGGATTCAAAAATTTACCTTCAGAAGTCGCAGAATTAGCTTCTATGTCAATGGAGCTGTTAACAATGCCTTATTGGGAGGAGTTTTACCCAAATAAAGAAGAATTAAAGCGGGCAAAAAATGACCAATTAGAATCCGTGTTAAAAGTACTTCCTTGGATAGCACAAATAGATGCCTTTCAGCATTGGATTTATGAAAATGTCAATCACAGTATCGCCGAAAGACACGCTTACTGGGCAACACTTTCCAAAGAATATGGAACGGGCCTTACGGATTGGTCAGGTTTTGAAGATCAAATCAATACATCATGGCAACGCCAGCTACATTTATTTGAAGTTCCCTTTTATTACATTGAATACGGAATAGCACAATTAGGTGCTTTGGGGATTTGGAAGAATAGCATAGAAAATTATCCTAAAACAATTCAAGATTACAAAGCGGCTTTATCCCTTGGCTATACTAAGTCAATACCGGAAATTTATAAAACGGCCAATATTAAATTTGACTTTTCCTCCAATCACCTAACATCGCTCATTAATTTCATAAAATCAGAATTAAACAACTTATAGACAATTACTAATTCAATCATATGCGAAAAATCATTCTGGGTTTCTTTTGTTTTATATCATTAAGTGTCTCAGCACAAGATTATGTGTTCCGCAATTATAGTGTATTGAATGAACTATTTGCGAAAGATTCTTACCATCATGTGAATGGTGAAGTATTTGTGGTCGGAAAAACTACACAAAACCAAGGTTTTTTATCAAAATACGACGCTGCAGGTCATCTAACATCAGTTCAATATGTTCAAGCTTCCGCACTATCGAGTTTTAACCAGTTGAGCATCATTGAAAAATATTCGGATACTACTTTTTTAATTGGCGGAAGAAAATTAATGGATCTTAGTGCACCACCCTATTGGGAAAGCCTAGTTACCTTAGTGGATCATAACGGTAACATGCTTTGGACAAACACCACGAATTATGGAGCGGTTGATTCAGAAATAAAAGACATATTCGTCCTGTCGAACGGCAACATTGCGATTGTGACTTCGACAGACAATCAAAACCAATCCATCATAGAAATGCTAGATCCTTCAGGAAATAGTTTGTGGAGTAATTTGTTCAGTATGCCAGTTGCTGGGTTTGAATTCAATGACCTACTTTCAGCTGATAATCAAAATTTAATAGTTTGTGGAAGTTTTCAAGATCAAGGGATATCGGCAGGAATTGTCGCAAAATTAGATAGTAATGGAACAATCCTATGGTCGAAAAAATACGAAGATCCTTATCAACCTAATTTCATACAGCTCATTTCGCTAGCAAACTCGTTCGTAATAGCAAATAGAGGAAATGCAGGTAATCAAATTGATCTGGTTCAAATCGATAGTACTGGCGCACTGATCGAACAACTAAATCTACCATCCCCCATGTCTAATTTTGAAGAAGACGCCTTAAAACCCTTATTTAAAGTTGATTCTGCCAATTACTGGTATTGGATAGGTGGGGCATTCGGATCGAATGCCTATTCACTAAACGAAAATGGAAATTTAACTAACAATGAGAGTTTTTTTCATTGGGGGAATATCCAAAACATAGAGCAAGATACCTCTGGCATAACAATGTTAAGTAATGGTCCAATGTATGGAATTAAAAATCAGACTATTTTACAAAAACATTTTTCAATTAGCCATGCCGATTCAATTTCAGGCTTATTTAACTTTTGTAGTTATTCAAATGCAGAAAATCCGATTATTGAAAACTCAATCATACAAAGTAATATTTTAATTGATGAAAGCAGCCACGCCCCCTCAAGCCCTACTTTTATCGGATTTGATCTTATTTTTGAATGGATCCAAGAGCCTTTCTGCGTAGAATTTCTTGGAGGAATAGAAGAGCAGACGCTATCCATATCTCCAAATCCGTGCAATGAATACCTTCAAATTATTGGATTTGAAAATCAATCGTATCAACTATTCGATTTAATTGGCAATAAAATAAGTAGTGGAACAGTCCCTTTCAGCAATAGAATTAGTACAAGCGAGTTAAATCCGGGGAGCTATTTTCTAACAATTGGAAATTGCACCAGTCAATTTATGATTGTTCATTAGAGCTAGTCGTAAGAATCAAAAATAATCGGCATTTTTTATACAACGAACAGAAAAACCAAAAGATTTATGGTCATAGAATCGTGTGAAATTGCCATTGTAATCGACAAGGCCACGTCCCCAAGCATTTGTTTTATCATGACTTGTTGATGACCAGAAATTACAATTGTAAAATAAATAAACGAATGCACCACCGGTATTCACTCTATAACCACCCGGCAAGCCATCAAACTTTGAACTATTAGATCCGTTGCCATTATTTTTCCAAGCGCTTAGACTTTTGAGTTTGTTACCTGATTCTTCATTATAACCCAAAAACTTATATAGAATGGACCATTCGTGATCACTCGGAACATGATACCCTTTAGGTCCTAATCCCCTTGGGTCATTTACCGCATACCAATTATAGAGCTTGCCGAACTTTTCTCCATTTTCGATATTATTTTCATAGTAACACCAAACCGGCAACTTTTTTTTAGCAGCATAATTCCATGCTTCAGTACTTATCGCTTGTGGAATTGGGTCGCCATTTTTGAATGTAGAACTATTTAAATTCTTACTCATCCAATACTGATTGCCAATTTTAATATCGGAAGGATTTATTTCAACGCATCCAACTAAACAAAAAAGGCAAGCGATAATAAGTAGATAACTAGGTGAAATTTGAATCCTCATTTATTTTTTTTTAGCAAATGTAAGAAACAAAAAGATAGCGATAAAAACATAGGCTCATCATTATTCCTTAACTTTATCGAAATATTCGAAATGAAATATACATTGCTACTTTTCCTATTAATTTCTCTTGGTTCATTTAGCCAAAACCTCGAAAATCTTCACTTTGGATCTGATAGTACCCTTGATGTTATGACATGGAATATTGAAGCTTTCCCAAAAGCAGGGCAAAGTACCATGGATTCTGTTCGCAAAATTGTAGAGGCCTTAGATATGGATATCATTGGCGTACAAGAAATAGATGACACCAATGCATTTAAAGCGATGATGCTAACTATCAATGGTTATACAGGCTATGCCAAGTTAAATTATCTCGTTGGCTTAGGCTTTATCTATAAAACTTCCAGTATTCAAATAAATGCAATTTATGAGATTTTTAATGCTCCTCAATATTGGAATAATTTTCCAAGGGCACCCATTGTTATGGACATGAATTATATGAATGAGCGACATATACTAATTGTGAATCACTTAAAATGCTGTGGCGATGGCATAATTGACCTAGGAAATACTAACGATGAAGAAAACAGAAGATTAGAGGCAGTTATATTATTAAAAGAGTATATAGACTTAAATTTTCCTACCGTGAAAACAATCATATTAGGAGATTTAAATGATGAAATAACGGACGCCCCAACAACCAATGTTTTTCAACCCATTTTAAATGATCCTACTAATTATTCTTTCGCCGATAATGCGATAGCAGTTGGTCCATCAGCAGACTGGTCTTATCCAACTTGGCCGTCTCATTTAGATCATTTTATCATTTCCAATGAATTATTTTATGAAACACAAAATAATGGGTCATTTGTGCAAACATTGAAATTAGAGCAAGAGTTTGCAATAGGATGGCCATCATATGAAACATTGGTTTCTGACCATCGTCCTGTTGCCATGAAAATCTTTCCAGACATGATTGGCGGCCAGGTGGAACAATTAGACGGAATAAATAATTTAACGATTTACCCTAATCCAAGTAATGGTGATGTACACTTCACACTAGGAAACGCTACGGATGAATGCACCATTCTTATTCACGCTGCAAATGGAACGCTCATTTATGAAGCAAAGTGTACCGGAAAATTCACATGGGAAACAATGGGAGCCGTTGCAGGAATATACTATGCAACCCTCACCATAGGAAACACGATGCATAAACATCAACGAATCATTCTTTTGTGATTACTAGGAATTCTTAAGGTCCTCAGCTACCAATCGAGCGACAATCTTCGCACTGTTTAACGCTAATGGAATGCCGCCACCAGGATGTACGGTTACACCAGAAAAATATAACCCTTTCAATGATTTTGAAAAGTTAGGATGGCGATAAAAGGCAGATGAAGCACTATTTGATGAATTCCCATAAATCGAACCCTGTTTTCCGAAATAACGAGATTCAATTATTTGAGGGTGCATAACATCTTCCACCTCAATTAATGATTCAATATCTTCTTTCAACGTATATGAAAGTCTTTTGATTAGATGTTTTCGCAAAGTAGACACCGCCTCCTCCCAATTTTGACCTACATCAATAGGACTATTCACCATCACGAACCAATTTTCACACGCTTCAGGGGCATCCGTCTTCTCCTGTTTTGAACTGATATGAACATAAATCGTTGGATCCTGAGATAGTGTTTTACGATCAAAAATATCCTTGAATTCCTCCTCATAATTTTCAGCAAAAAAGATATTGTGAATCCCTAAGCTTGGAAATTCCTTTTTTATTCCCCAGTAAAAAACAATTGCCGAGCTTGATTTCTCTTGTAATAAAATAGTTTTTGGTGCCTTAAAATTATCGAGTAATTTTTCATAGGTAAAATGCACGTCCATATTACTTACAATTATATCAGCATCGTACCTGCTTTTGGTAGTTTGCACCGCGCCCACTTTTTTCTGATCATGCTCAATTTTAATCGCTGTTTCATTCAAATGGAAAGTAACCCCTAAGTTGATAGCCACCTGATAAAGAGATTGTGAAACAGAAACAATTCCTCCCTTAGGCATAAAAGGGCCAATATTTAATTCTAAATGAGAAATGATGTTAAGCATTCCTGGAGATTTATAGGGACTAGAGCCATTATACGTTGCGAAACGATTAAAAATCTGTTGAGTATGTGGATGTTTAAACTTTTGCCTATTGACACTGGCCATTGAACGTAACAAACCAAACTTAGGAATTCTTATAATTGCTGCAATCAAATGCTTGTTTAACCATTCTTTCCATCGATGTAAAGAAACCGTTATGAAAACCGGATAAGCTGCTTGATAATTCTTAGCTCGCTTCTTTAATTCGCGTCGAAGAGTTTTATGATCTTCTGCGAATTCTTTTGATAAGGCATCAACAAGGCCATCTACTTGAGCAGGAAGATTAATTTGCTGCCCATCCGAAAAAAAATAACGACAAGACTCCTCTAATTTTACATAGTCAAACGAAACTAACTTAGGAGATAATGCAATTAACTCATCCACCAATTCAGGAGAAGTGAAAACGGATGGCCCCATATCAAATCGATATTTTCCTATTGATTTCGAGTTCACTTTTCCTCCGACAAAGTCATTTTTCTCAATAACAATGACCTCAAAACCAGCCTTAGCAAGATGAATAGACGTCGCTAATCCACCAACACCGCTACCAATTATTATCGCTTTTGACATAAAACTACCTTTGATTAAGATTATAAAATTACATTTTCTCCACGAAAACTACGCTTAAAACAATCTAAAGACCTTTAAAATAGGCGATTTTAGAGGACTTTATCAACAAAATAGGTGTTTTTTCAACATTTTGACATTATTTATTTCAAAAACCTAATAGCGACAAGGATATTAAGATATATTTGTCGGGTAAATAAATTATTAACCAATTAAAAAAAAAATTATGAACAAAGCAGAATTAGTTGATGCTATGGCATCTGGTTCAGGTTTATCAAAAGCAGATGCTAAGAAAGCATTAGATGCATTTGTAGACGCAACATCTGGCGCATTAAAAGCTGGTGACCGTATTTCTTTAGTAGGATTTGGTTCTTTTTCTATTTCTAAGCGTGAAGCTAGAAATGGTCGTAACCCAAAGACTGGTGATGTAATCAAAATTGCAGCTAAAAATGCAGTACGTTTCAAAGCTGGTGTTGAACTTTCAACAAAAGTAAACTAAGAAACCTTTACTTAAAAGAAAGGGGCTAGTCACTAGCCTCTTTTTTTATGCCTAAAAATTGCATATTCGCTTTGTTACCACAAAATCTTTTTGTCATGATTTTAAATAAAAATACATGCCAAAAAGGGAACTCTATTTCCTATTTTTTCGCTGGATTACATCCAGCGTTAAAAATAGTTAACCCCTCTGGGGTTATAAACTAGTTGTCTGCTATAATTAGGAATACGCATTCCTTAAATAAAAAATTAGACTCTAATTATTGAATAGAGAAGAATTGTGTTCTTTTATAAACTAACAATATATTAGAAACAAATACTCAAGAAATCAAAATATCAGGCCGTTAATTCGCCTTCGCTTCTTGCAATTACTGCTGAAGCCAAACAATTGCCTAAGACATTCACTGAAGTTCTACCCATATCCATTAAGGCATCAATTGCCAAGATAACACTTGCTTTTTCAGGATCTAATCCCATGGTAGCAACCGTCCCTGCGAGAATAACGAAGGAAGCACCACGAACACCGGCAACACCTTTACTTGTGAGCATTAGTACAATGCAAATACTTATTTGTTGTCCGATTGATAAATCAACACCGCACATTTGTGCAACGAAAACTGCAGACAACGAAAGATAGAGCGTAGTACCATCCAAATTAAAACTATAACCAGTTGGAATAACAAAGGCAACAATTTTCTTTGGGACCCCAAACGCTTCCATATTTTCTAATGCTTTTGGTAATGCTGCCTCGCTACTTGCCGTAGCAAAAGCCAAGGTTACTGGTTCTGTAACTGCCTTTATAAACTTTCGAATTGGAATTTTTGCGATAAGTGCAATGGGTAATAAAACGCAGGTAACAAAAACAATTAGAGCCACATATAACGTCCCAACCAGCTTCATAAGGTTATAAAGAATATCCACCCCTGATTTTGCAACGGTTGATGCAAGCGCCCCAAATACGGCAAGCGGTGCGAGAAACATGATGATATCCGTAAATTTAAACATGACTTCCGACAAGCTTTCAGCGAAATTTAACATCGTCTTTTTATGCTGCTCATGTTTTACCATGCCCAATCCGATCGCAAAAATGATTGAAAAAATTACCACTTGAAGCACTTGATTTTCACCAATTGCTTTACTGATATTCTCAGGGAAAATTTCTACAAAATGATCCTTATGTTCCGCTTTCTGAGCTAATAACTCCGTTGATTTTTCCTTGTCGGCAGAACGTGCTTCCACCTTCACTCCTATTCCCGCTTGAGAAATATTAATAGCCAATAAGCCAATGAATAAGGCTACCGTGGTAACAATTTCAAAATACAAAATACTTTTTAATCCAATTCGTCCTACTTGTTTCAGGTTGCTATGACCAGCAATACCTACCACCAAGGTCGCAAAAATTAAGGGGGCTACTAATGTTTTGATTAATCGAAGGAAAATCTTACCAAAACGTTCCGTTTCTAACGCAAATGCTGGAAAATCCATTCCCACTTCCACCCCAAGTATCATCGCAGAAAAAATCCAGAGTGCTAATTTTTTCCGCTTGAACGAAATCACCAATAGCAAAGCCATCAGCATAAAACGAAGCAATTGAAAAATCTGAGGGTTCAAAAAAGGAACCTTGCTCTCAATAAAAAAGAGTAAACCAATATGAATGAATATTACGGTGTACCAAAAAACGGTTGTAAAAGATTGGAAAATTTTCATGTGATAAATTTAAACATTTTTGTCTTGTAAAAGACACGAAGTGTAGTTTTGAAATTTAACAGCCTTGTAGAGGAGCGCTACAGTTTCTTTCAATTCGCTCAACTCGATCCACCCCGGCGGACTCGATGAGCAAAAGTGGATCGAGCGGAGCCGAGAGACACGATAAGCGCAGAAAAACGATGAAGTGGATCGAGCGGAGCCGAGAGACACGATAAGCTCAGAAAAACGATGAAGTGGATCGAGCGGCTAGTACTGAGCTTGCCGAAATGAGCCGAGAGACACGATGAAGCGGACTCCCTCAACATTTAATCCTTAACGCAACGAACTGAAATACCGTTATTCTTGGCCTTACCGTACCGGTAAAGATAGGAATAGACGTAGTACAATTCCCGAAACCAAGCACTCGTAACATTGGACTCCGAAGCACTCCACCAATTGCCGAAACTGCCAACATAGTAGAAATCTCCATAGCCGTAGCGATAACCGCCCGGAAGACCCGTAAAACCGCTACTATTCGTGCCATTGCCAACATGACTAACTTTTGGGGCTGCTACAGAACGTGTATCCTGACAAGTATGGCACGGTACTTTTTTTCGATATTCCGCATTCCAATTAGCACAATTAGGACATGTTTTTGATCCACCTGTTGTGTAAGAATTCCACCCTGAACTACTTTTCATTTTTTTACCTGCAACATCCTCTCCACCTAAAAAAGTAGAAAGTACTGTCCATTCTTCATCTGTGGGGATATGATAACCAATTGGAGCTAAACCACGCGGATCGTTTACCGCATACCAATTGTATAGTTTGCCGTATTTAGTTCCGTTGGCAGCTTTATTATCATAATAACACCATGCCGGCTGTTTATTTTCACCTGCTGCTTTCCATTCCTCATCTGTTTTAGCTTCGGGAATTAGATCACCATTACGAAAGGTGGCTACATCTAAATTTTTGGTAGTCCAAGTTTGGCTGCCAATAGTAACGGTTTGTGCAAAACTATTGCTTACGCTAAAAATGACAAGAAATAGTAAGATTAGGGGGTTTTTCATATTTCGAATTTGTGTACTATAAAAATACATATAAATTATTGACAAGGAATTTATTGTTTCAACAGCTCTTCTTGATGCACTTACAACAGATAATCGAGCGAAGTCGAGAGGATCTGTGGGTATAGTGGTTTTCAACTACGCTCAACTCGACTCCGCTCGATGAGCTTAACAGTGGATCGAACGGCTAGTACTGAGCTTGCCGAAGTGAGTCGAGAGGCACGGTCAATATTAACCAATTAGCGACCAACCACCGACCAATCAAAGATCTTTGAAATAATCTCAACACATCTAAGCAGACTTTATTTGACTCTTTGTATCTTTGATCACAATTAAAATCAGTTATGGCAATTTCAGATAAAGAGCTCGAATTCAATTTCAACGAAGATGCAATGCGCTTAAAAATTTCTGCTTTGGAAAAAGAATTACAGAAAATATACGAAGGCGGCGGCAAAAAGAAAATTGAAAAATTACATGCCGCTGGTAAATTAAGTGCCAGAGAAAGAATTGACTTATTACTCGATGTCGAAACAGAGCGAATTGAAATTGGGTCTTTTGCAGGGTATGGCATGTACCGAGAACACGGTGGCTGTCCGGCAGGTGGAGTGGTCATTGTAATTGGATATGTGGCAAAACGACAATGCATTGTTGTTGCCAATGATGCCACCGTAAAAGCTGGCGCTTGGTTTCCTATTACAGGAAAAAAGAACCTCAGGGCGCAAGAAATTGCGATGGAAAATAAACTTCCTATCATTTATTTAGTTGATTCTGCTGGGGTATTTCTACCCATGCAAGATGAAATTTTCCCCGACAAAGAGCATTTCGGAAGAATGTTTAGAAACAATGCGATCATGAGTGCGCAGGGAATCATTCAAATTGCTGCGGTAATGGGAAGCTGTGTTGCGGGAGGAGCTTATTTACCCATCATGTCTGATGAATCATTAATCGTTAATAAAACAGGTACTATCTTCCTTGCTGGTTCTTACCTAGTGAAAGCGGCCATTGGCGAACAAATCGAAAATGAGGAGCTTGGTGGCGCCACATCACAAACTGAAATTTCAGGAATTTGTGATTATAAAGTGGAAAATGATCAAGAATGTCTTTCTACTATTCGAGATTTACTATCGAGAATAGGGAAATGTGAAACGGCAGGTTTTGATCGCATAAAAAGCGAAGCGCCCAAAGTAGCTATGGATAAACTTTACGGAATTTTTCCTGCAGAAAGAAATAAGCCTTATGAAACAAGAGCCTTACTAAAAACATTGGTTGACGAGTCAAAATTAACGGAATACAAAGCGAATTATGGTCAAACCATTATTTGTGCCTACGCTAGAATCGATGGGTGGAGTGTTGGAATTGTAGCTAACAATAGAGAAATCGTGAAAAACTCCAAAGGAGAAATGCAATTTGGAGGCGTTATTTATTCTGATTCAGCCGATAAAGCAGCACGTTTTATTATGATTTGTAATCAAAAACAGATTCCATTGGTCTTTATGCAAGATGTTACTGGTTTCATGGTCGGATCAAAAAGCGAACAAGGAGGCATCATAAAAGATGGGGCAAAATTAGTAAATGCGGTGGCGAATAGCGTGGTTCCAAAATTCACTATCATAATGGGAAATTCTTACGGAGCAGGCAACTACGCGATGTGCGGAAAGGCTTATGATCCACGTTTAATTGTTGCGTGGCCAACGGCTGAAATTGCGGTGATGAGTGGAGCAGCTGCTGCAAAAACCTTACTTCAAATTGAAATTGCGACCTTGAAATCAAAAGGAGAAACCATAACACCAGAGCGGGAAAAAGAACTATACAACACCATTAAAAGTAGGTATGACGAGCAAACTTCTCCTTATTATGCTGCCAGTAGAATTTGGGTAGATGCGATAATCGATCCGAAGGAAACGAGGAAGGTTATTTCAATGGGAATCGAAATGGCAGATCAATCGAAAAGCGAAAAGCGTTTTAATGTTGGCGCCATTCAAACTTAATTACTCCCAGTCACCGCTGGCACTTTTCTTTCCATTAAAATAATGGGTGTAGCCAAAACCTACTGTTAAAAAGGATGATAATTTGTTTAATTCTGCTGCATCATATCCTAAATACGAATCAACTCCAATTAACCAAGGACGGTAACTAAATCCGTAAAAAGCATAACCAACGGTAAATCGAAAGGAAGATGCCACATCAGATACTAACACCAAGGCAGCAACCGGCTCCACATATGGTGCATTCAAACGATTATAAAATATGCCATTTTCTTTCAAAGCATCCGTAGCGATTATTGTTTGTCCATAACCAAGTTTTACACCAAAATCAGTTCCTATCTTATCGGTCCAAAATTTCTCGTGGCCTAATTTAACAAACCCGGTAATCGTATGCATTCCACCATAAACCTTGGAAGGAACCCTAAATTCATTGACCGCAAAATACGTGTAATGCAAACCTGCTCCAAAAGATAAATTATTTTTCAACTTATATTGATAATAAGGAGAAACCGTAACCAAGCCTTGCATGATTGACTTAAATGCTTTATTAACAAATGAATTAGGCAAACCTAACTCAATGGTAAAAGAATCATCTGACTCCATTCCTTGCGATAAGAAAGAGGTCACATTAAAAAAAATCGCTAAAAGAAATATTAAAATGTACTTTTTCATCAAAACAAAGATAAAAAATAAATCTTCGATGCGTTTATTCTTTCTTGTAGTTTCTAAAATGAGTTTCATTTTGACATTCAGAAAAAAATTTCAATTGATTAACCTCACTATTTATAAGTGCTTCTTTTTTATTACGACTCCATCTTTGAACTTGCTTTTCACGATAAAAAGCCCAATCTATTCTAGAAAAAGACTCAAAATAAACCAATTCTATTGGTAAATATTTTTTAGTAAAATTAGCTCCATGTCCATTTTGGTGTTGTTTTAACCTTCTCTTTAAATTCTTCGTGCTTCCTGTATAATATAAATCATTGGAACATTTTAATATATACATAGTTGGATCTGACATAACTAAATATACGAAAAAATAATTGAATCGTGAATCTGCACATGCTCATCTCGACTACGCTCGATTAGCTCAATCCACTTTCAACAGATAATCGAGCGAAGTCGAGAGGACCTGCATAGTATCTTTCGACTTCGCTCAATCCACCCTCAACAGATAATCGAGCGAAGTCGAGAGGATCTGCATAGTGTCTTTCGACTACGCTCAATCCACTTTATTTCTAAGTTTATTGCGGTAATTATTCTTTACAAAAAGAACTGATTTCTGAAAGAAAGAGGCGCTTTCATTTTCTAGTTTAAGTAAAACAACCGGTAAAACGAAGGCTACAAATATCACCATCCACTTCAGCAATATGATTAAACCATTTTCAAAAGGTGAAAAGTGATGGCCTTTAAGAAAATAGCTAGATACTAATTCCAAAGCCAGAAGGTTCAGAACAAATAATCCGATCAACTTAAATTGGCTCCATTGAAAAGGATGAAGTCCATAAACCTTATAAATATAAAATGAACGCGCAAAATTATAGAAAACATAAATAAATCCAGTAGAAAAAGCAGCGCCATTTATTCCATAGATTGGAATGAGATATATATTGAGCAAGAAAATACCCACGCACAAAAACAGTGTAAATACCAAATCAAATTTGTACTTACGGGAAGTTGCGAAGATGGTACCATTCAGTCCACAATACATATCGACCATTCTACCAACCATCAAGAAAAGCAATACATAAATCCCCGAACTATATTCGGCGCGTAAAAATGAAAACAGCTCCTGTCTTGGGGTCCACACTATAAGAAAAGAAAGTAGACCGATCAACAAACCCACGGCACTTGATTTTTCATACAGCGACTGCATGCCCACCATATTTTTTTCTTTCCAAAAGCGTGCTATTATCGGGGAGCTCACTCGAATCATAGAACGATATGGAACTTGAATCGCAGAGGTAATGTAAACCATTGTTGTATACACTCCCGTTTGTTTTAGCCCAAGCATAGAAGCGATCATCATGGCATCCATTGAAATAACGAACAAAGCAGCAAGGGTATTTAAGTAACTATACGAACTGAATGACAATAAGATTTTCCTAAAGCGTTTCGGAACAGTTATCGATTTTAGCGAGAAATGTAATTCACCAATTTTGACCAAGTAAAAACACAAGAAAATTGCTGGAATAAAATAAGCACTTAGGTAGAGGACAAAAAATTGATTGAAATTAAAACACCCCAGTCCAAATAATAACAGCAATAAAGTTACCACCAATCGAAGGACGATATCTTGAAGAAAAACTGGCAGGATATTTTTATGTAATCCACGCATGTGATTTTCAAAAAGCATAAAGAAAACGGTTCCAATCCCCAATGGAATGACCCAAAAATAATAGGCAACAAAGAGCGGGGATTTTAAGGAAAAATAAGTCGCTATTTTTGACTGAAAGGCGAAGAAAATTAGGGTGAAAAGAACTATTCCGAAACAAACCACCAAGGAATTAAGCAATAAAAAGCCATAATTTTTCCGACTATCATTTCTGAAAAAGGGAAAGAATCTCCAGGTAGCATAGACAGTTCCTAGATTAGCTAATTGTGCAAATAATAATCCAACGGTTACGATCAAATTTACTAATCCAACTTCTTCAGCATTTAAAAAAATTAAAAATAGAAAAGCTTTATTGAGGTATCCTAATACTAAACCTAGATAGGAAATCACTGTAGTCCGCAACGCATCTTTTTGGATGATTCCCATAGCCAATCAATAACTTTAATCGGTTAATTTATTGATTTACTTTGACAAATGCATATTTCGCTCCGAATAGATTTTGGTAAAAAATGGATCTTTAAGATTTTTTATAAAGCGTATGGCTTCGCCGGTAGATTTCATTTCAGGTCCGAGTTCCTTTTTAACATCCGGAAACTTCTCGTAAGAAAACACAGGGATTTTAATGGCATACCCTTCTTTTCGAGGCTTAAAGTCGAAATCTGTTACCTTCTTCTCCCCTAACATGACTTTGGTAGCATAATTTACATAGGGTTCATCATAGGCCTTGGCAATGAAGGGAACAGTACGTGATGCACGAGGATTCGCTTCAATCACGTATACTTTATCATCCTTTATGGCAAACTGAATATTAATTAATCCAACGGTTTTGAGCGCAATGGCAATACGTTTTGTAATGTCTTCAATTTGTGTCATCACAAAATCGCCTAAATTATAAGGAGGTAGTACTGCATACGAATCTCCGGAATGTATACCTGCAGGTTCAATGTGCTGCATTATTCCTATGATGTACACATTTTCCCCATCACAAATAGCATCCGCTTCTGCTTCTCCTGCACCTACTAGAAAATGATCCAACAAAATTTGATTGTTCCCCATTTCATTGATAATATCCACAACATGATGCTCTAATTCTTCTTTATTGATAACAATTTTCATTTTTTGCCCACCCAAAACATAACTTGGACGAACCAATAAAGGAAATCCTAGTTCATCGGCCAGCACCAAAGCTTGTTCTGCATTTTCGACAATACCATATTTAGGAAAAGGAATATTATTTTCCTCCAATACCTTTGAAAAACGACCTCTATCTTCTGCTAAATCTAGCGCTTCGAAACTCGTTCCTAGTATTTTTATACCGTAACGGCTCAACTTTTCAGCCAATTTCAAGGCTGTCTGACCACCCAATTGGACAATCACACCTTCTGGCTTTTCATGCTGAATAATATCATAAATATGTTCCCAAAAAACAGGTTCAAAATACAATTTATCTGCGGTATCAAAATCCGTAGAAACTGTTTCAGGATTGCAATTAATCATGATTGTTTCATAGCCACATTCTTTCGCAGCGAGAACACCATGAACGCAGGAATAATCGAATTCGATGCCCTGCCCTATTCTATTTGGACCAGAACCAAGAACAATTACTTTCTTTTTATCACTCACTACACTTTCATTCTCGTATTCAAAAGTAGAATAATAGTAAGGAGTTTGTGCTTCAAACTCAGCGGCACAGGTATCAACTAACTTATATACCCTTTTGATGCCCATTTCTGTTCTTTTCTTATATACTTCAGATTCAAGACACTTTAACAAATGAGCGATTTGTCGATCACAATATCCTTTTTGTTTTCCTTCAAAAAGTAATTCTTGAGGCAGAGTAGCTACATTTAACTTTTCAATTTGTTTTTCAAACTTGATTAATTCTTCAATTTGCTTTAAAAACCAGATATCAATCTTAGTTTTTTCAACGATCGTTTTGAAAGGAATACCCAACTTAATGGCATCATAAATATGAAACAAACGATTCCATGAGGCATGCTCTAAACTGTGCAAAATTTCATTTTGATTGGTCAATTCCTTTCCATCAGCACCGAGTCCATTTCTATTAATCTCAAGAGATTGACAGGCTTTTTGCAACGCTTCTTGAAAAGATCGCCCAATAGCCATTACTTCACCCACGGATTTCATTTGCAATCCTAACTCGCGATTGGTACCAGGAAATTTGTTGAAATTCCATCGGGGAATTTTAACAATCACATAATCTAATGTTGGTTCAAACAAGGCAGAAGTTGTCTTTGTAATTTGGTTCTTTAATTCATCCAAATGATAACCAATAGCTAATTTTGCCGCAATTTTAGCAATTGGATACCCAGTTGCTTTAGAAGCTAAAGCCGAAGACCTAGAAACGCGCGGATTAATTTCAATGGCAATGATATCTTCTGCATTATCGGGAGAAACAGCAAATTGAACATTACAACCGCCAGCAAAATTTCCAATAGAGCGCATCATAAGAATAGCCATATCCCTCATTTTCTGATAAGTAGTATCAGATAATGTCATGGCTGGAGCAACTGTAATGGAATCACCCGTATGAATACCCATCGGATCAAAATTTTCAATCGAGCAAATGATAACGACATTGTCATTTTTATCACGCAATAATTCCAATTCAAATTCTTTCCATCCCAAGAGCGCCTTATCAATCATCACTTCATGGATCGGAGACAATTGCAAACCTCGCTCTAATTGATTGTCAAATTCCTTTGAACTGTATAAAATAGAAGCCCCGGAACCTCCCAGGGTATAGGAAGGGCGAATACATAAAGGGAAGCCAAATTCTTGCGCAATTTCTTTCCCTTCCAAAAAAGATTTAGCGGTTTTCTGTGGAGCCATTGGCACACCAATGGAAAGCATTAAATTTCTAAAAGCCTCCCTGTTTTCAGTAATTTCAATGGCATTGATATCCACACCAATAATTTCTACACCGTATTCCTCCCAAATCCCCATCTCATCGCATTGGATGCAAAGATTAAGTGCCGTTTGGCCACCCATAGTAGGTAAAACAGCATCAATTTTATGTTTCTGAAGAATTGAAATGATACTATCAGACTCCAACGGTAGCAAATAAATATTATCAGCGACCACCTTATCCGTCATAATGGTAGCCGGATTTGAGTTAATCAATGTTACTTCAATACCTTCATCACGCAGGGATCTGGCGGCTTGAGAACCTGCATAATCAAATTCACATGCTTGTCCAATAACAATCGGTCCGCTTCCAATAATAAGCACGGATTTAATAGAAATATCTCTTGGCATAGGGTTTTCAATTTACAATTCTTTACGCGAAAAGGCTCGCAGTAAACTGAGCACAAATTTAACTCAAAATCCAATCGAAAAGATAAGTAAGGCAAAGTGTTTTGAACAAATTGAAAAATATTGTTAATTAATTGATTCCGATGGACTCAACTAAATACAAAAACTAATCGAGTGAAGAGATTACCGATAAGGAAATCAAGTTATCAAATGGATAAAACAAAATATTAACTGACTTGCGTTCTTAAATGTTGCAACTCATATCTTGTCCACAGCACAAAGGAGATTTTATTTTTCCTTCACATGAAGGACATTTAGAAATCTGAACAACCGTACCATTATCCAAGGTCAAATGGTCATTTTGTAAAGGCAAATCGCACTTTCCGCAACTTGCTTTAACTGACATTCCGCATTTATTACATTCGTAGGTATTCATCGTTTCTAAGTTAAATTGAAAATCGAAAGTAGTAAAAAATTGTATGGAGAGAATGTATTTCAAAAATATTTCAATGGTAAAACCAAGAATTCATTCGAAATGAGAGGTATTTAGTGACTATTAGCGTCCGCCGGGTAGGAAAGCATGTGTTCATTCGCTCCAATCCTAAGACAAACCTATACGTCGGTGCGTTCCGGTGATTTCTATATAAGTGTCTCTCGACTCCGCTCGATTCACTTAAAGGGCATCGAGCGGAGTCGAGAGGCACGTTACCCAACTCTTAGTTCAATACAATCATTCTCTTATGCAAGCTTACATTTTTTTTAAAAAATCAGTTATTTACCCTTGTCGCCTAATATTCTGAATTATAGTTCATGGCTGAAATAATTAACTACCCTAGTGCAGAACATTTCAAAAGAAGGTAATTAAGTAAAATAAATTACTTTTGTAGTATGCGAAAAATACTATTCATTGGCTTCATGTTACTCATAAGCTCCATAGCATTTAGTCAAGGGACATATCAATTGGCGGTATTAAAATACAATGGAGGTGGCGATTATTATGCGAATCCAACTGCCCTTCCTAATTTAATTACATTTTGTAATCAAAATTTAGGTACTTCTATAAGTAAAGAAACACCTTATGTAGAAGTGGGAAGTAAAGACATTTTTCTATATCCATTTATTCATATGACAGGGCATGGAAATGTAGTTTTTTCAAGAGGAGAAGCAACTAATTTAAGGCAATATTTATTAGCGGGAGGCTTTTTACACATCGACGATAATTATGGAATGGATGAATTCATTCGTGTAGAATTGAAAAAAGTATTTCCAGAATTAGATTTAGTAGAATTACCTTTTAACCATCCCATTTTCAAGCAAAAGTACACCTTTAATGGGCTTCCAAAAATTCATGAGCACGATGGGAAACGTCCGCAAGCATTTGGTTTAATCAAAGATGGTCGTTTACTTTGTTTGTATACTTTCGAAACAGATTTAAGTGATGGTTGGGAAGATCCACAGGTTCACAACGACTCGGCTGAAAAACATCTTCAGGCCTTGCAAATGGGCGCGAATATTATTATGTACGCCTATACCAATTAAGAATAAAGCTGTATTTAATGCTTATGACCGTCGCCTTCTGTGTGAATATGGTCTGGATCAGGCAAAGAATTCGCAGGATCGACTTGCAATATTTCTATTTCAAATACCAAATCTGAATACGGAGGAATCGCTCCAGGCCGACCGTCTTTACCATAGGCTTGAAAATAAGGAATAATTAAAGTTGCCTTCCCTCCTTTTCCTAACATACCAATTCCTTCTTCGAACCCTGGAATCATTTTTTGAACTAAGTAATTGAATTCCAATGGGGAATTTCGATCATAGGAAGAATCAAACTTTTTACCGTCCGCTCGAATAGTTCCTTTATAGTGAAGTCCCATTTTTGAACCAAGAACAGGCTTGTCTCCTTCCCCATAATTTTCGATATCATACACTAACCCCGATGCACTTAATTTGGCATTTGGGTATTTAAGTAAAACTTGTTCATACATATACTTTGTATAGCCGTCTTTTCCCATAGCTTCAATCTTCTCATACTCAATGGCGGCAAGTGCATCCAAGCGTTTTTTTTCAGCATTCAAGGCTTCATCAGCTGCTTTCGCCGCAGCAAATTTTACCCCAAACACCTTATTTGCATTAAATTTCTTGGCCGCTTTTCCAATTCGAAGAATTTGAAGACTAATAATCGTGTCGTTTTGCGCAATTAAATCAACCACATTTTGACCTTGAACAACATGACCAAAAACAGTGTGTTTTCCGTTTAACCAAGGAGTTTCCTTATGGGTGATAAAGAACTGACTTCCATTTGTATTGGGACCAGAATTCGCCATGGATAAAATGCCTGGGCCATCGTGTTTTAATTCAACCACTATTTCGTCGTAAAACTTATAGCCTGGATCGCCACTTCCTGTTCCAAGTGGATCTCCACCTTGTATCATGAAATCTTTGATAACACGATGAAATTTTAATCCATTATAAAATGGCTTATCAAATTTTTTATCCGCGTGCTCAAACTTCCCTTCCGCTAAGCCAACAAAATTAGCAACGGTCATGGGTGTTTTTTCAAACTCTAGCGCGCAAATAATCACCCCTTTAGAGGTATTGAATTGCGCATACATTCCTTTTTCCAACTTTTGCGCTGACGCAAATTGAGCTGAAACAAAAAGGATACAGAAGAAGATTGTATTTTTCATTATTAATTTTTTGGAGCGTCTTCGAAACTTAATAATTCAACTTCAAAAATAAGCGTTGAATATGGAGCTATATCTGGCGATGGCGATTGTGCTCCGTAAGCTAAGTTCTGTGGGATAAAAAACTTAAACTTTGAACCAACTGACATCAGTTGTAGACCTTCTGTCCATCCAGGAATTACTTGATTTAAAGGAAACTCGATAGGCTCACCTCGATCAACAGAACTATCAAAAACTTTTCCTTCTATAGTTGTTCCGTGATAATGAACCTTCACTTTAGACGTAGCGCTTGGCTTCGGGCCATCTGTTTCACCAAGAATTTTATACTGTAAACCAGATTCAGTAACAACAACACCAAGGTTACGCACATTATCTTTCAAGAAATTCTCTCCGAGAATTTTATATTTTTCATTCATCTTATCTTCGATTGCTTGTTTTGCTGCGTTTTTTTCTTGAAAATAATTATTAACACACATATTACTTTGATCTGCAATAGCAAGAGTCTTTTTCTCCCAGCCATCTTTAATTCCTTGAAGAATTAAATCGATATTTCCTTCGCTCATTTCTGTCATAAGATTTCCAGCGATACTTGTTCCTACAAGGTAAGAAACCGAATCAATTCTATTCTTAATTACGGGAGTCTTTTCAACAGTTGTTGGTTTTTTTTGAGCATACATCATTCCTGAAAAGCTCATTAAACTAATAATAATACATGTTTTTTTCATAATAGATTGTTTTAATTTCTTTTGTCAACCCCCCAAAACATCTTGTTTCGAATAGTATCCAAAAAATTATTGTGTTCAAATTTAATTACATTTATCATAAATTCCGCCTTTTCAACGATGATTTCTTCCCCTAGCTTCACACTTTTTGAATTTCCATCCAAACTGATCAAATAACTTCGGTCTCTACCTTCAATACTTAACTTAATTGGCAAATGATCCGGTACAACAACCGGCCGCACATTCAAATTGTGTGCCGCAATTGGTGTTAATATATGAACTTGACAACCAGGCGTAATAATTGGTCCACCACAACTAAGGTTATAGGCGGTAGAACCTGTTGGCGTTGAAACGATTAATCCATCTGCCCAATAACTATTCAAATACTTATCATCTAAACTTGCGTGAACCGTTATCATTGAAGAGGTATCGCGCTTTTGAAGGGTAAGCTCATTTAAGGCAAAATTGTCCGTTCCAAAGATATTATCAGCCGTATGCACCCGCAACAAAGATCGCAGTTGGAAATCATATTTTTTTAAATCAATATTCACCAAACTAGCTTCTATATCTTCTTTGGAAATATTTGACAAGAAACCTAACCTACCTGTGTTGATTCCTAAAATCGGAACCCCAGAATCACGAATGAACTGTACCGACTTTAAAAATGTACCGTCCCCACCAAGGCTAATGAACAAATCGATACCTGAACGTATATCACTCGATGAATTAAATGTTTCGTAGGATTCACGAATACCACACTTCGCAATTAAGGTGGCATTTAAATCCGCTTCTAAAACAGCCGTCCAACCTAAATTATCGACAACAGATAATACTTTGAGAAAGTATTCTGAAATATTTTTATTTATTTTTTTACCAAAGATGGCGACTTTCATGCTCAAAATTTCATAAAATTCATTAATGCATCGTATTTCCATCGAACATCCTCATCGTCAACACCAGCTTGATATGACGCTTTTATTTTATAATCATAACGCTCAAAAGTAAGGATGATTCTTGTTAAATTTATTTCATTGATTTTCAGCGTCACTTCTAATAATGATGAAGTAACATCGGAAAGAATATAAGAGCTTAAAATTTTGGCATTATTGCTTTCAACAATTTGAGCAATTTGCGCCATCGAATAATCAATAGCATTTAGCTCAAGCACTAAAATACTACCCGGTTCTTTAATGCTTCCAATATTCGCAAGCGTAGTCATCAAATGAAAAATACTGGTACAACCAAGGTAATTTTCTTTATCATCTAAAACAGGAATAATGCTCAGTTTATGTTCAGACATCATAGCAAGCACATCGTATATGTGCGCATTTTCGTTTACGTAAGGCCTCGGTAAATGATCAAACAAAACATCTAAAGAATCCGATAAAACCAAACGGTCTAAGATAGCTGATTCAGAGACAACACCGACAAACACACCATTTTTTAACACCGCCAATTGCGACACTTTGAATTCGTCCATCCAATTAATGGCTTTTTCGCCTGAATCAGTGTGAATTAGGGGTGGAATTTCATCCGTAATAAGTTCAAATGCTCGCATAAGGACGGCCAAAGTAGTAAAATCCTTTGAGAGTTTGTAATTTTGGAGCGGTAAATTTACTACATGACAAAGTTAAGCGTTAATGTTAACAAGGTAGCGACCTTAAGAAATGCTCGAGGTGGCAACATGCCCAATGTGGTACAATTTGCACTTGATTGTGAACGTTTTGGTGCCGATGGTATTACGGTTCATCCACGACCTGACGAACGCCATATTACCCGAAATGATACGCGGACACTTAGCAAAGTACTCACCACGGAATTGAATATTGAGGGATACCCCGACCCTGTATTTATGGCATTAGTAGCTGAATGTCAACCCAAACAAGCCACCTTAGTTCCAGACCCACCTGGAGTGCTTACATCAAGTGCAGGATGGAATGTGAAAGAAAACTTTACTTTCCTAAAAGAAATTACTGGTCAACTGAAAAAATTAGGAATACGTGTGTCCCTTTTTATTGAAACAGATCTTGAAAACATAGCATTAGCAGGTTCATTGGGGATAGATCGTATTGAATTGTATACAGGACCTTATGCGGAACAATATGATTCAAGTGCAGAGAAAGCCATAAAGCGATATGTTGAAGCAGCCGAGTATGCATCATCAATAGGATTAGAAATTAATGCAGGTCATGATTTAAGTTTACAAAATCTCGCCTACTTCAAAACAAAAATTCCACTTTTAGCTGAAGTTTCCATTGGACATGCTTTAATTTGCGACTCCTTATACCTAGGAATTGAAAACACAATACAGCTCTATAAAAAATGCTTAATTAGTTGATTTTTGATTATTGACTTCAATAGATCTTTTAGGATACGGGATAGTAATATTGTTTTGGCGGAATAAGCGGTCAATTTCAAACCTTAGATCCGATTTATAATTATTAATATCCCAACTTTGATCGGCCCAAAAAATTAATTCCAAGGCTAAACCATTGTCCGAAAAATCTGCCATACGGACAAAAATTGGCTGATCTTTTTTCACTTTTGGATGCGCCAAAGCAGCATCTATCAACAATTTAGATACCAGTTCTGTATCAGAACCATACTCAACTACCACCTCAATCGAAAAGCGCGATAATTCTGAACCATGCGACCAATTTTCAACCTGTTGTTGGGTTAGCCTAGTATTTGGAATAATAAGTACATTACCCTCACGTGTTTCAATTTGAGTAGTACGGGCGTTAATCTTAAGTATTTTAGCGACAATAGAAGCTTGATTGGAAGTTCCGGTAACCTCAATAATATCTCCAATCCTAATATTTCCCTCTACTAAAAGTACCACCCCAGCAATTAAATCTTTAAAAACATCCTGCAGTCCGAGACCGAGACCAACCAATAAACCTACTGAACCCGTTAAGATCAAAGTTAAATCGATTGCTAATATTTGACAGGTAATTAAAAAAGAACTTAAATAGATAAAATATTTAGCTATTTTAATGTAAATATATTCCGTTCCATCCTCTACATTTATATTAGCCTTTAACTTTCTACTCAAATATAGCTTTGTTACATTGACAATCATTTTTGTGCCAATGAAAACAATAATTATCACTAAAATATGATAGAAAGTAAGATTAAACGACTTAAGATCTATTAACTTATAATTAATAAAATCAGTAAAAGTGATAGATTCATTATTAAAACGAAAACTATATACGGCAAAATAAACGGCAAATAGATAAACGCTCTGACTCAATAGTTTTAACCAAGTAAGGCGTCTTCCTTCAAGGCTGATATTAGCATTTCTAAAATAATTTTTTAAAAATCTATGGACAATTCTTCGCATTACAAATGCGACAAGAAAGATAATTGTCAAAAAAACGATGTTCCAGAAACATATATTAAAAGGTCCTAATTGAAAAATTGTTCTACTCAACATATCATTTTAGAATAATTCGGCCTAACTGACCCGTTAGTACTTTTTTAACCTGTTCGTATGCCATTTGCTCTGCTAAAATATCCATCATGTTTTCATTGGATAATTCTGGATCCTTTAATTTGCCTTGAAGCAACAAAATATGCTCATTCACTTTGTTGTATTTAAAATTACATAATAAATTGGAAACAGTTTGAAGCAAATCTTTTTCTTCCGTCTTAGTGGAAATATTAAATTTCAGGATCCAATTAGGACTTAATTCCGATTCTAGGGACTCTAAATTACTAATAAAATTCACCAGCTTTTGATCCTCCAAATTCTGAAAATAGGAGACCGAATAAATAATTCCCTCATTCATACCTTGCACAAATAAGTTGTGAATTTCATGGCAAAAGGGATCCTGAAAGCTCAACTCATCATTGGTCAATTCATGGCATATCATCTCGACTACAGTTAATTTTCGAGCTTCCGTTTCCTCTCCTACAATAGTTTCCATTTCGCGGGTGCCAAATTGCAACATGATACGAATCAATTCTAATTCATAAATTAATGCCGATTTCTTTTCTTGAAGAATTTGCTTTGGAACAGTCTGGTTTTGCACTTCCAAATCACGAAAAATGGGCTCGTTCATCGTTTTGGAAAGAATATTTTTCCGCAAGCGTATTAACTCATTACTAACCATATCATCAGCAATATCGAAATGCACCGCAATTTCTTTAGCGTAAATACTTCTAGTTATATGATCCGGTATTAAAGATACAGAATGAATGATTTCTTTAATCATATTGGCTTTATGCAATGGATCATTGTGCCCTTCAGCCATTAATATGGATGCCTTAAAGGTGATAAAGTCCTTCTTGTTTTCTGCTAAAAAAAGTGCCGTTTCTTCTGTGCTATGTCGCTTCGCATATGAATCTGGATCTTCGCCATCAGGAAAAAGTACCACCTTCACATTCATTCCCTCTTCTAAAATTAAATCGATGCCTCGAAATGAAGCTTTAATACCTGCCGCATCCCCGTCAAAAAGTATGGTGATATTTTTAGTGTACCGACTAATTAATTTAATTTGTTCTTTGGTGAGAGAAGTACCAGATGATGAAACAACGTTTTGAATACCAGCTTGGTGCATACTAATCACATCAGTATAACCTTCACACAACAAACATTCATCATACTTTGTAATATCGCCCTTTGCAAAGAAAAGTCCATATAAAATCTGACTTTTATTGTAAACGATGCTATCAGGAGAATTAAAGTACTTGGCAATTTTCTTATCATTTTGTAGGGTACGGGCTCCGAAACCTAATACCCTGCCTGATATGCTTTGAATTGGAAAAACCACCCGCCCTCGAAAGAAATCAAACGACTTTTCCTCTTTCGATTTTGTAAGGCCTACCGTTTCTAAGTATTCTAATTTGTACCCCTTTCCTAAAGCAGTTTTAGTAAAATCATCTGCTTTATTAAAACAATAACCCAGCTGAAATTTCTCAATGATATCCCTTCTAAATCCACGTTCTTCAAAATAGGACAAGCCAATTGCCTGACCTTCTTCCGAATCAAGTAAATTTTTTGCAAAATATTCACGTGCAAATTCATTGATAATAAATAGGCTATCTCGCTCTGTATTTTGCGCTAATTCCTCAGCAGTTGGAGCAACATCATTTGGAATTTCAATGCCATATTTTTCGGCTAGCCATCTCAATGCCTCAGGATAAGAATAATGTTCTTTTTCCATAAGAAATGAAACCACTGTACCCCCTTTTCCGGTAGAAAAACATTTAAATATCTGCTTGGCAGGTGAGACCACAAATGAAGCCGTTTTTTCATCCGTAAAAGGACTTAATCCTTTCAAATTAGAACCTGCGCGTTTTAACTGCACAAATTCACCAATCACCTCTTCAATACGAGATGTTTGCATGATTTCCTCAATTACGAATGATGAAATTTTACTCATTTCCCTTTGTAGCCATAATCCTTCTCATTTGTCACTTTTCCATTTTCATCGTAGGTTGTCCACAAACCGACAACTGTATCATTGCGATATTCACCCCGATAATGCATTCTTCCACTTGGAAATTTAACAATTGTAAAGCCATCTTTTAATCCATGCGAATAAAAAGTAATGGAGAGTTCATTTCCACCTTCAGAAAAGAAAACCCATTTGCCATCACGCTGGTATTTTTCATCTTGTGCCCCTTGAAATTTTTTGTGTTTCTTGCCAGGATACCATTCTGTATAGATACCATCCTTAATCTCGACTAAATTTTCTTTTTTATCCGTTGCCGTGTTTAGGTCTTCCTTATTACTTTGGCAAGAAAATACCAATATGATCATCAAGAAGTATACAAATATCTTTTTCATTTTTCTCTATTCATTGTATAATTCACCAATCCTATCAGCGATCTTTTTGCTTCAGAATCGGGAATTTCAGTTAATAAGTCCAGTGCTTTATTTCCATAATAAAACATTTTATCGTACGCATATTTAATTCCACCCGATCGAATAACTATTTCAATCGCACGATCAATCTCCTCTGTTCGATCATTTTTATATTTTACTATATCCTTTAATATTTTTTTGTCAGCCTTTGAAACATTATTGATAGCATAAATAAAAGGAAGTGTCATTTTTTGCTCTCTGATATCAATTCCGGTTGGCTTACCAATTTTATCCGGTGAACCATAATCAAAAATATCATCTTTGATTTGAAATGCAATTCCAACTAGTTCACCGAAAGAGAACATTGTTTCAGCCCAAGTATTTTCCCCAACACTAATCGCACCTGCTTCACAACATGTAGCAATTAGCGACGCTGTTTTTTTCTTTATTATTTCAAAATAAATATCTTCCGTAATATCTAAGCGCCTCGTTTTTTCGATTTGAAGCAATTCACCTTCCGACATTTCTCGAACAGATCTTGCGACAATTTTTAACAATTCGGTATTTTCTTTTTCTAGCGATAATAATAATATTCTAGATAGCATGTAATCCCCCACCAAAACGGCAATTTTATTTTTCCATAAGGCATTCACAGAAAAATATCCTCTTCTCTCATTGGCATCATCGACCACATCATCGTGAACTAGAGTAGCAGTGTGAAGTAACTCAACTAAAGATGCCGCATCGTATGTCTTTTCACCTATCTTCCCTAACATTTTTGCTGTAAGAAAAACAAACATGGGGCGCATTTGCTTTCCTTTCCGTTTCACAATATATTGCGTCACTTTATCAAGCAATGGCACTTTAGACCGCATTGTTTCCTTAAAATGTTCATCGAATTGAATCATTTCATTGAAAATTGGCGCCATTATTTGGTCTACAGCTAGCATTTAACAAAAATAGTATTTAGAATTGAGCATAGTAAACTCTTTAAAACATCTTTTCTCTTTTCAGTATATAATTTACTAAAACTGGGTTATATCCCTCATTTATATCTGCCTCCACAAAATCAATTCTACAATCGGTGCATCTCAGTTTAATTTCATTCATGTATTTCCGAATTCCCTGGACATATTTTTCTTTTATTTCAGCAGGTTGGACTCTCATTTTTTCACCTGTTTCCATGTCTACTAGTTGATATGGCCTATTATCTAATTCAAAATCCAACTCCATTTTTGAATCCGTAACATGAAAAACAACCACCTCATGTTTGTTATGCTTTAAATGATTCAATGCTTGAAACATTTCCTCTATTCGATCTGAATCACCCAACAAGTCCGTAAAAAGAATAATCAAACTTCGTTTATGACTGAGTTCGGCAATATCATGTAAAGTTTGTATAGTATCAGTGCTTCTTTTTTCCTTTTCATCATAATTCATATACCACTTCTCCATTTCGGAATACAAAAAACGATGGTGGGCAGTACTTGATTTTGCAGGAGAATTAACATGTATTTTGTCCGAAAAAATGGTAAGACCTACTGCATCTCTCTGCTTTCTGAGCAATTCAATCAAGCTAGCTGCTGCATATACTGAAAAGATCAGTTTTGTCAATTTAGCATCCTTCGGAAAGAACATGGAACTGGAACAATCAATAAGAAGTTGGCAACGTAGGTTGGTTTCTTCTTCATATTTTTTTGTAAACAACTTATCCGTCCTTCCATAAAGCTTCCAATCGATGTGCCGAGTAGATTCACCCGGATTATAAATGCGATGCTCAGCAAATTCTACAGAAAAGCCATGAAAGGGGCTTTTATGAAGCCCTGTAATAAAACCCTCCACCACTTGTTTTGCTAACAATTCTAAATTGCCAAAATCAGCTAAAAGGGCTTTATCAATCGATTTATCTATCATTATTACTATCGAATTTATGAATTTTCAAAGATAGTCAAGAAATACAATAAGTAGTAACTATTATGTATCTTTACATATTAACTAGCTAATGCTAAAATGAAGCAACTTAAGTCTTTATTTTACGTCTGAAGTTCATAATTTAAAATAAAATCATGAAAAAAAATCTACTTTTTAACCTAATCGGCGCTTTTTGTTTACTATCCACCTCGTTTTATCAGGCACAAGTTGTAGGCTATGCCATAACAGGTATAACGCAAACAAACACAAGTACCACATTAAGTTGTGATTCAACCATCACAATGAGCTTTTCTGCTCAAACAACTGCCTCTTTTGCAGGAACCGTCCCAGCAGATATTCAAAACGTAATTATAGGAAATAACTTTACTGCATTTCAGTTTCAAGTTTCAATTAATTGGGGGGATGGCGCAACAACCACTCATGGTGCTGGAACATCAACTTCAGGAACCCTAATTAATTTCAATCCGCCAATAAGTCATACTTATCTTTCCTCGGGAACATTTCCAATTTCAATAACAGTTTATAATCCTGCCAACCAAACATTTGCAATTGACACCATCAATTATACAATTGGATGTCAGGGAAATAATTATATGTGTATGGGTGGACAAGTATTTTGTGATACCGATGGAAATGGCCAATATAATGCTGGTGACATTCCAATAATAAATGCACCAGTAAACGTAGTATCTAACGGGATTACTTACACCGGTTATTCAAACAACACAGGTTTTTACACAATTTCTTACTCAGGTACAGCTGGGCAACCTTCAATTGTATCTGTAAATTCGAATTGGATGACGTCAAATGGTTATACAGGCAACCAAAACCTTCAAACAATAATCAATGTAGGGTGCAACCTAGGAATGCCTCCTGCAGTCAGCAATTTCCCTCTTAATTGCGGAAACAACCCTGGAAATACCAATTGCTACGCAGGCTTAGTATTCTGTGATGCAAATGGAAATGGCACCATGGATCCAAACGAAGCTCCTATTTCTGGGGCACCTGTGTTACTCTATTCACAAAATGCAATTGGTGGACCGTTAAATGTAACTGTTTACACTGATACCAACGGATACTTTATCTATTGCGGACCAATTTCAAACACAAATTATGTAATTGGAGTAATTAATCAACAATGGTTAACGTATAACGGCTATACAATGCCAAATAATATCATTACCCTTGTGGGTATGAATGTTCCGACACCAAACCCTGGGTTTTTCGCAGTAAATTGCGGAGGTGGCGCCAATTTATGTGCTGATTTATGGAGTACTGTAACTCCTTGGATCGGATACTATCAAAACACGACTGCCTATTTTCATTTAAATTGGGGATCTTACGGTCCTGGACCAGTTGGTCCCTATACATTAACATTAACTTATCCAGCTGGAGTCACTGTAAATACTGGCTCAATCGCTAATCCAGGATACGTAATTACTGGCAATACAATTACCTGGAATTTAAATTCTGCTTCGGCTTCTTTCTCTTCTACGGATTTAATAACGTTTAATGTTCCTGCAGGTATAGCAAATGGCACGCAACATTTCTTTACGTCCACAATTACTCCTGCTGGAAATATAGTTGATTGTTCTAATTTAAATAACAATGGATCACTTTTACAACTAGTTGGCAATAGCTATGATCCAAATGACAAAGTGGTTGGACGACCTGCTATCTACGAATCATTAGCCATTCCTTCGGAACAAATCGACGCTAGTTTAACTGATGCCTTAACCTACACGATTCAATTTCAAAATACAGGAACAGCTCCTGCACAGAATATCTACATCCTAGATACCTTGGATGCCAATTTGAATATGGGTACTTTCACTTTAATAGAGTCTTCTCATAACATGCAAGTGGTATATATGGGGAACGGTGTCCTAAAATTTGAATACCCTAATATCTGGTTAGCAGATTCAACGAGTAACGAACCTGAAAGTCACGGGCATTTGGTTTACCGAATCGAAGAAAACTTTGGAAATATAGCTGGAAGTACCATTGAAAATACGGCCTATATTTATTTTGATTGGAATGCCCCTATCATAACCAACACTACCTATAACATAAATACCATGTTATGGGGAATTGATGAGTCAAGCATGAACCAATTCAAGCTATACCCAAATCCAAGTGCTGATAACATTTCTATTACAGGAAATGTTACCAACTTCGCCTACAAGATTTTGGATATGTCAGGACGGGAATTAGTTAGCGGTCAAGGAAACAATGGTTTTGCAAAAATAGCAATTGAATCATTAACAAACGGTCACTATTTAGTTCAGATCGTTTCCGAAAATTCGAATGAAACGCTTTCATTTATTAAGCAATAATAACAACCTCTCCAAGCAAAAAAGAGTGACATTAGTTGCTCTTTTTTTTTGTTTATTTTAGCTAAAACATTAACTGATTAAATCCCATGAAAACATCATTCGCAATTTTAGTAATTCTAAGTTTATTTACCTCTTGTAAGAAAAATAAAAGAGACTCCTTGACTGGTACTTGGGAATTAAAAGAAGTGTTGATGGATCCAGGAAATGGAAGTGGTGTCTTTACTGCAGTAAGTAGCGATAAAAATTTAGTCTTCCACACCAATGGAAATGTTAGTTCCAATGGAATAATCTGCGATATGTCTATTGAATCGAATACAAGTACATCCGGAACTTATTCAGCAATCGATTCTACGATAATTTCTGCTACGTGTCAAAATTTAATAATCAAGTATGAAGTAAGCAACGACACATTAATTCTTATTTACCCTTGTTTCGAAGCATGCAAAGCGAAATATACGAGAGTGCTTTGACAATCAATTAGATAGGAAAGGATTTTGACTGAATCATAATAGCTTTTTGATAAAAATAAAAACAAAAGGTTTTCATTCCGAAAGGCTTGTATTATCTTTATCCAAAATCAAACAAATCAATATGAAAAAAATACATCCATTCCTTTTTTCAGCACTTTTATTAATTGGAACTTCATGTGGCGGTAATAATGATGAAAAAAAACCGACAACCGATAACCTAGGGTCAAAAGACAGTACCAACCAACAGACGAAAGTTAAAGAAGAAGTGGATACATTGGCCGGAATTCCTGGATTTTGTAAACCCTTCTTTTTAGTCGGGAATGAATTAACCTATGTACAGGAACGCATCGAAACAGTTAATTGTTACTTCGATCAGGAAACAGGTGAAATGGTTGAAAAGGCATCGGATCCAAAGATTACTAAAAAAACAATTAACGTTACGGTTACCAAAGTTGAAAAAAACAAAAAGGGTGTATGGGTGGCCACATTAAAACACAATGGAGATTTTTCAAAAAAATGGTATACAGATGAAAAATCAATATGGAACGATAATATGACAGGCAAATTCCCTGTCGATCCCAAGCAAAAAGACCGTGAGATTGACGGAGTGAGTACATCAATTTATTTCAATAAAGGATCCTGGTCGTATGATGAACAACAAGGCGACGGAATGAGTGGAATTCATTTTAACGCTGAAAAAGGCATTAACGAATTTGTTTTTGCCTACTCTAACATGTGTGAAACTATTGAATTGATTACCAAATTAAAAACTTCCAAGTTTTAATATTGTTTTTATTGGCGTAATAAAGCTTGAAAAGCTAAATACATCATGTTTTGTAAAGACATTGAAAAAGATGATTTAAAGCTATTAAAATAGTTGAATAAACATTCTCATTATCTTTTTATTAATGTGTTATATGCAAACGAACACTAGAAAATTTCAACTTCTAGAATAACGAAAAATTCGAGCTAAATAAGGCATGAAATATGAGAAGAATATTACAAATACTTATCGCAATAGTGTTGACAGGATGTTCCGTGAGTAAATATTACACTTCTTCTGTAGAACATTTTGATTCAAGAGCAGAAGGCAATGGATTTATTGACAGTCTGAGGACATCTGGAAAGGATACAATCATTGGATATTATGACGGCTGCTCGGGCTGTATTCGAGGGCTTGAAAAACCCTACTACATTTATTGGCAATCTGAAAACAAGTGGAATTTAACCAAATTCACAATATATGCTAGATTTAATCATATTACAGGCTTTAGTCCACCAATTAAATACATATCGGATAACATAGAGGCAATTGATACGTTGAAACTATCTTTGCCAAAAGCTGAAATGAGTCATTTTACTTATGATGCAGTGAGAATATTACTTAATGGGAGAGAAATAAATTATGAAATTAAAAATTACGAAAAATGGAACAATGAATCTGCTCCTAAGGTAATCTTGATTGATAAAATACGTTCTAAATTATTCGCCATTTTTCCAAGCGAATGGAAAGCTTTAGATTATAAATTTTAAAATAGAAAAAAGGACAGCGCATAGCTGCCAACTGTTCTATGCATTGAATCGCATGATAAATAATAAATAAAAACCCAAGTTTGACCAATTATCATGATAGGATAAAACACTGATTGCATTTATTGCATCAGTAATATTGAGCACTGTAATAATACTTCAATTTATTCCCTGTATGGTCGATGATAGAACTTTAGTAAAATTGGATCAGCAAACTTTGCATTACCTATATTAATAAAAAAAAATGCATACATCAGATGCCTGTCTCCAGCTCTGCATTCCCATTTCGATGAAACAATTTATTTAAAGAGCACCAGGCAGTAAACTTTTATCCTAACATACACACTCAGGAATCTTTTACTCCTTGATGATTCTAGTAGATTCTCCAAGTATATTCAGTAGATAAATACCTGATTTAAATGAAGTCAAATCAATGAATTCATTTTCTTGCGTGATAACTTTCTCAATTACTTTTCTACCTGCAATATCAAACAAGGTAATTTTTTCTCCCTTTAAGCTAAGTGGCAATCCAGCAACGAGGATGGTATTTTTCGTTGGGTTAGGATAAATCGAATAAGCAGTACTCACATTTTGATCATTAAGAGCTGCTATTCCGACAACTTGAACTAATGTATCCGCATCACCACAAGCATTTGTAACGATAAGTTCGACATTAAAACTACCCGAAGAAGTATACAAATGAGTAGGGTTTTGAAGTGTAGATGTGCCACCGTCACCATAAGACCAAAAATACCCTGTTGCATTTAAGGATGTATTGGTAAATGTAGTATTGCCACCAACTGAATTAAAACTAAAAGCTGCTACAGGAGAAGGGGCAATAGCAATATTTATAGTAGATGGAGCACTGTTTCCGCAAACATTATCCGCCGTAACTGAAAGCGGACCAGACGTATTATCTAAAGTCACATTTATTGTATTTGAACTACTGGTACCAAGCCACCCTGGAGCAAGTGTCCAAGAATAAAATACATTAGGCACATTGATCACCGAATAGTTTTCTACCGCTAAAGGACATGGATTTAAATTTCCGGTGATAACAGATGGCGCAGACGGAAGGACAAATACTTCCACATACGTACTATCCTGAAAAGAACTTAAATAAGTGCCATCAGACACCGTAAGCGAAACCGAATAAGTTCCTGGCGCAGCATAAGTAACGAAAGGATTAGCTAGTGTAGACACCGATGGTGAACCTCCAGGAAAACTCCAATTCCAACTTGTGATAGTTCCACCCGTAGTCATATCAGTAAATGCGATTGTATCACCTACACATACATTTGAAGGACTACCATTAAAGGCAACATTAAGAGGACTGGATAAATTATTCCATTTCCACATCCCATTCTGAGTAGCATTTGTATTAAACCAACCAGACCAGCCAATGGACGGATTAATAAAATCTACATATAAATGTTGATCCGTATCGATGGTTGTCCAATTAATTCCAGCATCTAGGCTATAAGATGAACCAGATCCACCAACAGCAGAACCTGTTGAAAATATTGTATTCGTACCTTGAACAGCACACAATCCTGTTGTAAAAACAGTCCCGACCGGAGTAACAGTTGTCCAAGTGGCACCTGAATTGGTTGTTTTATAAACGTTGGCATTTACATTAACAATAATACCATCGGTTGGCGAACTAAACGAGAAATTAGCACTCATATTTGTTGTAACTCCGCCACCAAAATCCAACACAGGTGTGGAATAGACCACCCAATTGGCACCTCGATTAGCTGAGTGATAAATTCGACCTTTACTTGTACTAAACCAAACGTTATCTCCCACTACTTCAATCTGTCGAACATAGCCATATTCATTTGCAGCATTCGGATTTGGGATATTCGCACCTGGGACCAAAGTCCATGTTGTACCACCGTTTATAGTACGATAAATTTCGAATTCTCCATTTATTGGATCACCTTGACACACCCCTTCATTCGCATTCCAAAAATAAACGACATTCGTAAATGAAGCGGCATTGTTAAAGGTAGCGGTATTTTGACGAGTCCAAGTGGTTCCCCCATTGGTAGTTTTCCATATCCCACCAACTTGACCAGCAGCATTTGGATAGGCCGCCAACCAGGCAGTGGTTGAATTAAGTGCATGAATCATTGAAACACCTAAACCAGCATTTCCGAGATTAATACTTCCAGGCGTCCATGTTGTACCACCATTTATTGTTTTAGTAAATTGCTGCACATTTGCTGCGGCCCCACTACCATCAAAAGCAGTTGCCCAAATTACATTTTGATCCACGATAGATATATGATTAATCCCTCGAGACGCTTGCGAAAAGGCAGAGTTTTGGACAATCCAATTTCCATAAGGAGCAATATTTACTGTAATGTAGCTGTTCTTTGTTTTGGTGGCATTCGTTTGAGAATTAGTTACCGTTAAAGAAACATTATAAACTCCAGCCACCGAATAGGTTATCATTGGTGGATTTTGTCCATTGAAAGTAGCAGGAGTTCCACCAGGAAAACTCCATTGCCAAGAAGTAATAGCATTTCCACCATTTGCCGAATTATCATAAAATTGAACCGAATCTCCTTCAATAATTGTAGTTGAAATTCCAAAAAAGTTAGGAATTGGATTTCCTGCTATTAAACCGGTAGTAGCACACTGAAGGGCCGCTAGTGCATTAATCCGTGGACCTATATTCTGATTAATTACTGTTCCCGTAGAAAGCAAACAACTTAATACTTGAGCCGGGGATAAACTAGGATTCACACTTAACATTAATCCAACTAAGCCAGCCGCAAAAGGCGTAGCCATAGAAGTGCCACTCATTTTAGCATACGTATTTCCCGTTGTTGAATAAACAGTACTTTGTAGCCCACCATATGAAAATCCACCTGGCGAAGCGATGTCAACAAATGCAGTAGCTCCATTATAATTAGAGAAACTTGAACGACTGTCATTAAAATCAACTGAACCAACACCAATCACATTTGCATATCCAGCAGGATACTGAACAGTCGTGTTTCCATCATTACCAGCAGCAGCCATAAATACAATCTCTGGATAAGCATTTATCAACGTTTGCATTGCGCCAGAATTAGTTGGGCCACCGAAAGACATACTAACAACATGAGCTCCATTTTGGCAAGCCCATTGTACGCCAGCATATCCATACCAAACACCCCCTGAATTCGTTGCACTATTTGGTGTTGTTTTAACACCAATCAATTCAACATTTGCTCCAAGCGATGCAATACCAGTTGCATTATTGATATCAGCTGTCGCTAAACCAGCACAATGCGTTCCATGCGACCATCCATTATCTTGCGCATAAGTTAAGGGAGGCGCTGCATTAAAATCATTATCAGCTACATCATATTGTTTAAAAACCGTTAAATCATTATGAACTGAATACACTGCATTATCTACAATAGCCACCTTAACTTGGTTACGGCCTAAACTAATATTCCAGGCTGCTTCAGAACCAACAAGTGTGTGATACCATTTATCTGTTCCTGTATGATAGGTATCGTTAGGGACATAATCGGATTTGTAAAGTGGTTCTTTTTCAGCAAAGACGATGTTTGAAAGGGTATTTAATCTACGGATCAATTCTTCTACTTTCTCAAAATCCGTAAAATAAATACGGTAAATATTCATTAATGAGGGACGATAAGTATAATAACTTGGTCTTTCAATTTTACTTATCTCTACCCCTTCCAGCAAGGTTGCTAATTCCGGGTATTGGCTTAGTTCTTCTACTAATGAATAATCATTTGGATCGACTTGACCCACTTTACTTTGGTTTGGATAAATGTCCCCTTTTAATTGAAACATTATTCTTCCGTCTAAAAAGCCCGCATCATATGTTTGAGCGAAAAAATGTTGAGCGAAAAACAATAGCGTGATAAAAAGTACCGATTTTTTCATAGTCTTAGATTTCTTAATTTGTTTTTAAAAATAAGCAAAAAGAATTAAGGTGCAAAATTCTTCCAACAAATAACTGATAGATAATCGTTTGAATTAGAAAGCTAGTTATTGAATAATATAAGAAAACGCAAGTATTGCATTGGAAGAAGTCCACCAATTAGCGAAGAAACAATTTGATAAAGAAGTTTGTTACCCCCCCTTTTTCTTTGTTTTGGAATATCCTTCCTTCATTAGGTAATCAAAAATTTTATCCTTAAAATTTCCTTGAATTAATATCTCCCCATCTTTCACAGTACCGCCCACACCACATTTAGATTTAAGCGCTTTTCCTAATTCTTTCAGGTCATCTGTTGAGCCGATAAACCCTTCAATTAGCGTCACTTCTTTTCCTGCACGTTGTTTTCTGTCTATCGAAACATAAAGCGCTTGCGAACCAACCTCCAAGGTTTCTTGCTCTTCATTATTACTGGATTGGTATTCAAAATTTGGATTCGTTGAATAAACAACGTTTATCAGACTTTTATTTTTTTTGACATAAAAGAAATTTTTCATAATTATAGATCACCACCTTCTGAACCAGGTGTTTTACCTTTATTACCCATTTCCAACTTTCCAAACTTATACGCAACCGTCAAATAAACACGCCTAGTTAACCATTTAAATTCGGTGACTTGATAAATATTAAGTTGGTTGACTTCCATATAAAAACCTTGACGATTAAAAATATCTGACACACGCGTTCCAACAGTCCATTTGCCATCATTAAACTTTTTATCAAAAGACAATTCTACCGAACCTTTACGTTGTGCGATTCCCTGTACCGTAATTCTAGGCGCAATATAATTAACATTTAATTGAATGGTAGCGGTTTTTTTCCAAAAATCAACCGAGCCAATGTACTTAACATTCCAATTAAAACCGTTACGATTCCAATTGGCATCTAAGGTCTGATATTGAATGTAATTAATATTAGTTGAAAGGGTATTTCGCCACCATTTTGTCGGTTTATAAGAGGCAATCAATTCAGTTCCATAACTATGAGACTGGCCAATATTAGCAAATGTAACCGCAGAAGAGTTATCATCATAAAACACTTTAATCCGAGAAATGGCATTTACCGTATGTCTATAAAAGATGGCGGCAGAGAAATTCAGTTTAGTACCTTCCGACGAATAAGCTAAATCATACGAATTGATGAATTCAGGCTGTAAATATGGATTGCCACGTCGTAAATTAAAGGGATCAGAATAAGCAGTAAACGGATTTAAATCCCCAGAAGAAGCACGTGTAATTCTACGACTGTAACTTAATCCAATTTCAGATTTTGGAGTTAAGGCATATTTAAGATGAGCGGATGGAAAGAAATTAAAGTAATCATTGACAATTTTAATTGAATCCGACACTAAATTAGGAATTTGATATGCTTTTTCTATTCGCACCCCACCTTGATACTTAAACTTTTTTAATTGTTGGCCAAAAATAGCATAAGCGCTAAAAATCTTCTCATTGTATCGGTATAGAAAATTAGCCAACGTATCTTCAAAATAAGAAAGAGTTGAGTAATCGTAGGTTTCAGAATAAGTATTCACTTCTTGCTCGCGAATAATAGTTTTTGCACCAAATTCAGAGCGCATTAATTTAGCTGGCCATAAGTAAGTAAAGTCAGCTTGAATGGAAGTGATATTATTTTTCTCTTGGTTAAATAGTCGTTGATTCAAAGGTAATGAACCATTCAAAACCGAATCTATACCATAATAACGTTGCAAATAATAGCCTTGAATCGCTTCCATACCAATCGATTGATTGGCATCTAATATAAAACTTCCACGGCTTTCCTTAAAATCTTGCTTAAAGTTAGCATTGAAGTCATAATTATGTTGTTGTGAAGGATCATAAGATTCTCTTCTTCCTAATGAAAGTAGCGCCTCATTCGAATCTTTTACGCCATTCCACAAATCCCCGGTTCTATCTCTCCTTCCGTTGCTTCCAGTAGAAGAGAAAGAGATTGACTTTCTGTTTTTGAGCGTAAAATCAACGCCAAATCTAGCAGTGTTTCCGGCATTTAAATCAGTACCTGTACGATTTTGATCTAATATAGAAATGGAGTCATTGATAAAAGTTTGACGGATGTAAGACGTGTTGTTTCGATAGCCATCCAGGTAGCGACCATTGTAAGAACCATAAATATTAAAAAATGAATTTCGATAACTAAGCGAGAATCCACCATCAGCCACATTTCCACCTTTTAAATTACCAGAACCTAAATTTGCGTTCAACAAACCATTAAATCCTTTTAATTTATTTTTCTTAAGAACTATGTTAATGATTCCAGAAGTTCCATCAGGATCATATTTAGCGGAGGGATTTGTTACTATTTCAATTCTTTCGATCGATCCAGCAGGAAGGGCATCCAACAGCGTTTTTCCATTACCACCAGACAAGGAACTAGGTCGCCCATCAATTAAAACCGTAACGGCTCCATCGCCACGAAGCATAATGCGGCCATCTTGATCCAAATCCACTGACGGAATATTTTTTAGGACATCGTTGGCAGTTCCTCCTTTCACGGACATATCTTCCGCAACATTGTACACTTTTTTATCAATACCTGCATTTAATATACTTGCTTGTCCTACCACATCAACTTGTCCAATTTGCAAGGTCTTATCAAGTTCCATAGAAATAGTCCCCAAATTCAGCACCTTAAGATTTGAAGTAATGGTAAGTGATTCACTACGCTCTGCTAAAAAACCAGCGAAAGAAAATTTTAAATAATAAGTTCCTAAAACTAATTTATCAAATAAAAATTTACCTTCTGAATCCGAATAAATACCAGCTATCAAGCTAGAATCTTTTTCCAAGAATAATCGCACTGTGACATATTCCATGGGTTTATCATTGATCGAATTAACAATCCTCCCCATTATCATCCCTTCACCTTGCGATGAATTTTGGGAATATGAAACTCCTGAAAGAAAAATTATAAGGAAAAAAGAAAGTCGTATTAATTTCATGTTGGAGAAATAGAGTGTAAAAATAAGCAATCCTACTTAATATTAGAGATAATAGCATGAAAAGCAACTACATTCTACTTTAATAAAGAGACACTCCCCGTAAATGTTTTTAAGTCAGGGCTAGCACTCGCGCTGTAGGATAATATAAAGGAATACACACCCACTTGCGCTTTGCAGTCGCCATAATTCCCATCCCAGTACGCATGAATATCATGACTTTCAAAGATTAATTCTCCCCAACGATCATAAATCCAAAATCCATAGCTTGCAGGATCTACCTCACCAGAAAAAATAGGTTGAAAAACATGATTGTGTTCATCACCATCTGGGGTAAATGTATTGGGGACATATACAGCAAAATCATTGGTTATTTGTATGGAATTACTAATCGAATCGAGACATCCAAATACAGATTCAGCCACCAATGAAACAATTTGAGAGCCCTCAGAAAAAGGAAAAGTATAATCAAATTCAGGTTGATTTTCAATAAAACTAAGTCCACCAATTGACCAAGAATATGAAATAGCACCTAACGAAGAATTAACTATGTGGCCAGTTGGATCCCCCATTGAAATAACTTGTGGATTAAAATAAAAATCGGCTAATGGATTTGGATAAACAGTTACAGTGGCATTTTGAGGAAGCGAAACACAAGCATTTTGATTAATTCCTACCACTTGATAAAGAGTTGTACTTGATGGCGTTACTAAAATACTACCATCTAAATTTTGTGTATTAGCTGGTGTCCAAATGTAGTTAAGGGCCCCAAGAGGAATCAATGTGGCTGATTCTCCTTCACAAATTGACACATTATTTACCGTAACAATAGGGAGCGAAAGTGTTGACAACGTTAAATGGATAATAGAATCGCAGCCATTTTGTGTTTGCAGAGCATCTAAATACGTTCCTGCTCCACTTAGAATTGTCCCGTTAAAATTAAACGTCGTTCCAATGCAAAATGAATCAGTAATAAATGTATTAAAAACTGGCAGTATACTAAGCCCAATAGTATCAGTAGCTGAACAGCCATTTTGGTCAAAGACACTTGCAGAATATTGACCGGCTGTTGAAACCATAACAGTTGGCAAAATGGATCCAATGGACCATAATTGAGAGGCATAATTTCCATTCAGTTGGAGAAGAATCGAATCACCTTGACATATTGATAAATCAGGACCTAAATTAAGTGACACGTTGTTCAGCGAAACAACAATTGAATCCCTAATAAATCCGCATCCACTTGGAACATCGACAAAATATATCCCTGGATTATTTACTTGAATAGTAGAAGTAGTGGCCCCAGTATTCCACAAATAACTAGTAAATAAAGTGTCTAAGGCTAAAGAAATTACTTGACCAGCACAAATAGCTGTATCTGCCCCAAGATTAGGCGTGGGACCTGGAACAGGAAGAACAAAATTATACAAAAGTTGACCAGGAATACCCGCGATTGCTCCATGACTTGTTCCTGCACATGGAGGACCATTATGCAATACCATTCCAGAATTTCCACCAACAAGTTGATTCGTAACGTTTAGAGGAACAGAAGGAGAGGAAAAAACGATAGTTCCACCACCGCCACCGCCACCAGGACCATGACAAGCGGATGCCCATAATGTACTAAAAATATTACCACCATTTCCCCCTTTTACATTGATAGTAAGAGGAGAAGTAACTGAATTTGATATTAAATAAACACAACCACCAGCGCCGCCCCCTCCTGCTCCTTCAGAATCTGAATTCCCAATCACATTCGCCCCATTGGCAGTTATTAAATTATTATTCCCATTGATAAGTGGTGCGATTAAAAAAACCATTCCTCCCCCATTACTACCTGCCGTTGCAGGTAAGCCATTATCTCGATATCCGCCACCACCTGCTCCGCCTAAAAATGCTTTATAATTACTATAGTTTAAACTATATCCCCCTACTCCAAAAGAGCTATTTAATGGACAACTTCCGTACCATTCATTTCCACCTCTTCCCCCAGCGCCACCATTCCCACCACCACCAGCACCAGGGTTTCCTGAATTTGAACCTCCGCCACCATTAGCAAGCGGCGCTCTGTTTCCTTCTTGACCAACAGGAGCAGTAGCGATCCCTTCTCCTTTTTTGCCAGAAGAATTGGAAGAATTTGCCCAGTTTGGATCACTACAGGAGAAAAATCCAGTAGTATTGGCACCACCAACAAAACCAGCACCAGAAACATTTATATCTGCGTTAAACGTAATACTTCCTAATGCCTTAATGGCCACAATACCACCTGTTGTTCCATTCCATACTTGACTTGTAACAGTTCCAGAAATAGTCACATTATTATAAACAGCCACCTTCACCAATTGGACTAAACCATTTACAGTATAGGATTTACATAAATTAGAAGTAAAGGTTAAGGTGTTCGCCACCTTCGTTAGAATCGTCGCGAATTCGAAATTACCTGCATTATTTAAAGCAGTAACCGTCCCAAAAGTTGGTACATTCCCCGTTGTTATGGTTGCCCCTTTCATTTGAATCAAAAGTACCTCATCACCAACGGAATAATTGGAAGCATTTGATACCGTAACAGAATTAATGCCCACATTCGTGACATTGATATACGCATTCACAACTCCAGAGATATTCTGAGCATGAACGTTAGTTGGGGCAAAGAACCAACTTAAACTAACAACAATAAATAATCCAGTGCGTAAAATTTGAATCATAAGTAACGTACGAAATTAACAATAAATAGTTGGCTAATAATTATTCTTACCTTTGAATTAAGATACACTTATTGTACTTTTGACAAATACATAAAAAACAAGACAATCAATATGTCAAAAAAAATAAAACACACAGAAGAATTCGAACCTTTCAACATTATTGTTTTTGGCGGAGAGGGTGACTTGGCCATTCGGAAAATTTATCCTGCTCTGCTGCATCGAGAATTAGATGGTCAATTTTTAACAAGCTACAATATTGTAGCAATTACCCGGAAATCGCAAACTGAATCAACGTTTTATCAAGACCTAACCAAGCATCTTTTAGCTACAGCTGAAGAAGACACAACAGAGGATGAAATTAATAAATTTGTAAAAAACATAAGCTTAATTTCAACGAGCGAAGCAACAGTAGAGGCCTATCAAGACTTAAAAAATCACCTTGATCAATTCAAAAACCATCAAAATATATTTTATTTCTCTACTCCATCCTCCGCTTTTGGAGAAATAGCACAAACCTTGAAAGCATGTAATTTAATTTACAAAAACAGCAAAGTTGTTTTAGAAAAACCCTTAGGATTTAGTTTAGCATCATCAAATGCTATCAATGAGGAAATAATGAATGCGTTCCATGAAGATCAGGTATATCGTATCGATCATTATTTAGGTAAAGAAACGGTGCAAAATTTAATGGTTCTTCGTTTTGCCAATAACCTTTTCGAGCGAGCTTGGGATTATCAACATATCGATAACATACAAATCACCGTATCTGAAAAACTAGGAGTAGAAAAACGTGCTGATTATTATGACAATAGTGGCGCTTTACTGGATATGGTTCAAAATCATTTGGTTCAATTACTTTGTTTAGTAGCAATGGAACCGCCCTATATTCTTCAAGCAGACGAAGTTCGGAATGAAAAATTAAAAATTTTGCGTGCCTTACGTCCGCTAACGAAAGAATCTGTTTTAACACATACAGTCAAAGGGCAATATTCGCGGGGAAGCATTCAGGGAGAAGAAGTTAGTTCCTACTTAGAGGATATCGAGAAATACAATTCTAAAACAGAAACATTTGTAGCGATAAAAGCATACGTTGACAATTGGAGATGGAAAGGAGTACCATTTTATCTCAGAACTGGCAAACGATTAAAAAAGCGTTACTCAGAAATCGTTATTAACTTTAAAGAAGTAAGTCACAACATATTTCCTTCAAAAGAAAAATTAAACAATAACAAATTAATCATTCGCTTACAACCTGAAGAGCGCATAGAGCTAGTTCAAATGACAAAAGTTCCAGGTCCTGGGGGCTACCGTTACAAACCAGTTGCCTTAAAACTTGATTATCTCGATTCATTTAAGGAACGATTTGCCGATGCCTATGAACGTTTAATTGTAGATGTTATCCGAGGAAACCAAACACTTTTTATGCGGCAAGATGAATTAGAAGCAGCATGGACATGGATTGAGTCAATTACCTCCAATTGGAAAGCAGTCAACATGCAGAACATACTTTACGAAGCTGGAACTTGGGGACCTGGAGACAGCATTTTAGATCAGGGAGCAACATGGATTACGAAAACATGGAGAGAATAATGCAAACATTTGATACGAATTTAGAATTAATAAAAACCTTAACGGAAGACATCAAGCTTATCGTTGAAAAAGCCATACAAGAAAATGGCAAGGCCTACCTCCTACTTTCTGGTGGAAGCACACCGCTCCCATTATACAAATCTATCGCGAATTGTGATTTAGATTGGGAAAATATTCACATTGGACTAGTTGATGAACGATTTGTAGACCAAAGCAGTGGATTTTCAAATGAGGCCTTAATTAAGAATGTTTTCCAAAAACTCAAAACAAGCAATTTTTCAAGTATGGTGATCAACCAATTTGATTTAACTAAAAATTTGGAAGCGGTTACCTTAAGCTATACGCCATTTATTGGTGCTGACATCGTATTATTAGGAATGGGCGATGATGGTCATACCGCCTCCATATTTCCAAATGACCCGATGAGTGAACAAGCCATCAAAGACGAGAATGCAGGAATTTGTTACACCAATTCACCCAATCACCCTATAAATAGAATTACGTGTAATCGTTCTATGTTAATTAGTTCTTCACATCTGTTTTTATATTTTACTGGCGTGAAAAAATTAGATAAATTTAAGCTTGCCATGCAAGAGGGAACACCCATAAGTCATTTCGAAAGTCAGTTAACAGAAGTGTATTTCACAGAAAACGCCTAAAAAAATGAACGAAATTATTACGAAGGTCACCGAAAGAATAATAGAAAGGAGTAGACTTTCGAGAGAAAAATACCTCTCAGATATGGCAAAATCCCATCAAGATGGGGTTTCTCGTCAGGGAATGAGTTGTGGAAATTTAGCGCATGCTTTCGCTGGATGCGGCTCACACGAAAAAAATGAACTCCGAGGCGAGACAACGCCAAATATTGGAATCATCACGGCGTATAATGACATGCTTTCTGCACACAAGCCCTTTGAACACTACCCGCAGCAAATTCGTGATTGCGCAATTAAGCATAATGCAGTTGCTCAAGTTGCTGGCGCTGTTCCTGCTATGTGCGACGGTGTAACGCAAGGTCAACCGGGAATGGAACTATCTCTTTTTAGCCGAGACGTAGTGGCAATGGCAACCGCAGTAGGTTTATCTCACAATTTATTTGATGCGGTACTTTGCTTAGGAATATGTGATAAGATTGTTCCTGGTTTATTAATTGGATCCTTACGATTTGGCCAACTACCTACAATTTTTGTTCCTGGAGGCCCGATGCCTAGTGGAATATCAAATGACGAAAAATCACTAATTCGTCAAGCATTTGCAGAGGGAAAAATAGGCAGGGAGGAATTATTAAAAGGGGAATCCGATTCCTATCATTCACCCGGCACCTGTACTTTTTATGGAACGGCTAATTCCAACCAAATGCTCATGGAAATAATGGGCTTACAACTTCCTGGTTCAAGTTTTGTGAACCCAAATACTGAATTGCGTTCACTCCTTACCGAAGAAGCAGTGAAAATAGCGGCTAAAAACTCCCAACTAGGATTAGAAAGATCCTTAATGAATATCATTACAGAAGAATCAATTGTAAATGGCATTATTGGACTTCTTGCAACCGGAGGTTCAACCAACCATACCATACATTTAATAGCGATTGCACGAGCCGCCGGAATTATCATCAATTGGGATGATATGTCCGAACTTTCAGATGTCGTGCCTTTAATAACAAAGATGTATCCAAATGGGGCTGCCGATGTCAATCACTTCCATGCTGCTGGTGGCATGTCATTCGTAATTAGTACGCTACTAGAAAATGGCCTATTGAATGAAAATGTTCAAACAATAATTGGCAAAGGACTTAAAAAATATACACAAGAACCAAAAATTGATCAGCACCAATTGATATGGGTAGATGGGCCATTAGAAAGTTTGAACAATTCAATCATTCGCTCAGCATCCGATCCCTTCTCTAAAGATGGCGGTATTAAAATTTTACAAGGAAATCTCGGCCGTTCTGTAATCAAAACAGCTGCGGTGGATGAAGATCATCGAATAATTGATGCACCAGCGATCGTATTTCTGGAACAACAAGAATTAATTGATGCCTTCAAACGGGGTGAATTAGACAAAGATTTCATTGCTGTATTGCCTTTTCAAGGACCTAAACAAAATGGCATGCCTGAATTACATCAATTAACACCCACATTGACTATCCTTCAAAAGCGTGGTTACAAAGTAGCATTGGTTACAGATGGAAGAATGTCGGGTGCATCAGGAAAAGTACCTGCGGCCATTCACCTTTGGCCCGAAGCAATGGACGGAGGATTAATCGCAAAAATTAGAACCGGTGACCTACTTCACATTGATGCCAATAAAGGAGAATTATCATGCGAAAATTTAGAGGAAATTGAAAATCGAATTGCTACGATTAAAGACAATAGTGGTACAATAGGTTACGGACGTGAATTATTCGCCAATTTCAGAAAGAATGTCTCTTCCAGTGAAGAAGGAGCAAGCGTATTATTCTAATTTTTCCGTTGATTGTTTATTTCTGGTCAGGATCGATAATACAATAGATCCCATTAATAAAGAAACCACAATTAATAGCGACACGAGTGTTTCTATATGATACACGGGAGCAACTAACATTTTTAATCCTATAAAACTTAGAATAATCGCAAGACCATATTTAAGTTTAGAGAACATTTCCATTGAATTAGACAATAGAAAAAACAAGGATCTCAAACCAAGTATAGCAAAAATATTAGAGGTGTAGAGAATAAATGGATCATTAGGTGCTATAGAAAAAATAGCAGGGATAGAATCGACGGCAAAAAGCAAATCAGAAGATTCTATAATGATTAGAACTAATAAAAGTTTAGTACCAAACAATTTTGACTTCCCTTTATACATTTTACGTGTAAAAAAACGATCGCCATCAAATTTCGTTCGTATGGGAATTATCTTTCGAAACAATCTTACACCAAGGGAATTATTGTAATTGACATTTTCATTTTCATCCTTAGAAAAGCCAGATTTGAACCCAGCATAAATAAGGAAAATCCCAAACAAAGTCATTAAAACATTTATTTTATGATACGTGTTCGTAGCATAATCAATCTCTTCATTGGATGATGGACTTAATGTGAAATGGAATTTGCCAATGTGAAGTTCTGGCAAATAGGTTAAATTGATAAGACCTATTCCCGAAAAAATAAATATTCCTCGTAAGACAACAGCGCCTATTATTCCCCACAATAACACTTTTTGCTGACGGTATCCATCCATCTTAAAAAATGAAAATATCAACAAAAAGACAAAAAGATTATCTACTGATAACGCTTCCTCAATCCAATAAGCGGATTGGAACTGAGCGAATTTCTCAAAACCTTTTTCGTACCAAACAAATAAACTAAATAACATGGCTAATCCAACCCATATACAAGTCCATAAAATGGACTTTTTTGTAGCCATTTCTTGTTTTTTAACCTTTGATAATAAGCCCAAATCAAAGGAGAGAATCAAAACTATTACAGCAACAAAGACGACAATAAGTATTGGAGAATCCATATATAATTAATGAGATGTAAAATTAATTCGAATTAGCATATAGAAGTAGAAAGTGAATAGATTTTTTCAGCATCGATTTGTTAGATTAAAACTATTAAAAGCCAAGAAAAAATCCCTTCCAAATTATTATTACATCAAAGACATTGCATAACAGCTATTTTTAGCTGATAAAAACTAAAAAATTCCTAATTTTGATTATAAAATAATCAACTTGAATTTTCAAATAAAGTACTTTAATGAATTAAGTCTTGTTGAGTTCCATGATTTAATAGAGTTACGGATAAAAACTTTTGTTGTAGAACAAAATTGTAGCTACCTTGAATTAGACGGAAAAGATAAGATTTCATACCATGTTATTTGTCGAAATGGTTTGGGTAATGTAATTGCCACAGCACGAATATTGCCCTCCGGCATAAGTTATAAGGAAGTTTCAATTGGAAGAGTGGTAACTGACATAAGTATCAGAGGAAATGGAGAAGGTCATTTACTCATGAAGGAATGCATGAAATTTATTCTTGCGGAATTTGGACCAGTCCCAATCAGAATATCAGCCCAAAAGCACTTAGAGAAATTTTATAATGCGCATTTGTTTTTTTCCACTGGTAAAGATTACCTAGAAGATGATATTCCTCACGTTGAGATGCTCTATATGCCGCAAATTATTTCGCAATAAAGAAATTGGATGTTTTATCAATTGGTGATTATCTCTTAGGATCAACAAATTCCCCGAAAACGTTAACTAAACTAAGTATAGCGAAAAAGGTTATTTAACCATATCCTCGAAAAGCAATTCCATACAAGGCGAAATTACAGTAGACAATCCTACTTTATCGTTATTCGCTTGTTCAAAATTTTCATAATGCCCCTCCAACTTTTCTACTGCACAATCACATAATTTATTTTTTGCTTTCATCGAAAATACATTTGATGCATCACCTGAATTCATGCCTTCCATCATGTCTTTTCGCGCTTTTGTCTTATCTTCTTCGTTCCAATTTCCTTTGGAGCTTTCGCTGCAAGAAACCAATAAAAATAAAATACATGCAGCCCTTAAAACTAGTTTTCTCATATATAATTACTTAAAAATAAATAAAAGTTACTTACTACTACTTTTTAAAGATGACCGATGCAATGTGACCACCAAAACCAAAAGTATTACTCATCGCATACTTTAGAGGATGATTTACAGCATTATTCAAAGGGAATTGAAATAAATCTTTGAATGCTGGTTCAATATCTTTTGTATTAATGGTTGGTGGGACAATACCCTCTTGAAGCGCTTTAACGCAAATAATTGCTTCGATTGCTCCTGCAGCGCCAAGCAAATGCCCAGTCATAGATTTTGTTGCTGATACGAACAAACTTTTTCGTTCACCAAAAACTGTTTTTGCAGCTAATAATTCTGATGTATCGCCTTGGGAAGTTGACGTAGCATGCATGTTAATATAATCAATATCTTTTGGTTCTATCCCCGCCTCTTTTATCGCTTCATTCATGCCTAAAATGGCACCCAATCCTTCTGGGTGTGTTCCAGTAAGATGATAGGCATCCGCTGCCATACCGCCACCAACAATTTCGCATAATATAGTCGCACCCCTTTTGACAGCATGCTCATATTCTTCCACAATGAGAGCACCTGCTCCTTCCCCCATCACAAATCCATCACGGGAAATATCAAAGGGCCTAGAAGCGGTTTCGGGTTCGTCGTTTCTAAGTGACAAAGCGCGTGCAGAAGAAAATCCACCAATAGACGCTTGCGTAATAGCCGCTTCTGATCCACCGGTAATAATCATTTCCGCTTTACCCCATGAAATGTAATTAAATGCTTCGATAATGGCCGTATTAGATGTTGCGCATGCAGATACAGGGCAAAAATTAACCCCACGTAAACCATATTTAATGGAAATAATTCCAGAGGCAATATCGACTAAGATTCTTGGAATGAAATAAGGAGGGAATCTCGGAGTACCGTCACCACTGCAAAATTCCATCATTTCATCTTGAAACGTTTGAATCCCTCCGTTTCCAGAGCCCCATATAACGCCAATTCTGTCCTTATTTAATTGGTCAAAATCTATTCCCGCATTTTTTACTGCTTCATCTACTGCTACTAAAGCATATTGGGAGAAGAGATCATACTTCCTATTTTCTTTGGAATCAAAAAAATCACTCGAATTATACCCTTTTAATTCACAAGCAAAATGCACCCTAAATTTTGAAGTATCAAATTTAGTGATGGGCGCGGCACCACTTTTTCCTTGGATAATTGAAGACCAAAAAGTTGGAACATCGTTACCTATTGGTGTAAGTGCTCCGATTCCTGTAATTACAACCCGTCTTTTCACTTATCTAATTTAAACTTGTAATACGATTTGTCTTTATAAATAACCACAGCTTTCTGAAGAGCCTCATTGAAATCATTGTAAATCTGATAGGATTCGCTAGTGCTCCATAAATCTTGAGCAAGATTAGCGCGTATTCTCATTTGAATGATTTTTTTACTGATTAAATATTCGCTTTCATTGAAAACCAAATCTGGCGCTTCCCTTTTAACATAAGAAAAGAAATCAGTCATGAAAGCATCATCACAGCTGAAATTTTTATTAAAGACTTCAAAATTTGGATAAGTCGACTTCAACAATTCCCTGTTGTTTTTAATATAGGAAATAACATAATTATTAATATGGCCTCCCCGAACGAGATCACCAAAATAATCTGTAATATCAGAGGTGTCTAGTCCAACAAAAATATCTGGCATTATTCCACCTCCACCATAAACCGTACGTTTAGTTTTTAGTGTAATAAACTTTAAAGAATCGGGAAATTTAATGGAATCTGCATTTTGAAATTCCCCGTTTAAATAACGTTGAGTTAAGTCTTTTTTATAATTTTCTTTATCCTCATACGGCTTTTGAATAAATCGGCCAGTGGGCGTATAATAGCGCGCTATTGTTAACCTAATTTCGCTTCCGTCTGATAATGGTATAGGTCGTTGCACTAAGCCCTTTCCAAATGTCCTTCTTCCTACAACTAGTCCTCGATCCCAATCTTGAATAGCACCCGAAAAAATCTCACTTGCAGAAGCAGAATATTCATCTGTAAGTACAATTAATCCACCGTCTTCCCACAATCCCTTTTTACCAGCTCTAAGGTTACTTCGAGGTTGCGACCTACCTTCCGAATAAACGATTAATTTATCACCAGATAGAAATTCATCTACTAGATGATGTGCTGCATCCAATAATCCGCCTCCATTTCCTTGAAGGTCAAAGATTAATTGCTTCATCCCTTTAGATTTTAGATCTTTTAAACTATTTTGAACTTCTTCAACAGTTGTTCTGGAAAAACTATTCAACTTTATATATCCTATTTCAGGTGTAATCATGTAACTAGCGTCAACAGAATAAATAGGAATTTTATCGCGTACAATGGTAAATTTCAATAGGCTTTTCATATTTTGACGCATGATCTGAATGGTAACCTTTGATCCTAATTCCCCCATCAGTTTTGTGCGCACATCATTATTTTTTAGACCAACACCTGCAATATTTTTTCCATCAACGATCAAAATTTGATCCCCTGCCAATACGCCTAATTTTTCTGAAGGCCCCCCAGGACTTGTAGCAATCACCATTAAAGTGTCTTTTACAATCTGAAATCGGATACCGATTCCTACAAAACTTCCATTAATTTGAGATTGTGCATCATCCGCATCTTCAGCTGGAATGTAGGTGGAATGGGGGTCTAATTCTTCAAGCATGGCAACTATTGCAGACTCTGTAAGTTTTTTAGCATCAACAGGGTCAACATATATTTGTTCAATATGATTTAATACTTCCGCAAATTTATTAGAAGTGCTAATTTTGTTTAAGTCGACTTGACAAAAAAGTAAAAATGGCGCAGAGATAAACAGTAGAAGAAGCGTATTTTTCATAGTAAGTTTTTCAAATTGGAACGAAAGGAACAAAAATAGTAACAGAAGTTCGAATAACTAATTTATTTATAAGAAAGATTAAATTTGTTTTATAATAGTCAAAATTTAAGTGAGATGAAGAAGACGAAAATCAAGAAAACGCGATCAACGGGAAATAGAATTATTAGGATTGTCCTAAAATCAATAATGTGGTTTTTTATAGTTTTCTTTTCCTTACTTATTTTATACCTTCTAGCCTACTTTATATTATCTAGAATTACAGTTGAAGGCGAGAAAAAATCGGATGCTAAAATTGTTGTTTACTTTATGAACTCAGGTGTACATACAGATTTTGTAGTTCCAGTTAAAAATAAACTCGTGGATTGGCGCGAATATTTTCCAAGAGAAAACACGAAAGAAAACGACACTTCGCTTAACCTAATCGCCATTGGATGGGGAGATAAAGACTTTTACTTAAACACCCCTGAATGGGCTGACTTAACCTTTAAAACAGCGTTTTGCGCTGGCTTTGGATTAGGAACATCGGCAATTCACGCCACCTATCATGCCTCGATATTAACCGATCGTCCGACAGTGAAACTTTTACTAACCGAAAATCAATACAAACGCTTGATCAATTATATAAGAAAAAGTTTAAAATTCAATAAAGACAAGCAGACAATAAGATTAAGTCCAAATAGCGACAAAGTTCTTAAAGATAACGATGCCTATTACGATGCAAATGAGAGCTATAGCATCATATTATCGTGCAATACATGGATTAACAATGGACTTAAAGCAAGCGGCCAAAAAGCATGTATATGGACCTCATTACCACAAGGAATATTGTATCAATATGGCAAATAACCTACTCTTATTTCTTTTATTATTTAGCGGACTAAATACTTCGGCACAAGTAATTAGCAATGATACAGTGGCAAGAAGATATTTATTATTTATTAATGGGCATCGTGGGCCAAAACACGACAAGGAAACTCCCAGCAACATCATCACAAAAAAAGATGTCTCAGGCTATTGGCTTGATATAAACGACAGCATCATCGAGCGTTTCAATACCAGTCAAGCCATTTATTTAGATGGCCATCATAGCATAAAAACATCTATGTACAAAAACTTTTTTCACATGGGCTCTTCTTATTTATTATCAAGATTTTGCTGGATAAGACATAAGAGCAGTTGGGTAATTAATCCAAAAGTAAATGCGGAAGGTTTCTTTATTCGTATGACCAATGGAGCAGAGGCGGGAAAAAACTTTCTCATTTCTTCCTGCAATAAGCAAAAATGTATCAACATGAAAGACACTGTGGATATTGTTTGCCATAGCTTCGGTTATGCTTACAGCGTAGGATTTATAAATGCTATAAAGGATAAAGTTGTATTTGGAAAAATTCTTATTTTGGCACCAGAAAGCGGAGGGTATTATGCGGCTGATTGGACTATGTTTCAAGAAGTATGGCAATACGGAAGTGATGACACTGGACAAGCCAATAGTGATGCCATCTATCTTCAAGATGGTCTCGCACCGCAAGAACAAGTAAAAGGCTTAGAAGTCATGATGCCCAATCATGGCGGAAGGGTATTTCTTCCGGAAAATTCAAAAAAAGGCTTTATCAGAAGCCATCACCTTAGCTATTGGTCTTGGTTTCATGAAATTAAACCAAATGATTTTGGCTATTTTTCCAAATGAATACTACTTTTATAGTAGTTTTGAAAAATGATTGAACAAAACTTCTCCTTAAAAGCCTTCAACACCTTTGGATTTGATCTAAAAGCTGAAAATTTCATTCGCTTCAATTCGATTGTAGGATTGAGTGAAATCCTGAAAGAACACCGAGAAAAACCTTTATTTATTCTTGGGGGTGGTAGCAATATCCTACTAACAAAAAACATTTCAGGCTTGGTCCTAAAAAATGAAATAAAGGGAATAAAAATTATAGAAGACCACGAAGATTATGTGATTGTAGAGTCCGGAGCTGGTGAAGTATGGCATGAATTTGTGCTGCACTGCATAAACTTTGGCTGGGCAGGAATAGAAAATCTTAGTTTAATTCCCGGAAGTGTTGGGGCAAGCCCAATGCAAAACATTGGTGCATACGGAGTGGAAATAAAAGATGTCTTTGCGTATCTCTCTGCCTTAAATATAGCAACAGGCGAACTGGAAATTTTTAATGCCGAACAATGTAAATTTGCTTACAGGGAAAGTGTCTTTAAGCAAGCATTAAAAGGGAAATACATCATTTGCAATGTTGCTTTTAAACTTTCAAAAAAAGCGATAAAAAATACAACTTATGGAGCGATTGAAGATGAATTAAAAAAAATGGGGGTTAGCGATCCAAATATTGAAGATATTAGCAAGGCAGTTATTTCAATTCGCCAATCAAAATTACCCAACCCTGCAGTGATAGGAAATGCAGGGTCTTTTTTTAAGAATCCAATTGTTTCAGAAGAACTTGTCAAAAAATTACAAGAAATTTACCCTGATATTCCAAATTACCCAAGTACCAATGGCACAAAAAAACTAGCTGCTGGATGGCTCATCGAAAAAGCAGGATGGAAAGGAAAGACAATTGGGAACATTGGCGTGCATAAAAACCAAGCATTGGTGCTTGTGAATTATGGCGGAGGAACTGGGGAAGAAATTTTAGCGCTTTCAACAGCTATTATTGAGGACATCAAAAGCAAATTCAAGGTAGAACTAGAAAGAGAGGTAAATATTATGTAGTTCCTAACTACTTAACTTGCTAATTTTTTTTCTTAAAAAATTCATCGCTAATTCCTTTATTGACAAGATAGCCACTTAATTTAATGGTAATGGTACCTATTTTACTTTTGCTCTTCTTAGCTTTCTCTGAGTTATTAATATCCGAAGAAATGCTTTTCGGCATTTTAAACTTCTTAATATCTACCGTAAACGTAATTTGATCTGGCAAACCAAAAGCCAATTGAGTGCCATAAACATAATTCATCGTAACACTTCCACTTCCACGTGTGGTTAAATCCGTTTTTAAAATCACCTTATTTTTTGTATCAATCCATAATTTTGCCAATACAATGTCGCTATTATCTACGGTTGGTATTACAGTAACAACATGAGTTTGTACCCCATTCAACGCTTTTAACCCGCCATCTACCGCAACATAGGTGTTTTTATTAGATAGAAAACTGGAGACATCCGTAAATCCTTGTTTAGGTAAGATGGCAATCCCTTTTGAAACGACCTTAAACTTATCTTTTTGCTTAAAATAGATGGTAGCATTAACTGGTAGCACTTTAATCATTGGGATATCTGCCTTTATATTTGCCTTAACAGAATAATCCTTTACCAAATTAATTTTACCTACTAATTGGGCGATGATCTGATCAGCGGTTTGAGAGTTGGCTGATAAAGAATAAAATACAACAAGCGAAAAAAATAAATATCTCATGAGGTGATGTCTTTTTTATTGAATTTTATTATCGCGATAGCTACCAAAAGGATATTATGAACAACAAGAATGACTATTGACTCCCAAATATTTTTCATTTTGACAGGATCCTCAAAAAAGCTTCTCCAAGAAGCCATGTGCGTAGTAAATAAAAATTTCTTGATGGAATCAAAAACAGTTACATCCATTGAGCCAATAATGGTGAATAGAATGATAATTCCCATAGTAGAAACGATTGGGCCAATTGAATTTTCAGCGAAGGCAGACAAACAAATAGAGAGCGACGAAACTGTTAATAGTGCCAAATACGCAACAAAGAAACTACATAAGTAACGCCACATAATATCCTGTTCTTGTAGAATTATTAAACCGCTACTGTTTAACACAATTAAGTCGCCTGTTCCAAACATCCATTTTACTACTACAAGTGCTAGAAATGCTAACCATAGTGTAAGGATTAGCGTATAAACAGCTCCAGCTATAAATTTAGACAATACGATATTGGTACGCGAAATTGGTTTAGTAGCTAACATTCGGATGGTTCCCATCGCTGCCTCACCAGAAATTAAATCACCGGTAACCAAGGCAACAAGAAGTGGAATATGAACGATTAGCATTTGAAGAATGATAAAGGCAATTAAATTTCCATTCAAAATATTTCCATTAAACGATAGTGTTTGTTCAAAAGAGGCTGTAACAAAAGAAACAAAAGAAGTACCATCCGCTTTCATAGCAAATAAAATCACAAAAATTAGTGCCGTGAGCACCCCTAAACCGATATAACTCCTCGGTTTTGCTATAATTTTAATAAATTCGTTGTACGTATTTCTTAGTAACATTACTCTTGTATAATTTTCATGAAAAAATCTTCAAGCTTTCTTTTAGGCTCTAAGGAATGAATACTGAATCCCTTATTTACTAAGAAATAATTCATCTTAGCTACCATTTCCTTTTCTACGGCCATTTCTATCATTGATCCATGCAAATGCTTCACTTGAAGTGCAGGAAATTCTAATTCGATTGCCTGCATGGCATTTTGGTAATCACTTACATTTATTTGAAGTAGTAAATCTTGCTCGTTCACCAAGGCATCCACCGACCCTTCAATCATAGATTTGCCTTTGTTTATGATTACCATTCTATTGGCAATGATTTCTATCTCAGAAAGTTGATGAGAAGATAGAAGAACCGTTTTTTGTTGCTCGGTTTTTAAACGCAAAATTAAATTCCGTACTTCAATGATTCCTTGTGGATCTAATCCAGTGGTAGGTTCGTCCAAAATAATTAAATCGGGCTTATGTAACAAGGTTTGAGCGATGCCTAGACGTTGCTTCATTCCATGGGAGAAGCCTTTTACTTTATCTTTTCCTCTTCCGTCAAGTCCAACAAATTCTAACATTTCTTGAATCTCTTTTTTGGAGCTATCTCTCCCTGAAATTCTTGCAAATATCTCTAGATTTTTCTCCGCGGAAAGGTACCTGTAAAAATCAGGCTTTTCAATAATGCAACCTATGTTATTGAGGATTTGTGATCGATGATTGGCTAAGTTTTTTCCAAAAATCGCAATAGTGCCACTATTAGGAGCTATTAATGACAACATACAACGGATGGTGGTGCTTTTTCCAGCTCCATTGGGACCTAAGAAACCAAATACATCCCCTTTATTCACAGTAAACGAAACATCTTTTACCGCTTCAAATGTGCCGAATTTTTTAGAAAGATTTTTTACTTCAATTATTGGTCCATCCATAATATTGGATTAAGTGTCAAAATTACAACAAATTAAAGATTCATAAGTTCAAAAAACACAAATATTCCCCCCTTAAAATTACTGATTATTAAATCTTGCCATTAGTGTCCGATTATTAATTTTTGAAAGGATTAAAGAAATATCTTTGCGAACTTATATGAAACAAAAATCCATTCCTCAGAAATTTAGCCAATACCAAATCATAGCGATTGTTATTCTTGCGCTAACTCAATTTAGTGTCGTGTTAGATTTCATGGTGATGTCGCCACTTGGTGATTTAATTATGAAAAACATGAAAATAACACCCAATCAATTCGGACTGGTGGTATCGTGCTATGCTTTTTCTGCTGGAATATCTGGATTTTTTACAGCAAGTATTGCCGATAAATTCGACCGAAAAAAATTACTGCTGATCTTCTATGCCGGATTCATTCTAGGAACCTTACTTTGCGGTCTTGCAACTAGTTATTGGTTATTAGTAAGTGCACGAATAGTAACAGGGATTTTTGGAGGGGTAATTAGTTCTATTTCCTTAGCAATCGTTGCCGATATTTTTGAGATAAATCAACGCGGACGCGTTATGGGATTCTTGCAAATGGGCTTTGGAATGAGTCAAATTTTAGGGATTCCCATTTCTTTATTTTTGGCGACAACGTGGAATTGGCAAGCTCCATTTTATTTAATTGTTGGCCTGGCCACCATCATTTTTATCATTGGGTTCTTCGTACTTAAACCGGTAGTAAGTCACCTTGAATTACAAAGGGACAATCCAATTAAACACATGTGGAAAACCATTTCAAATAGAGATTATAGAATTGGATTTTTAGCGACTGCTTTTATGTCGTTGGGTGGTTACTTAATGATGCCATGGGGAAGCTCTTTTTCAGTGAATAATGTCGGTATTAGCCAAAAAGACTTGCCCCTCATGTTCATGATCATAGGAATATCTACCTTCACAGTAATGCCTATCATTGGTAAATTAAGTGACAAGTTTAATAAATATTCCATTTTTGTAGGGTCATCTATACTGATGATTATATCCGTAGTAGTTTACACACATCTTGGACAAGCCTCGTTTGCAGTTTTAGTCATTGTAAATATGGTAATGATGGCGGGAATAATGGCTCGAATGATCCCTTCACAAGCATTAACTACTGCAGTTCCTGCATTAAAAGACAGGGGTGCATTTATGAGTATTAATTCTTCACTTCAACAAATGGCGGGAGGAATTGCTGCCTTAGTAGGGGGATCAATCGTACTGCAAAAAGATGAAAATAGCCCACTAGAAAGATTTGATCTATTGGGGTATGTTGTTATTGCAGCGATCCTAATTAATATCTTCCTTACGTATCGCGTTTATAAGTTGGTTCAGAAACAAGCCTCCTAATAGTCAATTCGAAGCTTTCGGGATTTAGCTTTACACGGGATACAGGTTTACTCCTCGCAAAATAAAAGAGCCATTTTTAGCAAAGAGCAGTAATAAATTATTAAATTTGAAGGTGTTTTTATCACGAATAAATTCAGTAAATCAAGATTAATTCAAGAAGAGAAAGCGGTATACACGTTAGTTTTTTTGATCATTTTTGAAAGCCTAATTTTTACAAAAAGAAAATTGAATCTATGTTACACTTTTTAAAAAAACAGCTAGCCAAATATAAGCAAGCCCGTCAAGGAGTATTGGAATACGGTAGTGAAGTAAAAACATTTGAGATTGACGGAATAGGGAAAGTTGAATTTGCACAATGGTTACATCCATCAGAAAAACCTGTTATTTTAACCAATTCTCATGTCGACTTTTATCGAGAACTTGCACAAAAAGGTGGAATAATTGTAGACATAGGCACACATACTGGCGATACAACTGTGCCCATGGCCTTAGCAGTCGGAAAAGAGGGATTGGTTATTGGTCTAGAGCCGAACAAATATGTTTTTAAAATTCTTGAAAAAAATGCCAGCTTGAATAAAGAAATTACGTCCATTGATGCTTTCTGTTTTGCAGCCACGAAAGATGAAGGAAGTTTTATTTTCAATTATTCTGACGCATCATTTTGTAATGGTGGATTTCTTTCTGAAATTCAAAACCAAAAACATAATCATAATTATGAACTAGAAGTTCAAGGAAAGAATTTACAAGATTTTCTTTATAAAAATTATGGTGACCGATTAGATAAATTAGATTTAATCAAGATCGATGCGGAAGGCTATGATAAAGAAATATTGAAAACAATCCCAAAAATATTGGAAACGTACAAGCCTAATCTAATGATAGAGTGTTATAAAAAACTTACACCTGAAGAAAGAGATGAGCTATTCAATATTACCGCTGCTTATGGTTATACACTTTATTATCTAGAGAATTTTGAAGAAGGTGGATTGAAAGTTGAGATTTCTAAAGATCAAATGAACGATAAAAAACATTTTGAAATGTTAGCGATCCACAAGGATCGGATGTAATAATTACAATCCAAGAACAACTTCTACTTTTTCGCAAACCTTGTGGTGATCATAAATAGCTACTGCATCAAGTAGAATTGATTTGTCAATTCTTTCTTGCACAAAAAACGCTTTAAGTTGTTCCGATAGACTTTGGGCATTTAATGGTTCAAATAAGCGTCCAAATTTTCCTTCTCCAAGGATTTCAGGACTTCCACCGCCGTTACTGGCAATGACAGGAACGCCGGAGGCCATTGCCTCAATGGTGACCATTCCAAATGTTTCTGCTTTGGAAGCCATGATAAAAAGATCAATGGCAGCATAAAAAACCTCAATATCTTGGCGAAAAGGTCGAATAAAAACCCGTTCAGTTAACTTGTATTTTTCAATCGATTGATATATTTGTTCGATATACTCTTGTCCTGAACCTTTTGTTGGCTCTCCCAAAAAACAAACATTAATATGCTTGTTATCCAACAAATGAATGGCATCGAGTAGTAAAAGATGGCCTTTAAAAGGATCAAATCGACCACTTAAACCAACAATAATCTGATTTTGAGGAAGATTGAGTATCTCTCTTGCTTTTTCTTTTGACACATTATTCGAAAACCGAGATAAATCAAGTGCTGAGGGAATATGATGAATTTTTCTTTGATCAATTCTTGTCAACGTTTTCACTTGATTAACCAAGCCAATGAGTGGGCAACACCAAGCATCCAACCCTTTAAATCGAATGGTATGAAATAGATTCTTCTTGGAAACACCTAGTTGCATTTCCATGAAATAGGATAAATGCACGTAGTGATCCGCTTTTCGTTTGGCAATTACACTGACACTTAAGTCTCGAGTATCTCGAATAATCAAGTGAGTAATATTGAATTGGTTTAGAATTTTTGCAAGTTTTTTTCCCGCTTTAAAATCATAGTACTTCCGGTGGTCTTCAATATAAGCGATAGTAATACCAACAGATAAACAAGATTGGGCAACAGGAGAATTTTTCTTACAAATCATCAATACATTTTTCCCACGTTCTTGCATCCATAACGCATTCTTAAGTTGGTTCATCTCTAATCCACCCCAGCTCACAGAACTGCACAAATAAGCAAGATGAATTGAATGGCTTTTATGTATCAAAATAAGTTGCTATTTTTAAAATGTTTTAACCACACTAGATTTAGAAATAAAATAAAAATTCTCTTTTGCCTTTTCAAAAAAAGTGGGTTCACATTTCAAATTTACTCAGTCTTTCGATAAAGCAGCGTAAATGGGCATAAGAAATTTTATTCAATCAACTTTCAGTAAGAAATTCTCCTTTATTTAAAGTAACAAAAAAAGGAGCCAAACTAGCAATGCGCTTTACTTCGACGATTTATAATTCGTAGCATTTATGAGTATGTTCGAAGTATTTTTAATCCCCACCAAATTTGGATGCTGGCGATTGAGCTTATAGCTAATCTTAGCATATACCAAATTCAATGAGTCTTCAAAACCTGCTTTTGCAAGGTTGATGCTTGAAAGTTAATACCTATAAAAAAATCTACTTTACTTACAAAAGCAAGCTCGGATTACGCGTCTGAATGGACGCGTGATCCCGGGAGGGGGGCTTCATACTAATTAAAGCATTTCTATTTACTTTTTTTTAGCTCAAAAAAAAGTAATAAAAAAAGGAGCCAAACTAGCAATGCGCTTTACTTCGACGATTTATAATTCGTAGCATTTATGAGTATGTTCGAAGTATTTTTAATCCCCACCAAATTTGGATGCT
>CAJAII010000019.1 GCA_903939755.1 uncultured Flavobacteriales bacterium | reverse complement strand
GTTCGAAATGGAAGAGCGATTTATCGATTTCTTTATAGCAAATGATCTTGATCAAAATACGGAGATTATTGTAAGAAGAGAGATTGTAAAAGATGGAAAATCAAGGGCTTTTATCAATGATACTCCTGTACAATTAACTGTTCTAAAGGAATTAACATCGCATTTACTATCGGTGAATTCTCAATTTAATACCTACGATTTAAGATCGAACCAATACCAAATGGAATTATTTGACGACATGGCGAATACTAGCTTGTTGCGAAAAAAATATACCAAAGCTTACATTTCCTGGAAATCGAATAATTTGTTGTTAAGTAAATTGGAAGAAAAGAGAACGGCACTTCTAAAACAAAATGACTACAATCAATTTTTATTAGAAGAATTAGCACAACTGGATTTATTGAATACGGATTACTCAGCGTTTGAATCCGTTTTAAATCGCATAGAAAATTTGGATTTCATAAGGGAAATAGCGATCCAGATAAGTAATTTTTCGGAAGAAAATGGTCCCTACGCTATATTGAACGCTGTATTATCAAAAGTGGATAAGGTAGCCGCTGCTGATGAAAAAATGAAGCAATTTCAAGAACAATTGAAGGCTATTTTAATTGAATTGAAAGAGGTAATGAATGAAGCAGATAACCTAGCAAATGATGTTGAAATTGACCCTGATGAGCAGCAAAAAATCCTTCATAAAGTAGATGAATACAATCGACAATTAAGCAAACATCGTTATTCTCAGCAAAGTCAATTAGTGGAATTATGGGATGACCTAAGTAATCTCTCCAATGATAATAAGCAACTAGAGGAGCAAATTCAGGTATTGTTGAGTGAAAATAGTGCCTTGCATAAGTCATTGCAAAGTATCGCTAAGGAATTGCACGAAAAAAGAGTTTTCGCAGCTACCGCCATTGAAGGTGAGCTACATAAAATATTATTGGAGCTGAAATTAATGGAAACTAAGTTGTCTTTTGAGCTACTTGCCGCTGAAGTACTTAAAGAGAATGGGAATTCGGAACTCAAAATTCTTTTCAGCGCGAATAGAGGAATGTCAATGGTTCCCATTGAGAAGGCAGCAAGTGGAGGGGAGATGTCTCGGGTAATGTTAGCGCTTCAAAAAATAATTTCTGAAAAAAGAAAGTTACCAACCATCTTGTTCGATGAAATTGATACGGGTGTCTCTGGTGATGTGGCAGAAAAAATTGGCATTCTATTGCGAAATATGGGTGAAAATTTACAGTTAATCGCAATAACTCATTTACCACAGGTTTCTGCTAAAGCGAATCAACACTTTAAAGTAGAAAAAGACAACGTTGGCAGTACCTCTCAGACACACGTTAAACGATTAAAAAGTGATGAAATTGCGATGGAAATTGCGCGTTTAATGAGTGGTGAAACAATTACGGCAGAAGCGATACTTACAGCTAAAAACCTAATGAATTAAATGGTAGCCAATCGTTTTTTTTTACCATTTACGATCCCTACATCAGAAAGGAAAATCGACTTTACGGATAACCTGGTTTTTACAGGCTCTTGTTTTTCAACGGAAATAGCCCAATGTTTTGCCAATTCTGGGTTTCATGTTACAAACAATCTTTTTGGAACAACATTTAATCCAGTATCCATTGCTAATCAATTAATTAATTCAATTGAATTAAATAAAAAAATTAACATTTTTACCGCTAAAGATCGGCATTTTGATTGGGATAGTGCTAACACAATTACACATTCCTCGGCAGATGGTCTAACGCATCTTATCTATTCTAGCAGAAATGAGTTACGTGAAAAAATAAAGGAGGCATCTTATTTATTTATTACGTTTGGTAGTGCCATTGCTTATAAATTAATTGAAAATGAACTAATTGTAGCGAATTGCCACAAACAGCCCGCTCAACTATTTTCAAAAGAATTACTTCCTTTAGATGAAATGCAAACATTATGGGCAGCAACAATTACCAAGATAAAAGCGTTGAATCCTTCCATTCATATATGTTTTACAATTAGTCCTGTTCGACACATAAAGGATGGTATCGTAGAAAACAATAGGAGTAAGGCGCGACTTTTTGAATTAGTTTCCTTTTTAGAAAAGATGGAGAATGTTAGTTATTTTCCATCCTATGAGATTGTGCTAGATGAATTAAGGGATTATCGATTTTATAAAGTGGATAGAATTCATCCGAACCAAGAAGCCATAAATTATATTTGGGAGCGATTTGGAGAAGTCTACTTTTCTAAATCTACCATTGATATGATTGCTAAGATTCATGCTGTTAGAAAAGCAGAACAACATGTTTTTATTGATCCAGAAAGTCAAGAATCGCGTAAACACATAGAAGAAACAAATCGACGCAAAAGTGAACTTTCTATTCTAGCGCCTTGTATTAATTGGTAATTTCCGAATTGATGTCCCATTCTGCCATGAATTGATCGACAAAATTTAGCATTACTTCATGTCTTTCCTTTGCAATCTCTTTTGCTTTATTGGTTTCCATTCGATCTTTAAGTAGGAAAAGCTTTTCGTAGAAATGATTTATAGTATGCCCTTGATTAACAAGGTATTCCTCTTTACTTTGATGTAAAACAGGCCTGGTTTCAGGTGCAAATAACGCTCGATTTTTACTTCCTCCATAAGCAAAAGCACGTGCAATACCAATAGCGCCAATCGCATCTAATCGATCCGAATCTCGAACAATTGCTAATTCTAAGCTGCCTTTAAAATCTGGAACTAATGCTCCTTTGTAAGAAACATGGGAAACAATCAAAGCGACTTCTTCAGCAAGTAGAGGTGAAGCTCCAAAAGATAGTAGCAGTTCTTTTGTTTCAATAGCTCCTTTATCGTATGATCCACCATTGTATTTGTGATCCGATATATCATGTAAAAGTGCGGCTAGTTCAATGACAGTTCGATTACCACCTTCAGCAGCATGTAGAAATATTGCCATTTTCCAAACGCGTTCTACGTGATACCAATCATGGCTCCCTTCGGTAGATGAAAAAATAGCATGAACGTGTTTCTTTACCTCTTGAATAAGCGCTTCCAAAACTTAGTCTTTGATGAATTTTAGGGTAGAAATTGTATTATTCGAAGCGATTCGAGCAAAATAAATACCGGAAGGAAAATCGCTTAAGTCAATGGTGCTATTAGCTGTAGTTAACATTAAGGTTCCTGCTGCAGATAAAATAGTAATTTTCTCAATGGAAGATGAGTTGGTAAATGAAATCTTATCTGTAGCTGGATTAGGATAGGCAATGACTCTATTCATTTCATTCATTAATACTTGCGTAACATCCTCTTTACGTGCTTCGAAATCATCCAAGTAAAGTTTGAATCCATCATATGTTTTATTTACAAAGGCAATGTAAATGGTTTGATTATCGTATCCTTCATCACTTAAATCCACTTCTCTATATGCCCACTCAAAACTTTCTTCTATCACAAAACCAATTGTATCTGTAAAACTCGTCAATTGATTATCCGTTGTTGAAACCAAAACTAAATAATCATCCGGATAGGAAGGGTCATGAGAGCGAGCTTCCCACGAAAAGTAATTCCCAAAACTACCAAGTAAAATAGGCGGTGTAATCAACCAACGACTTGCTGTATCTTGTGGAGAAAAATAGGAAGTGGAAGCAGCGATGGTATCTGATAGATTATTGGGGTCTTGAATCGCTATCCAGGCATTGATATATTCAGAGACTGCTAATGCTGGTGTATTTCCATCATTATCGACAATGGTAAAAGTAGGAGGGATGCCATTTTGGAAATTTTCAGAAAACACGATTGTTTGAGAAAACGTGGGTAGTATAGAAAACAAAAAAATGAAAAGATATAAAATGCGCATAAAATTATTTTGAGTAAAATTACATTTAATCTACCAAATTAATGAGTATATCCTTGAATTCTTGATGGAACTTATCAAAAGAGATGATCCTGTTTTTTAAAAAATCATAGATGGTTCCCCATTTATCTTCATGAAGGTAATTCGCATCTTCGAGTTTCCAGCTAATTTGGTCGATTACCAATCCTTCTTTGGTTTGAATACCTCGATTCCATTCACTTGGGTAATTCATTTGGGTATTAATCAATCCTTTCAATTCCTCCATTTGTTCCCACACGATATCACGAATGCCTTGATCGTTAAATTGAATATCAAAATTTACGGCTACAAAGTCTTTTCCGCATACCATCCGTAGGTATACATTTTTTACATCGGTGGGGTAGGTCAGCCAATTAATTCTTTTACCATTGGAAGAGGAAAATGATTTCATTTCATTTTTAAACCCATTCCAAAATCGAATGTTCCATTCTTTTTGGGCTTCCTTAGAAAGCATGATTCTTATTTATTTCCTTTAGCATAATCTGCCAAAAACTGCTGTAAACCTAAGTCTGTCAATGGGTGATTTGCCAACGCTTTGATTGCACTGAGTGGACCAGTCATAACATCAGCTCCAATTTCCGCACAATTAATAATATGCATTGGATGTCTAACTGATGCGGCTAATATTTGTGTGTCGTACGCATAATTATCATAGATTAATCTAATCTGAGCGATTAATTCTAGTCCATTTGTGGATACATCATCAAGTCGACCAATAAAAGGAGAAACATAGGTCGCGCCAGCTTTCGCGGCCAACAAGGCTTGTCCTGCTGAAAAAATTAAGGTGCAGTTGGTCCGAATGTCTTTCTCGTAGAAATATTTAATCGCTTTTATCCCTTCGGGTATCATTGGAATTTTAACCACAATATTGGGGTGTAAAGCAGCTAGAATTTCACCTTCTTTTACCATGCCTTTGAAATCCGTACTGATTACTTCTGCAGAAACAGGTCCATCAACGATGTTACAGATGTCAACATAATGCTGTAGAATCTTTTTCTTTCCCGTAATTCCTTCTTTAGCCATGAGCGAAGGATTGGTGGTCACACCATCTAATACGCCTAAATCATTTGCTTCTTTGATATCATTTAAATTGGCTGTATCTATAAAAAATCTCATATTGAAAGTGTTTAGCGTTTTTTGTTTTTAAGTATTTCTTGTTGCTGTTTTTGCATCTCTTCCAATTTCAGTTGAAACCTAGATTTTTTCTTTTCTTTTGGATTGGCACTTGCTTTTGCTTTTCGAAGCGCCATTTTGTCTTTTAATTTATCTTCATTCACAAAGAACTTTTTAATTACGACCATCATTAGAATTGAAATCAAGGTGGAGATAAAATAGTAGTAACTTAATCCAGAAGAATAATTGTTAAAGAAGAAAATCATCATGACGGGAAAAACATACATGATCACCTTCATATTTGGCATTCCAGGTGTGGAAGGTTGTTGAACATTTCCACTGTTCATGTAGGTATATAATAAGGTGGTAATCGACATTAGCAAGGTGAATAAACTCACGTGATCTCCATAAAACCAGATATTAACGCCAAAATTCCAAATGGAATCATAGGAAGATAAATCTTCTGCCCATAAAAATGGCTGCTGTCTCAATTCAAAAGCAGCGGGAAAAAATCGAAATACGGCCAATAAGATGGGCATTTGAATTAACATTGGGACACATCCTGCGAGCGGACTAGCACCTGATTCTTTATACAAGGCCATCATTTCGACTTGTTTTTTCATGGCGTCATCCTTATTGGGGAATTTCGCATTTAAGGTGTCGATTTCAGGTTTTAAAATCTTCATTTTTACAGAAGAAACAAACATTTTCCATTGTATCGGCATCAAAATTAATTTGAGGACAATGGTAAGAATCAAGATGGCCCATCCAATCCCGGAGCCTAAAGAAATAATCGTATTAAAAATCGGTTGTACGGCATATAAATTTATCCAACGAAATAAACCCCAACCAAAATTCAAAATATCCGGATAACTGTCATGTGTCGCAGAGAGAATCTCATAGTCGTTTGGTCCGAAGAACCAGCTAAATTTTGCTTGATTATTTTGATTAAAATTTAATGTCAAGTTGGAAGAAAAATCTTTTAAATGAGAGAATTGCTTTTTATCTTCCGTTGCATAGTTAGTTACGTTGATTCCACCATTATTTTTTGAAAAGCCTTTTTCAGGGCGTAAGATGGAAGAAAAATAACTTTGTTTATAGGCCACCCAATTAATTTGATCTTCTGGATTCGTGAAATCACTAGCCGTTTCACTTAAATAAGAAAAGCCTTCGTTCTTGTATTCATAACAGATTGTACTTACCCTTCTTTGCTCGCTGCACAACCGTTCTGTTTTTCTAAAAGCAGTTTTCCAATTCAATTTAATATTTTTCGATGCAGTAGCAGAAAACCCTATTAATTCAATTTCATGATTTAGATTAAATCCTTTTTTATTCAAATCATAAACAAATTGAATAGCCTTTTTTTCATCTAATTTCAATTCAAAGGTTATGGCTTTGGGTTCATTCTTAATAACTGAACAATGGTAATTAGCCGTAAAAATGGTTTTGTCACCCAAATCAAATACCAATTGATTGGTGGCATCGCCAGCCTTGAATAAACAAAGTGCCTCTTTCTTTTTACCTACGTAATCTTTGTAAGAACGGTAATTCTTTAAATAAACAGCATTCACTTGACCTCCACGGTCGGTTAACTCAATACGCAACTGATCATTTTCAATGGTAAAAAGCTTTTCCTCCTTAGCAATGTTTAAAAATTCCTTAACGGGTTGAATTGCCCCTCCCGTCTGATTAGTTACCGTTTTGTTCTTGGCGGTAGCTTTTACTTTGTTTTGCTTTGCCTCTGACGCTTCTTTTTTCTTCTCTGCTAATTCAATTTTTTGATTTTCAGCATCAATTTCAGCTTGAGATGGTTGATTATAAACAGAAAAAACCGTTAATACTAAACCAATTAAAAACAAGCCAATTATTGTATTTCTATCCATTATTTATTTTTTATTGTTCAAACTTGCATTAATAAAGGCCACGAAAAGTGGGTGAGGGGTAGCTACTGTACTTTTGTATTCTGGATGAAACTGAACGCCCACAAACCATGGGTGAGATGGAATTTCCACCACTTCCACCAAATTAGTTTTTGGATTTTTACCAGTCGCTTTCATTCCTGCTTTTTCAAAATCTTCCAAATAAGCTGAATTAAATTCATACCTATGTCGATGCCTTTCTGATATTTTATCCGTATTGTATGCTGCGGAGATAGCAGATTTAGATTTTAATTGACAACGATACGCACCTAGTCGCATCGTTCCGCCCATATTAGATATTACTTTTTGCTCTTCCATCATCGAAATAACTGGGTGAGCAGTATCTTCTGAAATTTCAGTGGAATGTGCATCTTCCAAGCCCATTACGTTTCTTGCATATTCGATAACTGCACATTGCATTCCCAAACAGATACCTAAAAATGGAATGTTATTTTCTCTTGCATATTGTACAGCTTCGATTTTACCAGCAATTCCTCTTGAGCCAAATCCAGGTGCTACCAAAATGCCATCTAAACCAGCTAAATGTTTCTTTTGATTTGACTTATTGATTTTCTCGGACTGAATCCAATGGACATTTACCTTGGTGTCATTAGCAACTCCACCGTGAATTAGTGCTTCGGAAATAGATTTATAAGCATCTTTGAGTTCGACGTACTTACCTATTAATCCTATTTCTACTGTCTTACTTGGGTTTTTAAGCTTAACTAAAAAAGCATTCCAATTAGCTAAATTCGGCACTGTCTTTTTTGGTAATCCCAATTTTTCCAATACCACTGAATCCAGTTCTTCTTTTTGCATTAAAATTGGAACGTCATAAATGGATTCCGCATCCCTTGCTTCAATTACCGCATTCATGGATACGTTACAAAACTTTGCAATTTTTCGTCTCAGATTCAAATCTAATTCGTGTTCGGTTCGGCAACAAAGAATATCTGGTTGAACCCCAAGTTCTAATAATTGTTTAACAGAATGCTGTGTAGGTTTTGTTTTTAATTCACCTGCAGCAGCAAGGTAGGGAACCAAGGTTAAATGTATTACAATGCAATCATTTTCATATTCCCAAAGTAATTGACGTACAGATTCTATATAAGGTAAGGATTCTATATCTCCAACAGTTCCCCCAATTTCAGTAATAATGATGTCGTATTCGCCTGATTTGGCCACCAACTGAATTCGTTGTTTTATCTCATCGGTGATATGGGGGATAACTTGGACCGTCTTTCCTAAAAATTCACCTCTGCGTTCTTTTTCAATAACGGATTGATAGATTCTTCCAGTTGTGATGTTGTTTGCTTGTGAAGTTCTTACGTTCAGAAAACGTTCATAATGTCCTAAATCTAAATCGGTTTCAGCGCCATCGTCGGTCACAAAACATTCGCCATGCTCGTAAGGGTTTAATGTTCCCGGATCGATGTTGATGTATGGATCTAGTTTTTGAATGGTGACTGAATACCCTCTAGACTGAAGTAATTTCGCCAATGAAGCTGAAATTATTCCTTTTCCTAAAGATGAAGTAACACCCCCGGTTACAAAAATATACTTGGTTGAATTTGACATTATAATGAATATAGTAACTACGGGGATCAAAGATAATACATCCTTGGGAACTTAGCGCTTATTTTTATTAACACATTACAATTAACTCTTTACTCATAACGGTGGTTTCGAGAGCCTCAACCACCGCGAGAGCCTCAACCACCATTATTTGTTTGGTGCCTGAGGTTCTCGAAGGCACCATAATAGTATTTCTCGAAGGCACATTATAATTCATTTCAATCTTCATTTTTTTAAATCTCTATAAGCTATAGCTAATTCAGGTAGTTTTTCACTTTGCGAATTAATTAATGCTTCTTTTTTTTTTCTATTCCAACCTTGCACTTGTTTTTCTCTATAAAAAGCCTCGTCAATTCGTTGAAATTCCTCATAGTAAACTAATTTAACGGGTAATCTTTTTTTAGTGTGATTTGCTCCTTCTCCATTTTGATGTTGCAAAAGTCTTAAATCTAAATTATTTGTGCTCCCAGTGTAAAAGGTGCCATCCGAACATTCTAATATATACATCCATCCTCTCACAATAATTCCAAAATTGAGTTTATGTTAACTGTGGTTTCGAGAGCCTCAACCACCTTTATCTGTTTGGTGCCTGAGGCTCTCGAAGGCACCATAATAGTATTTCTCAAAAGCACATTATAATTCATTTTTCCCATTTTTTTTTTGAGTAAACCAAATGGTATCTTTTTCCTTCCATTCGAACTTGTCGGAAATTCCGACATACCACTTTTTCATCTAATTCTCCTTCTTTAAAAATATTTGCTACGTGCTCTGTTACCGTTGTTCTTCCTTTACCAAAAAGCAGCGCAATTTGGGCTTGTGAAAGCCAAACTGTTTCTTCCTCCAGTCGAACATCTATTTTGATGTTGCCTTCCGAATTTTGATAAATTATTAATTCTCCAGTATTCATATTCTTTTTTTATTCACAGCCCCTTTTCAAGGTATCATTTTGTAAAATTAGTAAGCTCATTGGGCCTATTTGGAGTTTGTATAAATAGTTGGATTTGCTTCCATATTAACTATTCTCTACAATTGCAATCTCTTCATCACTCAACCCATACAACTCATACACCATAGCATCTATGGCTTTATCTGTAGCATCAATGGTAGCTTTTAGCTCCAATGCTTTTTTGGACTCCTCCATAAAGTAATCTTCCCATTCAGCTTCTTGAGATAGGGACAATTTCACTTTCTTTTTACCCAATTCTTTTATAAACTCTGCATAAGACAGTTTATACCAATCTTGGAGTTTTTTTGGCAAATCTTCTAATTCAAATTTCCTTTGGATGGTTCTTTGGAATTTTTGGGATTGCTCTTGCAGATCTGAATTTAGCTTAAGCATTAAATCTGCTTTTTCTATGAAGGGTTGTTGTTCTGCAATAGAGATTTTTTTGATTGGAAATTTTCTCAAATCATTTAAAATTATTTTAGGAAATAATTTTCTAACAGATTTCGCAGTGTTTTTTACAAAATAATATGATAATAAACTACTGTTTAATAAACTTACAATGTACTTTAATGAAGTTTCAGAATTATTTTTTTCAATTATACCTATGTTGCTTCTATTGTATAAAAGTAAATCTTCAGAATAACTTGAAATTAAACATTTTGGGAAATTTCCAGTAATTTCTCTAACTATTATCTTTTTATCTTCAAACAAATTTAGGGTTCTTGGAGAAGCTAAGTTTTTGCCATATTTTAGGTATAAACCTGACCAATTAATAGAATATCTTCCAACATCTTTACCTTCTAAATATTTATGGGTATTGTCATCAAACCTATAGTTATAATCATAAGGTCTATTTACAACGTCTTCTACACTTTGTTTTGGCTCACCTTTATCTTTCTCATAAGCTTGTAATCCTGCTTTTATTTCAACCAAATCATCTAGGGGAAATGTGTTTGTATTTATCTTTAAATTAATACTATCACTTTCTTCATCTAAAAAAACTTTGAATTCAAACCCCTCATTATTAAAAAAATCTAATTGGTTTTTTTTATGGGATAAATAAAATTCAGTTCCATTATTTAGAAAGATTTCTAATGAATTAGGATTGGAAATAATTCTATTTTCAGCAAGTAAAATAACTGTTTCAACATTGGCACTTTCAAAAGAATAACCCTCTAAATTGATTATTTGATACAAGTTACAAGTTTCTAAAAGATACTTTCTTAATCCCTCCCCTGAATACACCATCAACCAAGCATTTGGAATAATTAGTCCATAAATTCCGTTGTTTTTTAGAAGAGTTATTGTTTTTTCAATAAATAACAAGTAAGTATTGATTTGATATTTTGCTGAAACATATTTTTCAACAAAAAAATCTTTTTCAAATTGACTGAAATTATCTCTTGCAAAAACATAAGGTGGATTCCCAATAATCACATCAAACCCTCCTTTTTCAAATACTTTTGGAAAAGCTTGTTGCCAATTAAAGGCTTTATCTCCTGCTACTTTTACATCATCAATTAAGGAGTTGCCGCATTTAAGGTTTCCGTTCAGGTCATTCAGTTTTCTGTTAGGTTGTGCTGTTCTTAGCCACAAAGATAGTTTGGCAATTTCCACACTTTCTTCATTCAAATCCACCCCAAAAAGGTTGTTTTCTAAGATGCTATTTTCCATGTCACTCATCACCATAGCATCGCCAAACAATTTGGCTTGTAGTTCATCAATGTATTGGTGCTCCTCAATTAAAAAATCAAGAGCTTGGTTCAGGAAAGCGCCAGAGCCACAAGCAGGGTCACAAATGGTTAATTCCAACAACCATTTTCTATAGGCATCCAATTTTTCAACTAATCCTTGAATGGTAAGCTTTTGTCTTTTTTTATCTGTAAAATACTCCTCTTCAAGAATTGCAAGAGCTTGTTTCTTTTCCTCACATAATTTTCCAACTGTATTTTCTACAATGTATTTGGTAATGTATTTAGGTGTATAAAAAACACCATCCTTTTTTCTTTTGGTTTTAGATTTGTCAATTTCTTGTCCTTCTAATTGGGCTTTTATCTCATCCAACTCATTTAAAGAGTTTTCAAAAATATGTCCCAATATGTTTACATCTACGTCACTTGCAAAATCATATTCAGCTAGTTTTATGGTGTGTTTATACAACAAGTCATCATCTATTCTAATGTTATCTAATATCTCATCAGGCTGAAAAAGTCCTCCGCTGTAGGCAAACACATCATATCTCTTGCCTTTATAACCAACATTTAGGTATCCAAAATATTTTTTAAATCTTTCATACAAAGGGATCTCCACATCTCTTTCTTGTAGTTCTTTCCAATCACTTAAGATTAACCTAACCGAGTTTGGAGGTAATAAATGTCTGTCTTCTCCAAAGAATAGAAACAAAAACCGATCTAATAACTTTTGAGATTTTTTGAATAATTCTAAGGGCTCAAAATCAGGATTTAACAATACTAAATTCTGATGAAGTTCCCTTTTGAACAGAGAATAATCCTTGTATAGTTTTTTGGTAATAACATCCTCTTCACTTAAAGATTCTTCCTTAATTTTTTTACCAACATTTTGAGATAAATTGTCATATCCTAAACACAAATACAACAGCTGAAACTCCTCTTCTGTAAGCGTAAACAAGTTGAATTCAATATGTTCAATGGCATTGTCTATATAAAAGCGCAGCTTTTCAAAGTTTGAAGTAATGACATATACGCAATCAGGCTGGTTGTTTTTGTAGCCAAATGCCTGAACTTCAATTTTACCTAAATCAGTGGTATTAGTTCCTTTTAGTTCTATAACTGCTTTTACTTTATCCTCAAAAATAATAGCACCATCCGCTTTTTTGCTGTCTTTTACATTTTTATATTCGGTGGTAAGATTGAATATGGTTTCAGAGGAAGAAGCAGGTTTAGTGTAACCCAATATTTTTACAAATAAATCTTCCAAAAACTCCCCTTGGTATTGCTCTTCTTTAAGGTTTCTGATATCTGCTTGTACAGAAGGATTAAGGAAATGATTTTTATAAGCATTCCATTTGTGAAGTAAAAACTGCTTATCGAGATTCTTTAGGTATTTGTTTACTACGGACTTTTGAAATAATGGCATTGATTATATTATTTGCTTTTAATTATTGCACCTGACGGTTTCTGCATCGCTATCAAATATAAGATTTAATTTCCTACATCTAGCGCATCGTAGTTATCTTAAAGTCGCTCAATCCACTTTCAACAGATAATCGAGCGGAGCCGAGAGGATCTGCAAGAGCTTTGAAGCTTATTTTGAATTCCAAGTTTTATAGTCAGAATTTTGTGTTGGACGGTTTTTCTCTGGTGCGGTGAGCGGTTCACAAAGTAGGAGGGAGTCATGACATTCTTTAGGAAGTGCTTGGTATAAGGCCGTGCCTTCCGTTTTCCAAGCAATCATTTCATCACTAACGGTTTTAAGTATTCGAGCAGGATTCCCCACCACTAAACTTCTTCTCGGAATTTCCATTTTTGAAGGAACAAAAGAGAGGGCGCCAATTATAGATTCTTCACCAATTATAGCATCGTCCATTAATACTGCATTCATGCCAATTAAACAGTTTTTGCCGAGTGTGGCGCCGTGAATAATTGCACCATGTCCAACATGGGCCCCTTTATCTAAGGAAACAGTTGTACCTGGAAACATATGAACAGTACAATTTTCTTGAATGTTACAGCCATCTCCCACCAAAATTAGTCCCCAATCACCACGCAATACTGCGCCAGGACCGATATAGACATTTTTCCCAATGATAACATTTCCAATAACAGTGGCTTGGGGATGCACGAAACTACTTGGATCTACCACAGGAATAAAGTCTTGAAATGAATAAATCGCCATAGATTGTATTATTTAGGATGAATAAATTTATTGCTAATTTTAAGGCAAAGATACAAACCATGAAAATAATCAGTTCAAAAAATAAAGCTACCCTAAAAAAAGGACTTGTTTTAGCATCAATCTTACTTACTTTTTCAAGTTTTTCACAGCAAACAATAAATGGAACCATCATGCATGATGGAATCGTGCGCTCTTATAAATTGTATGTACCTGCGATTTATAGTGGAAATGTAGCAGTTCCATTAGTGTTAAATTTTCATGGGTATACCAGTAATTCAACCGAACAAATGATTTATGGGAATTTTAGAAATATCGCTGATACGGCCAATTTTCTTGTGGTGCATCCACAAGGGACATTAGACAATACTAATACTACCCATTTTAATGTAGGGTGGGGCACCAGTACGGTTGATGACGTAGGTTTCACAGAAGCATTAATAGATTCTTTATCAGCCGCTTATTCGATTAACCAAAACAGAATTTATACCGTTGGCATGTCAAACGGTGGATTTATGAGTTTTAAACTTGCCTGTGAATTAAGCAATAAAATAGCGGCTGTAGGATCTGTTACTGGTTCCATGTTACCTTCCACATTAGTAAATTGTAATGCCACACACCAAATGCCTGTCATTCAAATTCATGGTACCGTTGATGGTACAGTTCCTTATAATGGTTCAGCAGGGTGGACAGCATCCATTACAAATGTGTTAAACCATTGGGCCACATTTAATAATTGTTCGCCAGTGCCAACGCTTGTTAATGTAGCAAATACCAATCTAAGCGATGGAAGTACGGTTGAGAAATACACCTACGAAAATGGCGATAATTGCAGCGAAGTGGTTCATTTTAAAGTGACCAATGGGCAACACACATGGCCAGGAAGTATTATTAATTTAGCAGGGACGAACTATGATATCAATGCTTCGGTTGAGATTTGGAACTTTCTTTCTAAGTATGATATTTTTGGATTAATCTCATGCAATCCTGCAACTATTGAAGATCAATTTGGAATGGAAGATTTTCAAGTATTTCCAAATCCATGTAGCGAATCTATACATGTCGATTTAAAAACCGCTGAATCTTCTTTTTATGAAATCTTTTCTTTGTTTGGACAATTATTAAAGTCAGGAACCATTTCAAATACGAATGATGAAATTGATCTTTCAAATTTCGAACCTCAAGGATATCTTCTTAAAATAGGTGGCCGATATCAACGCTTTATAAAGTTATAAAAGATACGATAAGATAGGAAAGCCTTATAAATGTTAAGAATAACTATTTAACATAATATTAATTATAGTACAAAGTGGTAATAGTGGTTTTCGTGAGCCATTCAATTATTTGTTCTTAAATTTGCACGTGCCAGCATTAATCTGTGATAGTCAAACATTAAAGGAATTAGGATTTCCTACGATCATATCGTACTTAGAAAAACATGCGCTTGGACCAAGTGCCAAACAACGTATTCAAGAACTGCGTCCAACTAATAATACCAACGAACTCGTAAAGAACTTAAAAGCTGTTCAGGAAATTGTTTCTCTTAAGCGCCTTAATGTAATTTTTCCCGCATTAGATTTTGAAGAACTTACGCATGAAATCCAATTGCTAGGTATCACTGATGCGGTATTACCTGCAGAAAGTTTTTTTAGAATTGTGAATACATCGGTATTGATTAATGAAATCCTACAATTCTTTGAAATAAATCCCAATAAATACCCGCTCATTAAAGCGATTTTCAAAGACTGTGTATTAACTAATGAGCTGATTAACAGTATCAATAAGGTACTTGATCGCCGTGGCATTGTTAAAGATGATGCTTCCAATGAATTAGCCCTAATTCGGCAAAAAATGAAGTCCTTAAAAGCGCAAATCAATAGAAATTTTGAGCGAGAACTTAGAAAATGGCGTAAAGAAAACATCCTGGGAGAAACTTATGAAACGTTTATCAATGAACGCCGGGTACTCACCGTCCAATCTACTTATAAAAGAAAAGTAGCCGGTAGTTTTTTAGGATCCAGTAAAACGGGAAGTTTAAGCTATGTGGAGCCACTAGCGAATGTCGCACTGAATCAAGAACTTGATTGGCTGATTGACGATGAAATTAAAGAAATTCGCAAAATTTTACAGCAACTTACCAGGGAAATTAGTTATCATTTACCCCTAATAATTGCTTATCATACAGCGCTATGCACCTATGATTTTACCAATGCAAAAGCAAAGTTAGCCATTGAAATGAATGCGTGTTTGCCTATTATTGAAAAAACTCCTCAACTTAAATGGAACAGTGCCTTCCACCCTATTCTTAGGCAAAACAATCAGCTCCTTACTAAAAAGACGCTTCCCCAAGACATCGTATTAGATAAAAACGCAAGAATTTTAGTTATTTCAGGTCCAAATGCTGGTGGAAAAAGCATTACGCTTAAAACGGTTGGTTTACTGCAGGTTATGCTGCAATCAGGCTTATTAATCCCTGTAGATTCAAGTAGTAAGGCAAGTATATTTAATGAAATTTTATCTGATATTGGTGATAATCAATCTATTGATAATGAATTAAGTACGTATTCTTAT
>CAJAII010000018.1 GCA_903939755.1 uncultured Flavobacteriales bacterium | reverse complement strand
ATCATACACCAATTTTCATTGGCATAATGTGACCAAACAGGTAACATATGATGAACGCTTTGATCGAAATGTGCTAACATAGAATTTATCATGTCACTACTTCGTTTTTGCTGAATGATGTTTAATAATGGATGCAAAGCACGGTAGGTGTCCCACAATGAAAAGGTGGTATAATTTACAAATCCCTTTGCAGTATGTATATTTTGATCCAATCCTTTGTATTTTCCATCGTGATCCATATAAATAGTAGGACCTAAAAAACAATGATAAAGCGATGTATAAAAACTAATTTTATCGTCTTTAGTGAGTGTATTTACTTCAATAATTTCTAATTGCTTTTCCCATTTTTCTTGGCCTTCTAATTTTACTTTGTCAAAATTCCAATGCGGGATTTCTACTTGGATATTTTCGAGCGCACCAGCAGTACTAACCGGAGATATACCCACTTTAAATTGAACACTTTCCCCCGCTTTTAAGTCAAAATCAAAATGGGCCTTCACCCTACTGCCTGCTTGTTCTGGAAAATTGGTTGTCTGATCAAAATTTCGCCAAAAACCTTTGTATTGATTCACTTCCATGTTCAATAAGGCGTAATTCTTAATTGATTTATCACAAACAATGGCAAAATATACCGTGCGTGTTCTGCCCCAACCATTGGTTTGCCGATATCCGGTAATTAATGTATCATTTTCAACTCTTAAAAAAGTCCATACATTTTTATCCTCATAATTATAGATACCATGAACAAGATCTAGTATTACGTGAGGATTCTCATCACTTTTAAAAGTATACTTATGCATTCCAACGCGTTCGGTAGTGGTTAATTCTACTAGAATGTCCGTTTCTTCTAGTTGAACACGGTAATAATTAGGCACTGCAACTTCATTTTCATGTTTATACACTGAACGGTACCCTAATTCTGGGTGAGCATTTGTACCTGGATTTAGTTGAATTGCGCCATTAGCAGGCATCAATAAAATATCACCTAAATCAGAATGTCCCGTACCACTAAAATGCGTGTGACTAAAACCTACTATTGTAGAATCAATATATTGATAGCCTGCACAATAACGATAAACATCTCCAGTATAAGTTCCATTAAAAAACAAAGGAATTGTATCGGTATCCGGACTTAATTGCACGGCCCCAAATGGTAATGTTGCACCTGGGAAAGTATGACCGGCATTTTTCGTTCCAATGAGTGGGTCAACGAATTGAATAAGTTTCTTTTGACCAAAAGTGTAACACGCGAGCATCAAAGAAGAAAGGAGAATTGAATACTTCATTTTAAACCTGCGCTTAATTAAACCAGATAGTTTTAACAAATTCTGCAGAATGAAAATCTTGATTATTAATCATGGTATTTCCGATAAATCCACCTAAAAAACCAAGTGTATCGCAATTATTGTTTAAAACCGGCAAGGCCATATCAGCACCACAAGGTCCATAATCAAAAACGTACACGAAATCGCTTTGAAAATAATACGATTTTATGGTCGCTCCAGTTGGACAAGCTTCCATTGAAAAGGCAGCTATTTTGCTATCTATACAGGGTGGAATTTCATTATGTTCTTTATCGCACTGAAAAGCAAGAAGTAAAAGAGAACTTATTAAAATAAGAAAACGCCTATTTTTTTTCATATATCAAACTTAATTCACGCTAAATTTAGCAATAAACTATCAAATAATGTATTTTCAGTTTAATTCGGTCCAATATAAAGACCATGCCAATAATATGCAGAATTTGTAAGTGAATTATTGCATGACATGGCAGCCTCAATTAAAATGTTGGGGACAGTAAATGATATACAAAATCCGGGTGGATACCACCCATCGTGTAATATGCCATTTAAATTAAATCCTTGCCAAAATGGATTACAAGAGAATGGTGTTAATGCTAATAATTGGTAAGGGTTTGCGTCAGAAGGTTTGAATTCAGGGTTTGGTTGACCCGTTTTACTGATGGAAACCACACGACCAATAATTTTTGGAAAAACAATATTTTGTATCGTTTCGCTTGAAATAGAAGTGACAATTATTGATGTGAAACTTGATTGATCCATAACTATTGTATCTCCAACTTGACAGTTAAAATCCATCAACACTTTTGGATTTTGATCATTAATATCTTGATAGTACAATACTTTTTTCTCATCAAATGAATATCTATAGTAGCCTTCGATTTGTATCCAAGGCGTATTGAGTAAAAAACAAGGGCCAGTAAACAAAGTACTTGTTTCAATAGCATAGAAATATTTTTCACCAGTCTCAAAGCCAGCCTTTAGTCTCAATTTATAAGTTTGATAACTGTCTATTGAACCGCAACCACCATTCCAAGAAACGAAATGGAAATCTAATTGTGTTTGATAATTAGTGAATTCAGAAATAAATTTTTCTTTTACTGGGATTTCCTCAATTTTATTGATACTCTCTTTCTTGCACGAAAACAATATGAGGATGAGCATGAAAACTAAATTATTATATTTCATAATTGTTTTTTCTCCCAAACGATTAATTTGATTTTTTATTCTAAAATATAGATTGAAAGTCTACTCTCTTACCACAAAATCTTTTTGTCATGATTTTAAATAAATAATATATGCCAATTGAAAACTAAATTCATGATAATTTTAGCAATAAACTATCAAATTTCGTACTTTTGCGCCGATTTAAATCAGTAAGTAAAAATGAATGTAGCATTAGGAAATCACATTTTGGTGGAATTTATGAATTGTGATCCACACATAATGAACGATGTATTAAGCATCGAACGAGATATGGTAGGAGCAGCACAAAAAGCTGGTGCAACCGTTATTAATTCAACATTTCACCATTTCTCACCATACGGAGTTTCTGGCGTTGTTGTGATTCAAGAGAGTCATTTAGCGATTCATACCTGGCCTGAATATGGCTATGCTGCCGTTGATTTATTTACCTGTGGCGAGATGAATGCCTGGATTTCCTTTGATCATTTAAAGGAATGCTTCAAGGCGAAATCGTATTCTGCTATTGAATTAAAACGAGGTTCTTTGAACTTGCTCGAGCGCAACGATTTTGATATAACCACCATGCGTTCGAAAGCGTCAGAATGGCGAAACCCAGATTTTTACACACGCAACGTTTGGTTTACCGATAAAGATGAAAATCAAGCCTTGTCCCTACGATTTACTGGAGAAGTGTTTTTTGATGTACAATCACCCTTTCAACGTGTTCGCATATTGGAATCCTACAAATACGGAAAGATGCTTGCCTTGGATGATATGGTAATGACTACAGAGAAAGATGAATTTCACTACCATGAAATGATCTCACATCCCGCCATGTTTACCCATCCGAATCCAAAAAACATACTCGTAATAGGTGGTGGAGACGGTGGGACGATCCGAGAAATACTTCGACATAGCACGGTTGAAAAAGTAACCATGGTAGAAATTGATGGCGAAGTAATCGAAGCTTGTAAAGAACATTTACCAACTATCGCTAGCGCTTTTGACCATCCCAAATTAACATTATTAGTTGACGATGGTATCGAATTTTTAAAAAAGGCACAAGCGTCAAGTTACGATATAATAATTGTTGATGGTTCAGATCCTGTTGGTCCAGCTGAAGGTCTTTTTTCGGTTGAATTCTACACGAACTGTTACAACGCATTAACGGAGCATGGCATATTGGTTGCTCAAGGAGAATCACCAAAGTTCAATGAAAAAGCATTTGCAGAATTAAACCATACACTTCAAGGAATATTTGGAGTTGACAATGCCCCTGTTTCCTTGTTCTACGTACCTACCTACCCTTCTGGAATGTGGAGCTTCCAATACGGATTAAAAAATTCAGTGCATCCAAAGCAACTATCAAATGATGAATTGGTCACCCAATTTGTAGAGGAAAATGACTTAAGATATTACAATGCGGACATCCACAAGGGAAGTTTTGCCACCCCAAACTTTGTTAAATCATTATTAAAACAACCTAAATAACATAACATGAAAATCACTCAAAATTCCGTCGTTTCATTAAAATATACCCTTGCCAATAATCAAACAGGTGAAAAAATTGAAGAGACAAACGAAAGCAACCCATTGGTTTTTCTTTATGGCGTTGGGTCATTAATCCCAGAATTTGAACAAAACCTAGATGGATTAGTGGCTAACGATACTTTTGACTTCGCTATTAAAGCCGAAAATGCATACGGAATGCCAAGCGACGCTAATTTTGCCGTTATTCCACTTAGCGTTTTCTTCGATGATAAAGGCGAATTTGTGGCGGAAATGTTTCCAGTTGGCGCAATGATTCCAATGAGCGATAACGATGGGAATCACCTACACGGAAAAGTATTGAAGGTAGATGAAGAAAACATCACCATGGACTTTAACCCGGCACTTGCAGGTGTCGACTTACATTTTACAGGAACTGTAATTGAAGTTCGTGAAGCAACAACAGAAGAAATCGAACACGGTCATGTTCATGGAGAACACGGTCATCAGCACTAATTTTTTTTCAAGATATCCATTCAATCGCCAATTCGACCGAATGATTTCTATTTGAAAATGAATGCGTTATACTATTTTATCAAAATAATTTACCACACCTATTTTATTTTTGAAAAAATAACTATATTTGCAACCTCAAATTCCTCCTTAGCTCAGCTGGTTAGAGCATCTGACTGTTAATCAGAGGGTCCTTGGTTCGAGCCCAAGAGGAGGAGCTATTAAAAGCCAGTTAAGTAATACTTAGCTGGTTTTTTTGTTTTAGACAATATTTATAATAATCGGAATAAGCTTTAGCACCAATCAATATTAGCACTTAAAAGCACTTTACTGTGCGCTAAACCGTGTGTTAGTTTTCATAGTGGGAAATGCCATAACCCCAAATAAAAATGGCAACATTAAATTTAGTCCTTGACAAAAGAAGAGCAAGGAAAGATGGTACTTACCCCATAGTTTTTAGAGTTAGAGTTGAAGATAAATTTTGTGACATTGGCACTGGATTCAAAGTTCTAATTACTCAATATGACTTGAAAAATAATTGTCTACTTAATGACATTAACAGCAACTTACAATTAGATCAGTTAAAAACACATTATCTTAAAAGGTTAAGAGCATACTCTGTTGAAAATGTTGGTTGCATTGATTTAAAGTCTATTAAATCATTTCTAATAAATAAGATGACCTCAGAATTTACTATCATTGAATTCTGGAAGATGCATATTGAAGAATTAACTGTATCAAGCAGACACGGAGGCGCAAGAGTATACAATACCAGTCTTTCAGTAATCTCAAAAGTGATTGATTTAGATATTCCTTTTGCTAAACTTAACTTTAAAACTATTCTAGAGTTAGAAACAAAACTGTATAAGCGAGGAATGAGTACAAATGGTATTGGAGTATACATGAGGTCATTTAGAGCAATCTGTAATAAAGCAATCAATTTTGATGTTGTAGGTTATGAGTGGTATCCATTTCGCAAGTATAAAATCAAGAAGACCAAGACCACACCAAGAATTCTTTCAATCACAGAGATGAAAAACTATTTCAGTCTTGACTTAAATCCTTCTCATTTTTTATATAAGTCATGGTTAATTGGCAAACTGATATTCATGCTTAGAGGCATTAATATAAAAGATTTACTCTTACTATCATCTGACAATATTAAAAGCGGTAGAATCATCTATAAAAGAGCTAAAACAGGTAAAATCTATAGCGTCAAAGTTACAGATGAGGTAGCAGAAGTCTTTAAGCAGTTTATTTCTAATAACACCTTACTTGGAATTCTTAGTAATACTGATTTATTAGATAAAGAAAAGTTAGTGGCTATCCATGAACAAAAAAGGAAAGTTATTAATTCTCACCTTTCAAAAATTGGTAAAATACTAGAAGTTAATGAAGTTATTAGCACTTATGTGTTTAGATACAGTTTTGCTAATATCTCAAAGCAAGTTGGATATTCAAAAGACCTCATCGCTGAAGCACTTGGACATGAGTATGGAAATAGTGTTACTGGAATTTATCTTGAGCAATTTGACAATGATTTAATTGATGAAATGAATCAAAAGGTTATTGATGAAGTATCAGGATTTCATTACTAATAAATATATTGATTAATATATAATCATTTATTTGGTTATATATTAATCTTTTTATTATATTTGCACATCATTTGGTCGGAAAAATTAACGGCAGCAAATGATATAGGCAAGAAATTGCTTATATTGGGTTACTGTGGGTGTATGCAAAACCCAAGGATGGCACAAAGAGAAGAGTCCTATGCATACCGGGTAGTTGGTTACTCGAAAGTTATTCTCAGGCTAAACGGCACCAATGCACAGTTTAGACATTCGGGGAAGGAAGCAAAACTTTTGAGCCCTATAAGAGTGTGGTGATCTCAAGTGTAAAAACTTGCTTGGGATAACTGCACTCTTCATTCAAGAAAAAAAGCAAATCAATAACTATGAGTATACTCATAGTCATTATATAGTACACGCGAGAGAAACTTTGTAATAAAGTCCAATATACATCTATTTTATATCATGATCAACACAGATACTTGTCCAAACACACAAATAATCATCAAGGAGCTGTCTTTTAATGCTTTTTAAGCACTTAAATCTTAATCCTAATGATTTGTGTGTTAAATAAGATTAAACTCCTTAGATGGCTATTTTCACTTTAATTAAGAGCAATTATTGTTCTTTTAATTTCAGACTGTGCTCCTACAGAAAATCCCAACTTACTATCATCCAAATAAATCTCTAGCAATTTATTAGAATGCTCATAAGATCCTGCTATCTTAAAATGATGAAATTTGTGCTCAAATAGAAGTTCATTCAATTGAATATCATCTTTAAGAGCCAATGAGAATCTGCCAATCTGCTGTTTCTTCATTAAGAAGTATTTGCATCCTTTCTTTTTCTTAAAGCTGAAAACAGATGTGTTAAAGGAGGATTTTACAAGACTATATTCTTTGTAAAGCCCACTGTGATATTTCCCCTCAAGTCTTTCTAATGTTGAAACAAACACTTTTTTCTTGTTTTTAAAGTATGTGAAACCATCAGGATACTGCAAAGAGCTATTAGAAGATAAAAAGCCATTAATCTGTAATATCACAGGTAGTGCGTCTAAAGTTTTATAGCCAAGTTTTTTATAAGCTTTACGATCAAAGAATATCTTATGATAAGTGATTAGCTCTTTCTCCATAATATTTCTAAGATAAAAAGCATCAGCTTCATTTAATTCAATAATGCTGAAGGAAAGATAAGTACCTGAGATTTGAAGTTTATTCATAAAATATACTTATTCAAAAAATT
>CAJAII010000017.1 GCA_903939755.1 uncultured Flavobacteriales bacterium | reverse complement strand
TTAACAACACTATTTTATGTGGCTAAAGCCAAATCTGCTATTCCCTCTTTGATCGCTTGCTTAAAAGCAAGCTCAAGAGATAATTAACAGATTCAATAACAATTATCTATTCAGTTTGGCTTTAGCCAAACTATAATAAAACTTATTTCCTATTATGCTTTAGCATCATTTTCTTTTGGATTTGTTATCTAAGTTATTTTCTTAGTAAGGTATGCCTGCACTCACTCCCAATCGTACTTTTCCATAAAGTCATCCACTTCTTTCAGAAATGAATTTTTGGAATGATGCGTTTCTTGATTATGAATGTACTTTCTAATTGGTTCAATATTACAGACGCTTTCAGCCCAATAATCATCTTGCCATATAAATTTATTTTTGGTGAACTTATTTTGATTAATCCAAAATGATGATTCGCCTTTAATTAGCTGTGCCACCTTACTTATAGTTTGTTCTCTACCTAATGAAATCAAACAATGTGCATGATCTTGGTAACCATTAACACAATCTAGCCAGATTCCTTTTTCTTCCGCATTTTGTTTGATATGTTGAAATACTTGTTTTCTCAGTTCTTTTGAATGGAGAAATGGCTCTCTATTTTTTGTGGAGAACACAATGTGTACGTATACTCTTACCCAACTCATAGTATCTATTTTATGCAGCTAAAGCCAAATTTGTTATTTTCTCTTTAATCGCTTGCTTAAAAGATACTTAACTTAATTTTCTTAATACTATTTTACAATATTAAATTATTAATTATCAGTTTTTCTAACTAACAACTAAAAGCAAACTCATGAGATACTTAAAGAATTCATTAACTCTATTTTATGCGGTGTTACTTCCTCTTAGATCGCTTGCGTAAAAGCAAGTTCAAGAGTTCTATTAGAGATAAATAAAGTTTATTAATTACAATTTGGCGATTGTCTCACCAAATACGAATAAAAAACTTGCAGATATCTTATTTTTCAGCCAAGTTGAATCGAAGAAAAAATTCAAATCCACCTCTAGTTTTGGAAATTTCATTAAGACTTGAAATGTTTAAATCGTAGCAAAAACCTGCTGCGTATGGACCTAATTCATACATAAACTTAATAGCCATTGCATCTTTAAAACGATTGAACAAGCCAATAGAAAACGCAGTCGGTTGATGAATCCCCCCACTATTTCTAGTGCTCAATTGAGTTTTGTAATACAATCCATAAAGTATTTCCATTGCTGGGCCTTGTTTTTGAAAATAAATTCCCGGTAAAATACTTCCTTTAGAATTTGAAATGGAAATAGTTGAATTGACGAAAGCAGTCCAACGCACATACATTTTATCATCCGCTTGATTGAGAAATGAATTACTTGGGCGATTTAGGTGATAAGCCGCCAACCCAACATTTATATTGCTAAAATTAGATTTTACACCCGCGTGTTTATCTCGCTGATAAGAATACAAAATACCTGCTCCAGCATCAAAATATGAAAAATTGGGTATATTTAGCACCTCGTTACTTGGAAGAGAACTATTGTATACTGTTCCATTATATTGACTGGTCCATCTACCTCCATATGGATCAATCGATCTTTGTCCAAATCCAGTTGAAATTCCTAAGCCTATCTTATTGGATTCATCCAAAATTAAATGATAGGCAAGATTTACATTCACGGAGTTGGATGTGATTTTCAAGTCACCCGCTTGATCATTAAAGAAACTTATACCACCAGCAATGATTCCATTTTTTTTTCGCTTATTATCATTAAATCTACCATCCACGGAAGCAGCAATTGTTTTATATGGAATAGCCACACTATTCCATTGGCTTCTGTAATTAAGGACCCCATTTAGCGTAGAATTTGCTCCGCTCAACGCAGGATTTAAGAGGAGCGGAGAATACTCTATTTGTGAAAAATGTACGTCTTGCGCATACGTCATGCTACTAATACAAGTTAATATCGAGATGCATTTTAAGATTTGGCTACTTAGGATTTTCATATTTTTATCTTACTAATGTTACATTTCCAGACTCCATAACACGTGTTCCATCAAACAGGGTCCCCACGAATTTATAAGCAAATACACCCGCATTTAAAGGTTTGTTTCTAAACGATCCATCCCAACAATTAGATAAATTACTTGTTTCAAAAACCTTCTCTCCCCAACGATCATAAACCGCATAATTAAATTCAGCTATGCAATTTCCAAAGACACAAAGCGTATTATTTTCTGTTGGACCTCCATCATTTGGTGCAAAGACAGTAGGAATGAAATAATCATGGCAATCTATTTCTACAATTATTGTGACATCTGCCGTGCCACTACAACCGGCTGCATCAGTTCCTGTCACTGTATAAATTGTGGTTGAAGTAGGCGTTGCAATTGGATTTGAGCATGTATTACAATTTAATCCAACTGTTGGTGACCAACTATAAGAAAGTGCACCGTATGCATTCATCTGGACAGATTCTCCTTCAATTATTGTTGTTGAAATTGGTGTCGCTGTAATGCCTATTGAACCTATACTATTAACCGTATACGACTCACTAATTGAACAGCCATTTATATCACTTACTTGTAAGGAATAAACACCGCTTGCTAAGTTATTTAGTGAAGAACTTGTTTCTCCATTTGGTGTCCACAAGTAGGTATAGGATCCATCACCTCCAGCTACAGATGTGCTAATCTGCCCATCCAAATTAGGACAATTTACCGCAGTTATTGTTTCAGTAATAATAATTTGTGGCGGACTACTAATAGTTATGGATACGGTACCAATACAACCTACAGCATCTGTTACCGCTACATTATAAATACCCGCAGAAAGATTGGAAACACTCGCTCCTACTCCGCCTGCTGGTGACCATAAATAAGTATATGGAGCAGTTGCGCCACTTACTGTGACCGATGCAGAACCATCACTTAATCCATAACAAGAAACATCAGTAGCAGATAGCATACTTACTGTTGGACCGCCAATATTTGAAACGATAATATCCATATTAGTAACACAACCATTCGCATCTGTGACTACCACATTATACACTCCACCAGGAATAGTTGAAGCAGTGGCTAATGTTCCACCAATAGGCGACCAAGCATAGCTATAAGCACCAGTTCCGCCTGAGGGAATTACAGTTGCTGATCCATCATTAACACCACAATTTGCAGGGATAATAGTAGAGGATACTAAGGAAAGTACAGGAGGTTCAGAAATGATTACAGTTGTCGATGATGCACAGCCATTTGCATCTGTAACTGTAACGTTGTAGGTATTTGACAATAATGCATTTTGAGTAGCTCCACTCAATCCACCTGGCAACCAAGAATAAGTTAAGGTGCCAACGCCTCCAGTTGCTGAAACAGTTGCTGAACCATTATTCCCATTGAAACAGGAAACGTTTTGACTTGAAACTAGTGAGATAGTAGGGCCACCATTTGTAGTGACTGTCGTATTTCCAGTTGCTTGACAACCATTATTATCCGTAATTGTGACAGCATATACTCCTGCCGAAAGATTGGATGCCAAAGAAGAATTTCCCCCACTCGGCGACCATAAATACGAATAAGGAGCGGTTCCACCAGAAGGCGCAGCAGTTGCAGTTCCTGAACTTCCTCCGCAACTTGTTGGCGTGTTAGACATTCCTATCGTTAGAGCTGTTGCAGGCTGTGTTATAACTACCGTTGTTGTGCCAGGACAAAGCGAAGCATCTAAAACATTTATGGTATAGGTTCCTGCGGCTAAATTACTTTGCGAAGGACCAACAAAACCTCCTTGTGTCCAAATATAGGAATATGGGGCAGTTCCGCCACTTGCAGAAACGGTAGCAGATCCAGTTGCCCCTCCAAAACACAATACATTTGTTTGAGTAGGAATGGTAAAATTGAAAGGTAAACAAGGATTCACCACGCAAGAAGGAATGGCTGCTAAATTCGCATATTGAACTATCATTCCGAGATTATCAACTAATTGAATAGGCCAAGAACTTGGAGTTGGAATATTTGCACCAGTAGCGAAAGTACTCCATGCTGTTACTGGTGCCCCAGCAACAGTAAAAATACCACAATAAGAACCTAAACCAGCAATACAAGGAATTGTCGTTGTTGAATTTTGCCATGAATAAGAAGGAACGCCATTAATAGCGGATAAAGTTCCATTAGATTCAACACAAGCAGCTAAAATTGAGGTACAAGAACTTACCGGAATAACTATTGATTCAGAACCACATGCTAAGGTATAAGTTATAGTATAATTTCCTGGCCCAACGAGGGCTGGGCTAAAAACACCCCCTGCGCTAACCCCTGTTCCGCTCCACGTTCCTCCAGCCACAGCAGGCGTCAAGGTAACAGGTGCGTCGTTATCACATAAACTCTGAGGAATACATATGGTAGCATCACAGCACGTTATAGGGATAATTGCGCATGCACTTGCTGCAAAAGATTGGACACCTCCAGTTCTTGTAGCTGAACTACTATTTCCACTTCCACCACAAGCTACAACATCACCTCCTGTGCTTACACGTACATCGTACACATAAAAAGCGGTGGGGTAAAAAGCCTGTTGCACTAAACTTGAATTAAATTTATAAACACCTGTTTTGGAACCCACATAAATATTCCCACAATTATCAATGTCAATTCCAGCATTTTCAGTGACATTATCACTTAGAAAAGGAGTCGACAAGACACCTCCAGGTATTGCCACACTAGCAATTAGACTTAAATTAACTAAGGATCTTTTTTGTAGTTCATTTCCCTTGTTCAAGTAAACGAAGTTCGCATCCGCGCGAATAACTTTTATTCCAGTATTATTATAGCGCCAATTTTCACTTTTATAACTCCAATTCACCCCATGGTTTTTCTCATAAAGCGACGTTGAACCTGCCCCACAAAGCGTTAAATTATCATTCAAATAACCAATGGTGTCAAGTGAAACAAAATAATATTTGCCGTTTGGAGCAGCCGATAAACCTCTAACCTCTTGAATTTGCGGTGGAATACCGAAAAGACTAGCAGTAGCAGTAACTTGAGTTGAGGTTGTAATGTTTCCATTTGCCATATCTACTTCATAAATTCTACCGTGAAGATTTAAATTACCTCCCGTGCCTCCAATAATTAATTTTGTTTGATCGCAATTAAAGGCAATGTTCCAAAATTCAGTACTTAATTGTCCGCCACTTGGCGCTGGATTACTCCAAACCAAACCTCCTGCGTTGTTAACTTTAAGTATTTCATACCCTGTTCCATTCGTAACATAAGAATTTCCGATATCATCCGTGGCTAATGTACCCAACCATTGAGTGGTGTCGTATGGTGTATTATAGGACCATTGTAAAACACCTGCATTATTGTATTTTTTTAATTGCATTGGATCCACGCCACCAATGATGTATACATTTCCTGAAGCATCGGTATCAAGTTCCCAAACACAATCCCAATTAAAAGGAAATACAGGCGTTTGAACCCAAGGATCGATCACAAGGCTTTTTGCTAAATCATATGCGCCAAGTTCAAAAGAAATTTGATTATTAATTAGCTTGTAATGAGAAGCAATCACTTTTGCTCTATCCTCCTCATAAAATGTAATTGGTGCATGATCGATCACGTCACCAAATAAAGTTGGGATGTGGATGGCATTGTCTTTTAAAGAAAGTTGACGGTCATAAATCATTTTAATATGAGTTGGATCCGCTCCAGCATGAAGAATGAACGCATATTTAATTCCAATCACCGGATGAACTTCATACTTAACATCAATATTTGGATAAATATTTTTATAAATGATGTATTCGAATCCCTTCACAAAGTTGATGTTTTGAGACACCTTGTTTTTATCATCGAATGTATAACTATGGTAATCAGAGGTAACATTCATGCCATTTATTTCGACATCCGAAGAGGAATTCTCCCAAAACATAGATACCTGATCCGATTTCACTAAGAATTTTCCCGTAAGCGCTTCCTTCTGCTTATGATCCACAAATGTTTTAACGGGTTGATTCATTAATTCAGCCCTTTCCTCTTTTGATTTTTTTTGTATTTCTAAGAAATTATAGGAAACCCCCTTCTCACCAAAAAATATTTTTGTAGATCCAAAATCAATCGCGAATTTAATTTTTCCAGTAGTAAAAGTCTCCTCATGATCGAATTGCCCTAAATTCTCAATGAAACTTTTGTTTTTTGAATTTTCAATTCCCCAAGTTGCTTGAATAGATTCTTGTGAGAAAATTTGATTAATAACTAAGAATAGTAGCGTTAAGGAAAAAATGAATTTCATGGCATCTGATTTTAAAGTTGAAATAATTCTAAAATTATATTCAAAATTTTCAATATCAAATATACATTAATTTATGAAGATGTTTATTTGTGCTCAGCACCTCTATTTATTGCGTCCATTTACGATCATAAAGCAAGCTCAAGAGATAGATATCTGGATTTCAACAACACTCTTTTATGTGGCTAAAGCCAATTCTGACATTCCCTTTTTAATCGCTTGCTTAAAAGCAAGCTCAAGAGAGTATGATATAACAGATTAGCATTAATTTTATTTAAAAATGTAAATTACTGAAGAAAATTTCTCTTATCTAACTAACAACTAAAAGCAAACTCACGAGATAAATAGATTAAATTACTGTAATTAATTGCTGTTTGACTATTAAAAATTAACGAAACTTATAATTAAAATCTGTCAATATTGGAAGGCTATCAAACTTAATAGTATAGAAGTGTTTTCCAGGTAATAGTTGTATGAAATTCTTATCAAACCGCACCCCCTCCTGATTCGAATAGAGCCAAAAATCCGCTAAAAATTTATCATTATCAATTTCAATGACGGCTGTTTTATTAATGGTATCTATATCATTTAGCTTTAAAGTTACAAGTGCTTTCACATTTCCCTGAAACGATTTTTGTTGGCTAATAAGAAAGGTCCGTTCGTATTGGTTCCCAACTATCACTTTTACAATTTGGTTTTGCTGTTTATAGGTTCCTAATGAAATTTGATCCATGTATCTAATGGCTAATTTTTGAGTAGAACTAGATAACAATAGCCCCTCTAAATTATAGGCTTCTATTACAACCTGAACAGCACTTTCATTGCTTTTTGGGTCATCAGACTTTAAAAACAATTGTACATTCCCTTTTGAATCGGTCTTTTTCAATATAGCAACTTGCCTGTAATCGTCACGGACAGTATAATGAAGCGCTTTCCAGTTACCATAATAATCAATACTCGACCAAGTTGGTGCCGGCCAGCAATCATTTAACTGCCAGTAAAGCGTTCCCATGCATCGTGGCGCGTCTAATCGATGCCCATTGATGGCTGAAGAAACTGCATAAGCTTGCGTAAGTTGCGACCGATACACAAACTCCTCGAAATCATCTGTTGGACCATAGAGTAAATCAGATTGCTTTTCAATCATACCATTCCCCACGTAACTTTTTTGGTGGTGTTTCATCACCGGAGAGGAGAGCAACCAATCCTTTTTAGCTGCAAATTGTGCCAAGGTTGAATATTCAGGAAAACTTTGAAATCCATATTCCGCATTAAAGCGACCAATTTTTGTTGCAAAATTCGACATTGGATCCTTTCCGTGCCACACCCCCCAATAATGCTGTGAGCCATGATTATACAATTCATCTTTCCCCCAATTACTGAGTGGCGAAGTATGGATGTAAGAGGTAGTTGTCCAGGTTGAAACTACCTTATTGGCAAGCGTATGAAACAAATCTTTGTAGGCTTTTTCAATCACTTTTTGCGATTTATCATTCAAGGAATACTGGAGTTGAAAGCCCCAATTCTTCCACGCCACATCCACTTCGTTGTTGCCGTTGATGAGAATTACACTAGGGTGTGCAGTAATCCGAGGAATTTGATAGTTCAATTCATTTTCTACATTACTTAAAAATTCATTGTCTCCTGGATACATAGCACAAGCAAACATTAAATCCTGCCAAACCAACAATCCTTTTTTATCGCAGGTTTTATAAAAAACATCACCAGGATAATCTCCGCCACCCCAAACACGCACCATATTAAAATTGGCAGCAAGCATTTGATCAATCATATCCTCATTTTCTACATCCTTAACCGCAGCTGGAAAAACGGATTGTGGAATGTAATTGGCGCCTTTGCAAAAAATAGGAATGTCATTTACCTTAAATTCATAGGAAGTCCCCCATTCGTCTGGTGTCTGCACTAATTGAGCTGTACGCACCCCAAAGTCTATAATAAGTTGGTCGAGCACATCGCCTTTTGAATTTAACAAACGCAAGGTATCCGTGTATAAATTTGCTTCTCCAAAACCTACAGGCCACCATAATTTTGGATTTTCTAATTGAAAATCAAACTGAAAATGATTCGATGGAAGCGAATCTATAATCAATGGATGCACTCCAAACAATGCTGAAGAAATCGCGCCTCCGTTCATAGGAACTTTAGTATCCATCACATATAATAACGTGGCCGAATTACTCGATTGATACAAAGTATTCACCACACATTGCTGAATAGAATTGGCGCCTGCAGAAATAACTTGTACTGGTTTTGAAAAGCCGATGGTATTCATTCTCAAAGCCCAATCCCAGCCAAACTGAAATTGAGGTTTTCGACTAAAAGGAGCTGCCTTAATTTTGGCAAGGTCATTAGGCGCTGGGTAATGGAAATTTTCCGTTTCGAAGCGAGACTTATGGTACAATACCGGTGGCGTAATTGTCACATAAACAGTATTCTTACCCGGTTTTGCTACATCTTTGATCTCAAAATTATGAGGGATAAAAAAATTAGAAGTGCTTCCAAGAATAGTCTCATTGATCGTAACTTCTCCATACGTATCAATATTGGGAAAATTTAAAATCAAACTTTCTGCGCTCAATTCCTTATCTGAAAGATAAAATGTGCTTCTAAACTTCCACACATGTTCCTCGACCCACTGGAATTCCTTTTCATTATCCCCAAAAAACGGATTGGGAAGTTCTCCAGCCTCCATTAATTTTTCTTGAATACTCCCTGCATTTCCAAAAGCTAACCATTCCTTTTTTATCGGATGAAAATATTCCCATGACAATTCCTGTTGCGCGAAGGAGCATACAGAAACGAATAGAAAAAATAAGCCAATTATATTTTTCATAAAAAACATTAAGAAATCAGATAACTAGAGTTAAAACCTACCCATCTTACCAATTCCGATCAAATCCAGCGTCGACCATTTTATCCTCGGTGGATGTTTTTAGGGCATAATTGAATCCTGCGTAAACAGAATATGCGCCGATATTTCCTTTCTTATCTATAGCAATGAAACCACATTGAAGATTACTAAGATCGCTATGCTTTTTTATTATTCGATTAACAACTTCTTTGCAAGCGTCTAAGGGTGTATACCCATGTCGCATTAATTCCACGACCATACTACTTCCCGAAACTCGGATTATAGCTTCCCCTAATCCGGTAGACGTTGCTGCTCCCACTTCGTTATCAACAAAAAGCCCAGCTCCAATAATGGGAGAATCCCCTACTCGTCCGCGCATTTTATAAGCCCATCCACTTGTTGTACAAGCGCCACTCAAATTACCTTTACTGTCCATGGCAATCATTCCAATCGTATCGTGATTCTCATGATTAATCGTCGGCTTTTTAAAAAGGTCCTTGTTTTCCTTTTTCCATTCTTGCCAATCCTTTTTCACTTCAGGGATCGGCATTTTGGCTTGTTCAAAACCATTTTCAATCGCAAACTTCTCCGCCCCTTCCCCAACTAACATAACATGTTGCGTTGTTTCCATTACCGCTCTTGCCACTGAAATGGGGTGTGCAATTCCTTCCATAAAAGCTACGGCACCACACCTCGATTTTTCATCCATAATACAGGCATCTAAGGTAACGTGACCATCCCGGTCCGGTCTTCCACCAACACCAACACTTCTATTCGTCAAATCTGCTTCCGTGACACGCACTCCTTTTTCCACAGCATCGAGGGCATTACCACCATTTTTCAACACTTCCCAAGCGGCACGATTCGCCTCTAATCCGTGAACCCAAGTTGATAAAACAATGGGACCAGTAGTGGTTCCTTCAAAAGAATTTGCTAATAGATCGGCACCTTTAATAGGTTCAATTAGTGAGAAAGCTCCCAAACTTAATCCTGTTTTAAAAAACGATCTTCTTTTCATTTATTTTCTTTTTTCTTGATTTCTCCAGCCAACCAATTTTGAAAGGCTTTGGCATTTTTCATATGGTCAGCTCCAGAAACAGCAAAATTATGACGATGGGAATAATCAGGTTTCGCGCACATGTAGATATAATCGACTTTAGAACGATTTAACACTGCATCCACCACCTTGGAAGAAGGAAAACAAATAGGGCCTGGAGGTAATCCTTTAATTTTATAGGTATTATATTCACAGTCTATATCGCGATGCACATTTAACAAACGTTGTACGCCTTTTAATTTATCTCCCCAACAAAACTTGAAGGTAGGATCCGACTGCAAGCGAATGCCCTTATCGAGACGATTTAAATACAAACCTGCAATAATGGGCCATTCTTGTGAAACAATAGATTGTTCTGAATAAACAATACTTGCCAAGGTAACCACCTGACTCGGAGATGTTAATCCGATATTTTTCATTTTTGCTTTACGTTCGTTTGTCCAAAATGATTTAAACTCCTTCGCCATTCGTTCTACAAACTGTTTTTCATCCGTATCGTAATAAAATTTATACGTATTTGGAATGAACATCGCCGGAAATTGCTGCGTAGTAAATCCATATTTTGAAAGTGTTGTCGTATCTTTTAACAACGTAATTAATTTGGCACTATCAACAAATAAAGACTTGGATACCTTTTTAGCTAAATCGTTAATTGTAATGCAGTTATTAAAAGTTACCTCAACTTCTATTTCACCATTTCCATTGCCATTTGAATTAAGCGTAAAGCCATTTAACAAGGTTCTAAATGACGTGAAAGGCTGAATTTCGTATTTTCCTAAGGCAATTTCATTAGGTGCTATTCCTTTATATTCACCGACAGAAATAAATGCTGTTTTATTACTGATAAACCCTTCCTTTTCCAATCGATTGGCAAGTTCAGCAAGCGTAAGTGGTTCTTTAATATAGAAGAACTCAGTCTCCGAATTAATAGAAGATTTCATACTAGCTAAGAATACTAAACCTTTCGGTAGTAAAATCACTAAACCAAGGACTACCGCACAGATAATCCCAATAACTATTCGTCTTTTTTTAAGCATAATTGATAACATATTTCATCCATTCTACAATCCTTAATTCGATACCATTTTTTTCTTACTCCTACTCTTTCAAAGCCTAATCCTTCAAACAACCCAATACTTGCTATGTTATCGGAATGAATAAAACACTGTAAATTTACCAAATCCAAGATATTTTCCGAATAATCAATTAATAGCTGCATTGCTTGCTTTGCATAGCCAAGCATACGATGTTCTTTATTAGCAATTAAAATTCCAACCGTTGCAAAGCCATGTTTAAAATTAACATCGTATAAATCAATCGCACCAATAGCTTGATTCGTTTCTAGAAGACAAATGATTAATCGTAGTTGTCCAGATGTACGTATCGAAGCATATTGTTCTATTAAATTATGAATAGCATGCATAGAAAAAGGAGCTTCCGTATTAGCAATTCTCCAATGATTCACATCATTTTCCCATAGAAAAAGCGTTGTGGCATCTGAGCTTTCAACCGCTCTCAAAAACAACTCCTTAGATTTTAGCATATTACTTATGTTGTTAAAAAATCATCAATTGCATCAACCGAATAGTTAGGTATACCTTTAAAATCCGATGGCAAATGCATGCCAAATATAGTTTTAATCGCGTTGGATTGAAATAAATAATCAATCAATTCATGGACTTTGGGAATATTACTAGGCACACCAATACATTTTAATACAGGTTGAATGCATGAAACTTCCCCTACTTTTGTTTTTTGATAATGTAAAAATACGTCGCTTAAGCTACTTAATTCAATATGATTCGAAAGTAAAAAAACAAGTGTTGGAATTTGCTTGCGGGTCAATAATTCTTCCAGAATCTCTATGGATAGGTGTTCATCCTTCCCTTTTTTTTTCAAACTAAAATAACTACCATTACTTGAAACACCTATATGCACAGGCGTTTTATCAGCATGAATTACCCAAAGCAGCGATTTACCAAGCTGTATTTCATCGAATTGACAAATAGGCAAGGGCAAAGAATAATATTCAACAGTCGATTGATCCACTAAAAATGAAATTTGCGGGACCAGAAAGTACAATCTGAGAATAATTCCCTTTTGATCCGCGTTTAAAACTTACTGTTAAATCACCACCTTTAACTTGAACTTGAATTTTACCAAAAGAAGAATTAGACACAAAATCATGAACGAGGGCACATGCGGTTGCTCCTGTCCCACATGAAAGTGTTTCATCCTCTACCCCACGTTCATACGTAGCAATTTTAATCTGATCTGGAGAAAGCACTTGCAGCAAGTTAACATTAATGCCATTTTTCAAAAATGATTCACCAAAGCGAATCTCTTTGCCCTTACGGATGGTATTCTCACTAGATAAATCATCACTATATTGAACATAATGCGGGGAACCGGTATCCAGGACATAATCGTTCAAATGCACATTGATATTGCTGACATCATTCATCTCAATGGAAACATTTTCACCAGAAACACTTCCTTTATGTACACCGTCAATTGCTGTAAACTTAGTCTCGCCTTTATGAAGTCCTAAATTCAATGTAAATAACACCGCACACCTGGAGCCATTCCCACAAAAGCTTTTCGATCCATCTGAATTAAAAAAATCCATGTAAAAATCGCTGGAATCATCGGAATTAATCAAGATTAAGCCATCTGCGCCAATGCCTAATTTACGATCACATAATTTCTTAACGTGAATTTCTGATAAAAAATTATAGGTCCCGTTTATATTATCTATCATAATAAAATCGTTGCCTGTACCTTCGAATTTAGAAAATTGTATCTGCATAATTTAGATAACAAAGATAGAAAAATGATTGATTGCGAGAAAATATTAGTGATTTCTCACTGACGAAAAAGTTGTCGTAATTATTTTAAAATTAAATAAGAACTTGGGCGCCTTAACTAAGTTTATTATCCTTGTTTCTATCTACTTAACACAAGTAAAAACTTAAAAAAAATAGCGAATAATTGTATCGTAAATTAATTTAACACCTTTATTTCTAAATACATAACACACTAAAATCAATTAAAAACATTCGTGTTAATTTTAATGAATTATTTTTTCTTAAATTAGAAAATTATATAATTTTGTATCCTTAATTTTAATTTTTACACCATGAAATCGATCACATTACTAAAAGTTTTTGGAATTGGTATTATTGGAGGAACCATACCATTAGCTGTTTATTTTACCGTTGCATCGTCAAATCTTTCCCTTTCGGAACAAGTAATTGATGGCAATCGCTTAAACCCTTCAAAATATGCTGGATTAAGTCCAACTGGCCCCGTAGATTTTGTGTCTGCAGCAGAAAGTACCATTAATTCGGTTGTTCATGTCACCACCAAAGTAGTCCATACCACATTTCAACGCGATCCATTTCAGGAATTCTTTTATGGCCCTGGTGCAGGAGGCCGCGAATTCAAACAATATGGAGCTGCAGCTGGTTCAGGAGTAATTATTTCTTCAGAAGGGTATATTGTTACCAATAATCATGTAATTGCTGAAGCAAGCGAGATTGAAGTAACCTTAAACGACCATTCGAAATATACTGCAAAGTTGGTTGGGTCAGATCCATCTACGGATATTGCTGTTCTAAAAATTGAAGGAAGTAAACCATTTCAACCGATTTCTTTAGGCAACAGCGATGATGTAAAGATCGGTGAATGGGTTTTAGCCGTAGGAAACCCCTTTAACTTAACATCCACTGTTACAGCGGGAATTGTTTCAGCTAAAGCAAGAAACATCAATCTTTTAGGAAATCGAGGCGACAAGAATATAGTGCCTATCGAATCATTTATACAAACAGATGCTGCCGTAAATCCAGGGAATAGCGGTGGGGCTTTAGTAAATACAAAAGGTGAATTAATAGGAATAAACACCGCTATTGCATCAGAAACAGGCAGTTATACTGGCTATTCATTTGCCATTCCTATTAATTTAGTCCAAAAAGTAATGCGGGATATAATTGATTATGGAATTGTACAACGCGGTTTTTTAGGAGTACAAATAACCGATATCACCCAGGAATTAAAAGAAAAAAATAATCTTCCCAACCTAAAAGGCGTTTACATTTCAAAGGTGACGGAAAATGGAAGTGCAGAAAAAGCTGGATTAAAGGACGGGGACATCATTTTAAAAATTGGTACTAAAGAGGTGAATTCTAGCGCCGAATTACAAGAGGAAATTGGGAAGCGCATGCCAGGAGACAAGGTAATGTTGACCATTCGAAAAAAGGATGGAAACGAAACAACGAAAGAGTTAATATTAAGAAATCAAGATGGCGAGACTGGAATTACATCTAAGGAAGAAATCAATAAAAATGCTGCACTAGGAGCCACTTTTGTTGAATTAAGCGCACAAGAGAAAAAATCACTCAATATATCATATGGTGTAAAGATAAAAACCATATCGACAGGAAAATTAAAATCAATAGGATTGACCGTTGGCTCCATAATAACAAAAATAAATAACGAGCCAATAGACACTGTGGAAGAGCTTACAACAAAACTTAATGGCTCTAGCAGTGGTATCCTTCTGGAAATCATGTCGGAAAGTGGAATTAAGGACTATCGAGGATTTGGATTGTAAATTAGTTTTATCTACAATTGATGGTTGAAAACTAGTGTTAAATGTTGAAATCTATATTTTTTCGTTCCCTTTTTTTGGTGTTACTTTGCCAAAACGATTAATTATAAATCCTTTAAAGAGCTCTTTAATTCATGAGACAACTAAAAATAACCAAATCAATAACAAATCGCGAAAGTCAATCTTTAGATAAGTATCTGCAAGATATTGGCCGTGAAGAATTAATAACAGCAGAACAAGAAGTAGAATTAGCCAGAAAAATTAGAGCTGGCGACCAAAAAGCATTAGAAAAATTAACGAGAGCAAATCTTAGGTTTGTTGTTTCCGTTGCCAAACAATATCAAAATCAAGGATTAACCTTACCAGATTTAATCAATGAAGGTAATTTAGGTTTAATAAAAGCGGCACAGAAATTTGATGAGACCCGAGGGTTCAAATTTATATCCTATGCAGTTTGGTGGATTCGCCAATCAATATTACAAGCTTTAGCAGAACAAGCTAGAATCGTTCGACTTCCTTTGAATCAAGTTGGTTCTTTAAACAAAATCAACAAAGCATTTTCAAGATTAGAGCAAGAGTTTGAACGTCCACCTTCAGCAGAAGAGTTGGCAGAAGCATTAGATGTTCATGAAGACAAAATAAAAGAAAGTCTTAATGTTTCTGGTAGACACGTATCAATGGATGCACCACTTTCTACCAATGAGGATGGTGGTACCTTAATGGACGTAATGGCAAATGCCGATGCACCAAAAACAGATCACGTATTAATGGCGGAGTCACTTCAAAAAGAAATAGAAAGATCTTTAAGTACTTTGACAGATAAAGAAAGAGAAATAATCAGATTATTCTTTGGAATTGGAATGAATCACGGACTAACGTTGGAAGAAATTGGATCTAAATTCAATTTAACACGTGAGCGAGTGCGTCAAATTAAAGAAAAAGCGATTCGAAGATTGCGTCATGCTTCTCGAAACAAGTTATTGAAATCCTACTTAGGTTAAATATAATTTTAAAAGGCTAGCAACCATGTTGCTAGCCTTTTTTTTGTCTATTTTATTTGAAAAATACCGTAAAACATGAATCAAGATTTAAGTTACGAAAAAGAATTAAAGAAGCACATCGAGGATGAAAGAGCTGCTGTAAAACTACAACGCTTTGTAGGTGAATTACTTTACGATAAAGGAATCGAATTAGTAATCTTTAGACATCACCTTACCGATGTTACCATTTCTGAAATATTAAATCTTCATAGCTATGCTGGAAAAGTGGTAAATAAACCTATCGACGTTTATACCACTTCGGAGTTAGCAGAAATCATATTATCGCTTAATATTAAACCTTCAAAGTTAGACATCGGGAAATTAGCCAGCGAATGGCTTTCTGATGCTGCGCAATTTGAATCAAAAACTGATTTTATTGAAAAAAAATTAGCCGGCTTTGAACCAACAGCAACTAATGAAATTCAACCCCGAGATGTTGTTCTGTATGGTTTTGGACGAATCGGACGATTAGCGGCGCGAGAACTTATACGTCAAGCAGGAAAAGGACAACAATTACGACTTAGAGCAATTGTTACGCGTGGAGCTTCGGATGCCGATATCATTAAGAGAGCCTCATTGCTACGAAATGATTCGGTTCATGGTTCATTCAAAGGAACGGTATTAGAGGATTTAGAAAATAGATCATTAATTATCAATGGGCAAATCGTACGCATGATCGATGCGGCCAATCCTGAAGATATCGACTATACCGTTTATGGTATAAATAACGCATTGGTAATAGATAACACAGGTGTTTTTACCACCCGTGAAACTTTATCAAGGCACTTACAATCAAAAGGAGTCTCTAAGGTTCTACTTACAGCACCTGGTAAAGAGATGCCTAACATTGTTTTTGGTATCAATCAAAACACTTTGAACTTAGAGGATGAAAAATTATTCTCTGCAGCATCTTGCACTACAAATGCTATTTCTCCCATATTAAAAGTAGTTAACGATGTTTTTGGAGTCGTTCGTGGCCATATCGAAACGGTTCATGCTTATACCAATGACCAGAATTTATTGGATAACATGCATAAAAAACCACGACGAGGTCGCGCAGCAGCTGTGAATATGGTCATCACCTCAACAGGTGCTGGAAATGCCGTAACCAAAGTGATTCCCGAATTACAAGATAAATTAACTGCCAATGCTGTAAGGGTTCCTACACCTAACGGTTCATTAGCCATCTTAAGTTTGGAATTATCTAAAGATACTACAGTAGATGAAATTAATAACACGATAAAAAATGCGGCGTTAAATGGCGACCTGGTCAATCAAATCTACTATTCCATTGATCCAGAATTAGTTTCCTCAGACATTATTGGAAATACCTGTTGTTCAGTGTATGATTCTAGTGCAACAATAGTTTCAAAAAATGGTAAAAATATTGTCCTATATACCTGGTACGATAATGAATTTGGCTACACGAAACAAGTGATACGTTTAGCAAAATATATTTCTAAAGTAAGGAGGGCGATTTATTATTAATTTTTCTCTTGTATTAATTTGAAATTTTAGTTTTACTCCTTTCGCTGTTGATAAATCTAAGCCTGTCAATGTGCTGAATACCTTATTTTAAGTAATTTTGTTGAATATTTATTTTCATTCAATAAAAAACTAACTATGGCTGATATTTTCGAAAAAATCCAAGCTAACAGAGGTCCAATCGGCCAACACGCTAAAGCTTCTCATGGCTATTTCACTTTTCCGAAACTAGAAGGGGAAATTGGTCCACACATGATTTTTAGAGGTAAAGAAAAATTGAATTGGTCATTAAACAATTATTTGGGTCTAGCGAATCATCCAGCAGTTCGAAAAGCGGACGCTGAAGCGGCTGCTAATTTTGGTTTCGCCATGCCAATGGGAGCCAGAATGATGAGTGGTAACACAAATGCTCATGAACAATTAGAGCAAGAACTTTCTGACTATGTAGATAAAGAAGACACCATCCTTTGTAACTTTGGATACCAGGCGATTCTTTCAGCTATTGATTGTTTGGTAGATCGTCATGATGTTATCGTATACGATTCTGAATCACATGCATGTATTCTAGATGGTGTGCGTTTACATATGGGTAAGCGATATGTTTTTAAACACAACGATATTGAAGATTGTGAAAAGCAATTACATAGAGCGACCAAACTAGCGAATGAAACTGGTGGAGCCATCCTTGTGATTACAGAAGGCGTTTTCGGAATGCGTGGAGACCAAGGTAAACTGAAAGAGATTGTTGAATTAAAAAAGAAATTCAATTTTAGATTATTAGTGGATGATGCCCATGGCATTGGAACATTAGGTGCAACTGGAGCTGGGACTGGAGAAGAACAAAATTGCCAAGACGGAATAGATATTTATTTTGGAACCTTCGCAAAATCATTTGCATTAATTGGCGGATTTATTTCAAGTGATGCACAAGTAGTAGAATATTTACGCTACAACATGCGCTCACAAATATTCGCGAAAGCCTTACCAATCCCCTTAGTTGTTGGCGCACTAAAACGCTTAGAATTAATGCGTAACATGCCCGAACTTAAGAATAAACTTTGGGAAATCACCCATGCACTTCAATCAGGCTTAGTTGCGGCAGGATTTGAAATTGGTGAAACAAACAGTTGCGTAACCCCGGTGTATTTGAATGGATCTATTCCGGAGTCCACGAATTTAATCTACGATTTACGCGAGAATTATAATATCTTTTGTTCCATGGTTGTATATCCTGTAGTACCAAAAGGAATGATCATCTTACGATTAATTCCAACTGCAGTACATACCTTAGAAGATGTAAAATATACCATCGAATCTTTCACTAAAATTGTCGGAAAATTGAAGGCTGGTGGATACATGTCAGAAGAAATTGCTGCCACTTAAGAGAGCGCAAGCAGCTTAAGGAATTTATAGTCTGCTACATTTATCAAGCTAAATTTTTAACCATAAAAAAAAACCAACATTTTCATGTTGGTTTTTTTTTATTACCCTATTTGACAACTTACTTCTTAGCAACCTTTTTGACAGCTTTTGGTTTTTTAATTATCAATGTTAATTCCTCCTTACCGGCTTCAATATCTAAAAGAATGGTGTCGCCTTCCGCAAGGTTTGTATTAATTATTTCCTCCGCTAATGGATCTTCAATGAATTTTTGAATAGCCCGTTTTAAAGGTCGCGCCCCAAATTTCTCATCGTAGCCTTTATCAACAATAAAATCTTTCGCTTTGTCGGTCAATTCAATGAAGTAACCTAAATTTTTGATCCTGTTGTATAAATGATCCAATTCCAAATCAATAATTTTATGAATTTCAGGTCTGCCAAGTGGCTTAAACATAATCATATCATCAACACGATTTAAGAATTCAGGAGAAAACGCTTTGCGCAACGCATTTTGAATGACTGCCTTCGAGTTATCTTCCTTTGAATCAATTTGAGAACGTGTTCCGAACCCTACACCTGTTCCAAAATCTTGTAATTGACGAGCGCCAATATTCGATGTCATGATAAGGATTGTGTTTTTAAAATCAATTTTACGACCCAATCCGTCCGTCATGTGACCGTCATCTAACACTTGCAATAATAAGTTAAATACATCTGGATGAGCTTTCTCGATTTCGTCAAGTAAGATGATTGAATATGGTTTTCTTCTCACTTTTTCTGTAAGTTGACCACCTTCTTCATACCCAACATACCCCGGAGGTGCTCCTACTAGTCTAGAAATGGAAAATTTCTCCATGTACTCAGACATATCAATTCTGATGAGCGCATCTTCCGTATCAAAAATATACTTTGCTAATACTTTTGCTAATTGTGTTTTGCCAACTCCTGTTGGTCCTAAGAAGAAAAAAGAACCGATCGGTTTATTTGGATCTTTTAAACCAGCTCTATTTCGTTGAATAGCTTTCACTACTTTATCAACAGCTTCTTCCTGTCCAATTACTTTTCCACGGATGATTTCACCCATATTCAATAATTTTCCAGTTTCTGTTTGAGAGACCTTATTCACAGGAATACCACACATCATAGAAACTACTTCCGCAACATCTTCTTCAGTAACGATTATTTTATTTGACTTAGATTCTGTTTCCCAAAGATTTTTAGCAAGTTCTAAGGAATCATTAAGTGCTTTCTCTGCGTCCCTAAGTACGGCAGCTTTATCATAAGACTGTGAACGTATAGCATCCATTTTTTCCACATGCATCTCATCTAATTTTCCTTCAATATCAAGAATTTCTTGAGGGACATTTATATTCGTAATGTGCACACGCGAACCCACTTCATCTAAGGCATCAATCGCCTTATCTGGAAGGTGACGATCCGTAATATAACGTTCCGTTAACTTAACACAAGCGTTGATCGCCTCATCCGTATATTCCACAGAATGATGATCCTCATAATGTTGCTTAATATTTTGAAGAATTTGTATCGTTTCATCGATGGAAGTTGGTTCAATGATTACTTTTTGAAACCTACGCTCCAGTGCCCCATCTTTTTCGATGTGCTGGCGGTACTCATCTAGCGTTGTTGCACCGATAGCCTGCAATTCTCCACGAGCAAGTGCTGGTTTAAACATATTCGAAGCATCTAAGGAACCACTTGCCCCACCTGCACCGATTATGGTATGAATTTCATCAATAAATAGGATAATATCTGGATTTTTCTCCAACTCCTGCATTACTGCCTTCATTCTTTCTTCAAATTGTCCTCGGTATTTTGTACCGGCAACTAAGGAAGCTAAATCAAGTGACACAATTCGTTTACCAAATAAGATGCGTGAAACTTTACGTTGCATAATCCTTAAAGCTAATCCTTCTGCAATGGCACTTTTTCCAACGCCTGGCTCACCAATTAATATAGGATTGTTTTTCTTTCTTCTTGAAAGAATTTGACTTACGCGTTCAATCTCTTTTTCACGTCCTACAATTGGATCTAATTTACCAGCCTCCGCCATTTTAGTTAAATCCCTACCGAAATTATCTAGTACAGGGGTTTTTGATTTTGAATCAACTGGTTTTCGCGGTGTCGGTGAAGAGAAATTTTCTTCATCGTCATTGTTACTCGGAAACTCCGCCTTTGGAAATTTTTGTTCTTCTATCATAGTTTCATATTCATCTTTAGCGTTATCATAAATAAGTCCATATTTATTTAATATTTGACAGGCAGCACAATCCTCATAGCGCAAAATTGTCAAGAGTAAATGCTCCGTTCCAATAACAGTTGATTTAAAAAGCTTGGCCTCCAAATAAGACTGTTTAATAATATTTTCTGTTTGCTTCAACAAAGGAATAGTTGATAATTGCGGGGAAGAAGGAGTAGCCGATTTTTTTAATACGGCCACAAGTTCCTTTTTCAATACCAGATGATCTAATTCAAACTCTTTAATAATTTGAATTGCTTTTCCTTCATTTAATTTCAATAATCCTAATAGCAAATGTTCAGGACTTACAAAATCATTGTGTAATTGTATAGCCTCCTCTCTGCTTAATCGTATTAAATCTTTTACGCGTGGTGAAAATTTTGCCTCCATAGTTGAATTAAGGATGTATTGGAACAAATATAACTATTAAATCAAAATGCATACACCATAATTATTCACAATTTATCATTAAAATTTGTTAGTAATTAACTTTATATTAACATAAAAAAATGGCTATTTATCACTAATTTTGGAAGCCTAGAAATATAATTCTTAGCAACAAAAAAATACAATATTTAAGTTATGGCAGAAGGAGAAAGAATAATTCAGATAAACATTGAAGATGAAATGAAATCAGCTTACATCGATTATTCGATGTCTGTTATCGTTTCACGTGCATTACCTGACGTTCGAGATGGATTTAAACCTGTTCACAGAAGGGTTTTATACGGCATGCAAGATTTGGGCGTATATTCCAATAAAGCACATAAGAAATCGGCAAGAATTGTCGGTGAAGTATTAGGAAAGTATCACCCACATGGAGACAGTTCGGTTTATGATACCATGGTGCGTATGGCGCAGCCTTGGTCCTTGCGTTATCCGCTAGTTGATGGACAAGGAAACTTCGGATCAGTTGATGGTGACAGTCCTGCAGCGATGCGATATACCGAAGCAAGATTACGAAAAATCACGGAAGAGATGTTAGATGATCTAGAAAAAGAGACCGTAGATTTCCGTCCTAATTTTGACGATAGTTTAGAAGAGCCGACCGTACTTCCAACGAAAATACCGAATTTATTAATTAATGGTGCGTCTGGAATTGCTGTTGGTATGGCTACTAACATGGCACCACACAATCTTACCGAAGTAATTGATGGTATCATTGCCATGATTGACAACAAAGATTTGCCAATAGAAGAGTTGTTGAATTATGTAAAAGCACCCGATTTTCCAACAGGTGGAATAATATATGGATACGAAGGTGTCCGCGATGCTTTTCTAACAGGAAGGGGACGTGTTGTAATTCGTGGGAAAGCAGAAATTGAAGAGGTTAATGGAAGGGAACAAATCATTGTAACTGAAATTCCATATCAGGTAAATAAGGCGGAAATGATTAAAAAAATCGCCGACTTAGTAAACGATAAAAAAATAGAAGGAATTTCAGATTTAAGAGATGAATCCGATAGAAATGGAATGCGTATCGTTTTTGAAATTAAACGCGATGCGATTGCCAATGTTGTCTTAAATAAATTATATAAGTTTACAGCTCTACAGACTTCATTTTCAGTTAATAACATTTGTTTAGTTGATGGGCGACCTCGCCTGTTAAACTTACAACAAATCATTGAGCAATTCATTCTATTTAGGCACCAAGTTGTGGTTCGTAGAACTACATTTGAATTACGTAAAGCAGAAGAAAGAGCCCATATTTTAGAAGGATTAATCATTGCTTCAGATAATATTGATGAAGTAATTGAGATCATCAAAACGTCAGACAGTCCAGACCACGCAAGGGAAAGACTTTCTACGCGCTTTGGTTTGTCAGAAATCCAGACACGTGCAATTGTTGACATGCGTCTTCGTCATTTAACTGGACTAGAGCAAGATAAGCTTCGAACTGAATTCAACGAGTTAATGGCCTTAATTGCGGACTTAAAAGACATTTTAGCAAATGAAGAAAGACGTAAACAAATAATCAAGGATGAGTTAACCGATATGCGTTCAAAGTATGGCGATGCACGGCGTTCATCTATTGAATATTCTGCGAGCGAAATGCGAATGGAGGATTTAATTGCGGATGAAGAAGTGGTTGTTACAATTTCACATGCTGGTTATATTAAAAGAACGAATTTAGCAGAATACAAAGTTCAAAATCGTGGTGGAATGGGATCTAAAGGATCTACAACACGTGACAAGGATTTCTTAGAACATCTATTCGTTGCTACCAACCACAACTACTTATTAATCTTTACAGAAAAAGGACGTTGTTTCTGGATGCGGGTTTATGAAATTCCTGAAGGGAATAAATTATCTAAAGGACGTGCGATTCAAAACCTGATCAATATTCCACAAGATGATAAAGTTAAAGCGTATGTTAAAGTCTTAGATTTAACAGATAAAGAATATACAAGCAACAATTTTATTATCATGTGCTCTAAGTTTGGTGTAATTAAAAAAACATCCTTAGATGCGTATTCTCGTCCACGATCTAATGGTATTAATGCCATTACCATTCGAGATAACGATGAATTGTTAGAGGCAAGATTAACCAACGGTGCAAATGAAATCGTTATGGCAACAAGTAGTGGTCGAGCGATTCGTTTCAATGAGGCAAAAGTTCGTCCAATGGGACGAAATGCTGCCGGTGTGAGAGGGGTTACGCTTACTCAAGCAGGCGATGAAGTAATAGGAATGATCTGTGTAGAAGATATTTTCTCTACCATATTAGTTGTTTCTGAGAAAGGATTTGGAAAACGAACGTATTTAAATGACCCAGAAGACAAAGAACCTGTTTACCGAATCACTAATCGTGGTGGAAAAGGGGTGAAAACGATGAATATCACTGATAAAACCGGTAAATTGTTATCTATTCAGAACGTAAGGGACGAAGATGATTTAATGATTATCACGAAATCAGGGGTGACCATTCGAATGCACATTGATACCATCCGTACAATGGGTAGAGCGGCACAAGGAGTGAAATTAATCAATCTCAAAAATAACGCTGAAATCGCTGCCATTGCTAATGTTCCAAGAACGGAAGATGATGATGAAGCTGAAATACTGGATGCCTTACCAATATCGGAAAATAGTGAGGAATTAGATCCTATTGAAGATTTGGATGAGGACATCGACGAGACGGAAAATGATGACATGAACACTAATGATAGTGAAGAGGAGCTTGATGACGAAGATGATGATGAATAATTGAAGTAGGAAACTATGGCATGGTCCTTGAAAACGACCTGCGAATTATGCTAATTATAAATTAAAAACGAATAAAATGAGAATCAATTTTCAACTTATTATTGCCAGTATTTTTGCTACTCAAATTGGATTTGGCGCTTTCGCTCAAAAAGCAAATGTTACCGATGCCGCTTTACTAATGAAGAAGTACAATCCCATGGCTGGTTTGGAAGCTTCTAAGAATCTATTAAAAAAAGCAAAAGATTTTATAGACATCGCAGCCGTTAATACAGAAACAGCTGGATCAGCAAAAATGCATATGTACCGCGGTGAAATTTATTTTGGATTAATTGAAGTAGCTGCGATGGAAAGTGCGTCCACTGGCACAAAACCTGATGAAGCTATTTTAAAAGAATACGAAGCAATCTCAAAGGCATCATTTGCGAAGGTGATGGAAGATCCCAAGCAAGAATTCGTCCCAGACATTCAATCTTTTTTGAATTTTCGTTCCAATATGTATTTTAACATGGGGATTAAATCCTATGAGACTAAAAACTTTGAAATGGCTACCCAATTATTCGTTGGAGCGATTGAAGTAAAAAGTTTCTTAAACGAAAAATACCAAGACGCTCAAGTTAACGCTCAATTATGTTTATCAAGAACAGTGGATAGCTTGTTAAAGGTGAAAAGCTTTGATAAAGCCCTTGAATTAGCAAATGTTGTTAATGAGGCGGTGCCATCCAATATTGATGTTTTAATCCTTCTGGTTAATATCTATCTTCAAAAAGGCGATGTTATTGGTTCTCAAAAATACCTAAATGAGGCACTTGCCTTAGATCCAAATAACAAACAATTGTATTATGTGTTAGGAACCGCTTACATGGACTTAGATGAAAATGAAAAAGCGGATAAAGCATTAACTAAGGCCTTGGAAATCGACCCTTCTTATAATGATGCGCAATACCAATTGGGTGCTCACTTATATAATTGGGCTGCTGAATTGAAAAAAGAAGCGGGTCAACTTCCTGAAAACGATGCCAGTTATGAGCCATTAATGGAAAAAGCTACCGCCATGCAGTACCGATCCTTGGAATTACTTGAGAAATACATTTCCGTAAATCCGCTTGATCGCTCAGTTTTAGAAATCCTTCGTTCCACCTATTCAAAATTAGGAAATAACGAGAAAGCGAGTGAATACAAGAATCGCATTGGAGCACTGAAAGATTAATCTTTCCTATTAATAACAACTGTTATTAATCAATCTGGTAAAAATGAAAAGTAGCATTGGCATTATTGGCGGGGGCTTTTCAGGTTGTATGCTTGCTTATCACTTATTGGAAAAAACGAAGGATCTGCAAGTTGTTATTTTTAATAAATCTAGTCGAATTGGTCCTGGCTTAGCGTATGATCCTGCATCTAGTTCCATGCTCCTAAATGTGAAAGCTGGAAAAATGAGTGCTTTCCCTTCCCTACCCTCTGATTTTGTTGATTGGTTAATTCAAGTGGATGCATATCCATTAAAAACGAAAGCGGAAATTTCCAACACTTTTGCTAGCAGGGAATTATACGGTCGATATCTCGAAACTAGTTGGGAAAGCACACAAAAAAAATATGCCGATAGAATTCGCATCGTAATGGAAGAAGTTATCGACGTTACGAAGCCCGAAAAGGACTTTCTTATTTACACAAAGGATACTATTTTCCCTACTCAATATTGCGTTTTAGCAACCGGAAACGAAATTCCAAGAAATCCTTCCATTACCAATGATTCATTTTACCAATCATCCAATTATTTTCAAAATCCATGGTCTGTTAATTGTGAATTAATCGATGAAAAAAAACCAATTTTGATCATTGGAACAGGATTAACGATGGTTGACACCGTTCAACTTTTGCGTGAGAAAAAGAAATGTGGAACCATCTATTGCATCTCACCGCATGGATTTAAAATACTTCCGCAAGGCGATCCAGAAAACACCTTTGATGGCATTCTAACTAAAATGAAAATTGAAAATCGTTTAGATGCGTTGTTAACTCAATTTAATGTTGCCAAAAAAGAAATTTCCAAAAATAGGGGATCCTTGGAACCACTCATCAATTACTTCAGACCCTATACAAGTTCATTATGGCAAGGATTCAACTTTGAAGAAAAATCTTTTTTCTTGAGGCATTTACGTCATAAATGGGGAGTTGCCAGGCACCGCATTCCTCCTATTTCGTATGAACAAATTAACAACGAACTTTTAGAAAATAAACTGATTATCCTAGCTGGAATTATTAAGCAATTCCATGAAAAACCGTATGGAATAGATGTCGTTTACACCATTCCTTCAACTAATAAAGAAGCCACAATCCATGTCGCTAGTGTGATCAATTGTACCGGTCCAGAAACAGATGTTTCAAAAATGGAACGAGGACTCCTTGCTAAATTACATAACAGCCAACTTATCCAGCCTGATGAACTTAAACTTGGAATTCAAGTTTCCGTAAACGATTTTAACATAAAAAACATCCATAACACTCAAAATTTCTATGCCATTGGAAATTTACTTCGTGGCGAATTATGGGAAAGTACAGCGATAAACGAATTACGAGAACAAGCAGTTCAATTATCCTTACAAATAGAACATGCTGAAAAAACAAAGAAAAATTGCTAACTTTGGGGTATGGCATTTGTTTATCCTGGCATACTTTGGCTACTAAGCCTAATCTCCATTCCCATTATCATTCATTTATTTCATTTCAGGCGATTTAAGACGCTCTATTTTTCATCTTTACAATTCATTCAAAAAATAGATCAAGAAAATAAATCTACTAAAAAACTCAAGCATCTAATCGTATTAATTACTCGGATCCTAGCGCTATCCGCAATAATCATTGCTTTTGCACAACCCTACAAACCCGTAACAAACGGAGAAGCAAAGGCAGGAAAAAATCTAATCTCAATCTACATTGACAATTCATTCTCCATGACCGCGAAAGGAGTTGAAGGAGAATTAATTTCCGAAGGGCGTGAAATTGCTCGAAAAATTATTGAAGATGCCCCGATCGATTGCCGTATTCTTTTACATACGAATAACCTAACAGGAATAGAAAAAAGAATCCTAACAAAAATTGAAGCCCTAGCACAATTAGACAAGATAAAAGAAGGTCCGATTACTAGAGATATCGATGAAATTATTAATTGGGAAAGAGAATTTATTACCCGAATAAACAGGGAACAAGAGCGAATCAATTCCGTGCAGCATCTTATTATTTCTGACTTTCAAAAAGAAACGTTCAAAACAAGCCAACTAACAGCCGACGAAACAGGATTTTATTATCCAATCCAACTCAAAGCCCAATCTCGTGCAAACTTGTATATTGATTCTATTTATTTTGCTTCTCCGCTTCAAAAAATAGGGGAACCAAACGAAGTATTTGTCCGGGTAAACAATGATTCAGATGAGGATGCGATTAATGTGGAGATAAAAATCGAATTGGGTTCACAAAAAAGAACCATGTTCGCAGAAATAAAAGCCAATAGCACCCTCACCACCAGCTTCAATTACACCAATGTAACAGCGGGCACCTTTGAAGGAAGTGCTGAAATAAAAGACAAGCAGTTATTTTGGGACGATAGTTATTTCTTTAACATCACGGTTGCCAAAGCATGCAATGTATTGTTAATAAATGGCGCATTGGCCTCAGAGGAAATAAAAAAGGTGTTTTCCATCGAACCATTTTACAAATTAACATCCATCGCTGAGCTTTCCTATACAAGCGATTTAGCCACTCAAGCAGACTTAATTATCTTAAACGGAATCAATGATGTAAGTAGTGGATTAGCGAATGATCTCATCGAATTATCCGAACAAGGTCATTCTATTGCTTTGTTTCCAGGTGACAATATAAATACAGCATCATGGAACACCTTTTTGGCGAAGTTGAATCTTCCATTATTGGGGAATACCATTTCAACTGGGAATAGAATAAATGCCATCGATTATAAAAACCCTTTTTTCGCAGGAATGTTTGACAAAGAAAAGGCAGATTTAAATTTACCTTCCATTTCAAAATCGTATAACGTTGTTAATGCCAACCAAAGCGCTGCCTATCCCCTATTAAAACAACGAAATGGAAATCCTTTATTACTAAAAAGTCCTGGTAATTATTCGAATTACCTTTACACATCATCGTTAGCCCTTTCTTTTGGGAATTTTACACAAAATGCCATTTTTCCAGCGATATTATTGCGCATGGGAGAATTAAGTGCTCGAAAACTACCTCCATTTGTTACTATAGGTCAAGATGCTAAAATACTCATCTACAACACCTCAAACGCTGAAAAACCCTTAAGATTAGTTAATAAAACAGTTGATTTTATTCCACAATACCAACGCTTTAAATCCATAGCATCCATTTCAATTTCAGGATCAGAAGCCATAGAGAAATTAGTAGCGGGATCATACCAACTAATTGATGAGGAGGAAATCGGTCGCTTAGCCATCAATTATAACCGGAAAGAATCATCCACTGATATCATGAATGGTAATCAAATTATTCAAGCTTTTGAAAATGCAGGCGTAAAAAACTGCACCTTCAAATCCGTTGATAATGGACAAAGTACCACCCAACTAAAATTGGACAAACCCTTCGAGTATTGGCGATTTTTTGTCATTCTCACACTCCTATTTATTTTGACAGAAATGGTTTTACTTAAATTTTGGAAATAATCGCTTTATGAAAATAGTAGTAAAAAATGCTAAAGTAGTTGATGTCACTTCGGAATTCCACTTGCAAATCGTTGACCTATTAATTGTTGACGGTAGCATTGAAAAAATCGGGCAAAACATTAGTTGTGAGGGCGCGAAAGTCATAAGCTCGGATCAATTATGTATTTCCCAAGGTTGGCTAGACTTCAAGTCGAATTTTTGCGATCCAGGCAACGAACACAAAGAAACCATAGAATCTGGTTTAATCGCAGCCGCTCAAGGAGGCTTTACGCAAATTGGCGTTTTACCTTCAACCAATCCTCCTATTGATAGTAAAGCCCAAGTGACTTATTTATTGAATCGTGCTGAAAACAACATCGTTTCAATCCATCCAATTGGATGTATTACCCAAGGCATGAAAGGCGAACAATTAGCAGAAATGTACGATATGTATCAATCGGGAGTCCGTTGGTTTTCAGATGATAACAGCACACATAATCCTGGCATTTTACATCGTGCCTTATTATACGTCCAAAATTTTAACGGAAAAATTATCCGTTTTAACAGCAATGCATCCTTGGCTGCAGCAGGAATCGTAAACGAAGGAATTGCTTCCACAAAAACTGGATTAAAAGCAGATCCCGCTGTATCAGAAATAATAGCCATACAAGAAAATATTTCGCTTGTTGAATATACCAATGGTCAATTACACCTTACTGGAATTTCAACAAAAGGCGGTGTTGATTTAATAAGACAAGCGAAAAAGAAAGGGGTAAAGATTACAGCCGATGTGCATCTAATGAATCTTTGTTTTACCGAAGAAGAAGTTTTGGATTTCGATTCAAACTTTAAGGTATTGCCTGTTTTAAGGACAGTAGAAGATCGCAAAGCATTAATCGAAGCAATTAAAGACGGCACTATCGACGTCATCGTTTCCGATCATCGGCCTAGCGATCCTGAAGACAAAGAGATTGAATTTGACTTTGCCTCTTTTGGCACCCTACAATTACAGAGTATGTATGCTGCATTAGAGAAACATACCGACTTAGGAACAGAAAAAATAATTGAACTACTTGCTAACTCAGCACGAAACGTTTTCGGAATAGAACAAAGAAGAATCGCAGTTGGACAAACGGCAGACATTACCTTATTTGACCCAAGTAAAACTTGGACCTTCGACAAGACAACTGTTTCATCTCCTTATATTTTTAGCCCATTTTTAGGGAAAGAATTTCAAGGAAAAGTAATTGGCATAATAAATAATAATAAGCTACATTTAAACTAAGATTTTATGTCAAAAAGTTCCTTTCTAAAGCAATTCTTCAAACAAAAAAAGATGGTTGGCTCGATTGCGCCAAGTTCTCGTTTCTTGTCAGCAAAAATGTTAAACCACCTACCCCTAAAACAAGCCAAGTTCATCGTTGAATTAGGCCCAGGAAACGGCGTTTTTACCGAAAAAATTCTAGCTAAAATGGGCGATGATAGTCAATTATTAGTGATTGAACTAAATGAAGAATTTCACAAGGCACTTTCTACTAAAATTACACATCCAAACTTCAATTTATTTCATGATTCCGCGGATCAACTAGGAGTATTATTACAAAAAATGGGCGGAGATAAAGCAGATATTATTATTTCATCACTTCCATTAGCTAATTTTCCAATCGACCTCAGAGATTCCTTATTGGATATTATTCAAACTTATCTAAAGGATGATGGCTATTTTGTCCAATTTCAATATTCCCTTCAAGCCAAAAAATACATCAAGAAACGATTCCCGAGCACCAAGATTAACTTTACGCCGCTAAATTTACCACCGGCTTTCGTTTATTCTTGCCAGAAAACGGCCTAATCTTCAGCATATTCATTACCTTTGCGCCAAAAATAAGTAAACATGCTTAATGTTAATAATCTTTCTTTACAATTTGGTAAACGGGTACTCTTCGATGAAGTAAACGTGAAATTTGTACAAGGAAATTGCTACGGGATCATTGGTGCGAATGGCGCTGGTAAATCTACTTTTCTAAAAATTTTAACAGGTGATCAAGACCCAACAACAGGAAGGGTAGAATTAGAACCTGGTAAAAGAATGGCGGTATTAAAGCAAAATCACTTTGAATTTGATAAAGTACAAGTCCTTCAAACCGTGATAATGGGCCATAAAAGGCTTTATGAAATAATGGTCGAAAAAGATGCCTTGTATGCTAAGGAAGATTTTTCAGAAGCTGATGGCATGCTAACCGCCGAACTTGAAGGCGAATTCGCTGACTTAGAAGGATGGAATGCTGAAACCGATGCTGCCACATTGCTAAGTAATTTGGGAATTGAAGAATCAAAACATTATTCCTTAATGGAGGAATTGTCCAATGATTTAAAAGTTCGTGTATTGTTAGCGCAAGCTATTTTTGGGAATCCTGATGTATTGATCTTGGATGAACCGACCAACGACCTTGATTTGAATACCATTTCTTGGTTGGAAGATTTCTTATTGGACTTTAAAAATACCGTAATAGTTGTTTCCCACGATAGGCACTTTTTGGATACCGTGTGTACACATATTGGCGATATCGACTTTAATAAAATCAACCTTTTTACCGGTAATTATTCTTTTTGGTACCAATCATCACAATTAGCCGCAAGACAACGATCCGATAAAAACAAAAAAGCAGAAGATCGCAAAAAAGAATTAATGGATTTCATCTCTAGGTTTTCTGCCAACGCAGCAAAATCTAAGCAAGCGACCAGCAGAAGAAAAATGCTCGACAACCTGGACTTGGAAGAAATTCAACCATCCTCCAGAAAATATCCAGGTATTACATTTCATCAAGAAAGAGATGCCGGGAATCAAATCCTTTCAATTAATGACTTGTCAAAATCAATTGATGGGAAATGCTTGTTTAAAGATTTAACTATTACCGTGAATAAAGGAGATAAAATTGCTTTTATTTCTAAAAATTCATTGGCGTTAACTACCTTTTTTGAGATATTAAACAATAACAGTAAAGCAGACTCAGGCGAATTTACATTGGGAACAACCATCACTACCGCCTACATGCCCAATGATAATCACCACTATTTTTCCACAAAAATCTCCCTAATTGATTGGCTGCGTCAATATGCTTTAACTGATGAGGAACGTGAAGATGTAAACCTACGCACCTTTTTAGGCCGTATGCTTTTCACAGGTGAAGAAGCACTTAAATCCGCGATGGTTATTTCTGGAGGTGAAAAAGTGAGGTGCATGCTTTCTAAAATGATGCTTGCCAAAGGAAACCTATTAATGATGGATGAGCCAACCAATCACTTAGATTTGGAATCCATTACGGCCTTAAATAATGCTATGAAAGAATTTCAAGGGACCTTGCTCTTTACTTCACATGACCACGAATTAGTAAATACAGTAGCCAATAGAATTATTGAATTAACGCCGAATGGTATTATTGACAAAATGATGCCGTACGATGAGTATTTAGCGGACTCCAAGATAGTAGAATTACAAAGCACCCTATATTAATTTTCAGCGATTGAAAACAATAAATTATAAAATTATTAGTGATCACGCTAGTAGTAAGTTACTTCAGGTAACCGTAAGCTTTCCTACAAATGAATCAGAAACATTGATCCACCTACCAGCATGGCGACCTGGGAGATATGAGTTGGGAAACTTCGCTAAAAATGTTAAAAATTTCTCCGTTTTTGATGATGCCAAGAAAAAATGCGTGTTTTTCAAAACTAACAAAGACACTTGGTTGGTAAAAACGGAGCACACAAAATCCATTACCGTTCAGTATAACTATTATGCGAATGAATTAAATGCCGGATCCACCTTTATCGATGAAGAGTTAATCTATGTGAATCCAGTTAATTGTTTGGTGTACATCGATGCATTAATTGATCATCCCATTTCCATTTCAGTGGCGAATAAGTCTAATTGGCAAATTGCTACTTCGTTGAAAAACATAGATGGCGTCCTACATGCGACTAATTATTATGAATTGGTGGACTCCCCTTTCATTGTTTCGCCAAACCTTCAATCAGAAAGTTATGCGCTAAACTCGATTGTCTTTACTATTTGGATCAATGGACATAAACAAATAGACTGGCAAACGATCATCAATGATTTCAAAAAATTCACCCAACATCAATTGGAAGCCTTCGGAGAATTTCCAGCTGACAAGTATGAATTTTTAATTTTCAGTCTACCGAATCAAGCCTATCATGGTGTAGAACATTTGAAATCGACCGTTATTACTTTAGGTCCATCGCATGCGCTCTTCAACACACTTTACAACGAATTATTAGGTGTTTCTTCCCATGAATTATACCATGCATGGAACATCAAAAGTATTCGTCCTACGGAAATGCTGCCCTACAATTTAAAAGCGGAGAATTATTCTACTTTGGGCTATATTTATGAAGGAATCACCACCTATATGGGCGATCTTTTCCTACTAAAAAGTGGCGTTTTCAACCTTGAAACATACTTAGAACAATTTAGTCAACAAGTTCAAAAGCATCTAGATAATCCGGGTAGATTTAATTATTCAGTAGCTGAATCTTCCTTTGATACCTGGTTAGATGGCTATGTCTCAGGAGTACCTGGTAGAAAAGTATCGATTTATACCGAGGGATGTTTATTGGCATTTTGTGCCGACATACTTATTCGACAGGCGACAAAAAACAAGATTGGATTAGACGAAGTGATGAAACGTTTATACTTTGATTTTGCGCTTAAAGGAATAGGTATTACAGCGAAAGATTATCAAAACCTACTAGAAAATATTTCTGGTATTTCCTTTCAATCTTTCTTCGACGATTATGTAAATGGGACGCACAATTACGAAAGCATCTTAATCGACTGCCTAGAATACGTAGGTTTATCGCTACAACAAAACAAACTTGCATCGTACAGTCAATCGAGGCTAGGATTGAGATTTACTAAATCCAATAACGGAATTTTAGTAAGTGAAATTTACCCTGGAAGTCCTGCCGATATTGCCGGAATTTGTCTTAATGATCAAGTCATTGCCCTGAACGAAATTCAGATTAATAACGATTTTGATGCGCTCTTAGAATACATGGAATTTGATGAGAAGAAATTAATCCTCCTTCGGAACAAAAAAATCACCTATATAACCCTTCCAGAGGTGAACCGCTATTTCTACCAAAAACATAGCGTATCACTTCAAAACAAACTAAATCCCAACCAACAGAAAGCCTTGGCATATTGGGGAAAAGAAGGCGTGAACAGTTAATTGACACTCGAAACAATCCGTTGACAAATTTTTCTTTTAGATAAATTGCCAGTATGAAAGATTTCTTTTACTAAATTTGGTAAAAAAAAATTATGAAATTAATCTACACCTTCGCTTTTCTTTTTCCATTTTTAGCAGCTGCGCAGTCATTCACAAGTGCTAATGAACCTGCTATTGGTAGTTTACAATCTTTATTTCTGTGTGATTCCAACACAAATTCATATGAATCAACGGTTGGTAATGGCGTAACTTGGGATTATTCGCAACTGGCTGGAATTTTTGGCGTTGTAAAAGATGTGCAAATTCAAGATGCAACGTTAGATGCGAATTTTGCTGCATTCAACGGTTCGCAAAAAGTTATGTCCATCGGCACTACCCTATCTACTTTTTTCTCCTCCACTCCCAACGATAGAACTTCTCAAGGTTTTGTTTTTAATGAAGTAAGTTTAGGAAGCGTGGTTGCCAGTTGGTCGGTGAACCCGGAAAACTTAATGACTTATCCTTTTGCATTGGGAAATAGCATCAATGATGTTTTTAGCGGTACCATAACTAGCGCTGCAACAGGTGTTCTTTCTGCACAAGGAATTAGTACAAGTTCTGCAGACGGATCTGGAACATTACTATTACCAAACGGCGGTACCTATACAAATGTGCTTCGTTACCATTTACGTGACAGTGCCTCTGCCGTGATTTTTGGAACACCGGTTAGCTTTGTTAGAAATGAATACGAGTATTATGATTTAGCCACAAGCAACCTTCCCATCTTTATCTATACTCGGATAAAAGTAGTTTCAGCCTTGATTAACAACGTTAGCACCTTGGTGCTTAGCAAAGACCAACCCACTACATTTGTGGGCGTGAATGAGTTGGATAATCAAGCATTTTCAATCAGTCCCAACCCAGTAATAGATCTACTAAACATTGAAGGATTAGCTGGAGCGGAAGAAAATTACAGTGTTATTGATTTAACAGGCCGAGAATATTCAACAGGAAAAACTACCGGAAAAATTGACTTATCCACTTTGCCATCAGGAACCTATTTCCTAAGAATTGGCAACACGGTTAAAAAGTTCATCAAATAATATAAGTCCATTAGATGCTGAATTTCAGGCTCATCATTGCTTTTTTCATCATCACACGCTTATCAATTGGTTTCGGGCAGGATCAAGCTGGCTTACCCATTGAAACACGTGCGTACCTTTTTCACATTGTAAAAAAGAGTCCAATACTTGAAAACAACATCGGAAAGGCCTTTGAATATACAGGTCCGATCATAAAATTAAAAGATGGCAAATTAAATTACGACTCCATTGAAGTCCTAATTATTAATGAACCCGCTTTGCTTATTGTTCGCAATGAAATTATCGCCACCTCCCCCAAAGGATTGATCGCAGAAGCAGCCAATAAAACGGCTATTTGGGAGCTTTGCAAACAAATTCAGAAAGTGCTGGATGGAAAAGACAAAGGAGACAGCCCCTTAATCAATTCCTATTTAGATTATTTTTTCGATTCAGTACCTAAAAACATCACCCGAGGAAAAGTATACGATGAATTATTGAATCCTCGAACGAGTCCAATCTTCCAAACGAGCCTTTCTTTGTTAGATCGTCTAACGCTTTTAGATCTGATAGGCATCAAAGATAAGACCTCCCAAAAACAAGTAATGGACGCTCAAAATTATGCGATAAATCGTACGATAAAAGAGCGAACACTCGCCATTTTCAATGCCTTAGGAGGGAAAGTCACCGATTTCGAAAACATACTATTTGCATGTGGAGACGGCTCCTACACCTCCGGACTCTTAGAAGAACGCGATAAAGATGAGTACGGAGAGTATAACAAAGGTTTACCGAAAGCGATAGGATTGTTTCCCTATGACATAGAAGTTAAGGGTACAAAAAAGCAAGAAATAGTTGCCAAAAGAATTTGCTCACGTTGGTTAGAAACCGTAGGTAAAGACAAACAAACACAACTACACTTTGATGTTTGGGGTTACAATAGTTCCAAACAAACAACAGTTGTTATAGAACGAAAAAACTACCAATACCATTTGTTTGGCTCAGAGAAAACGAGATTTCTATCCCCCGACTCCACCTTTTCAAAAGGAATAACTTTCCAACGGATTATTAATGATTTAGATGATTTCACTTACAAAGCCTTAAAAAACAGTATTGAAGGAAAAGGAGGTTATAACCAACAAATCAAAGATGTTCAAAAAGACATTTCAGAAACCTTACGTTTGATACAAGAGGAAGAATCCAACTATTCCGACCTTCATAAAACAGACTATGTGACGAAGAAAAAGCCATCAAGGGAAATGCGAAAATTGAAGAAAAAAAATAAAAACGGCGGCCCCTTAGATCTAAAACCCACCACCAAATCACGAAGAACTGCCAAGTCTAATAAACAAACTGAATTGATTGGATTATATGAACGGTATGACGAATTACAGGGCTTAGAAAAAGAACTATTAGAAGATCGCGCGCCACTACTCGAAGAATATGCTGCAAAGAAAAAACTCCTGGATTATTATAAAAGTAGAATGGGTGAAAATTGGATAAGTTACACAGAAAAGGATGGTTTATATACCTATGCAGATGGTGCAACATTTGATCTTTACACGCAAGAATTTACCATTCCAGCCTCCAAAGAAACAGAACCTTTTGAAATTCGCTTAATTTCCATTCCAGAAGATTTTGAAGGCGAATCATCGGATGAAGTCATGCTTCACATTAGTAAAACTGATGCCTTACCATTTTACGATTCGGATTTCCAATTAAAATTAGATGACCGTTTTGAACCCGACAAGTTCGATTTTACACAAACCATCTTCACGATAGCAGATAGCAGTATTCTAAAAGTAATCTTTGAAGAATTTAAAAAAAATGCCCTTCCCCTTCAAATTCAACTACAAGCTAATGGCATTGGCAGTTGGAATGGCGAAACCGTTATTCGTGATGAAGCCCAAAAAGAAATTGATGGATATCCAGGGAATACTGCCGAAGAGAAATTAATATCGCGGCAAAGCTTGCCATTCAAGCAACTGCGAAGTTCCAATTTATTCATAAAAATTGATCGCACCATTCGGATTAAGATTAATTCATTTACGGATCCCGTTGTTTCTAATTTAAATTTAATAGACCTGGAACTAGAGGTGCTGGCTAAAACATACCAACTCACAAAAAACGAACTCCTTTCAGCGATGCGCTGTATCAGCCTACTTCAGAAATTAAAAGATGAATTAGCTTTTCACGCTACCAAATATTTAACACAGAATGATTCAAAGAAATTCATCGACAAACTGGATGATCTTATTCAAAAATCAAAAATTCAGGTAGGTTCAGCCGCCATTCGAATAAAAGATTTAAAGCATTAAAAACGCATCCGGGAAATTCAACAGATAAACTTTTTCCTAAGACCTTGTAAAACGATCGAAAGAAATCTTTTAATTATTGAACAGTATATTCGGATACCATGAATTCGAACCATTGGAAAGAGGACTAGGACAGGTACCCGACAAATTCGCTGATTCTGCCGTATTTCCTACTCCTTGCGTTCTATACCATGATCGATTATTGAAGTTCGAACCGCTGGAATATTCTACGCTAATTTTCAAATTGTCTACATTATTCCAAGTAAAAGGGGTAGTTAACGTTACTCCATACCAAGAACCCACCACCTTATTGAAAGAAATTGGACCATCATAAACAAGTATCGAATTATTAATAATCGTGGTGGACCAATCTTGGTTGGTCGTGGTGGTGGTTGCTGCGGTATTCTCCACGTAAATTTTGATATTACCATCGGATAACCCCGCAACAGATGCCTGCCACTTAACGGAGGTAATAAGTTGATTTCCAATCGCGGGAAAACCACCTGCTAGGTTCAATACCGCTTTAGGATAAATAGTGGCACTTCTGTTGCATCGGTTGGCCCCACCAAAGTTTTCGGTTGGCCAATTGGTAGTAGAAGTTCCCGACCCAATGGTAAATCCTTGCACCCCAACATTTATTGTAAACGTACAGCTTTGACCACCTAATGAAATAGCAAAACTTGCCGTACCGCTCGAAGTTGGTGTGCCTGTTATCGTATAGGTCAATGAGCCTGCGCCATTTGCCAGCGTTCCTGCCGAAAGGGTTGCAGTTAAACCTAAAACGCCGGTTGAACTAATGGTTTGCGCAGCATAAGAACCGCCATTTCCGCCGGTATAACCTATTGCGGTACTCACGCCACTAGCTGCTGTTCCGTTTGTTAAAGTTCCGGTAGTGGTAGCACCAACACAGTTTAAAGCGCCAACAGCTGCTGGTATTGCCGAAGCATCTTTTATACAACGAACAGCAAAACCGTAAGCTCGATAGTGATCATTCATGTTGGCTTGATTGTTTGGAAAGAATAAGAAACGGGAAAAGGCACCATTAATAGTACTACACCAATAGAGGCCACTACTGCCGACCTGGGAAAGCAAACCATTGCTGTTTTCGCGGCGGCCCGCAACGGGCAATTTAAGCGGGGAGGCAAATGCACCCAAGCTATTTTGTTGCGTCCAACTTGAGCGCTCTGCATCAATTTCTGTTTCTGTAGGAATTCGGTAGCCACTTGGGCAGGGGTTGTTTACCCCATTTACCCCTTGCCATAAATTCGCGTTTTGAGGAGAACGCCAATCGTATGGAGCATTAGGCGCCAATATAAAATCACCATGCGCTGGTTGGTCAATGCTGCTTAAGGTAGCAGTTGCCGGCGAAGTTCTACACTGGTGCCCGTCTGCTCGTCGTCCCCATTGGTACAAGTCGCCGTAAGAATTGGCATCGGTGCTGCTGGTGGCTACTTGCGTAGCGCCTAAGTTACGATCCATCCAGATTTTACCGGTGGTGGGATTCGTTACATCTACTACAGTTGTGGCGCCTGCACAATTCACCGTTCCTGCTGGGTATTGAGGTTGGGCGGCTCCCACACTTACCGTAAAGGAACAAGATTGTCCACCTACCGTGATGGCAAAACTCGCCGTACCACTCGTAGTTGGGGTTCCTGTTATCGTATAGGTCAATGAACCTGCGCCATTAGCCAGCGTTCCTACCGAAAGGGTTGCAGTTAAACCTAAAACGCCGGTTGAGCTAATGGTTTGCGCAGCATAAGAACCGCCATTCCCAGCAGTGTATGGTACTGAGGCTGAAACCCCACTGGCAACAGATCCATTGTAAAGATTTCCTGTTAGGGTAGCTGAACCACAGTTTAAAGTACCAACAGCTGCTGGTATTGCGGAAGCATCCTTCACACAACGGACAGTAAAGCCGTTCGATCGGATGTAGCTGGACATAGTGGCATTGCTGCCGAAGTACAAGTAACGAGAGTCCGCACCACTTACCGTGCTACTCCAATAGTATCCGCCTACACCGACACCGCCGAGCGCCGCAGTAGTGTAGTCGCGGGTACCAGCCATTGGTAATTTGAGCGGTGAGGCAAAAGCACCAACCGATGTACTCACACTCCAACTTAAGCGTTCATCATTGATTTCTGTTTCCGTAGGAATTCTATACCCACTTGGGCATGGGTTGTTTACCCCATTCACGCCTTGCCATAAATTTACATTCTGTGGACTACGCCAATCATTTGGAGCATTGGGTGCTAATATAAAATTACCATGCGCGGGTTGGTCTATACTGCTTAAGATGCCGGTTGTGGGCGAAGTTCTACACTGGTGCCCATCTGCTCGTCTGCCCCATTGGTACAAGTCGCCGTAAGAATTGGCATCGGTGCTGCTGGTGGCTACTTGCGTAGCGCCTAAGTTACGATCCATCCAGATTTTACCGGTGGTGGGGTTCGTTACGTCTACTACAGTTGTGGCACCTGCACAATTCACCGTTCCTGCTGGGTATTGAGGTTGGGCGGCTGCCACACTCACCGTAAAAGAACAAGATTGTCCACCTACCGTGATGGCAAAACTAGCGGTTCCACTTGTAGTTGGCGTACCTGTTATCGTATAGGTCAATGAACCTGCGCCATTTGCCAACGTGCCTGCAGAAAGCGTTGCTGTTAAGCCGACAACGCCGGTAGAAGAGACACTTTGTGCAGCATAAGTACCAGCGTTACCGCCAGTATAAGAAATTGCGGTACTCACGCCACTGGCGGCTGTTCCGTTTGTTAAAGTTCCGGTAGTGGTAGCACCAACACAGTTTAAAGTGGTGAGGGCTGCAGACACCGAACAAACACCCGCCATGCTTACCCAAGTTAAACTTCCATTACATATAGAAAGTACTTGTCCATTAATACCCGGGTTCAAAGTTACCCATGCACTTCCGTTCCAATACATTAGTTGATTGACCGCCGTACCATTTGAAAATCCATTTCCGTTTGCACCTGCTGGACCCGTTGCACCTGCTGGACCTGTAGCTCCAACAGCGCCGTTTGTTCCATTCGTTCCGGGTAAACCTTGAGCACCTGCGGGACCGGTTAAACCTTGAATTCCTTGAGCACCTGCGGAACCATTACATACAAACGTAGTTAGTAAGGCATTTACTTCAGAAGGATCCAAGATTCCATTGTTATTGGCATCTAAACCTGATTCAACTTTTACACCCCCATTAATACAATTCGCACCTGCAGCTTCTAAAGTTGTTTTCACTAAAGCATTCTGACCATTTAATCCATTGGAACCTGCAGCGCCTATTGGGCCGGTTAATCCTTGAATTCCTTGAGCACCTGGTAATCCTTGAATTCCTTGGGCACCGTTAGTTCCTGCGGCTCCCGAAGGACCTTGTACTCCTTGAATCCCTTGAGCACCCGTTGCACCCGTTGCACCCGTTGCGCCAGCAGCACCTGCAGGACCGGTTATGTTACCGGTTAATAACCAAGTAGTTGGGTTGGATTTATAATATACATTTCCATCGGTCATATTGAGGTAGAAATCACCCAATGTTCCTAATGCCACAGCCGGTACGGTAGTACCGTAGCGCCATTGATTTAATTGATTTCCCGCATTTTTTGCATACAAAGCATATGGCACGCTCATTAATTGTTGTGAGCCGTAATCTAAGTAAGTACTTCCATTGGTAAAACTTACCCCCAAGCTCACAAAATAAGGACCTGTCGCCCAATTTATGGTAGAAAAGTTGCCACCCAGTAAGGTTCCTTGTCCAATGACTAAATTTACTACGCCCTGCGCAGAGGTGGTAACACTGTGTCTTTCTTGAAAAACGATGGTTCCCGAGGCCGATGATTGCTTGATTTGAATACGAATTGCTATCGTGGTATTGGCCACCAAAGTACCCGAAAGGTTTCGAATAACCGCTTGATAATTGACGCCATCGGGTGCTTGAGCATGTGCCTTAGTGCCTAAAAATAAACAGCAAAAGGTGATTAATAAGGCGCTTAGGAGATACTTTGATGTAGATGTATTTTTCATAAGTTAGAAATATGTAGTAAATTTAATGTGAAAAATTAAGTTTATCCAATTTTAGCATGGAATCTTTTTTGCGTGTATAAGCTCTTGGCTGATACTCGCAATAAGGGGAGTGAGTGAGGTGTTTTTCCACTGGATTTCATCCAGCGTTAAAAACATTTAACCCCATTCGGGGTTAGCACGATAACTTTTTGGCAATAACAAAAAAAAGGGGCCGTGTGATATTTTTCCACTGGATTTCATCAAGCGTTAAAAACATTTAACCTCATTCGGGGTTAGCACGATACCTTTTTCGCAATAACAAAAAAAGGGGAGGCATGGTATTTTTCTCACTGGATTTCATCAAGCGTTAAAAACATTTAACCCCATTCGGGGTTAGCACGATACCTTTTTGGCAATAACAAAAAAAAGGGGGACACGATATTTTTCTCACTGGATTTCATCCAGCGTTAAAAATGTTTAACCCCATTCGGGGTTAGCACGATACCTTTTTCGCAATGACACAAAAAAAGGGGGCACGATATTTTTCTCTTTGGATTTCATCAAGCGTTAAAAACATTTAACCCCATTCGGGGTTAGCACGATACCTTTTTGGCAATAACAAAAAAAAGGGGGCGTAGGATATTTTTCTCACTGGATTTCATCCAGCGTTAAAAATGTTTAACCCCCTTCGGGGTTGCAAATTATTTCTAGTATATCTTTCGATTTATCGTGTCTCTCGATCCACCTAGGCGGACTCGATTCACTCAAAGGACATCGAAAAAAGCTAGTCGAATGTGTCTCTCGACTCCACTCGATTCACTCAAGGGGCATCGAAAAAGCTGGTCGAGCGGCTTGTGCTGAGCCTGCCGAAGTAAGCCGCTCGATAAGCTTTATCGAAGCTAGCCGAGTGTTCTGAATAAAAAGCTAGCCGAGTGTTCCGACGAAGGAGGAATGTCCGCCTAGGCGGACGAGGCTAGCGCACATTAATTAAAAAAATACATCCGGGAAATTCAACAAATAGACTTTTTCCTGTGACCTTGTAATACAGGTATATAACCAACGGTTATAATTTTCTGTTCGCATTTGTTCGGGTAAGAAACCAAAATCAATGATGACATTCTTCCACTGTCCACCTTGCGCTTTATGTGCGGTGATTGCATTAGAGTATTTTACTTGCAGCGCATTAAAATAAGGATTTTTAAGAATCAATTGATAGCGCTTTCTTTTATTTCGCTCGTAACTATAATCCTTTTCCACTTCAAAGAAAAGTTCTTTCATTCGGTCACGAGATAAACTGGGTGCTTCGACAGTTAGTGCCTCTAAATTCAATAGCACTTCCATTTCTTGTTCATTCGGATAATCAATAAATTCAATCGTTGCTTTTACAAACTCAAACCCATAAAGCGATTGACGATTCACTATTTTGGTAATCCTAATAGATTCACCATTCGCAATAAAACCAATCACCGACTCAGGACTCAGCCAAAAATAATTATTCTTCACCACCATTAAAACATCGTTTTTCTGCACGTTATCCTCATGCAATAAAATCCTTGCACGGATTTCATTGTTCCATTGATTCGCTCGTTTGTTCGACATCGTCAGTAAGACCGTTTCTTCCATTCCATAACGATCGTACGAAGCTTCAATAGCGTCACTCAATGCTGCGCCGTCAATTCGTTGCACATCACGCCCATGAGAATTAAACATGGGCAAAGAAAATTCCGTTTTATTGCGAATAAAAGTAGCCACATCCGTAATTTCAGAATTCTCTGCTTGCCTAACTATTTCTTTTAAAATTGCTTCAGAAATCGTTAATTGCGGATACACTTGACTCAAATAATCTTTATCTAGTGCAGGAGAATTTGATTGACCAACTGGCGGCAACTGACCGGGATCGCCCACCACCATTAATTTGCACCCTTTGCCGCTGTAGGCAAAATTCAGTAAATCCTCTAACAGACTATTCGCTTGTGTAGCATCATCAATTCCCACCATCGAAGCTTCATCTACAATAAAAAGCGTATCCGTAAATAAATTTTTTGCCTTAACTAAATTGACCGAACCGTTGACTTGATTCCCCACAAAATACACTTGTTTATGAATCGTATAGGCTGCTTGTTTGGAATAATTGGCAATCACTTTAGCTGCTTTTCCAGTTGGCGCCAACAAGCGCACTTTTTTCTTTTGAGCCAATAATTCGTTCACCAAATACGCGATGAGCGTAGATTTCCCCGTTCCTGCGTAACCTTTCAAAATATAAAGCGGGCACCTTTCCTCGGAATTATAAAATAAATTAAACTGATTTAGAGCCGTATTTTGATCGTCTGTAAAGATTAGTTTTTCCTTATTGTTCGTTAACTTAGCACTAAAAGAATTATCCATTATGTTATTTAAAGCCTTCAAATTTAAAGGTATTATCGTAAATTTGTCACTTATTAAATATACGTAAAGAAATTCATCTTTCACGCTATTTTATTTATAACAAGAAAAGAAAATGCGTTTCCAACTAGAATTTTCTGATTTAGCACTTCAAATCTCCTCATTAGATGGAGAAAAACTAATAGAAACAACCCAACATCAACTTACCTCCATCAATGATGATTTAAAAGCAGCTGAAGCTAAAGAATTCATTAAAGAATTCACCAAGAGTTCCTTTTTACATTCAGCAGATTACACCTGTTTTTTTCGTTGTTTGCAGTTCATACTCGTTCCTAACTCAATATACGACGAACACTTAATGGTTAATTATTTTGAATTAAGTTTTGGTCCTTGCGCTAATCCCGCATCGATTCATAGCCATACCAATATTCCCCTTGGAATTACAAGTGTCTACCAAACAGCATCATGGGTGAATACATTTTGCCTTTCCAATTTCCCTGACAAAACTATCCATGCATCGCAACAAGCCTATTTGAATCAATTTCAAGGCATCACAGAAGACGAATTGCAAGGATGTATCTGTTTTGATGAAGCTTCTTTCTACTTACAACTATTTCAAAAAGGCAAGTTATTGTATAGCCAAGAAACAGCGATAATGAATTCCGATGATTTAATTTACTTCACAAGTGCAGCATTGAAGAAATTACCGATTGATATCTTTCGAGGAAAAATAACCCTATATCCGAGACAAGCATCAGAAATAGGCACAAGTATACTCGTAAATTTTTCCCGAATTTCAGAGTTTAAAGACATTCAATTTGTACTTTCTAATTTCGAAGCTTACCAAAATGAGTTATTGTGCGAATAATTAGTGGTTCCTTAAAAAGCAGGCGTTTCTCCGTTCCACCTGGATTTCCATCGAGACCAACAACGAATTATGCCAAAGAAGGACTTTTTAATGTGCTGCAGCACAGCATTGAGTTTAGCGACTTAAAGATCTTGGATTTATGTGCTGGTACAGGGAATCTATCCTTCGAATTCATTTCACGAGGAGCACAATCCGTTGTGGCAGTAGATGAAAATTTTATATGCACCAAATTTTTAAAATCCAATGCGGAGAATTTAGGCATCGAGGCACAATTTGATGTAAGGCGTTCTGATTGTATAAAGTTTCTCACGCATTGCGAATCAAAATTTGATCTGATCATAGCCGATCCACCCTACGAGGCAAAATTTCATGAAAACATCATAGAATTGGTGCAAGAAAAAAATATATTATCTCCCAATGGATTGCTTATTATTGAGCATGGAAAACAATCCGACTTCAGCACGCTAAAAAACTTCGATTTTTGCCGTATATTTGGTAACGTGCATTTCAGTTTTTTTAACGCATAATATGAAAAAAATAGCTCTTTTCCCAGGTTCTTTCGATCCATTTACAAAGGGTCACGAAGCAATTGTCCAAAAAGCGCTTGGTATTTTTGACGAAATAATCATCCTTCTAGCTGAAAATACCTCCAAGCAAACATTGTTTAGCCTAGAAAAAAGAATGAACCATGTTTCAGGAATTTTCAAAGACAATCAAGCTGTCAGCGTACAGAAATACAGCGGGTTAACCGTTGATTTTTGCAAACAACATAACATCAAGTACATCATTAGAGGCTTGCGTGATTCCAAAGACTTTCAATACGAGCGATCAATTGCCCATATTAATTTTGAACTGAGCGGCAGCATCGAAACCGTATTCTTTTTAACCGACCTTCATTTAAGCGCTATCAATTCGTCCATCGTTCGCGAAATATATAAAAACCATGGTGACATTAAACAATTTGTAACACGTCCAGCTTTACTCGTTTAACCAAAATGATAAAAAAACTTATACTTGTTTTTCTTGTTTCATTTCAATTTGTAGCCTCCACACAAGTACTTATTAGAGGAATGGCCTATAGTTATTCCAACCAAAAAATTTCGATTTATAAAATTGATGATTACATTTCTAACCATGAAACCTTAGTCAAAGAAACACAAATTGATTCGAATGGCTATTTTATCTTCTCTTTAGAAATTCCACAAATTCAAAAATACATCCTCCGGGTAAAAGACGCCTATGCTGGATTGTACTTGCAAAATAAAGCCCGGTATACGATAGAAATTCCTGAAGAGGAAACTTCCTTTTCCAACCTTTCCACCAATAAGGAATTAGAATTAACATTAATAGATTTAGACAGCACGGATATTAACTACAAGATCTTAGGATTTGAAGCGTGGATGGACAGTTACATTTCAGAAATTTATTATACTAAAGAATCAGATCATGGAGACTTTATCCGCAAAATACGCACATTTAAAGAGGAAGTAGAAAAATACTATTCCAAAGACACCTGTACATTTTTTAGGGACTTTTTAAGTTATTCGATAGGACAGAACATTGAAAACTTACAATTCATTGGTGCGCCATCTGCACAAGACAAATTTGATTTCTACTTTAAAAACCAAGCGATTTTATATAAAAACGACGCCTACATGACCTATTTTGATGGTTTTTATAAAAAATACCTTTTTCAATTAACAGGAACAAAAGCCAATGACCTCTATGTGTCTATTGCCCGAGGAGACTTATATTTAACCGACTCACTACTTCGTATAGACCAATATCTAAAAGAAGACAAACTAAGACAATTGGTATTGTTAAACATCTTAAAAGAAGAGTATTACAGCAATTACCTTCCGAAATCAGGCATACTTAGTTTGTTAGAACAAATTTCCAATAATTCCATAATAGCCGAACATGCTCAAATTGCAAAAAATCTGCTTATTAATTTCAACACCGCCTCTGTGGGCTTTCGATTTCCTGAAATCGTACTCAAAGAAAACAAAGACAGCATCTTGCTAAGTTCTATTAAAGGAAAATACATCTACGTACATGCCTTTGATCCACGTAATCCAACTTGTATTAAGGAGATTGGAGCCTTGAAGAAATTGTACGATAAATACGGCAAACAAATTGAATTTGTAACCATTTATCCAGCAGTTGAAAAGGCCTATTCCAAGATAGAACAGCGAAATTTAGATGCGTTAAATTGGAAGAAAAGCAGTTATAAATTAACCGATCCAATTTGGAAAAAACTACAAATCATATCCTTTCCTTATTATTTGTTAATCGACGATTCCTATTATTTACTTTCATCACCCGCCTTAAGTCCAATTCCTAATGGGAATTATCAAACCATCGAAAAAATTCTATACGATATCATTCATCAAAACGATAAAGAATAAAATTAGCGCTTAAAATAGCCCCAAAAAATTCCAGAAATTCCTCCAGCTAAATGTGCCATGTGCGACACATTGTCTTTACTAAATGACAAATACACTTCTTGACTAAAATAGATCAGTAGCACGAGAAGAAAAGTAAAGGGTAACTCATTCGACTTAGCATGAATCAAGGTCGATAAAATAATCAACATAAATACAATTCCACTCAAGCCCATGAGGCCATTTTCCCAAAAAAGGACATGAATAATCGCCGTGAAAATTGCAGCAGTGAGAATCATTAGCACATATTTATTCCGTCCATATGTCTTTTCAATAATTGGAGAAAGCACCAAAAAAAATGATAAATTTCCGAGTAAATGCTCAGGGCCTGCATGTCCAAAAATATAGCCAATGGTACTCAAATAATCCGTAACATTTCCGGTATTAAATTTTCCGTTTAATACACAAACGCTGCCTAATTGCGCAGGATAGTAATGAAATAACACAAAAACAATCAAGCAAATTGCTGTAATTATCAGGGTGATTTTCGCTTCAAAAGTAATTTTCATACTATTCTATTTTAGCACTTAATCCTTTATCCAAAAGCGCGGTGCATTTTGGTTCTAATTCACTATACACGCCGTGACTTACTGCACATCGCCCATTAGTATGAACAATCCAAGCACATTGCTCCGATTCCATTAATTCCAAACTACAGATTGCCATTAAGGAATTAATTACATGATCAAAACTATTAACGTCATCGTTATAGAGCACTAAAGAATATTCCTCCGTTACTTTAATTTTAACACTTGGTTTTTCTTTTGGTTCCGCTATCATAACTGACTTAATTTATAGGTATAATCTAATTTATCCGCCATTTCTTTTATGGTTGTTAGTTGATTGTCATTAGAAAGAATAAATTGAATCTCAAAAGTATCCATTTTTGGCAAAATACTATATGGAATGGTACAATGAAGTAACCAATCATGCATGGCTGAATTGATAGCACGCTCATCAGCTGACACAACACATATAGTTGCATTGCTAGGTTTCTCCACCATGGCCATATCGGCAAAATAAATACGTTCAAAAGCAGAAATATCGCTTAGACTGATAAAACCAGAAACAACGCATTTTTGATTAGGGTCAAAAACGAAGGTCCCGCCCCTATTCAATCCACCTAATAGTTCGTTCGATATTTCGGTATCCATCTTTTTGATAAATTGAACGTATTCAACATTCAGAATTGCTGGCGCAGCCAATTGATTAAAATCTATTTTGATAGCTTGTTCGACAGGAACGATTTGCTCAGAAGCCACTTGTTCTTGTTGTCTTATTAAAGTCTTTGCCAAGTTCATGTCGATAGGCTTCCCATTTCGATAAGCCACAATATAAGCATCAGTGATACCTTTTTGAACAATGTCTTTTTTACGCAATTTAGCATCCTCCAACTTTATAAATTGACCACTTGTGTAGTGGTATTGTCCATTAGGAGAAATATGACTTTCTAATTCTTCAATTCCTGTTAATTGCTTTCCAACAATAGGTTTATTATAAACGCCCACTTGGACACAATAAAAAACAGCTTCTTTTGTAAGCTCCGATGAGATTTCAGGTACAACTTCCGAATTCTTAAATAATTCCGCTACCTCTATGGAAATTTCATTTTGTGTTTTTGCGATACATCTTCCCGATCGTTCCAACTCAGCCGCTTCAAATAGTGAAATCCGTTTACCATCGCAATAAGCTACAATAAATGCATCCGCATATCCAAGGTTCCTTATTGATTTTCTAGCGGTAAGCGCATTGATTTTATTGTTGAAATAACCAGCAAGGTAACAGGTTAAGCCATTCTGCAATACCTCGCCAGAAACAGGCGTGAATTCCCTAAACTTATCGACCGCTATAGGTTTACGGAACGCACCAACTTGAATTCTATACAAAAGACCAGAAGGCGATTTAGAAAGAACCGGTAAAGGGATTGATGTATTGATTGTGACAGGATTCCCCACAACGAAATCATAAGAAGGAGCAGTCGTTTTAGCAATCAATTGAATAGGCTCAATTTTTTCAGCTAGCATTGCTTCCATTTTCGATTGATTGGGCAATGACACAATACGCTTTTCTTCCTCCGTCAATTGTTGCGTTAATTTGTCAGCCAGAAGAAGACTTTCAGTTATAGATTTCGCTTTTTCTCTTTCCGTATTGGAGATAGTAGCATTTCCATTTGATTGTTGCATCAAGTAATCTAATTTTTGTTTTTCCGACGTAATCACCTTGTTAATACTATCCAACATTAAATTTGTCCGGTTATAAGCGATTCGTTTCTGAAGGTAATCCATGTATTCAGGCTTACTTTTAAGTTCAACGATATCGGTTTCAGTCAATGCATTATCTTTTAAGAAATTATCCGATTTAATTATGGGAATCACTTGCTGGTTATTTTCCAATTGATTGATTTCATTTTTTATCATCCCCAATTGTTTATCCATAAGTGCCAACTTTTCTCCAGTTTCCTTTTTCCGTATTTCCTCCAATAACTTTTCTTGAATCAGCAGCGCATTTCTTGCTTCATCATTTGAGGTAACATGAATGAGTTCTAAAGCAGGAAATTCCTCTTCGAGCGACTTAATTTTATTGGATAAAACCAATTGATTCAATAACAAAGTATTTGTTGAATTAATGATAGTTAATACCTGATTATTTTCTTGATCAAGCGTTTTATTTTCAGTAGATAAGGAAGACTTTTCAACTTCTTTTGTCGCCTCCATTACCTTGATTAATTCAGTTGAATTTGGAGAATTAATTTGTTCAAGTTGTTCTTCAGCCGTTTTCGGATTTAGATTAGTGGCAAGTTGTTCTTCGGAAGTTAGCTTCTCCTGCTTAGTGGCGAGCTCCTCCTCGATTCGTTTCTTTTCTATCTTCGCGAGTTCCTCTTCAACACGTTTCTTTTCTATGTTCGCGATTTCCTCTTCAACACGTTTCTTTTCCGCGTTTGCTGCAATTTGTTCTTCGGAAGTTAGCTTCTCCTGACTAGCAGCGAGTTCCTCCTCGATTCGTTTCTTTTCTATATTCGCGAGTTCCTCTTCAACACGTTTCTTTTCCGCGTTTGCTGCAATTTGTTCTTCGGAAGAAAGCTTTTCCTGCTTAGCAGCAAGCTCCTCCTCGATTCGTTTCTTTTCTATGTTTGCGAGTTCCTCTTCAACTCTTTTCTTTTCCGCGTTTGCTGCAATTTGTTCTTCGGAAGAAAGCTTTTCCTGCTTAGCAGCGAGCTCCTCCTCGATTCGTTTCTTTTCTGCGTTTGCAGCAATTTGATCTTCGGAAGCCAATTTCTCCTGATTGGCGGCGAGTTTTTCTTCTGCTGTCAATTGTTCCTCTTTTTCAGAAGCAACAAGATCCGCTAAATTAGCTGTATATTTCTCTTGCTCGCTTTTTACCGATTGAAGTTCCTCCATGTACTTATTGACCGTTAAAAAATCATTCGAAGCCTCTGATTTTTTAATCGTTGATTGTAATTCCAATTCTTTTTTCACAAGTAAATTCAAAATCGCCTGATATTTTTGCTGAGAATCTGCTTGTTTCTTCAACCCATCTATTTTACCAGTTAAGTCATTAAGTACTGCTTCACTAGCGACAACCCCATCAAGCTGTGGCGACTCGATAAGCGCTTCATTTTCTTTATTCAGCTGATTTATCATGATATCGACCTCATTTTTTTCTTCGGTAAGTGTTGTAATATCATCCAAGGAAATAGCTGGCAATTCAATTTTACCTTCGTTTATGGGAGAATCACTAGTTGTCACATTATTATTTTTCAATTCCTCTTTCAACTCAATTTTTGCAATTTCAACATACAATGCCTGTTCCTCAGTTAATAAATCATTAATGATTATATTTTGGGCAGTGGAGGATTCGTTGACTTTCTTTTGTAACGCTATAATTTCCTGATCGATTCCTATTTTCTCTTTCTTACTCGCTAAACTTTTACTTTTTTCTAATTCATTGATACTATTATTTAATGAATCGATCTCTTTCTTTATTTCCGTTCTTTTGATTTGTAACAAATTGCTTTTGGCCACTAATTCTTGTTCTAATAGCGTAAGGTCTTTTTCCGTTTCATTTGTCACTGAATTCGCAAACAATGATTGGATAGTTTCTTTATTATCTACCAAAAACAGCTTCGTGCTATCTTCACTGTTTAATAAAGACAAGTCGATCAATTTTTCATTTAATTCAGCCGCCTTTTTTGTTAATTCTAGTTGCTGATTCAATTTCAACGCTGTCTCTTTTTGTTCAATAAGTTGATTCAATGCAATCATTTGTTGCTGTATTTCAATTTTATCTTCTTGTATTTCTTTTAATTTCTCCAACAATTCTTTTTTATCATTCGAAGAAATATTGGGATCATTGGCATCTGTTTTCACCTCTTTAATTAAGTTGTCTAGTGTTCCTAAATAAGCCACATTTTCTTTTTGCAAAAGGACAGCTTTATTGACATCGATTGAAAGTTCTTCTTCCAACAATTCCACAGAAATCAAATCATCATTGAGTTTCGACAAGGCATCCTTTTGATCCATATTATCATACCCTAGTTCTGTTAAAACTGCCTCAGCATCAACCGTTTTAGTTAAGCTCGCAGAATTGTTTTGAATTAACGTAGGATTCATTTTTAATGATGCAATTGCATTTAAAACAATAATCTTATCATCTTCCGATGCCAACTCTGATAAATTAAAATAATTCGCAAAATCCATGTGCTCATCGGATTCAACAACCGAGTACGTCAATGATTGTTTAAAAATAGTGTTACTCTTAGCCACCGGAACTGTGGCCGTACCAATAAAAGTCTCTCGAGAACCATCAACCGTTACGCTAAATTTATAGTCCCCACTACCTGGAATTAGAAGTGAATACTTTCCATTTTCATCCGTCGTAAAGGGGCCAAATTCTTCCAAGGTATTCACATTAATGACTTTAATTTGGGCCATTTTATTTTTTTCGTCCAACAAATCATGAAAGTCACCTTTTATTAACTGAATGGTAGAATTAATCGTGTTATATTCCACTGAATACACCTCAATTTTATTTCTTTCACAGTTTCTATTGGAAGAAAAACAAGCCTTTTTCTGATCAATTTCAGGAACGAAAAGAAAATCATCAGCAGCAGAAGAATACGGAAAGTCTAAATTGCTTGTGTTGTCAGCCTTATTATTACTTGGATCAAATTTTGATTTAAACAAATCATACCCACCGATTGAATTATGTCCCCTAGAAGAAAAGAACAGCATGCCATTTTTCTGATCATAGAAAGGAAAATCCTCATCGAGCAAAGAATTCACTTGATCGTCTAACTTTATAGCTGGCGACCACATATCTGCGCCTAATTTTCGAACAAAGTAAATATCTTTATTAGTAGTAGCTCCATAACTTGCAAAAAACTTCAAACTATCACCGCGTAAAAAATAATACATCGGCAAATGGTTGAATTTTTTATCCATTTTTGTTTGCAATGCTTCATCGGTAAAAAATCCTCCTGTACGACTTTCCAATTGATAATTCATGTAAAATTTTGGAATCGCGACTTCAACAGCATTAATTAAGCGCAAGGCTTTCGGCGATTTCAGGAGTGTTTTCCCATTTGCACATTGGTCTAATTCCGTTTTAACATCGTAGCCCCTTAATTTTTCTGGCGTATTATCAAGGTATTTTTGATAATAGAGCATTGCATTGGTGAATTTATATTCAAAATGAGATAGTTTGGCGACGAAATAATAGGTTTCACTTGGGAAATCAGGTTGTCTAAGCACAAAATCAAAATAACGTTTAGCATTCTTTCGATTATCAGAATAGAAGACACAAACCCCATATTTATAGTTAAAATCCATAGAAGTAGGATTCTGTGCTAATAATTGCCGAAAGTCAATTAATGCAGCGTTGTAGTCCTTTTTTTTAAAGGATTCATCTGCTTTTTTTTGAAGTTGCGAAATGGATTGAGAGAAAGAGGCATTGACTGTTAATAGAATTAACAGCAGAAATAAATACTTACAATTAAAGTGGCTCTTTTTCACTAAACTTAAAAACAAAAATATATTACTCCTTTCTCTTTGAAAGGTTCATTCTACTTTCTTCACCGTTCATAAGTCTTCTTATATTTTTTCTATGCGATACTATAATTAAAAACCCCAGTAATACCGTAAAAATTATCATTATACGTGCATCTTCTTTAACGATAAAATAGCTAACAAACGGATACGAAATGGAGGTAATTATTGCTCCTAACGAAACATACTTAGACAGCAAAAATACGACTAAGAAAATCCCCAAAGAAATGCCAGCGGAAATTGGATTAAGTCCAATGATAATTCCTAATGAAGTGGCGACACCTTTCCCCCCTTTAAATTGAGCAAAAATGGGAAAGACATGTCCAATAATACATACAAAAGAAGTGGTGAGTTGAAAAATAAGCAACTGATTATCCGAATAATTATCTGCCAGGATCAACGGTAGTATGGAAGCTAAAATACCTTTAGTGATGTCAACTATTAATACAAACCAACCTGACTTTTTACCTAAAACGCGAAAAGTATTCGTTGCGCCTGCATTTTTACTACCGTGTTCTCTCGGATCAAGTCCATGCCACTTTTTCCCTGTCCAAACAGCCGTTGGTATTGACCCAATAAGGTAAGCTAAGCAAATAAAAACAATACAAATCATCATTTTGAGCGCAAATAATCATTGAATTTAAGTAAAATTAACTTAAGTTGCGACTCATCGGCAATATCAAACATGAAATTTTTTGATTTTCGCTTATCCGCTTTAATAGTTGAAATGGAGTTGGTGAATAATTCATCCTTAGAATAAAGCAGCATAGTTCCATCTTTTTTATCCATGGAATAATTTAATACATACTCTTTATTATTGGATGTCATCCATCTAAAAGCGAAACCTTGATTGGATTCACCGATATTAGTTTGATGAAAAACCATATTAAAATCAAGCTCTTTCAATACCACTTTATCCTCCAATCCAATAATTGCCACTTTATTTTTTGCTTTCACTTCATCGCCTTCTTCATCTAGTTGAGTAGTCGTATTTCTCGTATTAAATCCACGCGCAAAACCTGTTTCATTCGCTTTCGTTTTCAATTTAAAATATTCTAGATGTATCCCTGTTATTAACATTGTCCCTTCCAATTCAGCAGGCATTTTCCTCAATTTGTCTTCTTCATAATCTTTATAGAAGTCATTTTCCTTTTCAGGATTTAACCAGAATTTACTAACCTGTTTGAAATTATATTGTTTCGCTTTAATATCGATATCTTTTTGTCCTTCCAACTCTTTAAGTGCACTTGCAAATCCTTCCATGATATTTTTCTGTAGCGGAAAAATAAATTTACTTGTCAGATTCAGCGCGATTTTCTGATTAGATGGTTCAAAAGATATATCACCATACGATTCGATACGCACTTCACCCAAGTCTAAACCTAAATCTATTTTACCAAGTCCAGTAAGGGCGCATGTTTCTGTATAAAAAGTCAATAAATTGCCTTTATTATTCGCATTTTCCAGCATTTGTTTCGTACCAATTTGATAGGCTGCTGCTTTAGGATTATACTGGACATAACCATCAGATTGAAAAATAATCGCATCATTTTTACCTTGAATTTTGGATAAAAATGCTGGATAAACCCCTACGCTATCCATTTTCTCTGAATCTTTCCATAAAAACCCAACTGCCAAACGATTTCCTTTGTCATTCAATGGTTTTTCAGAAATAGGAATTTGAATATTTTTTGCCACCACGGTATCATTAAAGGCTAGCCATGAACGATCAAAATTGGTACATAAATGATTTATCCTTGTAGAACCATCGCAAATAATCCCTGAGTTATTAGCAATGATTTTTATTTTTCCATAATAATCAAATTCCTTTGAGAGCTTGAAATTATCCTTTTGTTCTACTGAACCTTCCGCAATCGTTAGAGCGCCACTTTTGTTATAAGCAATGCTTTTCATTTTTAAATTGGTGAGTGTACTATCGCGATCATAATAGGGATATATTCCGACACCTTCAAATTTATTGCGGCTGGTAATGGTTAAATCAACCTCATAAAACTTATGAAATTGCGTAATATAATTGGCTACAACGACGGCATTTTTCAAGGGATCAATAACGGCATTTTTCCTAATTACTATTTTCATACTATCAGGGAAAATTTTAGCATCTCCGACTCTAACATATTCTACTTTATTGCAATAAATAATTTGTGTTTTTAAATCATATTTGGCGCTTAAAGATCGAAATCTGAGTGAATCTTGCTTATCATCCATGGAGAAGAAATTAGGATCAGTTAAATCTGCTCCTGCTTCGAAAGCTGTTTCTTTTGATTGTTTTTTCTCAAAATCTACCGATGCACCATCCATGTACCAGAAGAATTTATCCATGGTACAATAATAAATATTTGCCGGAAACTTAATTCTTTTCGCACCAAAGGAATTGAATTCCCCTTTCCTGTCTTTAAATGAAATATGTGCTTTAACACCATCCGCTTCAATAGCTAAAGGTGATTCACCTTCAACTACAAATTTATTTCGAAGTGAAAAATTTGAGGTGTCTGAATCGATGTCAGTGTAGGAGAAATTAAATCTGCCCGAATATAAACCTGCATCATTAAATAGCATTTGCCCAAATCCATACATTCCTTTACTAGACAAAATAACAGACCCATTCATTTGGCATTGGTTATCAAACATTTCTAAATTTGTCCCATTGTAAGAAGCCGCTTTTAAAAGTTGTTTTTTGGGAATAAATGTAATAAAGGCAGATTCAGAAAATACTTGGGGCACTTCCTGGCCTTTTTCGACCCCAACATTTGTAAATTTCGCAACACCTATGGTAGAATCTGGTAAAAAAGTTAATTTACTAGAAATAGCTGTAGCCGTTAAAAAATTTATAGTTCCTGTACCTTGCAGGCCGTTATTAGATAGCACAATCTTATTTTCATACTTTGATTCATTGCCATAAAATGGAAGTCCGCCTTCAGGGGCTTTTGTAAAAAACCCAAAGGAATAATCATTCATTATTTTAACATCCTCTTTAATCGGTGGAAAAATTCCACCTGAGATTAATTGTCCTTTCAGTAAAAGAGATTTTTCATTGAAATTATCCAAGCTATCCAATTCAAAAGGCTCCAAGGAATAATAAAATCGTTTTGCATCGTAAGCACCACTTACCACTTCCGGAGCATTATATAAAATTTTGGAAGCGTTGGGCACCAATAACTTAGGATAACTGCTGTTATCAGTAGCCTTACCAGATCTAGAGGAAGTTTTATCAATCAACAACTCCCCTTTTAATTCACTAAAAGAACTTCCCATTTCAATAACGCTAGCGCCGTCTTCTTGTCTTAATGGATTTACTCTTAACACCGTATATTCCAACTCCTTTAGAATAAATTTAAAATCTTGATACGAAAAGTAGGCATCTTTCACAATGGATGCGAACTTACCCGCAAGCAATAATCCTTTAAACTGCAAATCCCTATTCTTTTTCATGATAACAAAGCTAGAGTCGGGTTCAATGGAAGTAGATTGAGCTGTTGAAATCGTAATGTTATCTACCCCAGAAATAAACATTTGTTGTTTATTGATATCCACAAAGGCAAAATAAGATTGATTTCGGAATCTATCATTCAAATCGTTATTACTTCGTTCCAAGCTCTTTAAATAGGGATCTTGATTTATCTGTTCAGCCGAATACCCTTTTAATTCCCTAGGGCGCAAATCCGAAAAAATCGCTAAATTATCATAGTCCCTTGCGCCATTTTTTGCATCAGAGAAATTAAACAATTTATTGGTTAAAAAAACTTGTTTTTCATCGCTATTGTAGATCAAAAAACCTAAGCTAACCAGATTAAACATACTAGATTTATTAACATCAATAGTCGTATTCATCGCATTTGCCAATTCTCCTTCCGACAAGATATTCGTATTTTTTTTACGTGCAAAAGAAGCGATGGATGAAATAGGATTTATTTTACTTAAGCCTTTAACTTTATCGTAAAGTCCCTCGTCAAAATAATCAAATGATTCGATGGCTATTGCCTTTTGTTCTTGAGCTGTTCCAATTTCGTAGCTAAAGTATGGCTGAAAAGAATTTACTTTCCAACAAAAAACAGGAGAATAGACATAGACATTAAAGTAAAAATCTTCAAAAGGTATAACGGAAGATCCTGATTTCTTTGCTGTTAAGCTCATCAGCTTTTTAGTTTCATCAAAATAAAACAAGCAGCTGGCATGCGTCATAGAATCGCCGTTTGCATAAAACATTTTAAATTTCGCTTCACGAGAAATAATTTGAGTTGGGTCCATCGTAAAATTCACAGAAGATATCTCAAAAAGCGGTTTTTCCTTATAGTTAAATATCACTTTCGCGGGATTGTCCTCATTCCCTCTACCAATAAATTTTTCCCCTTCAAGCGAAAATCCACCATCATAATCCAAATTTTCTCGAAGCGATTTTATTTTCAAGCGTTTTTCAAAAGAATTGAACTGAGGGGCTTCTTCATCTTTAGATAATTCGGTGTAGGTTTTATCCATTAATTTACCAAGAATGGGCGTTTTAAAATACGGCGTCGTTAGTGCAACCGTATCTACTTTCAGAATTGATCGAGATAAATCGACTTTAAACATGCGCAATTCAGCAAAGGTATCCTCTTTTTTGAAGCCCACTTTTTCCCATGTTAATATCCCAGCATTACCAATAAACTTGGCTGCATCTACATCCAAAACCCCCGAAGTTCCAGTCACCACAATACTATCATCTAATTTCCCATTGTCGTTAACAATATAACAGGCCAAATTTCCATTATCGCAAATTAACTTTAGTGTTTTATCTTTTCGCCAAGTAAATTCACCTTTCAGAAATACCCATCTAAAGCCATCATTTGATTTAATACTATGGAATTCAAATAAATCTGCTGAAAACTGCAAAAATGCCAAGAATTTTTCCGCATCATCTTTTTGATAATCTACCACATACTTTGCCCATTCACTATTAAAATTTCCTGAAAACTTATTAAAAGATTGAAACAAGCATGCTTTAACGTATGGATAAACAACGGAGTAATCGGAAGAAGAAGCAAAAATAGAGTTGGACATATCCACCATTTTAGCGAACTGCGCTTCCGTAAATCCAGGAGCTTGGACTAATTTTGAAAGCTTTTCCCTAACGAATTGAATTTGATCAGGCTGAATGAAAGCACGTTGACATTCCTTTACAAACTTATCTCGTTCCTTGGTGAAATTTTGGCTAAAAGAAATGCTGCTAAGCGCAATTAATAGCAATAAAAAAAAATACCTCATTGTTTATCTTTTTTGAAGTTTTATAAGTGCCCAAGTCTCCTTTTCATGCACACTTTCCAAAACCAGATTTAATTTTTCTGCCACAAATAACAGTTCAGAAACATCGCTGTTAAAAAAACCACTTAACAGCAAAGTGCCTCCTTCAGATAATACTTGTGAATAAATTGGCAATTGGTCTTTGAGTATATTTTTATTAATATTTGCAAAGACAAAATCAAAATTCAACAATGGAATAAGCGAAGCTCCCCCCTCGATTGCGTCTATTTTAGTACACCCATTCCGTTCTGCATTCCATTTCGTATTTTCAACAGACCAAGATTCAATATCAATGGCGATAATTTCTTTAGCGCCCAATTGTTCGGCTAATATGGCCAATACACCTGTTCCAGTTCCCATGTCAAGTACTAGCTTGTCACCTAATTCTAAGCTCAATATCTGCTGACACATTAGAAAGGTGGTTTGGTGATGACCGGTACCGAACGACATTTTAGGATCAATTTCAATCACATGATTTTTTCGTGCTGATGCACCATGAAAAGGAGCAACAATCGATAAGCGATCGTCAACAAATACAGGTTCAAAATCTGCTTCCCATAATGCGTTCCAATTTTGATGTTCAATATTTTTACGAACCCATGTAAGTGTCATTTCTTTGTTTTCATTGAAAGAATTCAGCAAAGCATTTATGCTCGAAACTTCTTCATTTTTAGAAGAAATATACGCCAGTAATTCATTTTCATCCTCCATAAAACTTTCGAATCCAACATCAGAAAGCGAGGCAACCAATATCTCATTCCAAGGTTCAAAGGGAATTGGACACAATCGATATTCAGAATAATCCATTAAAGCGATTTTATTATTTTTTCAAAACTATCAAATTCCAACGAAGCACCTCCAATTAAACCGCCATCAACATCATTAAATGAAAAAATATCACTTGCATTATGTTGGTTACAGCTACCACCGTAGACAATACGAATTGATTGAGACAAAGAATGACTAAAACAACTAGCTACAGTTCTACGAATAGTTCCATGCATTTCCTCAATCTCCATTTTAGACGCATTCAAACCTGTTCCTATGGCCCAAATCGGTTCGTAAGCAATAATGCAATTTTTCATTTCGGTTTCATCCAAATCTTTCCAACCTTGCATCAATTGATTAGTAACAAATTCCAAGTGTTTTTTTGATTCTCTTATTCCCAACGATTCCCCACAACAGAAAACAACCTTCAAGTCATTACGAACAGCACTCTTTAATTTGAGATTTATCACTTCATCCGTTTCAAAAAAAGTAATTCTTCTTTCGCTATGACCAACCAGTACATATTTGCAAGAAATTGATTTTAATTGACGAGCCGCGATTCCTCCGGTAAATGCACCAGAATCAGCGAAATATAAATCTTGCGCACCAACAGGTAAGCCAGGCATTTTTGACAATTCAGAAAGATATATTGAACTTGGGAAGACAACAATATCAGCCTCAGAAGTATTAAGAGTTGAATTTGACAAATCCGCAAATAACTTTATTGCTTCCTCATAAAGCAAGTTCATTTTCCAATTAGCACCGATAAACTTTTTCCTCATAGTTAAAGTTAGTGCTTATTTTCGAATTACTTTTCGTTAGCTAATAGTTTTTTTAGACTCTTTGCGTTAAACTGCTTGCCTTCAGTTCCATGGTATAATTTTTGGACATTACCATTCCAGAGATACATAACACCAGGAACTGATCTGCTAACTTTTCCATCCTTACCTAAGCGCTTCCAAAATTCAATGATATCCATCACGATATAGGGATATTCTGCTCCTGCAAATTTAAAAAAGTCAGGAATAACTTCTGGCGCCTCGTCCATAAAAATGATTTGAATTTTAGGAAAATCCTTGTTTTCTTTTTTCAACTTGGTGAGTAATTTCCCTGTTGCGCGACAATGATCACAATCGGGTGCGAAAAAACAAAGTATTTTCTTTCCTTCATCAATTTTTGGAAAAATACTTGCGTAGCCCGACTTTTTCTTTGTAGGACCGGGATTTTCAACAACTTTTAAAGTATCCACAACTGTTACCTTATTAACTGTATCAACTTTATTTACAATAGTATCTGCTGTAGGAGTTGGAGATTCAGTTGTGTTAGGAGTTGTGTTCCCACTACTTCTTTTCATTCCCAGCATAAACACAATTAATACCGAAGCTAAGACAACATTTAACATAGGTAAGAATTGTTTTTTATCCTCTGCCTTATACATCTTATAAAGAACTGCCAGCAAACCTATCGAAATAATATTTTTAATCACCGCCTGCAAGGGAGTCATTGGCATTAAACTTCCAAAACAGCCACAATTCCCCTTATTTCCAACCGTTAAAATTTCAATAGTTAGGTGAATAATAAAAATTAAAAGCATCAGAGCTGTTGCAGGGATGACGATTCTTTTCAGGTAGAAAGGGAGTAATAGCAAAATACCTAGTGCCAATTCAACACCTATCAACGTTCGAGAAAAATAAGCGGCTAAATCCTCTGAAAAACCCATTGGATATAACTGCTGCACTTCAAAAGTAGCTAAAGCAAAATAGGGAGATGGGTATAATTTAGCTACTGCTGATAACAAAAATAAGAATGAAACAGTTATTCTTATTGTCCAGGGTAATGCGCGATTTACAGAGTTCATAATTAATTTTTTTGTATAAAATTAAGACTGAAGTATACTACTCGCTTTTATCTAACAATTATTTAACATTTGATAAAATAAGTGCAAACACAGCATAATTCAACATGTCATAATAATTAGCGTCAATACCTTCGCTAATAGAGGTCATTCCATCATTGTCTTCAATTTGCTTAATCCTCAATATTTTCATCAGGATCAAATCAGTTAGTGAGCTAATGCGCATATCTCGCCAAGCCTCCCCATAATCATGATTTTTTTTTGTCATTAATTCAATCGCCAAATTCATGTACTTATCAAATAATATAGTAGCTTGATTCAATTCCAATTCTAATTCAACGATTTCAGTTTCTTTTAATTGAATAAGCGCTATCACACAATAATTAACAATAGCTTTAAACTCACCTTCGATCGACTCCCCTACCTGATTAACGCCAGTTTCCTGAATCGTTTTAATTCGATTGGCTTTAATAAACAATTGATCTGTCAAGGAAGTTGTGCGTAAAATGCGCCATGCCGTTCCATAATCTTTTGTTTTGGCGATATAAATTGATCGACAATTAGTGATTATATTTGTGAATTCAATAGTTGTTTTACTCATTAGAAAGTTATGGCATTTTTCGGGGCTGAAATTAAGCATTTTCGTTCAAACAGCTATATTCTGGTTCAGAATAAATTATTTGATCTTTCAATACCACGAATAATGGGGGTTATAAATATAACCCCTGATTCTTTTTATGAAGAAAGTCGGCTCAAAAAAGAAGAAAACATTTGCCTTAGGGTTAAAAATATGGTGGATGCAGGGATGGACATATTGGACATTGGTGGGTGCTCTACACGTCCAGGCGCAAAAGAAGTGAGTGAACAAGAAGAAATCGATCGAGTTCTACCCATTATTATAGCAATAAGAAAAGCATTCCCCACTTTATTAATTTCAATTGACACCTTTCGAGCAGAGGTTGCAGAAAAAGCATTGATGAATGGCGCGAATATCATTAACGATGTGCAAGGAGGCAATTTTGATAAAAGAATATGGGAAGTGGCTGCAACATATAAAGCGCCCTATATTCTGACCCATTCGCGTGGGAATTCTGAAACAATGCAAAGCCTTACAGATTACGAATCTATTTCATTGGATATTTTACAAGAATTATCAGTGAAAATCACTCAGCTAAAAAAAATAGGTGTGATTGATATTATCATCGATCTTGGATTTGGATTTGCGAAAACTACGGAACAAAATTTCGAGTTATTACAACAACTTTCCATTTTCTCCCTACTTGAATACCCTATTCTTTGCGGTTTTTCAAGAAAATCGATGATTTACAAAAGTCTTAACATTAAGGTAGAAGAATCCATAAACGGAACCACTATTCTGAATACATATGCCCTAAATAAGGGCGCAAATATCTTAAGAGTTCATGATGTAATAGAAGCCAAACAGATTTTTGATTTACTGAAAGTTAAGTAAAAATTAAAATAATTGAATCCTTTTTTTTAACTTCGTCAACTTAAACTGCATTCTAACCAATTATGAAACTTTTTAATCTATTATTTGTTCTTTTCATTAGCGCTTCCGCTTTTGCACAACCGACAGCAAGTTTTACAGTTTCTGACAATATTATTTGTGCTGGAGATTGCATTGATGTAGATAACACATCGTCCAACGGGGTAGTAGCTTCTACTTGGTCATTTGGCGGCGCAATACCTTCATTTTATAGTGGTGCTAATCCTGGTCAAGTTTGTTATTCTGGCGCAGGAACTTTTACCATTACTTTAACTGTTACGGACGCGGGAGGCTTAACAAGTTCTTCTAGTCAATCAGTAACGGTAGGAACTGTTCCAAGTATTTCAGCCACTGTTCTTGATAGTCTTGGAGGGACGGCCATTCCTGACACATTAATCACTATGTTTGGATCAGCAGTTATTGCAGCAAGTGGTTTTGTTGCAGGAGATTCTATCACTTGGTCACCTTCAACTAATTTTTCTTGTGTCAATCCAACTTGCGACACCATCGTTGCATCTCCATTTTACAATACCTATTATATTATTACCAACACATCACCTGAAGGGTGTATTGCTACAGATACCGTTTTCATTGAAGTGTTATTTAGAGATTCTGTGAAAGTTGTTGTGCCGAATGCGTTTTCACCGAACGGAGATGGCGAAAATGATTTACTAAAGATTTTGACAAATGTAGATTCTGACAATAATTTCGACAACAATAACAACAACAACAATAATTCCATCAATGGTTTTGTTGAAGGAGGAGCAATTGTTGAAATGAACTTTGAAGTTTACAATCGTTTTGGTCAATTAGTATTTAGAACGACCGATCCACATGAAGGTTGGGACGGTAATTTCAAAGGAAAGCCTATGAATCCAGCTGTTTTTGTTTATAAATTAGAATATCGTTTAATCAACGGTCTTTCAGCTACGTTAAATGGAAATGTTACACTTTACAGATAGTATTATGAAAAAAATTATTATCGTCCTTATTTTATTCATTACTGCTTCACCGCTAATGGCACAACAAGGATATAATTCAAGCCTATGGATGCAATCACCTGCATTATTCAACCCAGGTGCAGTAGCATCAGGTAGTGAAGACTATTCATTCTTTACCAATTGTCGTTTACAATATTTAACAGTTGATGGATCAATGATGCGCACGAATACCTTATCAACTGGGTTCAAGATATCAGATGGTGCGTACAGCAAAAATAATTTTGGAATTGGATTAAATCTTGTTAACGACCAAGCTGGAGATAATAAATTAATGACTACCGCTATTACCATTCCTATCAATTATTCTATTCAAATGGACGATCGGAATAAATTTTCAGTTGGAATTGCACCAGGCATTTATTTACAATCGTATGATCCTGCTTTACAAAACTGGCAATCAGACTGGACAGGAAATGGCTTTAATGGTTCAAACGGTGATCCAATTTTCATTACCAACTTCCCTGAATCAAGAAGTTCTTATGGTGCCTTGGATATAAACGCTGGTTTACATTACCAACATGTTCAACGAAATAAAACACGGATCTATTCAGGTATTGCACTTAATCATTTATCAAAGCAAAAAATTAATTTCACTAATAATGCTGATAAGCTATATGCTCAACTAGTCGTGAATGTAGGAGCAGATATTACCACTAGAAGGAAAGACTTAAAAATACAACCTCAAATGATGTATTTTAGAAATGGACCGAGCAACAACATGATTTTTGGAATTGGCTGCGAGCATATTTTAGAATCAGGATCTGTCGTTACCAATATCAATAAATCTAAGGCATTTAGTTATGCTGCTTACTACCGTTGGAATGATGCAGTGGTAGCCACCGTTAATTACAAAGTCAAAAATTTCAAATTTGGTATAGCGTTCGACGCAAATATATCTAGACTGAATGCCGCAACAAGTGGTATCGGAGCTATTGAAGTGTACTTTAAATCAATACACATTTATCGCAAGAAGAAAACGAAATTAATCTAATTAGTAATTTTCTTGGATTCCTCCGGTATGGATAAACAAGATCCGTTTATCCCTTACATTATCTTCTTGTATACTTTTTAATAAACCATACATTGCTTTTCCTGTGTATACATTATCAAGAGGTATTCCCGTTGTTTGTTTAAAATCTTCTATAAATAGTTCTAATTCAGTGGTTGTTTTTCCATATCCCCCGAAATGACAATCAGTTAGTGGTTTCACCTGACACTTTTTTTCTTGCCACGCTTCAAAATAGTCCGTGTTTTCACAAAGTGTTTCCATTTCCAAGATCGATTGGTATCCTTTTAAAACCGGGATCACCAAAACAGTTGATTTCTTTGGTGCACTTAACAAAACACCGAGACTAGTTGTGGTCGTTCCTTGTGCCAAGGCAATCAAGTCATAATCATTATCCGTTTCCGATAAAATTTCCATACAGCCACGGATACCATCGCTATTTGCGCCACCTTCGGGAATAGAAAGATACGTTTCATTTTGGATTTGCAAGGCATTGCGCTCCTTTTTCATTGCATCGAATTCAGTTCTTTTTACAAAAATTAATTCCATTCCTAATTCCTCGCATTTCCTGAGCACCTTATTAGACGAACTATTCAGTTCATCCCCTCTGATATACCCAATTGCTTTCAACTTATTTAATTGACATGCGGCAGCACAAGCGACAACATGATTCGAATAAGCGCCACCATACGTAACAATCCCTTGAAAAGAGGATTCTTTACAAATTGCTATATTATACCTAAGTTTACGCCATTTATTACCCGAGATATAAGGATGAATTAAATCATCTCGCTTAATGAACAATTTATTATTCCGATCGTTTAAAATTTTTAAATGAATTTCTTGAACAACCGAATTTTGAATATTAATCGCTTCCATTTACTATAAATTATGACAAATGAATTCTCTTCTTTTTCTAACAAAGGAAAATCCTTGGAATCGGATGAATATTATACAAGTGAAGAAGGCTATATAGTATTCACAGAAAAATATCATTTAAAAAGAGGTTATTGTTGTAAGAGTAATTGCAAACATTGTCCTTATGGCTTTGATATAAAAACAGATCAAATTAAATCGAAAGATTAATCGATACCATTTTCAGGGAATCGTCCCTTATAGTGTTTTAGGATATTCTTAATATACAAGATGTCCGCATTAACATCCCCTGTTGGGTAATAAAGACTATGAAAACCCCCAATTTTCTTTTCATAATCGACGTAACATATATATATTGGAACATTCGCTCTTACTGCAATATGATAAAACCCTTTTTTCCAATTAGGATTGTAACTTCTTGTACCCTCGGGTGAAAAGACTAAGTACATTGATTCATTCTCTTCAAAATAACGAAGCGCCGTATTCGTTAAATTATTACTTTTTGATCTATCAACGGGAAGTCCACCCAACGCTTTTAACAACAAACCTAGCGGAAAGAAGAAAAGTTGTTTTTTAATAAGGAATTTCCCTTTCACGCCGTAAGTCATAAAAGCCAATCTTCCAATAATAAAATCCCAATTTGAAGTATGCGGACCAACAACGATGACACATTTTTTTATACCAGTTGGGGCATGTTGATCAATGCGCCAGCCAAAAACCCAAAAAATAAATCGAATAATTTTTTTCATATACAAAGGTAACAATTGCAGATTAGTGTAATTTTACATTCCGATGAAAATTTTAAAAAATAATTTTAAATATTTACTAATCTCAATAGTTTGGGCAGGCATGTTGAATATCGTGTTTTGGATTAAAAAACCAACAGAACCAACCCTTATTTCTCTTCCCGCTAGCACTACAACCTTCATACAAATCACACCAAAAGAAATAATAAAAGGATTGTTATTTGATATTTATTTTAAAAACAAAGATGTAGAAATTACCAACGCACTCCATTCATATATTTTCAGTAAGCAGCAACCTAATTCTAGAATATTTTTAGAATATGACTTAAGTAAGCCCATATACCTTGTGCAATGCAAAATTGAAAACAATCCAACATGGTTATTAAAAGGAACTCCTAAAGACGTACCATTTTTATCCACCTCGCCATTATTTATTTATTCAACAAAATCAAATGAATTGTATTCATTTATAGGGAAATCCTATCCCATGAAGGATAGAATTGAAATTCAAAAAACTCTTTTTAAAAACAAGCTTCAATTTCGAATTTCCAATTCACCATTAGCTGCCTATTCGATAGAAAATAAAGAAATAAATATTAGCTACTTTGCTTCATCAATTAACAATATTGTAAAAATTAATACTAAAGATTCTAGAGATAAGAAAAGAAAGGTCTTGCTTTCCAAGCCAAATAGCTTTCACATGACAAGCGAATTAAACGGAAAAAGATTGTTACCTAAATACATGAAAGAATACTCCTCTATCACCGATAAACTTTACGGATTTTCGTTAAACTATTATGGTGCAGAATCCAATGTAAAAACAGATTTTTTATCTCCCGTGCCACGATTCGAATTACTTTTAAATTTCAAAGAAGCTTTGTCGATCGATTCACTGGTTAAAATAATAGCGCTTCACATTCCAAAAGAAGCGAGTATATCTCCTGGAATAATTCAATTATACTACAAGAATTATTACATTCAACAAGTGGATAGCTTCAATATATACCTTAGTTCAAATAGCTACCAAAGAAATAAAATTGGGTATTCCAATCGTTCGATTTTATTGAATGGCCAACCAAAATATATTACTCAGATTAAAAATTTAGGAATTTGGGAAACCGTTTTAAACTTTATTCCCACCTATAAATCTACCGACTTTTTTTTCAACTCCATAGAAAAAATCTTAAGTAATGAAAAATCTAGCCAACCGGAGATAGACATCGTTTTTAAGAAAAACACCATTCCTTCCATAGAAATACTTCGATTATTTTTAGCCTTAAATAATCCAGTCGAAATTTGAAAAATTTTTCGGCAACTACACTATACTTCTAACGTTTTATGCTTAATTTAGTAAAAGAATTTTTTTAATAAAAGTGAGTATATACAAACGTTTACATTTTTTCATTTCCCTCCTTTTAGCTTTTGCATATAGTACCAACTACTATTCTCAATCGGCAACGTTCAGTACTATCCCATCTGCTGTTAATGGATCCATCAATATTTGTGCTGGTTCTACTGTACTTTTTAATTCAACAGTAGCGCCATTATCATTAAACCCTCCTGTGGTTTACGCATGGAATTTTGGGAACGGTCAAACTTCTGCACTTCCTGGTCCAATTGGAATTACCTATGCAATTCCGGGCACGTATACGGTTACCTATACTATTTCAAGTGCTGGAACACCCTTAACCCAAACCTCTGTAACAGTGAATGTTGCAGCAGCACCAGCGGTAGTTCCAACGATTGGACCTGGAAATAATTGCACTCAAATGAGCGTTGTCAATGGTATTCCAGTTTATCAAGCTACAGGAAATAATTGTCAATGTAGTCAATTTGGACCTGGCCCCATTGTTAGTCTTACTAATGCCAATACTTTGCCAGCTGGAAGTTCCGCAACTATTAATTGGGGTGCCATAGGTACGGGAACTTTATCAACTACATTTCCTATTGGATCAGCCAATCCATTAAGCATTTTAACAAGTTTTCCGGGGCAACAAAATGGGGTTACACCGGCATCACATTACAATAGTCCGGGAGCGTATAACATGGTTTACATGGTTACCCTACCAAGTGGTTGTGTGTATTCTTATTACTGCATTATGAGTTATGGCGGAGGTGCTATTTCATTAGGTACCTTGACTGCTCAAACACAATGTAATCCGCTTTTGTACAATCTTACATTTGCCAATCAGACACCCGGAAACACGTATGTCATAAATTGGGGAGATGGCACACCAAATACAACTTTTATTTACCCCAACCTTCCACTATTGCCCAATGGAGTTCCTCACTCCTACTCCCCAAGTCCTTGCGTAAACAATGTTCCTCAATCTTATACTATAACAGTAACAGCAACTAATGCCTGTTCGAATAGTACGACTTCAAGTACCATAGGACCTTTTAATGTTAGCTCTTTACCAAATGCAAGTTTTACCAGCGCCCCATCCAATACTATTTGTCAAAATCAATCCATTACGTTCACCAATACTTCCAATGGAGGATTATCCATTGCCAATAATACTTGCAGCAATATATACAACTTTGGTTGGAATATTAATTTTTCAGCAGCGGCAAGTGGCGCTGGCTATACCGTAACAAGCGGTTCAATGGGAGACCCGTTTAATTCTCCTCCCATAAATGGGAGTAATGTAATTACAGCCCAATTCACGCAACCCGGAACTTATTTCGTGTCACTTGATGCTACCAATGCTGCCTGTGGCGGAGATAATGAAACCCAAACAATTATTGTAAATCCAATACCTGTTGTACCCAACCAAACTGCTACTATTTGTAGCGGCGGCACGTTTAACATCCTTCCAATTGATAATCCACCAACCACAATTATACCTGTTGGAACAACCTATTCATGGGTAGTAACTGCCAATGCTAATGTTACAGGAGAAGTTAATGGAAGTGGTAATAGTATCACAGGAACATTAATTAACGTTACCAATGTCAGCCAAACAGTAATATACACGGTAACTCCAACCGTAAATGGATGTCAAGGTGCTCCTTTTACAGTAAGTGTTATCGTCATCCCTGCTATTGTTATTCCAAATTTTACACAAACCATTTGTAACGGAACGAGCTTTTCCATTAACCCAGTTAATGCACCACCAACCACGATTATTCCAAGTGGCACCACCTACACATGGACTGTTGTAGACAATCCTAATGTTACCGGTGAGTCGAATGGCAGTGGGATGCCACTTTCACAGACATTAACTAGCAATTTAGCGAGTCCTACTCAAAATGTCGTGTATACGATAACCGCCGTTTCGCCTGGAGGTACTTGTCCACCGGTAAATTTCACAGCCACCATTACCATTAACGTTATTACTATTCCTGTAATTTCAGGAGACGCAACTATTTGTTCAGGTGGTGATCCTGCAGCTTTCAATTTAATTACTGCAGCAACAGGATCTGGAAATGTTACCTATCAATGGCAATCATCTACCACCTCCATAAATAGCGGTTACACGAATATAATTGGCGCTACATCCCCAACCTACGATCCGCCAGCTGGACTTACACTTACAACCTATTATCAAGTTATTGTTACTAGCGTACTCAACGGAGTTAGTTGTACTGCTAACAGTAATCCAATCAGCGTAATTGTAAATAATGTTTCTGCTGGAACCCTTTCACAAACACAAACCATTTGTAGTGGTGGAGATGCCAATCCATTTACAGTGGTAACCGCTGCAACAGGAACTGGGACATTGACCTATCAATGGCAATCCTCCACAACGAGTGCAGTAGCAGGATTCACCAATATTCTTGGGGCAACCAACGCAACCTACGACCCACCAGGCGGTCAAACCGTCACAACCTTTTTTAGATTAATCGTTACCAGCACATTAAATGGCATAGTTTGCACCTCCACTTCTGTAGTACTTACCGTATTCGTAAATAACATTACGCCAAGCGTAATTACAAATAGCCAAACCATCTGTTCTGGAGGAAATCCTGCAGCATTCACCAATACCACCTCAGCAACTGGAACTGGAACCTTAAGTTATCAGTGGCAATCATCCACTACGAGTCCAGTCACAGGATTTACTAATATAGTTGGAGCTACCTTGTCCACCTACGATGCACCAGCCGGCTTAACCGTTACTACTTATTACCAAGTAATTATTACCAGCACATTAAACGGTGTTCCATGTACAGCCACTTCGAATGTATTAACCGTTACCATTAATTTAGTTAGTGCAACAAGCATTGCAAGTTCTGAAACCATTTGTTCAGGTGGAGATCCCGTTGCATTTACGGTAACAACAGCCTCCACTGGAACTGGCACACTAAGTTATCAATGGCAATCATCCACCACAAGTACCATAGCAGGCTACTCAAACATTATCGGCGCAACGAACAGCACCTATGATCCACCTGCTGGAATTACCGTGTCAACTTATTACCAAGTAATTACAAGTAGCACATTAAACGGTATTGCTTGTACAGCGGTCTCAAATCCATTAAGTATACTAGTTAATAATGTCAGCGCTGGAGTTTTAGCGAGTAACCAAACAATTTGCTCAGGTGGCAATCCTAGTATATTTACAATTACAACTGCTGCAAGTGGTTCAGGCACATTGAGCTATCAATGGCAATCATCCACCACTAGTCCGGTTGCAGGATTTACCCCAATAATGGGCGCAACAAACAGTACCTACGATCCCCCTGCAGGACAAGCCCTTACTACGTATTACCAACTAACTGTAACAAGTACCTTAAATGGCATTCCTTGCACAGCAACATCAGCCGTATTAACTGTAACCATTAACAACATTACACCAAGCACAATTGGATCCAATGAAACAATTTGTTCAGGAGGAAATCCTGTAGCCTTTACGAATACAATTGCCGCAACAGGATCTGGAAATATTACCTATCAATGGCAATCTTCTACCACAAGTCCAGTTACTGGATACACTAATATTGTAGGCGCAACGCTAGCCACCTATGATCCACCAGCAGGCTTGACAACAACGACCTATTATCAAGTTAACATTACTAGTACATTGAACGGAGTACCCTGCGTTGTTACTTCCAATCCAATTACAGTAACTGTAAATAACGTATCGGCAGGTACACTTTCACAAACACAAACCATCTGTTCTGGTGGAGATGCCAATCCATTTACGGTTGCAACTGCCGCAACAGGCACAGGGACCTTGAGTTATCAATGGCAATCCTCCACCATAAGTGCAGTAGCAGGATTCAACGATATAGTTGGGGCAACCAATGCAACGTATGATCCTCCAGCCGGTCAAACCCTTACTACCTATTTTAGATTAATCGTTACCAGTACTTTAAACGGAATTGTTTGTACCTCAACCTCTGCCGTACTTACCGTTTTTGTCAATAACATTTCGCCAAGCGTAATAACAAATAGCCAAACCATCTGTTCTGGAGGAAATCCTGCAGCATTTACCAATACCACCGCAGCCACAGGAACAGGAACCTTAAGCTATCAGTGGCAATCCTCCACTACCAGCCAAGTAGCAGGATTCACCAATATAGTTGGAGCAACCTTGTCGACCTATGATGCACCAGCCGGATTAACCGTAACTACTTATTACCAAGTCATTATTACCAGCACATTGAACGGAGTTCCTTGTACTACTATTTCGAATCCATTGACCGTATTTGTTAACACCATAAATGCGCAAACAATTGCCGCCAACCAAACCATATGTTCAAATGGTGATCCAGTTCCTTTTACAGTTACCGTTGCATCGATTGGTGCAGGAATTACTACCTACCAATGGCAAGTGTCCACTACAGCAATTAATAGTGGTTACACCTCTATCAATCTAGCTACAAATAGTACGTACGATGTTCCGGCAGGACTTAATGTAACAAGTTACTATCAAGTAATTTCAACTAGCGTATTAAACAATGTAACGTGTACTGCCACATCGAATCCTTTAACGGTTACCGTGACAGCGGCACCTTTTGTTCAAAATTTTGTTTCAACTATCTGCAGCGGATCATCCGTAAACGTAAATCCAGTAAATGGAGGTGGGAACATCGTTCCTCCAGGAACTACCTACACATGGACAGTTAGCAGCAATCCAAATTTAACAGGTCAAATCAATCAACCAAACGCACAAAACAATTTTGTTCAAACACTTACTAATATATCAAGTCAAGCTCAAACGATAATTTATACCGTTACACCCTTAGGAGGAGTTTGTCTTGGGACACCTTTTACTGTGACAGTCACCGTAAATCCAAATGCAGTAATCGCGGCGCAAAGTGCTACCATATGTAGTGGAACTTTATTTACAATAAATCCTGTAAATTCACCTCCACAAACCATTATTCCTCCAGGAACAGTTTATTCATGGGTTTTACCGACGAGTAGTCCTGCAGGAGCGGTTACAGGAGGATCAATTGCTAACAATCAACTCAGCATTTCACAGACCTTAACAAATACAACAGCCAATCCAGCGACATTAACCTATACTGTAACACCATTATCAGGAAATTGTCAAGGTACTAATTTTCAAGTAGTTGTTACGGTTAATCCTGCACCAGTTATTGCAGCAGTTAACCAATCCATTTGCAGTGGTAGCGCGTTTAACTTCACCCCTAATGTAATAGGGAATATTATACCTTCGAACACCTTATACACATGGACTTATGTAGATAACCCATCAATTACAGGAGAAACAAGCAATATAATTGGTGCTGCTAGCATCAATCAAACCCTTACGAATACTACCAATACAAATCAAAGCGTAGTTTATTCAATAACACCAACATCGGGAGCACAAGGAAATTGTGTAGGCAACAACTTTAACCTAACACTCACCGTTAATCCATTGCCAACTTTACCCGCAACAAACCTTTCAATTTGTAGTGGTCAAGCACTAACATTTACGCCACAAAATGGAAACGGTGCGATTGTACCAGCGGGCACCACATTATCATGGGCCTTACCAACGATATCTGGCAGCATTACAGGTGCATCAATTGGAACTAACCAAAATATTTTCACACAAACACTTACCAATACAAGCACCGCCATACAAACAGCGACCTATTCCGTAACACCAATTGGACCTGCGCCTAGTTCATGTCAAGGGACACCATTTAACATAGTTGTTACATTAAATATTGCGCCATTATTTCCAAATCAAAGTGCGAGTCTTTGTTCAGGAAATAGCTATACATCTGCATGGGTTAATAATCCACCAACGATAGTAATACCAAATGGAACAACCTATTCATGGTCAAATCCGATACAAAACCCAGTTGGATCAGTCACAGGAATAAGTCCAGGAGTTAATCAGAATAACTTCTTTCAAACGAATCTTCAAAATACAACCTCACAAACAAGTACTTTAACCTATACCGTAACACCATCTGCTGGTGGCGGAGGTTGCGCTGGACTGCCCTTCCAAGTTGTATTAACAATTAATCCTACACCGGTAATTCCTGCACAAACATTAACCAGTTGTTCAGGTGCCAATTTCATATCTTCTCCAACTAATAATCCACCGAACAGCATTATTCCAAATGGAACGACTTATACATGGAATGCGCCAATCGTTACAGGTAATTTAAGCGGAGGTGCAAATGGAACAAATCAAAATACCATCACCGGAAATTTAGTTAATCCTACAGCTATTCAACAAACGGCGACCTACACTATAACACCTTCCACAGCGAATGGTCAATGTACAGGTCAACCGTTTACATTATTAGTCAATGTTAGTCCAAGTCCATTTATACCAAATCAAACAGCTACCATTTGCAGTGGAGCCAACTTCAATTCAAATCTTACAGCCGCCATACCTACCAGTATATTACCAAATGGTACGACCTTTACATGGGCAACGCCCGTTAGTAATCCAATTGGAGCAATTACAGGAGGAATAGCTGGGAATGCGCAGAATAATATTTCACAAGTACTTACCAATACCAGCAACGCTGTTGGAACTTTAACCTATACATTGACACCCAGTTCAAACGTAGGACAAGTATGCGTTGGGAATCCATTTAGCTATACCGTAACTATTAATCCGACACCAACAATTACCAATCAAACTGCGACAATTTGCAGTGGGAATACCTTTACCATTTCACCAACAAATGGAGCTGGAAATACCGTGCCTAGTGGAACGACCTACCAATGGTCATTTGCGCCAAACGCTAATATCACAGGAGCATCGAATGTAAATACAGCCAGTAATTCCATCAGCCAAACATTAATCAATACCAGCAATGTTACACAAACCATATTATATACCGTTACCCCAACATCAGGCGCTCAAGGAGCGTGTATTGGTAATCCGTTTACAGCAACAATTACGGTAAATCCTTTACCAATTATCACGAATCAAACCTTGAGTATTTGCAGCGGAAATAATTTCCAACTAAACTTAGCAAATAATCCTCCTACCCTGCTATTACCGGGAAATACCACTTACACTTGGCCATCTCCAATCATCGTCCCTGCCGCCACAGTAACAGGATCGAGTGCACAAAATAATACAAATGCAATCACCCAAACATTGATTAATACTACTGCAAACAGTTCAACAGTAACGTATCAAATTACACCGAATTCAAACGCTTGTGTTGGGAATCCATTTACATTAATTGTAACCGTCAACCCTACTCCATTAATTCCTGCGCAGACTCAAACATTATGCAGTGGGAATTCATTTAGCTTTACGCCAACAAATAATCCACCAAACACCCTAATTCCAAGTGGAATACTTTATAGTTGGGGTTTACCGATATCGAACCCACTGGGCAGCGTAACTGGAGGAACAACAGGCACAATCGAAAACACAATCTCCGAAGGAACAATTACAAATACAACCAATACAGCGGCAACCTTAGTTTATAGTATTACTGGAAATTCCCCACAACTAGGAGCCTGTCCATCAAACGCATTTAACTTAACAGTAACGGTAAATCCTAGTCCAGTAATAGGCACTCAAAACACTACCATTTGCAGTGGGCTTGCGTTTGCGGTTTCTCCAACAAACAATCCACCCAACACTATAATTCCAAACGGAATAAACTATTCTTGGACCAGCCCTAGCACGCCTATATCCATCACTGGCGGTTCTGCGGCAAATGGACAATTAAACATCAACGGACAATTAACAAATACTAGTAATACCAATCAAATTGCGACGTATACCGTTACCCCAAGTTCAGGACCAAACAACAGTTGTGTTGGCCAAGCATTTACTGTTAATGTCACCGTACAACCCACTCCATCTATACCCAATCAAACACAAACAATTTGCAGTGGAAATCCATTTACAATAAACTTAGTTAACGGACAGAACAATATCATTTTACCAGCGGGAACCACTTATTCTTGGGGAGCACCTATCATCTCTCCAAATGGATCATTAACGGGATCAAGTACGCAAAACAATCAAAATAATATATCACAAACACTGACTAATACAACTTCTAGTCCATCAACTGCCACCTATATTATTACCCCACTAGGAGGAAATCTTTGTTCAGGAAGTTCATTTACATCCACCATAACGGTTAATCCTAGTCCAAGCATTCCAGCTGCTTCCTTAAATACCTGCAGTGGTGTAGCCTTTAATTTCAGTCCACAAAATGGCGTTCCAAATGCAAATACAATTGTACCTATCGGGACCACCTATACATGGACTGCGCCTATAGTTACTGGAGGATTAAGTGGCGGAAGCGCACAAAACGTTCCACAAAATAGCATATCACAAACATTGACCAATCCAACCAATGTTAGCCAAACGGCCACCTACACGATAACACCAGTCAGTGGAAATTGTACAGGAATTCCCTTTACCTTAACCGTAACCTTAAATCCAATTCCAACTATCGCAGCACAAAACACAACAAGCTGCAGTGGTGTTGCTTTTACAGTAGTTCCATCCAATGTTACGAATGTCATTCCTGCTGGAACAACCTATTCTTGGCCAACACCTATCGTAACAGGGAATTTAACAGGAGGAACTGCTGCTAACAACCAAGGAACAATATCACAAACATTAAACAATCCAACCAACGTATTACAAACAGCACAGTATACCGTTACACCTAATGCCGGGTTGAATTGTTTTGGAAGCCCATTCATCGTTACCGTAACCATCAATCCAGTTCCGATAATTTCTGCACAAACCCAAACAATTTGCAGCGGAGGAACCTTTGCCCTTAACCCTACTAATAATCAACCTTCAACAATAGTCCCAAACAACACCACTTATTCATGGGCATTACCAATAAGTAATCCGTTGAATTCGATTAATGGCGGCGCAAGTGGGAATAATAGCAATAACATCAGCGGTACTTTAACAAACACATTAAACAGTACCGCCACACAAACTTACATTGTAACTCCAACATCCGGTGCAGGGGGCGCATGTATAGGAGCCAACTTTAACATTGTTGTTACCGTTAATGCAACTCCACAAATAAGCAACCAACTTGGTTCCATATGTAGTGGATTAGCGTTTGCATTAAATCCAACAAATGGAGCTGGGTTTGGTGTTGTTCCTACTAATACTACTTATTCGTGGCCTAGTCCCACAGTAAGTGGTAACCTAACAGGTCAAATAGGACAAAATGGTCAAAATAATATCAATGCAGTGTTAACTAATACGTCAAACATTGCTCAAACAGCTACTTACACAATAACACCAACATCAGGAGCAGCAGGAAATTGTCCTGGCAATCCTTTTACCTTAGTCTTAACAATTAATCCAACCCCATTAATCCCCAATGTAAATCAAACGATTTGTAGTAATTCGGCATTTACAATAAATCCAATTAATACACCTCCAAATACGCTTGTTCCAACTCCTACCACTTACACATGGCCAGCAGCAGTTGTGACCGGAAATATTACAGGTGGAATAGCAGGAAACAACCAAGCGAGTATAAGTCAAGTACTAAATAATCCAACAAATACCCCACAAACGGCTACCTACACGATCACGGCTACAGCGGGAGTAGCAGGCACCTGCACAAATACATTCAGCTCCGTGATTACGGTAAATCCAAGTCCTGTTATTCAAAATGTTACGCAAACAATTTGTAGCGGGGCTTCGTTCCTCATCACACCAAGTAATGGAATTCCAACAGCTAACAACATTGTTCCGGGTGGTACTATTTACACTTGGGGAGCACCAATAGTAACAGGAGGTGTAACGGGTGGAGCAGCAGGAAACGGAAGTATAAACATCGGTGGAACCTTGACCAACCCTACTAATATTTCACAAACAGCAACCTATACTATTACCCCAACTTCCGGAGCAGCGGGAAATTGTATAGGTCAGCCATTTACACTAACCGTTACTATCAACCCAACGCCTGTTATACCTGCACAATCCTTAACAATATGTAGTGGTGGCAATGTAAATTTTACCCCAATAAATTCATTACCCCAAACAATTGTTCCTAATGGAACGGTATATTCTTGGGGTCTGCCTACAAGTAATCCTGCCAATGCGATAAGTGGTGCCACAGCTTTAGTCAATCAAAACGCCATTGTCCAAACATTAACAAGTTCTGCTGTAAACACTTCAACGGCAACATACACCATAACTCCAAGTACAAATGGATGTGTAGGCTTACCCTTCCCATTTGTCGTTACACTTTATCCAGCGCCCAACATTCCAAATGCCACCCTAAACGCCTGTAGCAGTTCACCCATAAACTATTCACCGGCAAATGTACCAGCTGGAACAAACTTCATTTGGAGTTTGCCAATAATTACCGGAGGAATTACTGGAGCAAGTGCTCAAAACGTAGGAGTTAATACCTTTAATCAAACATTGGTCAACCCAACTAATAATGTTCAAACAGCCACTTACACAATCGTACCACAATCAGGTGCAGCAGGTGCATGTCCAGGAACACCGTTTACTTTAACCATAACATTAAACCCTACACCAGTAATTGGAAATACAGTATTAACATCTTGTTCAAATGTTGCTTTCAATTTAAGTCCGACAAATAACCCACCCACTACAATCGTTCCATCTGGAACAAGTTATACGTGGCCTTCACCGACAATGAATGGCGGAATCAGTGGCGGAAATTCAGGAAATAGCCAAGCATCCATAGGCGGTATCTTAACAAATCCAACAACATCCCCACAAACAAGTATATATTCCATCGTTCCGTCTGTTACCGCTACTGGTTGCACAGGGGCTCCCTTTAACTTAACAGTAACCATTAACCCAATTCCAGTAATTAGTAATGTGAGTATTCCAATATGCAGTGGCGTAGCTTTTAATGTCTCACCGTCAAATAACCCACCTTCGCAAATTGTTCCGAGTGGCACCTTGTATTCGTGGACACAACCGATCGTTACTGGAAATATAACAGGTGGTTCAGCGCAAAATAATCAAGCTACTATTTCACAAACTTTAACTAATCCAACTAACGTTCCACAAACTGCCACTTATAGCGTTACGCCAACTTCAGGAGCTGCAGGTTCATGTGCAGGAACACCATTTACAGTAATTGTTACCGTTAACCCTACTCCACTTTTACCCACACAAACAGTTAGCGCTTGTAGTGGAATTGCTTTTACATCCAATCCACAGAACAATTTACCAACGACTATTATTCCTGGTGGAACCA
>CAJAII010000016.1 GCA_903939755.1 uncultured Flavobacteriales bacterium | reverse complement strand
TATTCCCTATTCGTTACCAACAATCTTAAAACGTTTTCCTCAATTGCGGGGTGCAAAGATAATCACTTTTTTTATTCTAACTAGCATTTATTGAAAAAATAAAGAAAATAAACCGGATAGTTATACTTATTATCCTTGATTTAGTTACACCGTTGCGTATCATTACCCGCATTTTTTTGATTTTGGGTATTCTAAACGTCTAAATTTCAGCGAATAAAAAAAAATAAAAATTTGTGGATTAGGGAAATCTAGCCTTTGAGAGGAGATACTCTTTTATACAATTGAATACTATTTAATAGATTTAAAAGAACTTTGTTCCATCTAAGTCCGGAAAATTTCCTGGACCAATTCCGAGCCAATAAAGCATAGTTGGTAATAAATCGACGCTCTTTGCCTGGGCTTGCTGAATAGGACTTGCTATGAAAGGAACACGAACAATTGACCAAACTTTGCGAGTTTGAGCTAAATCATCTTGACCACCATGCCCAGTTCCTTCTCCCCCATGGTCAGTTGTAATAACAATCATCCACTCTTCACCATAGTTCAATTCGCGATTGTGAATAATTTCCATAAGACCTAAGATGTACTCATCCATTGTCTCAATCGCCTTTATATATTCTGTGCAATTGGGGGAAAAGCCATAAGTGTGGCCTGCGTGATCTGGGTCATCAAAATGAAGAAGCATCATGTCAGGACAACAAAACAACAACTTGTCTTTACTAGCATTAAACAACGACAAATCAGTTTCGTAGCGTTGTGCAAAATCCTCACTACTGGTGATTTTTAAAAAATCATCCCAATGGCTCAAAGTAGCCAGGCTCAAGTCTGGTTTTATGCATTTAGCTCTTTTAAATAAATCCGGGTAATTATCATATTGATTCTTTTTAAAGGAGTTTTCGGTTAGCCCATGCTTTTCTGGCCAAACGCCATGAAGAATACTAGACCAGCCAGGCACACTCACCGTATGAGGACCGCGATCGGTATTCCAAGAAACAAAGCTGTGTTGAATTAGACTATCAATAGCAGGCGTATCTGCCAACTGAAGCGCATCAGTTCTTACCCCATCCAAGCCTATAAAAAGAATTTTTCGAATAGTTTCTGTTCCCAGTTTACAGGTCGTAATTATTTCTTTACGAGGGTTAAACCGATCAGCACACGAAGTAAAAAACAATAACAAAATTAAAATTCTAACTCTTTTTAAGTGTACGCAACATGACGCCATGGAGAAAGAATTTTAACTAAATTTAGTTTATAATAATGCTTTTAGTGAATGGTTTTTCATTAATAATTGCTTGAAGAATATAGGTTCCTTTTGGATAAGAACCTGACAAATCAACTATAATTTTATTTTTACCAATAACAACTTGCTCATTTTGCTTAATGCTCCATGTTTTTCCATTCATATCAACTAGCTTAAGACTCATTGAACCTTGTTGCAAAGATTCGAATGTAATCGTTGCCAACTGGGTATCGGCAGCATATAACAGATTGAATGCTGAAACACTTTCGTTTTCAGCTAATCCCGCGCCAGAAGAAGGGCCGGTTATTACATGCTGAGAAAGGTAGATTTGATCGCCATTATCGTTATTGTTGTTGTTCGCTTTATTGGTTGCTATATAAAATGTGACGTTCCCAGAATTAGTTGCTGGTGCCGTCCAAGACCAAGACCACAAGGGAGTGGTACTGGAGTTACTTGTTGCTTTATGTTCAGCATATTTTCGTTGTGCTCCAGAAATTGTAGCATTAACAATTTGAGTTGTTAAGGCCGCAGCAAATGTTCCTGCCATTACATTTGAGGAAGTAAGTGCCGTAGATTGAAATCCTTTTTTAGACGGGTTAGATGCCATCGCTAAATTAACCGTATAAGTTGCGCCAGCGATGTATGACGAAACAGGTTGGTTATTGGCATCCAATAGCACAAATGTGTTTTCAGTCGCTCCACTTAGGGCTGATCCTGCGTGACAACTTGTGCAATTTTGCTCCCCTGGAGCGCCTGTTTTTCCTCCAGCGGGACCATTGGATTGATTTGGTGATGAATGGTATGAATGATTGATTGCTGCTCCTTGATGAAAAGCAAGTAAAAATAAACTGCTGGCAATAAATAAACTAGGTAAAAAAAATGATTTTTTCATAACTTGATTTTAGGTATTTTTATTAAAGAAAAAAGTGCTATTTATATATTATAGAACAAATATATAATTTATCTCGAAACTAGTTATTCAACTTCCCTTGACTCACCCAACATTTTATAAATTGTATTGTTGAATCCGGAAGTGCTGGGCCTCCCTGAGGCATCAGCAAAAACCCTTGCCCCTTCATAGATCCTAATATTGCTGAAGATTGGTTCGAAATATTGGTGTGATTTGAAAACGTATAACCTGTTGAGTTCCCTACATCATGGCAGGAAACACAATTTTGTTGAATAATCGGAAGTACTGTAGCATTAAAAGAAACGGTATCGGTACAATTTGGATCGGGCAAAGTGTTAGTTACTTTATCTTTTGAACATGAAAAAAAAACCACTATTGATAGCAGAATTACTGTGATATGCTTAAACTTTTTCATGAGGAGTAATTAAAGGGTAAAAAATCAACCAAAATAATGGAAATATGAAGTGAAATGGGATGGCGAAAACCGGAAAAAATTCACCATCAGCATGAGTAACTTGTGCTAAAATTGGAATACAAATAGTAAAAAAGGAAATTAAACTAAGTGATAAATTAAACACCCAAAGTTTCTTGGCGCCAGTTACTCTCACATACTGTACAAATAAAAAAGTAGTTAAAAAAGAAATAAAGCAATAGGTTGAAATTAATTTCCAACTAGGCAATACCGAAGAAAAATCAAATAAAAAATGGTTAAAGGAAACAAAATAAGCAAGTCCAAGTAAGCTCGACAGAAAGGCTATAAATAGCGCGAAGACAATCGGTTTAATTCGCATTATTTTTTAATAGCTGGAATAAAATATACTACCTTCATTTTATCTGGAACAACATTACTTTTTTTGCCCACTTTAAATGCCAATCGATCTACATTAAATGTTCCGCTGAATGCTATTTTATTTCCTGTTATCGTTTTAGTGGCCGGAATCGTGTATTGTTTGGTTGTTCCCTTCATTGTTAAATCGCCAGTTATTAAATAGCCATTTCCATTTTTAGCAATTTTGCTTGATGTAAATTTGATTTGAGGAAATGAAGGGGCATTGAACCACTCTGCTGTTTGCGCTTTTTTATTTTGCATTCCATTTCCTGTGTTGATTGAAGACACATCAATATATAAGTTAAACTTACTGTTTACTAAATCTTGATCATTAAAATAAATATCTCCCCCCATTTTTGAAAAAGAGCCGGAAGGATCACTTGATTTGAAATCCATAGTGTAACCAGTACTAACCACATAATGGTCTACTGGTATGAAGGTGAAAGCTGCTGAAACTATCATAAAAACAGCAAATAGAAAGGAGGTGAAGTTATTTTTCATGTCTACGTTTTAATTATTCTCTTGTGAATTTCCTTCCTATACAAAAACCTAACCTAAATTGACCCAACGACCACTTTTCTGTCGTATAAGGAATAAATTGAAGTTCACCTAACCCAGACGAATTGGTTATATTAATGGTAAAATTATGACCGAATGTGAACCATTCTAGTGCAATACCGAGACTACTCTTGGAATTTGTGCGCATATTAGGTGCCGCAAAGGCATGGTAATACTCTCCTATCAAAGCAAATCTTGAACTTATTCGAAAACGGATCCCAGACCCTATTGCCAATAATTCATTTTGATCGTCTGCAGCAACATAATTACGATGAACAAATGTTGGCATAACACAAAAACTTAAACGATCATTAAACCTCCGTGCAATATTTAATTGCGAAACATAGGAGAAACGGTGTGAAAATTTGGGGAAATTACTTACTAAACTTTGATCATTACTCGCTGTCATATAGGTAAACCCGGCAGTTCCAATTAGACTCATAGAAACGAAAGACTTTCCTTTTTTTTGTTTTAATATGCTATATTTCACATAGCCATCTAATAATGACCTGTAGGGCTTTCCCGCTCCTTTGCATCGGCCAAATCCGAGCATTAATTTATCGGTCACTCCGTATTCTAATGCAAATCGCATATCTGATAAATTATCAAATCCAAACATACTTTGAACCCCTCCATTTGTCCCTGCTATATCACCAAATTTATGTTCTATTCTAAATTCCATAGTGCCTTTTGGTAACATGTCTACAGAATGGCCATTAATTACCCTGGTTCCAGTAAAGGTGTAATCCAACTCTTGTTCTTCAAAAAGTGTGTCTACCGGAAGATCTTGAGACCAAACGGAATTATAAAGAAAAACCAGTGAAAAAACAGTGAGGAATTTTGTCATTACAATAGGTTGATTTAGAACACAAAGGTATGGAATAATTTATGCAAAATGGCAAAGGTTCCAACTGTTAATTATTATTAATTCGTAGTTTTGATAACCCATGAATAAAAAACAACTTAGATTAACTTATTCCGAGAAAAGGAAGAAACTCGATGGTACTTTGAGAAAACCTCTTCTTGAAAAAATCATTCAAGAACTGCCCAACTTTAACCTATCTCAAAAACATGTATCAATTTACTTAACAATTGCTGATAAAAATGAAATAGACACACAGGATATCATTTTGTTTATTCAAAAACAAGGAGGTATTCCAGTTGTGCCAAAGGCAAATTTTCAAACAGGTGCACTCTCCCATTATGTATATGAAGGAATTGAGCAACTTGAATTAAATGAATACGGCATTCCAGAACCGAACTATGGGAAAGTTATTAATGCCAATCAAATGGATCTTGTAATTGTGCCGCTTCTTATTTTTGATCACCTTGGACACCGTGTCGGTTACGGAAAGGGATTTTACGATCGCTTTCTACAAGAATGCAATCCTTCTACATTAAAAATTGGACTTTGCGATTTTGAGCCCGTTGACCATATTACTGATGTAAATAATCAAGACATAGCGTTGGACTTTTGCATTACACCTAAAAAGACCTATTCCTTTAATCTATAACACTATGCACATTTTATCAAAATGAAACCTACCGAAATGGATCTGTTATTATTTCACACCCCCAACTGTATAGAAGCCGGTTGTGACGAAGCAGGAAGAGGATGCCTTGCAGGGCCCGTTGTAGCTGCAGCAGTTATATTAAAACAACCGATAATTGGACTTAACGACTCCAAGTTACTCACTAAAAAAAGAAGGAATGAATTACGAATTGAAATCGAAAAAAGTGCTTTGGCTTACGCTGTAGCAATCGTTTCTCCTGAACAAATTGATGAAATAAATATATTAAAAGCGAGTATTAAAGCCATGAAAATCGCCTTAGACAAACTTGCCATTACTCCCCAACACATTCTAATTGATGGAAATATGTTCTCTACCTATAAAGCAATAAAACATACAACAATCATCAAAGGAGACACCAAGTTTCAATCAATCGCTGCGGCTTCGATTTTAGCAAAAACCTATCGAGATGAAATAATGGAATCGCTTCACCTAGAAAACTCAGCATACAAATGGGATAAAAATAAAGGCTATCCCACAAAAGAACATCGGGAAGCCATACGCTTAATTGGAATTTCAATCCACCATAGAAAGTCGTTTCAACTATTACCTAAATAATCAAATTCCCTTTTAACAGAGTGAACATTACTTTGTTCATTTAATTTCCGACTATGCATATTTAGTGTCTTAATGCGGTATACTTTTACACCAAAATGTGATCATGGTCAAAAAAATTATTGGGCCCCTTGTTGTTTTTATTTGTCTTAGTTGGATTGTTTTTGTTGTAAGTGAAATCCTCCAAAAAAATAAAGAAAGTGATTTCCTTTGTTACTTTGGGGTGCAAGACTCCCTGGTGTTAGTTATTCACCATGTCAATGAGTTTAACTGGGAAACCGTCGGCTTCAACACATTAGGAAGCAACAAGGATTTGTTTTACGAGATCACCCGGAATTTAGATAATGATTACAGCGTTTTTATAAGTAAAGAAAGGCCATTATTGGTGATTGAAATAAATCAAAAATGGACAAAAACAAGCATTAGGCACTTGTTGGATAAGGGACATCGGAAATTTCAATTAACTGGCCTAAAAACCTTCGAATATGGCCCATATGTCGGAAAATACGAGGGGAAACAATTAATGATATATCCCAAAGATTATAGGATAGAAACGATAAGTAAGCACCCTTTCAAAGTAGACAAACAAGCCAGCTATTCCACCATTAAATTTGGACAAAATAAAATGCTGGTTCAAGATGTTTACTTAAAAGATGACTGTAAAATCATTTATGAAACACAAAAAAGCAAACCATCTAAATCAAAATTAATCGATGATAGATCCGTCTTCGCAGAAAATATCCCCTCCAATTTTTCCTCTTACACTTTTTATGAGAAAAATTATTTAAAAGAAGTGGATCCCATTTTCAATAAAAGTTTATTCTATAATTGCATAGAAAATGGTCTCGTGGAATTAATTGTCGACGATCAAAAAGTAATCATCTTTGATTTCAAAGAAGGACAAAGTCCTATTCAAAATCTAAACGAATCATTAAATAAAGTAGAAGAAAATGCAACCAATAGTTACTTTACTGGTGTGGATATTAAAAGAGGGGCAGAAGCATATAAAGATCTTGGTTTTTATATTACAGAAAAAAATGGCTTTGCATATCTCTCATTAAATAAAGAGTCTGTTGACAAAGTATTGACAGAAATTGAGATGAACCACACGCTTTCCAGTGACAACAAACAATTATATTCCTTGGTTAATTACCTACCTCTTATTGTTTCAGAACGCATTGTTAATAAGAGTGAACAACAAAGTCAAAGTCGAATAGGTACAAAAACAATAAAGACAACTGTTTATTTTTTAAATAATAAATCAGCCATTAACGAAGCGGAAACAAATGATTATTTCTCCATGAACCCCGGCTCCAGAATCACCGCTTTTTGTGCGTTAGCTGGAAGAGGAAATGCTATCGTCTTTACAGAAAATAAAGAATTGCATGGCTATAATAACGGGACAAAAATATGGTCAAGAAAAACCAATAAGCCATTAATTTCCGATCCAATTTCATTGTCATTCTCACAAAATGAAAGAGAGTCAATTGCTTTGCGCTTTGCCGATAAAATAGAGATTATTGATAAAATAGGACGGGTTATTCAAAGTGTTCCAGGTGAATTCATGGTTGACCCTATTCGGTACCTCTTAAATGATAAATTTCAACTTTTATGCACTTCGAAAAGAGTTATTCAAGGGTTAAATGAACAAGGAAAAATAACTTTCAGTCAAACGATTACAGAAGATGTGCAAGATGTATCGGTTTACTATGACGGAAAGAAACCTATTTGTACCATACTAAGCGCTGGGTATTTGCAACAAATTGACCTAGGCAGCAAAAAACTTGTCCGAAAAACTAAACTCCCTGAAAACGCTACTGAAAAAAAGATAGTAGAAAATGGCGCTTGTGTCTTCGTGGAAAATCAAACGCATATGATTTTGGATAACAAGGGCACCAAAACAAATTTAAACCTTGACAAATCATGGACATTGAAGACTCATTTTGTTTTTCAAAATACCCCCTACATTATTTTCACAAAACAAAACCAATGCGTATTAATAAAAAATGACGGCGTGAAAATTTGGACGAAAACATTTCCTATAAGAGCGCTTACGTCCATTAATGTAGCAAAAATAAATGACGCTGTCATTCTGACCATTTTTGACAATTTAGAAAATAATGTTTATCTTTATAACATAAACGGCGTTCAATTGGACCAAGTAATAAGACATGCAGATGGTCCTTCACAAACCACTTCTTTTGGAACTTTTGGTCAGTCTATAACCACGCTACTAGGAAATGTCTTAATACAATACACAAAATATTAACTATGAAAAAACTAATTACTTTACTTCTAATCACCTCGTCCATTTATGTGACAGGTCAAGCTTATTTAGGTGTTCATAATAGCAATTATAGTGGTGTAATGGGTACACAGATTCAACCTGCGAGTTTTGTCGATGGACGTTATGCTTTTGACATGAATATTGCGAGTATGAATTTCAACATGTATCAGAACTTTGGTTATTTTGATGCTGACGCCATGCGTGATGCACAAGGAAACGGTGGTTTCTGGTGGGCAAAATCATTTGATAGTGTTCAGAGTAATATTTGGCCAAATCCCGACTCCACTTTTATCGATCGATTTGTGGGTCATTTGTTTGATGAGAATTCAAAAAAATCATTGGGTTTATATAACAATGTGCAAGTTGACTTATTAAATTTCGCCTTTCATGTTTCACCCAAAATTGCAGTGGGCTTATTTATAAAAGGTAGAGCCGTGACAAACATCGATAATATGGACCCAAAGCTTGCGGTATTAGCAGAGAATGGCCTCGATTATCCCACTCTTTGGAACCAGAAATTTAATGAGTCCTTATTAAATATTAGCCATTTAGCATGGACAGAATATGGTTTTAATTATAGCCAAGTAGCACTTGACAAAGGAGAACATTTTCTAAAAGTTGGCGGTAGCTTAAAATACTTAGCCGGATTTTCCGCGGCTTATTTTTACACTGATAATTTTAATTACAACATAAAAAACACGGATACCTCTTATAGTTTACAGGCAGACTTCAATTATGGCTACTCAAATAATCTCGATAAGTTAACTTCTCCTAATGTACAAATAGATGGTACAAACTGGCAAGATTACGCCAAAAAATCCTCTTCTTTTGGAATGGGAATAGACCTAGGTGCTGTTTATGAATGGCGAAAAAATTATAAGGACTTTAAATACGATATGGATGGCAAAACTGATCTT
>CAJAII010000015.1 GCA_903939755.1 uncultured Flavobacteriales bacterium | reverse complement strand
TTGCTTTTGATGTTCATTTTACTTGTGTCTTTTGATCGGAAACCTAATCTAGATTCCCTTTTTGATATTTAACAATCATTAAATCACAAAAACCACAGTTCAGACACTTTTCCTGTTCATTCCCCTCAAAAACATCTCAATAGACCCCAAGTCCTAATCCTAAATCTGCTTTAATCATTCACCCGCAAATTAGAACAATAAGATTGACCCCACCAAGCGCCTGACCTGAATTGTCAAACTATTTTTTTAGAGTATGTTTTTAATTGACCTGAATAATCAATTGGAAGAAGGGATTTTGATACAAATTAAATTAAAAAACAAGCGTAAAAAAAGGGAGGCTAAGACCTCCCTTTGTAAAAAAAAAACAGTTGAATGTTATCTTAATACGTCAATTTTTCCAAGCGCATATCGATTTTCTTTTCTTTTCGATAATATTCTGAAACTGAAATATAACCTGGTTTACCGGGTTGGATCCACCAATATTTCGATTCACAACTTATTGGAATTCTACTTTCGCTTACCTTACCTGCTTTAATGGAAATTACACCCACCATTAAATCGCTTTTCGCTGATTTATCATCTTCTTTTCTATTGGCATCAATATAAATTACGTCGTAGTAATCTTTTTCTTTATTTCTAGAGGTGAAAGAATAATCAAAAGCACCAAGAGATTTGATGTAATACCCTAAAGTGGTTGAACCATATATGCCCATACCTGAAGGAAGTATGATGTTGGTTTTTTTCTTTTCCACCGTTTTAAAATCAACTAAATTCTTTTCGGCATCAAATTCCACCACAATCATGTCACCTAATAACATTTCAAAAGCAGAAGCGTTTGATGAACCACCCAAAGCGCCTGCTGCAACTTGCATGGCGATTCCTCCAGCACTTATTTGTTTCAAAAATTGCTCACCAATTAAGAAAATATGGCCATTTTTAGAAATGATTACATCATGAAAGAACGCATAAAATGGTCGCTCTTTTTTTCCATCTTCATCCGTTAGTGACACAAATTGATCAATATCACCTTTCCAAGCGTAGTTGGTAACACCTAAATCTTCCCCTTCTAATGAAATTTCTTGCATATATAAGCCTTGGCTTTTGTCTTTAACGATATCATCATTAGGCTTATAGTATTCACCCACAATCGTAATGTTTTTCTTGCCTTCATTCAAGAATGATTTCAATAATGAACGTAAACCAGTTGCATCATCTCCCATACCTATTTCTGTAATTTTTGATCCATCAGATAAATTAAGTAAAAGCAAGAAATTTGACATTTCACGGGTGGTCATGTTTTTTTTCTTGGTGACAGTGGCTGTTAAATAATTAGCTGAAATATCATTTATTTCTACCATTTCCAACATGTCTGACGTTTCGTTTGACTGGTAACTCCACACTTCATTTGCTTCGTTGTCATACGCTACAATTTCATAGCCTACTTTTTTGTTTTTAGTGAACGTGGAACGAATAAATCCTTTATCTCCATTTGGATAGATGGAAACGTTCTCTGTTGCAGATTGCAAATTCATCGCCACTTTATTCAAATCCCATCTACTAATATCATCTTTAGCGATAGATTTAGAGCCCTTCATTTCGCCACTTCTATCAAAGGTAACAAACTCATAGCCTGTTTTTGAATCATAAAAATGTAACATAAAAACGCTTCCATTATACACCATTTCTAATAGAATAGAATTTTTTGGTCTTACAATTTCAAATTTCGATGACGGATTGTAATTATCATCAAACATTTCAATTTCATACGCGGTAGTATTTCTATCTACTTTCTCCTTGGTAAAGAAAATAAAGTAGCCAACCAGTTTGTTGTTCTCAATAATTTGTCCTGAATGTTTGGCGGTTCTTAAGTTCAATACATTCTCTACACTCGCCTGTTGGGCATTTACTGATAACACGCTCACAAGCAAGGCAAACAGCAGCATTTTTACATTTTTCATTTAGTTATTTTTTGGTTTAACAAAGGTTAGTTTTTTATTCGCGTACAAATATCGCTCAATTTCCTCGAGAATAAAACTATAATTGGAAAGGTAAATCGCTTCTTTGTTTTCTTTCCACGTTTCATCAAGAGCCGGATAGTCCTCACTTTCAGCCAATAGAATAATGGCTAACAATTCATTTCTTGGCGATTCCAACCTAGGAATTTCATTTTTGTAAAGCGAAAAAAGCTCGTCACAATCGCTTGGTGAGATCGCGTAAGAAAGCGCACAAATACGATCAAAGTCTTCCGGAAATTTGGGATTCTGTAGCTGAAGATATTTTCCCGCGATTCGTTTTTTCTTAAGGTAACTCAAGGCTTTGAATGCTAACATCAATTGCTCTTTTGCTTCTTTGTTATCGCTGTGATTTTCTAACATTTTTAAAGCGTGATAAATAACTTCCGAAAAATTCTTGTTTGCCCATGAATTTTGAATCATTTCTATGCCAACTTGCTGCTCTATAAGGGTATAATTTTCATCATAAGTTGGGGTGTATTTTGAAAAAGTGGTGTCTACATGTAAGAGCTTCGCCAATTTATAGAAACGTTCTCTATCATAGGGATGGGTGGCTAAATACGGTAATTTGGATTCATCTTTCGTAAAGGTACCCAAGGAACTTTCCCGCACATATTCTGCATCCAATGTTGCTATGGAAGGGATGGATTGAAAATGAAAGAAGTTGGAATAATTTAACGAATCGCTCCCATTTTTACTTCTTTTTTCCATGGCATGAAACATCGAAAGCGCGTCTGTATAATTGAACTGAGCTTCTTTTAAATACATCAATCCAAGTGAGTCCGCTTCAAACTCATGACTTCTGGATTTTTCGCGAGATTCCAAAATACGTGGTAACAGTAAAGCGTTGAGTGCACTTACTTGCCCATAACTCGTCCTTAAAATTCCATCGATTTCTTTTTCAATGGTTTTGTCCGTTTCATTTATTATCGACTCAACCATCGATTCTTCCACGTGATGCAAGGTGTTGTGAGCAATTTCATGACAGAGAACTAAGGCAATTTGTGCTTCATTTTTTAGATCATTTAATAAGCCCACATGCACAAATATCAGGTTGTCACCCATCGTGAACGCATTGAAATCATTGGAGCGATACAATACCAAACGGGTATTTTGTGGAATTCCAGGGTTTAGCTTTAGAATTCGGTCAAAAATTGAATTGACTTTGCTATACAATTCGCCTGTGGCAATAATTGAATGGGAATTCAACATTTTCAATTCAGCTTCAATTTTTTGCTTATGCTTCTTTTTGTAAAGTTCGTTCTGTGAATTGGTCAATTCTTGACTTGATGGAAACGTTAAATTTTGATCAATTAGTTGCTGTTTTATTTCAGCTAGTTGCGCATTATTTTCATCCATCTGCTGTGCATGTAGTTCCAGAAAACAACAAACCAACCCCATTACTAAAACTACCTTTCTCCTACTCAAAAATCAATTTTCAGTAAAATTAGAGATAAAATTCTGAACTTAAATTAGAGTTGATTCAGAAAGGGTGAATTTAAATAAATTACCCCAAGTTCTTTTTTTTCGTCTCGATTGACAAAAGAGAGGATAAAGAAAATTACGAGGCGTAAGCGATACCGAAAAGCACCGAAGTTTCGGTATGTCGTTTGATAGAAGCGTCTCTCGGCTCACTTCGGCAAGCTCAGTACTAGCCATCGATTCACTTAAAGGGCATCGAGCGGAGTCGAGATGCACGTCTTCAATCGAGAATTGATTTTTTCGATGTTTTAAACTGAACACAAAAATCACAGTTCAGACACTTTTCCTGTTCATTCATCAACTGTCTGAACCCGATCGAACTTAACCCTTTTGTAAATCTTCGCGCACGGAACAACCTTGGTTCGATATCGACCATCAAAAATTCCCTGGCGGACCTGCTCTTTACGAACGGCGCTAAGACGAATTTTATGTAAGATTTGCTTATTCGGTAAGGCGCGTTTTTTCTTTTTCATACAGCATTTTAGTTAGGATGATTAAAGTTTCAATGAGCAGGTATTTCCAAAAGGATAAGTCCACTATGAAAAAATCAATTATTATCCAGCAAACCACCGAACCGACAATTGCGAATACCCATAAAAGCATTTTATATTTCATAGTTAATTATTTTGGACAATGTTATTTATTACTGAAACACATTTGCGGGGGATGCGAATCGAGCTTATTTTCTCCTCCTTGAATGAAAAAGCGAAACGATAGATCAGTTCGTTAATACTCAAATCAGGCGCTTCCCCAAATTCTTTATTTAATCTTTCCGCATCATCCGTAAATGGATTGAAATCGGAGCAGCGTAACTCTAAGACCACTTCCCCTGGAATATGGTCCATGCTAATTCCTTTGTTTACCTCCATATTGAATTTCTCGCTGCAGCCATCTTTTCCAAAGAAAATGTTGTAGAAGTGTCCACACGCTTTTTCACGGTTCATTTTGCCAAAGTAAGTCCCTTCCGGATGGAGAATACCTTTTAGCTTATTGAAGGAATTGGCGGAAAACATGGTTTCAAATGTCGATAACAAGCGCGTATTAATTTGTTGTTCTTCTTTTGTAAAGCGTTGAATAAGTACTGTTTTCATAGGCCTTGTTTTTAATTCGTTTCAAAACTAACATTCAATTGTGCAGCACACCCGCATCAAATAATCCGTGGGTAAAGCGAAGTGGAAGGGGGGTGTTTTTTTCACTCTTCGCCATTTTTTGCCATGTCGCAATTGGCAATTCTTGTGCCAAGTTAAAATCGTGCGATTTTAGTAATATTATCCTATAAAGTCTATCAATTTTAATATATTTATATCAAAATTTGATAATGAAAACATTGATATCTTGGGTAGCGCAAAATAATGACTTTGAAAATGGAGAGGTGCTAAGTACTGGTCCCACTTCTATTTTTCACAAATACTTTTTCAAAGGGGATCGCCATTTTATTCTTTCCACCCGAAAAGGAGACGATACTCGAACGGAGCTGTTAGTCAATTATTTAAGGCGGAATTACCCGGATCGAATCATTGAATCCGTTTATTTGGATATTCATGATCCCATAAATCACCGAGAAATCCAATCCAAAGTCACTCCCTTTTTAGCGAGCTTAAAAGATGATCAAATTGCTATTTTTGTTTCTCCAGGTACGCCTGCCATGCAAGTGGTGTGGTATTTAAGCCATATGAGCATGAACTTGAATACAACACTTTATCAAACTAGAGAAGCAAAACATACCGCATCAAAAGACAAACCGGAAATTATTAAAATTGACTTTGCAAAGTCCTCTTTGCCAGTTACCGCGCTATATCACCAAGAAGAAATAAAACGCGTTGGACCCAATGAAGACTATAAAATTACGCCAGCCATAGAAAACGTCTATAGTAATGCTGAAAAAGTGGCGCAAACAGATGATGTTACCGTGCTCATTCTCGGAGAGAGTGGCACGGGCAAAGAAAACTTGGCGAAGTACATTCACAAAAATTCCATTAGAAAAGAAAAGCCATACATAACGGTAAATTGTTCGGCCTTTAACGATCAGTTATTAGAATCGCGCTTGTTTGGCTACAAAAAAGGGGCGTTTACTGGAGCGGATAAAGATACGATTGGTTTATTTGAGATGGCCGATGAAGGAACCATTTTCTTGGATGAAATAGGGGACATTTCTCCCTACATGCAGCAATCCTTACTTCGTGTGTTGCAAGAAAAAGAAATTATGCCGCTCGGTGGCAAACCCAAAAAAGTAGATGTTAGAATTATTGCGGCCACCAACCAAAACCTGGTTAAACTTTGCGAAGAAAAACACTTCCGTTGGGATCTTTACTATCGCTTATCGGTGGTGGAACTAGATGTCCCTACGCTCATGCAAAGAGGTAAAACAGATATTAAAACGATGATAGACTTCTTTTTAATGCAAAAGAAAAAGCAACTAAAAAAAAACAAAAAGTTAGTCCTAGACAAGGAGGTCGTTGAAATATTACTGAATTACACCTATCCGGGTAATATAAGAGAACTGGAAAATATTATTTCTCGCCTTTATGTTTTTAATGATGAAATCGTTTCTGCGGAAGTTCTACCCAAGCGATTAAGTCAAGAACCGGTAAACAAGCCCATGAATTGGGATTTCGTGGAGAAAGAACACATCGAAAAGGTGCTAAAACATTTCAACGGAAATAAACGTCAAACAGCTTTAGCAATTGGTTGGGCCATCAACACCCTCAACGCGAAGATGGAAAAGTATGGATTAGTAGCTTAAATTTGCATTTATGAAACTATTGAAAATTTATTTAGACTTTGACGGGACGGTTGTCGAACATGCCTATCCTGAAATTGGTGCGCTCAATCCACGAAGTATTGCCGTTATCCGCCAATTACAAAATGCGGGGCACCGAATTATTCTGAATACCTACCGAGCAGATCTTGCAGACGGTTCACTTCAGGCGGCACTGGATTTCTTAAACGACATAAACAACGAACTATTACCTATCACAGAATGCACGGAACTTAAGATTCAACCCCCTGCCTGGAATTGGGAAAAAACCCTTGAAGAAGGAATTTTGTATATCGATGATGTTTGCGATGGCACACCAATGATTCCAAATATTGCCCTACCCTTTGGATTGATGGTAGATTGGAAAACCTTAGAAGAATGGTTCACTGAACAAGGAATTATTTAACTTTCAGATAGCTCTCCAAGAATCTACTATAAATCGCATCCTCTTTACCACGCACTTGTCCTATAAAATTAATATAACCTTTTAGCTTAAAAAGAAACGCGTCACACTTCTTGTCTGAAACACATTCTATTGAATCATAATGTTTTTGTGCGGCTGCTTTTATTCCGTTAAGTCGCAGATCAAACAACATAGCACGGACTTTTTTAATCAACTTCCGGTCCACATTCACTTTTTCATTAACCACCAAGCCTGTCACCGTTTGCTTTTTATTATTCGCTCGTTTTCGCAGCTTTTTTTCATTTACTCGAAAATCATGCTGCGCAATGATCGAGCGGATTCCACTAATCAACTCTGGGCTAAAAGGCTCGTCACATGAAAAGCTTAAGTCATCCGCGTACCTTGTGTAGTTTATCTCTCTTTCTTCACACCAGGCCATTAATTGCTTATCAAGTGGAAGACAAACCAAATTGGATAACACAGGAGAAGTGGGAGCGCCTTGTGGTAAATGTCCGTTAATGGTCGTGAGTAAAGTTATTGCATTCGCCATGTTTTCCGTAAATTGAAAAATGTCACTTTTCAACAAATCACGGATTCTTTTTGCTTTAATAGAAGGAAAAAAGTTCTCTAAATCCAGATTCAAGACCTGTTTTTTTCCAATGTGAGGCAGGGCATTTTCAACGATATTAGCTGCTTTTATTTGATCTCGGGGATGAATGACAAATCCATGGGCGCAGGTGGGTTGAATCCCCAAATAAATTCCTTGAAGACTCTTGTTTATTTTTTTTTGAATCCGTTTCAATACTTGGTTAGGCGCATCTATTTGGCGATTTCCACCGCTTTTCTTGGGGATGAAATAATGACGATAACTTGGTTTAGCAATTAGATCTTGAATAGCATAAAAATCAACTTTTAAGTAGGAGCAAAGGTCAATTGGGCGATGTAAGCCCAAAAAAGCAAGGGCAGCTTGCTCATAATCTTTTATGAAGCGCCCTTTTCCCTGCCTATTTTTATAAAACCCGCGAGGCTTTCGGTTCCTTTGTTCAGATTGATTTTCAATTTGATTCGTTAACGTCATCTTATTCTTCGTTACTTTTAAAAAAAGAGCCCTTACCATTTATCTTTAAAACGATACGCATGCGTGTGGAACGCAGTGGAACAAGCATGCTTAGCGAAGCTCCATGCTGCCTCCCACTTTATTATGGGTTGCAGGTGCACAACCTCAGGTCGTTATCAATTCGACTCATAAATTTTAGGTAAGGGCTCAAAATTTTTATCTTAAAATGGCACATCTTCATCACTTTCACCCTCTATTTCGTCCAATCGACCTTTAGGCAATGAAAAATATTCAGGATCAAAGGGAACAAAGGAGGTGAATTGCGGATCGTGCCTAAGTCTAATGGTAGTCAAAGGTCCGTTTCTATTTTTTGCCAAGATTAATTCCATTAAATATTGCGTGCTATTCCCATCTTCATCGAGCACTATGCCATAGTAGGTTGGCCGATAAAGAAAGATTACTTTATCCGCATCTTGCTCAATTGAACCACTTTCCCGTAAATCGGAGAGGATTGGCTTCCTTTCACCCCCTCTTTGTTCCACCGAACGACTTAATTGACTGGTAGCCACAACGCAAATAGTTAGTTCTCGCGCAATATTTTTTAATTCCCTGCTAATGTATCCGATCTCCAATTCCCTATTATTTCTGTATCTAGTGGAATTTAATAATTGGAGGTAATCTACAAAAATCACTTTTACCCCTTTTTCTTTTACATGCTTCCTACACATTTCTTTAAATCCAGACATGCCATTTGTATTCCTTTCATAGATAAACAATGGCAAGTTTTCAATTTCATCAGCTACCTTTATGATGGTTTCCTTTTGTTGGTCGGAAAGGGTTGAATTAATGATTCTATCCGCAGGAATTTTAGTTATTGCCGCCGCAATCCGCGAGGTGAGCATTAATTCAGAAAGCTCTAACGAATAGTACAAAACAGGAACTTGCTTTGCTATATTCAAGGCCATATTTACTATTAATTGTGTTTTTCCCATGCCGGGCCGCGATCCAATTACCACAAATTCACCAGGAAATAAACCGCCCAGCGCCTCATCATAAGAAGTTATGCCAGTAGGCACTTGTTTTTTAGCATTGCTCGTTAAATGATTACTTGCATACTCTTTAAAGATGTCCGAAATCTTCTTGGAAGTATAATCATTCTGATCGATGATATCATATTCCAACAGGACTTTCCGAACTTGTTCCATTAAAACACCTTGTTCATGGTGAGGATTCTCTATGATTCTTTTTAAGTGCGGCAAGAAGTCTTTTTCCATGAGTTAAAAAATTGAATGTGTAAATACGACTTCGCATTATTCAATTTTCAAGCCAAGCTGAAAGCCCAACAAAATGGTTTAAAACAAACATTTTAAATGTCTATCTTTGATTTTAATGTCAATTTTTGATATGGTTTGAGTTGAGTTGGATTGGGATTTATGGGAAATGTTGGGGCCTAAAAAATAGCGGGAATTATCAAAATGAAGGAAAATAATGATTTGAGAAATATAGTTAATTATTCTGTGCATATGATTTGTATAGTGAGGGAGTAATCTTATTTAGATCTAAAAAAAGAAATCAATTATGGAGGAACTTATTACAAAATCCAATGCATAATTCAAAAATAACTATATTTGAATTAACCTAGAATTAAATTTCTAGGGGCAACTAAAATATTAATTCGATTAAAAAATAGAACGTGAAATTTATTAATGCAATTATTTTCTGTACAATTTTCTCATTTGTTTATTCTCAATCCAAGAAAGAGCAAATTGAAATTTTGTCTATTAGGGTAGACAGCTTGCATGAGGTTTTGAATAATGACAAAAAAAACAATAAAATTCAGAATGAAACCTTAATTCACATGCTTGATAGTTTAAAAGAGATGATGGCTAATGAAAAACAATCTAATTTTAATCATTCAACTGCCATATCGGAATTAAACTCAAACAACAAATCTATCAATTCAGAACTTTCAAAATTAAACCAAGAATTTGCTTTAATTAAATTGAAAAGTGATAGTATATCATTAATGAAGAGTGAAATAGAGAAATTGAAATTACAATTGAATCCAGAAAATAAAGAGCTAATCAAAAAACAATATTCACCAGTCACATTTTGGAATGTTAAAATTGGTGAAGCGGATTCAAATAGTGTAGCTAATTATTTAAAATCAAAGAAAAAGGAGGGAATGCCTATGAAATTAGGAAGTTATATTTCTTCATCACGTTCTGATGGAATAGCAATTAGGGCTTGGGGAAAAATAAAACTTAGCAATATTTTAACTAACAGTTGTGATAATATCTACTATAATTTTGATGAAAACAATATATGCAATAACATAGACATTGATTTTTACGGGAGTGATGACACCCCAAGCAATCTATTCAACATCGTTGTTTCTGATATGGAAAGGTTATTTAAGTCAAAAGCATCATATAAAGTACAGACAGATATTAACGATGATAAAACCCAAGTTGCGACGATAAAAAATAATGGTGCTATTATTTATGTGACCAATACAATTGAGTCAATGTCAAGTGTTTATGTATCAATTTTATGTGAAACAAAAAATTAATTTTCTTTAGTTTTAAACTTGTTTTACTCGCTACTAATGAGGTAGATTTTGATTTCGATTTTTTATAGTAAATGGGAAAGGCTAAATTATTGATAATAAAGCAAAATTTAGAGAAAAAATTCTGAATTTAAATCTGACTTGATTATGAAAGCTTGAATTTTATTAATTAACCCCAAGTTCTATTTTTTTTTTCGTCTCGATTGACAAAAGAAAGGATAAAGAAAATTTCGAGGCGTAAGCGATACCGAAAAGCACCGAAGTCTCGGTGCGACGTTTCGGTATGTCGTTTGTTAGAAGCGTCTCTCGGCTCCGCTCGATTCACTTAAAGGGCATCGAGCGGAGTCGAGATGCACGTCTTCAATCGAGCATTGATTTTTGTCTCTGAAAATCCAAAATTTTCTCGAGAAAAGCCCCAAAATTTAAAGGATCGGAAAGAAATTGTAAAATCGATAAATAGTTAAAGAGACCGAACAGCACGAACATGATTGGTATCGTCCTTATTGCATTGAATTTTTTGCCCCCAACCGTAGAAATGCATCTCCAACGCATAGCCGCTTTTTTCCGACTCATCATTACTCCAAAAATGGAAACTAAGAAAACCACCAATTTCATCCTTGTTTTTATGCAAAAAAACAAGTTCATCTATAGTTGGCAACCTCCAACCATTTCCTAAATCCATACAAGCCTTTACTGCTTCATTCCATTTCATAGCTATTGGAAAATGATTCTGAGCAACCTCAATACTTCCTATTCTAATAGGTTTGCCTATTATTGAAGCTGAATATGAATTTGGAGCCTCTTTTTTAGGTTTTTCTGAAGGAATTAAAGTGGACAATGCTGTTGGCGTATTTTTTTTAAAATCTAAAAGTATCTGAAGATAGGATTTTGGTATTGCGAAGTTTAAATTTTGTCCTTCTGTAAGTTGAGAAACAGAAATTCCTAGTAATTCACCATTTGAATTTAAAACAGGACCTCCACTGCTACCCGGCGATATGGAGGCTGTCATTTGAAGTAATTTATTTCCTTCAAAATCTCTCATCCCACTTATAATTCCATCGGAAATTGTCGCTGGAAGGCCTCGGGGACTGCCTATCACATAAACTTTTTGCCCAATTGAAGCCGTGGTCACTGCCAATTTTATTGCTGGTTTGTTTAACGTTGAAACTTTAAGTAAGATTAAATCAACAGATTTATCAATTCCTACATACCCATCAATTTTATACTCCGTATCGGAATTATTTAAATAACAACTTGCCTTCGTCGCTCCCTCCATCACATGATAATTGGTTGCAATAATATTTGGAGCAACAAAAAAGCCTGAACCTTGAGAGCCATCATCTGTTATGATGGTGACAGTTGAGTTAACGGTTTTGTTATAAATTAGAGATGCATCTTGAGCCAAAGAAGGATTGACAAAACAAACTACTACAATACTTAAAATCAATATAGGTTTCATGCTTATAATTTAAGAATAAAGTTACTTAAATCCTTAAAAAAAAGTTGTTTTAACCCGAGATTTGTTAAAAAACACAATTCTTACGCATATGGGCGAAGGGTGATTTTATTTTCTACTATAATTACTATTTTTTCCTAGGAGCTTCTGATAAATCCATTATTATCTATCCTCTAAATATAGATAAATGGTGTTTAAATCATATTAAGTCAGATAGACTAATACCGCTCCTACTTCCCAATACAAAACTTGCTAAAAATATTACCCAAAAGATCATCGCTGGAGATGTCACCGGTAATGGTGCCTAGGTGATACATCGCTTGACGGATATCCATCGCGATAAAGTCGCCGCTTACTTGGGTGATTATCCCTTCTTTGGCTTTTTCTAAAGCGGCAATGGTTTTTAGTAGCGCGTCGTGGTGGCGCACGTTGACAATTATTGTTTCTTGACTACTGTCAAAACCGTTGTTTATTAGTTGAACTAGCTTGTCTTTCAAAGCGGTGATGCCAAGGCCTGATTTTGCGCTAATGGCAAGGTCGCAGGCATTTTCTTGAGTAATTAAATCAATTTTATTGGCAATGCTAAGGATGTGCTTTTGTGGAAATTGCTCGCGTAGGGTTTGCGTCCATGTGTTTAAATCATTCAGTTGATCTGGTGATGAGGCGTCTGCCATACACAGCACAATGGAGGCCAGGGCAATTTTCTGGTGTGACCGAGCAATACCAATCGATTCTATGGTTTCTTCGGTTTCACGAATTCCGGCGGTGTCAATTAAGCGGAAGAGAATTCCATCTATGTTGAGGGTTTCTTCAATGACATCTCGTGTGGTGCCAGCTATTTCACTAACAATCGCTCGGTCTTCTCCCAGTAATTGATTTAGAAGGGTACTTTTTCCGGTGTTTGGTGCGCCCACTAAGGCAACGGGAACGCCATGCTTTAAGGCATTTCCAAGTGCAAAGGATGCTGCAAGTCGGTGTAAAACTGAAAGCACCTCTTCAACCAGTTGCTTGAGTTGGGTCCTGTCAGCGAATTCAACGTCTTCTTCTGAGAAGTCTAATTCTAATTCTACCAAGGAAGCAAAATTCATTAACTGCTGTCGCAATTCCTTTAGTTCGGAGGAAAAATTCCCCCGTAATTGTTGTAGGGCAACTTGATGGGCCTGTTGGCTTTGTGAGGCGATGAGGTCTGCTACGGCTTCTGCTTGTGAAAGATCCATCTTTCCATTTAAAAACGCGCGTTTTGTAAATTCTCCAGGTTCGGCCAAACGGCAACCACTTGTTAGCAGCATTTCTAAGATTTGTTGCTGAATATAACTAGAGCCATGACAAGTAATTTCAACGCTTTCTTCACCGGTAAAACTTTTGCCTTCATCAAAAACACTTAACAGTACCTCGTCTATGAGTGTGCCTTTTTTATTTTTCAGGTAGCCAAAATGGACGCTATGGCTTTCTACGTTTAGTACATCTTTAGAGAAAACCCCTTTCAATAACTTACGGCTTCCTGGTCCAGAAATGCGAATCAAGGCAATTGCTCCCACTCCGTTTGGGGTGGCTAATGCACAAATGATGTCTGATGATAGATTCATGGGGCGAAGTTACACAGAATGGCTAATATTTTCAATTTGCTGCTTGCTATTAAAAGTTGGCTAACACTTCTAGCAGTTCTTCTAATTGAGCTTTAATGAGTGTTTTACTCACCTGCACCTTACTGTTTCGCAAGGCTTTTTCAGTGGTGTTTCCCCAAGCAATCACCTTTGCCGCGTCAGGAACTTGGTTTTTCTGCAAAAAAGCAGCAAGATTACTGGGGCTTGTAAAAACATACACCTCACATTCAGGGATGCTTTGCGGGGAAAGTAGGGTATTGTAAACACAAATACTTTCACATTGGGTACTTGGGATGATGGCAGCAATGGTTTTATGTGAAAGCGAGGAGTGGGGGATAAGCAGGCGTTTATCACCGAGCCAATTTTTAAATTTTTCCGCCACTTTTTCGGGGTTCCCAGCTTCTTTTCCAACGAAAGCAAAATCGATATTGAATTTTTGTGCGGTTTCTTCTCCGATACAGGCAAATTGCAAGGAACTTAGTGAGCCGTCATAGCTTCTTAGGAAAAAACGTCCGGCACGTACACTGGAAAAAAACACCACCTCAAAGGGTTCTGTTATGGTAAATGGAACGGCTTCAAAGTTGAGTTGGGATTGTGCATGGAGATCGATATTTTGAAAGGCACAGAATTGCTTGAGTTGCGTAACGTCTTCTAGCTCTTTGGTGATGTAAATGCTTTTCATGATCGCGCTTTCAATGCGGCAGCAATGTTTTGCGCAATTTCTTTGTTTCCATTCGATTCAAATTGGAAATAGACTGCCGCTTCTCCTGCGCTGTGGGCATGGGTGACATGGATGAATTCCCCGTCGTTATAAACCCCCAAGGGCAATTGACAGCCACCCTCCATAAGATTCAAGACTTTGCGTTCTACAGCAATTAATTCGTGCACGGCATCCTCATTTAGCGGTGAAACAAGGGATTTTGTGCGTTCGTCATTACTTCGTATTTGTAAGCCAAGTACGCCTTGTGCAGGTGCAGGCACCATGATTTTTGGATCCAAGCGCACGACGATTAAATCACTTAAATCCAGTTTCAATCGGCTTACTCCGGCTTTCGCTAGAAGGATGGCATCGTATTCCCCATTGCGTAATTTCGCAATTCTAGTGGGCACATTGCCGCGTAATTCTTTGATGATTAAGTCAGGACGATGGGCTAGCACTTGTGATTTTCTGCGGGCAGAAGAGGTTCCGATGCTTGCATTTTCTTTGAGCCGCCATTCTTTTTCTTCCGCTATAGCATTAGGATGAATGAGAAGTAATTCAGCAGGGTCTTCCCGTTCTGATACCGCAACAATGACTAATCCTTCGGGTGGATTGGTTTCTAAATCTTTATGGGAATGAATGGCCAAGTCCACCACATTTTCTAGTAGGGCCTGTTCAATTTCTTTGGTAAAAAAACCTTTTCCTTCTAACTTGTCGAAGCTTAAATCTTGAATGCGATCACCTTGTGTGCTGATAATTTGAATAGAAACGGTGGCTCCGAGTTGTTCTAATTGTTGTTTCACATGATTAGCTTGCCAAAGTGCTAAGTCGCTCCCTCGGGTGCCAATTCGTATGTGTTTATCCTCAGACATTATCTAGAATGATTTTCTTCGCCAATTTCATGGGGCCACTGATGTATTTTTTCTCCATGTAACCAATAACTTTTTCAAGTACCTCGCGCGACTGCTCATCCATGTTTTCAATTTCCGTCTTAAAAACGTCATTAATGGCAGTTGCTTTAATTTCTTTTACTTGCTTCGGAACTGATTTCATGGCGACTTCAACATCGCGTTCTTTGACTTTTGTTCGGAAATCAATCAGAGCAAGTTCAATAATTTGCATTACGTGGTCAACTTCCTTGGTTCTTTCTTTTAAGTTTTGGTTCGATATTTTTTGCAGGACATCCACAGAAATATGGGTAAGGGAATGGTTTTCTGCAATTATTGGGTTTAAATCTTGCGGAATCGCAATATCAATCACAATTTTTTTATCGTCTTCGCCATTTAATAAGGATTGATAGATTTCGGGAGATATGACATGGAAATCTGTTCCGGTGCAAGATATGATAACATCAAATCCCGCTTTATAATTTATTAAGTCTTCTAATCGGTGACTTACACCTTTCAATTCATCCGCTAATAATTGCCCTTTTGCTACTGTCCTATTAAATACGGCAAAATTCTTAAAGCCATGTTTTTTTAGATAGCGACACATCGTTGTATTGGTAACGCCTGCACCAATTACTAGAATTCGAGCATCTAAGCCAATGTTTAATCGCTTTAAATGTTGGTAGGCAAGTGAAACGACAGAAACGGGTTTCGTTGCAATACTGGTTTCGGTGTACACTTTTTTAGCCGTTTCGATCACATGTTTCATTAATAAACGAAATCGATCGCCGGTTAATCCTGCTTTGCGACAATGCTCATATGAGGTGCGCACTTGGGTGATGATTTCGCGTTCTCCCACAATCATGGAATCGATGGAAGATGCTACCGAGAAAGCATGTTCAATTGCCTTTTCGTCTTTATATAATTCAAGGTTGATAAGGTAATCCGTAATTGTTGATGAGGCAATTGAAGGGTAAAGCGCTTGCAGAAAATCAAACAGCCATGAATTAGTAATCTCATCAGTCGCAAAAAAGCTTATTTCTACTCGGTTACACGTAGAAATAAATAAAAGTTCTGGGAGTTTAAATTTTGCTTTTACTTTGGGTAAGCGAACTAATTGATCGTCCACCTCAATGTGCAAAGCACCAATTTTACCTACTTCAAATCGACGGTGAGTAAAAGCTATTGTATGAAGTTCGGCTAACAAATTCAATCTATTTTAGGACAAATTTCGCAAGTGCATCCCGTTCAATTGTCATAGGAATGTCATGAAGCCTTATTTATAGTTGATTTAAATTATAAGAAGAAAATAAGGGCTGGTGTTAGCGGATTTCTTGACAGATTTCCACTAATAATTTTTGTGTAGATTTCGGGTGAAGAAAGGCAATGAGTTTGTTGTCTGCTCCGGGTTTCGGCGTTTCGTGGATCATCTCAAAGCCTAAAGAAGTGAGGCGTTTTATTTCTGCATGAATATCATCTACTTCAAAGGCAATATGATGAAATCCTTCCCCCTTTTTTGCCAGGAACTTTCCAATGGGTGAAATGGGGTCCAGCGCTTCCAAAAGTTCAATTTTTGAATCTCCTATTTTTAAAAAAGCAGTTCTCACCAATTCCGATTCAACAATTTCTGTTTTGTAGCAGCTTACTCCTAATAAATTTTCATAGGTTGTTAAGGCAGACTCGATGTTCTCTACGGCAATTCCGATGTGCTCAATGTGTTTTATCATCTTAATACTTAATAAATTTTTCAGAGGAGTTGTCGAAATTGATAAAATAGATGCCGTTTAATAATTGCTTACAATCAATTTGACTGTCGAAGCCCTTTTTGAGTAAATTACCAAAGGCATCATAAAGTTCAAACTTTGTTTTTACAGGTTTTGATGCTGAACTAAAATAAATAAAGTCTTTAACTTTAGCGGGCGTTTTAATTACTTTTTTGATGGTTGAATTAAAACCAACTTCTTTCGACACCCTTTTTTTTTGTGTGTTGTCAATTTGAACAATTCTAACTTTATTGTATCCGCTATGTGGAATAATGTCTAATCGATATTGGTTGAGTGAAGGGCTTCCGTTTCCTTGAATTTCTCCTGCTGATACCCATCTTCCCCATTTATATTGTTCAACATGAAATGGAAGTCTTCCCGCTTCACTTTTCGTTGACCAACTAATTGAACCATTTGCAGCGGCTGCAAGAGAAACCAGTACGAACGTACTTTTCGGTAAAAGCACTTCAGGGTTAATAAAGCGAGGGGTGCAACCCGCATAATGCTCGAGTTCTACAAAGAGTTCTTCCCCTTTTGTAAGGCCAAATAAACTAAGGTCGATTTGAAAATGTTCGTTTTGAATGGTGGCGGGCAACACATTTCCATTGACTAAGACTTTACTTATGCAGAAGCCAAAACCATCGCTTTGGTAGGGATTGGAAACATAAAGATTTAATCCTTGATAATACCCATCAATGGATAAATTCGAACTCTGCGAATAACCAAAGGTTATGGGAAGTAAGAAACACAAAATTAAACGTTGCACCATGGAAATTGAGTTGTACAATATTAAGTGCTATTTGTTTAATATGCAAGTGGCTTTTTTCTATGTAAATGATTACTTTTGATGCATGAGTATTGACGCGGTAAAATCTTTGCATATAATTTTTGTGGTTTGTTGGTTCGCCGGCTTGTTTTATATGGTTCGATTGTTTATCTATCATACGGAGGCCTACAAAAAAGAGGAGCAAGAACGCGACATCTTGATCAAGCAATTCATTATTATGGAGAAAAAGCTGTGGTGGTACATTACCACTCCATCTATGTATCTTACCTTTTTATTCGGCCTGTGGATCCTTTGGATCAATACTGCGGCTTACAATCAGCCTTGGATGTATATTAAGTTGTCATTTGTCGTCTTGTTGACTATTTATCATTTTGCCTGTCAGAAAATAATGTTTGATTTACATAAAGACAAAGTGGTTTGGACGTCCTTTGGATTAAGGATCTGGAACGAGGCTGCCACCTTGTTTTTAGTGGTTATTGTTTTTCTTGTCGAAATGAAAAACACGATGGATTGGATGTATGGCACCATTGGTTTTTTTGGTGCTGGGCTTTCTTTGCTCTTGGCGATAAAATTGTACCGCACAATTCGTGAAAAAAGAGAGAAAAAAGTTACTGATTAATTAGTTCAACTCTAGAAAGATTTACTACCTTTGCACAAAATTTATGAGGATTTTTCCTCTAAAAAATGATTAAATGACATTTGCAAAGCTTTTTACACAGGTTGTTTTTACTCTTTTTTTGGTGCTTATCCCATCAATGTTTTCCGCACAGAAAGCCCCATCATTAGTTTCTAAACAGACTACTGCTGTTGATTCCGTTGAAGACGAATTCGATGTCAATGAAATGATCATGCATCACGTCAAAGATGCACATGAATGGCATTTATGGGGCAGTGAGCATGAAGGAGTTTCTATACATCTTCCGGTTATTTTGTATGACAATGGATTTGTTGTTTTTAATGCAAGTCATTTTTATCATGGATTACATGTGGTGGAGAAAGATGCAAAAACAGGCGAAAAACTTAGTTATTTAGTAGGAGAAGGTCCTGCAGAAGGCTACGCACTATTTCACGAGAAAATATACCGCTTGTCGGATGGAAAATTGCATTTTGAAGAGGGGCACCCTCACAATGCTATGCCATTGGATTTGTCGATAACTAAAAATGTTACTTCTCTTTTTATTGGCGCTTTCCTGATTATATTAATTATGTTCAGCATGGCGAGGTTCTATAAGAAAAATGGCGCTGTTGCTCCCAAAGGAATCGCTAAGTTCCTAGAACCATTAGTTGTTTTGGTGCAAGATGACATCGCCAAAGCAAATATTGGAGAACACAAATACAAAAGATATGTCCCTTATTTATTGACGGCCTTCTTTTTTATTTTACTAAATAATCTATTAGGTATGGTACCTATTTTGCCGGGTGGGGCTAATTTAACAGGGAACATCAGTGTTACCCTTTTTCTAGCACTATTTACCTTGCTAATTACCGTTTTTTCAGGAAACAAAAATTATTGGAGACATATATTTGCCACACCAGGTGTTCCAATTCCTATTTTAATTATTATGGTGCCAATAGAGATTATTGGGATCTTTACCAAGCCTATTGCTTTGATGATTCGACTTTTTGCCAATGTTACGGCAGGACACATTATCATTTTAGCACTCATTTCCTTAATTTTTATAAATAAAAGTGTTGCTTGGAGCGCCTTGTCGGTGCCGATGGCTTTGTTTATATCGATTTTGGAATTGTTGGTCGCGTTTTTACAGGCGTATCTATTTACAATGCTTTCGGCATTGTTTATTGGTGCTGCCGTAGAAGAGGCCCACCATTAATTTGTAATTTTTAAACCATATACAATGATAGTAATGACAGGAATGTTTGGTAGTGTTGCAGCAATTGGAGCAGGATTAGCTGTTTTAGGCGCTGGATTGGGGATCGGTAGAATCGGTGGTTCTGCTGTTGAGGCAATTGCACGTAATCCTGAAGCTTCAGGAAAAATTCAAACAGCAATGCTTATTGCAGCAGCTTTGGTTGAAGGTATTGCTCTTTTTGGAGTAGTAGTTGGATTCTTGGGAGCAAAGGCATAAAAAAAAAAAAACAATGTGAACCGCAACGGTTGGTTGCGGTTCATATTTTTAGGTTAAGAATTAAAAATAAAATACTGAAATATGGACTTGATATTACCTGATTACGGTTTGTTGTTTTGGACAGCATTAGTTTTTTGTCTTTTGTTATTTTTATTGGCAAAATTTGCTTGGAAGCCGATTTTAAATGCGGTGAATGCTAGGGAGCAAAAAATCCATGAAGCATTAGAATTAGCAGATAAAACAAGAGCAGAAATGCTTTTGCTTCAAGCAGAAAATGAAAAGATATTAAAAGAAGCAAGAGCTGAACGTGATGCTATAATGAATGATGCTAAACAAACGGCTGTTGAAATGGTCGAGTCAGCAAAAAACAAAGCGAAGGTAGAGGCAAATAAAATTGTTGAAAGCGCTAAAGCAACTATTGCTTCTGAAAAAGATGCCGCCATTCGCGATTTAAAAAATCAGTTGGCAGGCTTTTCCTTAGACATTGCTGAAAAGATTGTTCGGACAGAACTTTCAACAGATGCTAAGCAAAAAGAGTTAGCTGAGAAGTTAGCAGATGATATTAACATGAATTAATCCATGAAATCAACTAAAGCTGCGATTAGATACGCAAAAGCGTTATTGGAAATGGCTATCGAGCAAAAGGTAATCGACCTTGTTTCGTTCGATATGGCTAGAATTTTAGGTGTGGCTAATTCGTCGCCGGATTTTATATCGTTCCTAAATTCACCAATAATAAAATCGGATAAAAAAATAGCGGTTATCACTAAGTTATTTGTTGATCTTCAACCTTTAACGGCTGGTTTTATTGCATTAATTGTTAAAAATGGCAGGTCAGAAATGTTGCCAAATATTGCATCAGGATACAATTCATTACTCGAAAGTCACAAAGGGATTGTCTCTGGTAACATTACGAGTGCGGTTGCACTTGATGCGCAAAGCAGAAAGAAAATAATGGAGAAATTAGCCAAGACATTTACAGGCGAACTTCAACTTACTGAAAAGATAGATCCAGCATTAATTGGTGGATTCATTATCACCATAGGAGACAATCAAATTGACGCTTCGGTTTCAAGTAAAATAAAAAATTTAAGACAAGAATTAACAAAATAAGTCACAAGGCTTACTAACTAAAAATAAAATAAAATGGCAGACATTAATCCAGCAGAGGTTTCGGCAATTTTAAGGGAACAATTATCAGGATTCAGAACGGAAGCTGAATTACAAGAAGTTGGCACTGTCCTTCAAATAGGGGATGGTATCGCTCGTATTTATGGTCTAAATGGCGTTCAATATGGCGAACTTATAGAGTTCGAAGGCGGCTTGCAAGGTATTGCGCTTAATTTAGAGGAAGACAATGTAGGTGCTGTACTTCTTGGACGTTCTTCTTTGGTAAAAGAAGGAGATACTGTGAAAAGATTGGGACGTATCGCATCGGTTAAAATTGGTGAAGGTATTGTGGGTCGTGTAGTGGATACATTGGGTATGCCAATAGATGGAAAAGGACCAATTACAGGGGAACTTTATGAGATGCCTATCGAACGAAAAGCACCAGGTGTTATCTTTCGTCAACCAGTAACTGAGCCTCTTCAAACTGGAATTAAGGCGATCGATTCCATGATTCCAATTGGTCGTGGACAACGTGAATTAATTATCGGTGACCGTCAAACTGGAAAGACAACCGTCGCTATTGATACCATCATTAATCAACGTGAATTTTATGATCGTGGAGAAACAGTTTATTGTATTTATGTAGCTATTGGTCAAAAAGGGTCAACGGTGGCTGGTATCGTTAAGAAATTTGAAGATGCAGGTGCGATGGCTTACACTACTGTTGTGGCGTCGAATGCTTCTGATCCTGCACCAATGCAGTTTTATGCGCCAATGACTGGTGCAGCAATTGGTGAGTTTTTCCGTGATTCTGGAAGACCGGCACTTATCGTATTTGATGATTTATCTAAGCAAGCGGTTGCCTACCGTGAGGTTTCATTATTACTTCGTCGTCCTCCAGGTCGCGAGGCATACCCTGGTGATGTTTTCTACCTTCACTCCCGTTTATTGGAACGTGCTGCAAAGATAATTGGCGATGATACCATTGCTTGTCAAATGAATGATTTGCCGGAATCGCTAAAACCTTTGGTTAAAGGAGGAGGATCACTTACCGCCTTGCCTATCATTGAAACACAAGCAGGGGATGTATCCGCTTATATTCCTACGAATGTTATTTCCATTACAGATGGTCAAATTTTCTTGGAATCTGATTTGTTTAATGCAGGCGTTAGACCAGCAATTAACGTAGGTATTTCTGTATCTCGCGTTGGTGGATCAGCTCAAATTAAATCGATGAAAAAGGTGGCAGGTACTTTAAAATTAGACCAAGCCCAATACCGTGAATTAGAAGCTTTTGCGAAATTCGGATCTGACTTAGATGCGGCAACCAAATCTATTCTTGACAAAGGTTCACGAAATGTGGAAATTTTGAAGCAAAGAGAAGGAGACCCTTATTCAGTTGAAAAGCAAATTGCAATCATTTTTGTTGGAACAAAAGGCTTGATTCAAAATGTGCCTATTAATGAGGTGAAAGCATTTGAAAAAGAATACCTAAACTTCCTTGAAGCAAAACATGCCGATGTTTTATTGGCACTGAAGGCAGGAAAATATACGGATGAGATAACAGATGTTTTAACTAAGTGCGCAAAGGAAATAGCACAGAAATACTAATTGAATTTAGATTATCGATTGGCAATTTGTAAATCAATACTATGGCGAATTTAAAAGAAATACGGAATAGAATTACATCGGTTGGATCTACGATGCAAATCACTTCTGCCATGAAAATGGTTTCTGCTGCAAAATTGAAGCGTGCGCAAGATGCGGTAACTAAATTAAGGCCTTATGCGAGTAAGTTAAAAGACATACTGGAAAATATCAGTGCCGTTTCTGATGCCTCTGAAAATAAATTGGCTAAAACGAACGATAATAATAGCATTCTGCTTGTTGCCATAACTTCTAATCGAGGATTGTGTGGTGGATTTAATAATAACATTATTAAACGTGTCCAACATTTAATACGTGCAGATTTCCAAAATAATGATGTAAAAGTATTGTGCCTTGGGAAAAAGGTGAAAGATGTGTTGAAGAGGACGCCGAATTATTATATAAATGATGAGTTGGTAGAAGTGGAAGACATTTTTTCTGATCTTACCTTTAACCGTACAGCTTCTATAGCCAATGAATTGATGGCTTTGTACCAATCCCAACAATTCAGCAAAATCATCATTGTCTATAACCGTTTTGTTAATGCAGCGACTCAGGCAATAGAAACGGAACAATTTCTTCCTGTCGTTAACACAATCCCTGAAGGTAAGCAACTTTCAGTAGATTACATTTTCGAACCGAATAAGCAGGATTTAATAGAGGTGCTGATTCCTAAATCATTGAAAATTCAGTTGTTTAAAGCATTATTAGATTCTAATGCTTCTGAACAAGGAGCGCGTATGACTGCTATGCACAAAGCGACTGATAATGCGAGTGATTTACAAAAAAGTCTTAAATTAACCTATAATAAAGCACGTCAAGCGGCCATTACCAATGAAATTTTAGAAATAGTTGGTGGTGCAGAAGCTTTGAATTCATAATTTAGCTTTAAATAGCAAATTATGGAAACCATAATCAAGGTTCTTATTGTTGATGATCACAAACTTATTAGCGAAGCTTGGTCTTCTTTATTAAAAGATGCGCCTTCAATTCTTGTAGTTGGCACAGCGGATTCAGAACAGAATGCATACGATGCCGCTGTTAGTCTTCGTCCAGACATTATCTTGATGGATATCAATTTGGGAAGCGGAAGTGGAATTGATGCGACAGTAAAAATCAACAATACCTTACCCAAATGTCGAATTATTGGTCTTTCATTGCATGATGATATCACCTATGTTAAGAAGTTTTTATCCGTAGGAGCAAAAGGGTATTTGACAAAAAACACCAATAAAAGTGAATTAATTAATGCCATTCATGCCGTTCATAGTGGAGAGGTGTTTATTGCTTCGGATATAAAAGATCGATACTTTACCTCTTTGTTAAATGTTAATAATACGGATAATAAAAAGGAATTGACGATGAAGGAAATTGACATTGTCATCTTTATTTCCCAGGGATTAACCTCCAAAGAGATTGCAGATAAACTGTTTATTTCTTCCCGTACAGTAGAAACCCATCGGCATAATATTCTAAAGAAATTAGGTTTGCCTAACGCAGCTCAATTGAGTAGTTGGGCAAAAGATAAAGGGTATGTTTAGCGGTAGAATTAGCTGCTGGATGTATCAATGAGCTAAGAGCTTAAAATAGCAGTTTATTTCCTTTTTGAATACAAGCCTTGCATGGAAATAGACATCAAGGAAAAATTATCGTTTAGGATTTTTTATGAAGTAAAGGCAAAAAAAAAGTGGGAATTCAGTTGTCCTGAACCTATTGAATTGGTCTTAGGTCACGAAATCATAGGGCCGGCACCAAAATCTTTTTCACTAACTAAAGCGCTTAATTCACCTTCGCTGTTTTCGGCCATAAGTAGCATTCCATGTGATTCAACGCCCCTGATTTTTCTTGGCGCAAGATTCATAAGCACAACGACTTTTTTCCCTAGGATAGCCGCTGTATCGTAATGCTTGGCGATTCCAGAAACGATGGTTCGTTCATCAATTCCTGTGTCAACCTTCAAAACGAGCAATTTGTCGGCATTTTCCATTTTATCGGCCGCTATCACGTGACCAATGCGAAGGTCCATTTTAGTGAAATCTTCGAAGGAGATTAATTCTTTCATGACGGGGTATTTTGCATTAGTGATGGGGGGAGTGATTAATTTGCTTTTCTCCTGCTCGACCCATTCATCGGTGATTTTTTCAAATAATATAGTGGGTGTTCCGATTGTGTTGCCACTTGAAATTAGTTGTGTTGTGTTGTCCCACGTAGTAGAGTTGACACCTAGTATTTCAAGTAGTAATTGTGCTGTATTTGGTAAAAACACACGTGAACATAAGGCAAGCTTTTCAGTGATTTGAAGTGCAATGTTGAGGATAGTTTCTACTCGTAAAGGGTCATTTTTGATTACTTTCCATGGCTCTTCATCGGCAAGATATTTATTTCCAATTCTTGCCAAATTCATCATCTCTTGTTGCGCTTCTCTTATTTTGTATTGATATAATAAATCTGAAATTTTAGCTGGTATCGTTTCTATCTCCGAAAGTACTTTTTGGTCATGTGTTGTCAATTCGTGCGCTGAAGGAATGACCCCTTGATAATATTTATGGATCAAGACAAACACGCGATTAACAAAGTTCCCATAAATATCTGCTAATTCTGAGTTAATTCTAGTTTGAAAATCTAACCAAGTAAATTCTGAGTCTTTGTTCTCAGGAGCAATTGACGTAAGGACATATTTTAATTCATCTACTTTAGTTGGATAGTTCTCCAAATATTCATGCAGCCAAACGGCCCAATTCCTTGACGTGGAGAATTTATCGCCCTCTAAATTTAGGAATTCATACGCTGGTACATTTTCTGGAAGTATAAAATCTCCGTGCGCTTTAAGTAAAATAGGAAATATGATGGCATGAAAAACGATGTTGTCCTTTCCAATGAAATGGACTAACTTTCTATCTTTTGCTTCTTCTTTACACCAATAATCCTTCCAATTTTTTCCATTATCTAAGGCCCATTGCTGCGTGGCAGAAATATAGCCAATAGGAGCATCTAACCATACATAAAGCACTTTCCCTTCCGAGTTGGGTAAGGGAACTGGAATTCCCCAATCTAAATCCCTGGTCATGGCACGTGCACGTAAGCCTCCATTAATCCAAGACATGCATTGACCAATAACTTGATTTTTCCATGTTTTCGGATCGTGAAGAACTTCCTCATCAATGGATCCTTTTTGTATCCACTCCCGTAACCAATCTTCATGTTCGTTCATGGGTAAATACCAATGAGCCGTTTCTTTTAGCTGGGGTGTTTTTCCGGATAATGTTGAAATTGGATTGATTAAGTCGTTGGGGCTTAAGTCGGCTCCACATTTTTCACACTGATCTCCGTAGGCATTTTCATATTGGCATTTTGGGCAGGTCCCTGTAATGTATCGATCCGCTAAAAATTGCTCATAATCGTTATCGTAGTACTGAAGCGATCGCTCTTCTTTGAATGTATCTTTTTCATGAAGTTTTTTAAAGAAATCGGAAGCAACTTGATGATGCAGCGGTGAGGATGTTCGGTGAAAGATATCAAATGATATTTGAAACTTTTCAAAAGAATCCTTGATGATTTCATGGTATTTATCGACTATTTCTTGTGGCTTTATGCCTTCTTTTTTTGCCCTAAGTGTAATTGCTGCGCCATGTTCGTCACTACCACAAATAAAGGCTACGTCATGGCCATTAAGTTTTAGAAAGCGAACAAATATATCTGCAGGCAAGTAAACTCCTGCCACGTGGCCAAGGTGTAAGGGGCCATTTGCATAGGGCAGCGCTGCTGTAACGGTATAGGCTTTTTTCTCCATTTTAAGTTAGCAAAGATACGGAGTTAATGTGGACAAAAGTTAAGGCATAAAAAAAAGGGTTGGAAACCCAACCCTTTTTTTAAATTTTAACTTAATTATCTTTTTACCACATTGAATTGTGCTGTTTTACCATTCGCTAAAACAACATTGAAAATATATACACCTGATTCTAAATTTTCTATAGAAACAGCAGCTTTCCCGTTGATTAGGTTCAATGATTGATTGCCTACAACTTTACCTGAAACATCAGTTACTCGTAAACTAGCTAATCCTTCACCTTCCAATGAAATAGTAACATTATCAGTCGCTGGGTTTGGATAAGCCATTCCATCAATTGTAGCAGACTCATTAATACCGATGTTGTTGGCGTCAAATACATGAACCACTAATGAACTTGGAAGCTCGTAACCAAAACCTGCAGCATAATACGTACCATCACTTTCGTTAGGCGTCATTGGCTGTAAATATTGATTAGCATTCCAGATATAGTTGGTATTTGATTCATGACCCATGTATAAGTTAAGGTTTACTGTTTGTACACAAGCTAAATAACGTTGGTTATCTTGTAAAACTACAGGAGCTGAAAAAGCACCATAAACCATTTGATCTTGCAAGTCAGCTGGATAATAATAATACCCTGAAGCAACTTGTGTTAGTGTATTAAATGCTAAGTTAGCATCATTTAAATCAGTAAACGCATCTTCCCACTTGTAAAGGTATAATGCCATTTCTTCTCCAGTCAATACAGTTTGAGATGCAGCTGAAGTCGTTGCAGAAAAATGTAACCCAGAAACGCCTAATCTACTTGCGTTTGGATCGTTAATTACGGAACAAATTGAAAATGTTTGGTTGTTTGTACCAGGACGGTAATAGTTTCCTGGGTTAGGCATACCCGATACAACATCCAATTGTGCGAAGCTGTACATGGAGTCTTGAATTACAAAATCAGAAGACAAGCTATTATCAGCAGCATAATCATCAGCACCAGATAAAGAAAGAGTATAGGTTAATGTGTATCTTCCTGGCGCATAAGTTGCCAATGAAAATGCTGGAAGCGTCGATGCTCCACCAGGATATACATCTAAGGAGTCTCCCGAAGCAAGATTGATACTATTTACAGAGTTTGAATAAACAGTCGCCCCAGCTGGGTCAGTTACTGTTGCAGTCAAAGACATATTTGTTTGAGGTTGGTTACCGTAATTGTAAACACGAGTTCCCACTTCAAAGTTAAATTCAGTTCCGTTTTGAGCAAGTAAAGCAGGAACAGCTCCTTGCTTAGAAACCAAGGTAGTTCCACGTGTTAAACCACCGTCATTGGCAAAAAGACCTGTTTTATTTCCAAATAACATAACAACTGGACCTCCAGCCATAGCTGCAGTAATCAAAGCGCCATCTGTATCTTGGATCATTACAACTGGAATGGTTACGTTTGCACCAGAAGCACCAGCGCCCATAGCAATCGTACCAGGCTCTCTATTAATAATTAGTACCGCTACAGCACCTGCATTTTGAGCATTTAATGCTTTCGCACCAAATTCACATGTGTTTCTGTAAATCACGGCGATTTTCCCTGTTAAATTATTGATTAATGGATTACATCCTTCCGCTGAGATTGGATTACCTTGTGCGTTTAAGCCCGGGGAACCATCGTCAGTCATCATTAAGGTATCTTGAACAAATGTCCCAGGAATTAAAAAGTCAGGTGTTCCCCAACCTCCAGCTGGATCAGCCCAAGAGAATGCATAATTTCCTTGAATAGGCATAGGCGAAATACCTGCGCATATTACTTGTGCACCCGACCAAAATGTCAGTGCAATGGTAGCAATAGAAAGTAAAAGTTTTTTCATGTTAAGTTAGTTTTGTGAGGTGCTAATTTAACATAAAATTAATTGATTTAAATAAAAAAATAAATTTTTATCTAACTAGGAGGATAAAGTAATAAATTAAGGCAGCTAACGCGGCACTTACAGGGATGGTAAGAATCCATGCCCACAGTAAATTGATGGTAACTCCCCAACGTACTGCACTGAGTCGTTTTGTTGCACCAACTCCAATAATAGAACCAGTAATAGTGTGTGTTGTTGATACAGGAATTCCAAATTGAGATACGGTAAATAGGGTTAAAGCACCGGCTGTTTCGGCACAAACACCTTCCAAAGGGGTGACTTTTGTAATCTTGCTACCCATCGTTTTAACGATCCTCCATCCACCCATCAAGGTTCCTAAACCGATCATTAAGTAACAACCAAATGCGATCCAAAATGGCATTGTTTCCGAATGGACTTTCGTTTTTATTTTAAATCCATTTTTTAACTCGTGGGTCTTTTCATCCACATAATTGGAAAAAACACCGGCATAAACATACTCGCTATTCAATGTTTTATCGTTAAATATAGTTTCACGCGTTTTCGAATCACACAAAGCTTTCCCAAGTGTAAAGACTTCAATTTTTTCGAATTTATCATCAATCTCTTTGTAACTCGGGATGCTTGCATTTGCAAAAGCAGGCGATACAATTCCTTTTTTATCGTAAACAACTTTACCTGACTTAGCCTCTACAATTTCTTTTTTCTCTAGGTAATAAATTACTGAATCAAATTTAGCAATTTCAGGCTTAAATTTTTCTAATTTATCATCAACAGTATGGTATTCAATTTGCATTAATTCGGTAATTTGCAAGCTTTTTGGAACTGATTCATCCAATTTTCCTTGTCGTCCCATATTACCATATACCAAAAGAGCCGCACAAATAATCCCCATTACTTTCTGAGAATCTGCCCCACCATGACCTAATGAAAATGCCGCTGAAGATAAGAGCTGTAGTTTTTTATGCATATTTCCCTCCTTCAAAGCCGATGGCTTTTTGCCGTGTGCAATTTCAAACCAAATGTAAACAAGAACAAAAATGCTGAGCATTCCAATAACAATATAGAGCATGATGGGTTTCATGTCTAAATAATCAATCATATATTGCATTACCATAACGGTAAGGGTTGACAAGCCTAAGATTACCAACATTTTTTTCCAAAAGGAACGGCTCATGGTAACTACGGCAATCAGGTAAGCAATGAATCCTCCGATTATTGGCGCAAGGAAAATGAACAAAACAACTTTTAAAATTTCACCTGATTGTATAACATCGAAACCTGCATGAGCAACAGCCGCTCCTGCAAAACCACCTATAAGTGTATGTGAAGAAGAGGAAGGAATTCCTAAACGCCAGGTTAATAAATTCCAAAAAGTGGCGGCTAATAATCCAGCTAGAATTACCCAAAGATCAATGGCATTATTGTCAACGGTTTTTGCGACAGTGTTTCCAACACTCATATCAAAAACCCAAAAAGCAATCACATTAAAGGCTGCTGCCCATATTACGGCTTGTAAAGGAGTTAATACTTTCGTTGATACAACAGTGGCAATTGAATTTGCGGCATCGTGAAAACCATTAACTAAGTCAAAAATTAGGGCGATTGCAATCACCACAATGAGTAGAGTAAACATAGACATGTATTCTAAGTAATAATTAGGTGTATTTTACAACGATTGATTCAATCACATTTCCAGCATCTTCACATTTGTCTGTTGCTGTTTCCATTACTTGATATAATTCACGTCGTTTAATCAATTCTTTTGCATCCACATCTGAATTGAACAACTTTTCAATGCTCATATCAAAAAGGCTATCGGCCTCATTTTCGATGCTATTGATTTTGATAACACATTCAATTATTTTTTGTGGGTTTTTAAGATTCCTTAATTCCATAACCGCTTCTTTAACCGCAAGTGTGGCTTTATAAATGGCCTCAGCTGTTTTTTGGATGCCTTGATCACTAATTGGATCGATGTTATAAAAGTTAATTTTCTTACCGGCAGAAAATATGTAATCTGCAATGTCATCCAAAGCTGATGCTAAAGCGTGAATGTCTTCCCGGTCAAATGGAGTAATAAAGTTCCTGCCTAATTCGATGAAGATACGGTGCGTTACTTCGTCATTTTCATGCTCAAGCGCGGACATTTCTGTTATTAGAACCGATCGTTTGTTGAAATCAGGTTCTTGAACGACCTGTAAGAGTTTTTTTGCAATTTTCTCTAAATTGTCACTCGCTTCTTCAAATAGTGAGTAAAAAACCCTGTCTTTTGGTAAAAAGTAACTTAAAATTCCAGCCATATTATTATTTTTTTATTCAAAGTTATGTTCTTGTGGTGAAAGAAGGGCAGCAATATGTTTTCTTAACTTAAACATAACATTGGCGAAAACAGAAATGCTTCGAGAAATCTCAATATTAGATTTTGTTATTTACATATATATTGATTTAAGTTCTGATCTCGAACTCTTAATGTTACCAAAAGATTACCAAAATTACTTTTAAGTTAAATATAGATTAAGTAATTATTAAGGCTATATTAAGTGGTTAGTTTTGAAAAAAAATACAACATGTACATGAAAGCAACTATTCTTTTAATTATCTTTTTTTTAGGAACTAGTCTAAGGGCTCAGCTTACAGTTCTAGATACAACAACAACAACAACAACAACAACAACAACAACAACAAATTCAAATAGCACCAAAAAGTGGTTTGAATCCATTAATATTAGAGGCTATGCTCAAGTGCGTTACAACGGACTTTTGCAGACAAATGAAGATTTGGAATGTGAACAATGTGATAAAAGTTGGGGCGGGGAAAATGGGTTTTTCTTCCGTCGTGTTCGCCTTATTATTTATGGCCAAGTCAACCCAAGGGTGTATTTTTACATTCAACCTGATTTTGCCAGTGCCCCTGTTTCGACGAATTTGAATTTCGCACAACTTAGGGATGCTTATTTTGATGTAGGAATAGACAAAGAAAATCAATTTAGGTTTAGGATAGGCCAAAGTAAAGTCCCATTTGGATTTGAAAATTTGCAATCCTCACAAAATAGATTACCCCTTGACCGCGCTGACGCGATGAACTCAGCAGTTAGCAATGAACGGGATTTAGGTGTGTTTTTCTATTACGCCCCAAAAAAAATTAGACAACGGTATTCTTCCCTAGTGAGCGAAGGCCTTAAAGGCTCGGGTGATTATGGCGTTTTTGGCTTAGGTATTTACAATGGACAAACAGCAAACAAGCCAGAATTAAATACAAATCGTCATGTAGTTGCTCGCATTAGTTACCCTTTTGCCATAAAAAATCAGATAATTGAGCCTGGAATTCAAGCATACAAAGGAGTATATACCCTATCAACTCTCTCTAGTGGCGTAAAATCAAATATAGATAAATCGTATTTGGATGAACGAATTGGAGCAACATTTGTTCTTTATCCAAAGCCTTTTGGAATTTTAGCGGAATATAATGTTGGTACAGGACCTGAGTTTGATAAGTTATCAGATTCTATAACCAATCAGCGTTTAAGTGGTGGGTTTATAACTGCATCGTACAAAATTGACTTCAAAAGCCAAATATTAATTCCCTTTGTACGGTATCAAAAGTATGACGGTGGAAAAAAACATGAATTAGATGCCAGAAGTTATAAGGTGGAAGAATTGGAGATTGGGGCCGAGTGGCAACCCAATAAAAACTTTGAATTGGTGGTCATGTACACGATGTCATCAAGAAGATTCGAGGATTATGTGAAACAAAATAATTATCAGCGAGGAAATCTGATTCGCATACAAGCACAAGTGAACTTTTAAAAATAAAAAAAGCGACCAAATAGGTCGCTTTTTTTTATGATTAGACTTGCGGAATTATTTCGCTGCATCAAATTTACTTGCTATTACTGACCAATTAACCACATTGAAAAAAGCAGTGATGTAATCAGGCCTTCTGTTTTGATAATTCAAATAATATGCGTGCTCCCAAACATCCAATGCTAAGATCGGTGTTCCCGAACAACCTTCTCCCATCAATGGATTGTCTTGATTGGCCGTCGAACAGATTTCTAATTTTCCATTCGTAACGCACAACCATGCCCAACCTGAACCAAAACGGGTTGTTGCCGCTTTTGTAAATTCTGCCTGAAAGTTTTCAAACGAGCCAAAAGCATCATTGATGGCGTTAGCCAATTCTCCAGTAGGTAATCCACCACCATTTGGTGCCATACATTCCCAGAATAAATTGTGATTCCAAAATCCACCTCCATTGTTTCTCACGGCAGGTTTGTCTTTGCATACTTTCAACATATCTTCTATTGACATTCCTTCTAATTCAGTTCCTGCAATCGCATTGTTTAAATTAGTAGTGTAGGCTTGATGGTGTTTGGAATGGTGAATTTCCATTGTCCGTGCATCAATATGAGGCTCTAGTGCATCGTATGCGTAAGCCAATTTTGGTAATTCAAAGCTCATGATTTTGTATTTAATTGTATAAAGCAAAAGTATAAAAAAATACGTGTAGTTGTTAAAATTATAGCTTGCTTAAATTAATTGCTTCAGAATTCTATAGTGGCCTGTACGAATTTTTTACTTGACATACTTAGGTAAAAATGTAACTTTGTGCACCTAGAAAAAAAAAGAAGTTATGTCAATCAAATCGAGATGGTTTTTCTTTTACAATGAAGGTTAAATTTAATGGGCTATTTTGCAGTAATTATATAGTAAGTAACAAAGTATGAAAAACATTTTTATTAGTGGCATATCTGGTTTTATCGGCACGCACATTACCATAGAAGGAATTAAGAGAGGGTATCAGATTACAGGTACAACTCGGAATCAACAAAAGGAAGATGAGGTAAAAAGAACCATTGAAAAAGTGCTCGGTGTGGAGGCGCTCAAGTCCTTAAAAGTTTTTCATTGTGATTTAAATAGCCCAGATAATTGGCAAGAAGCAATGAAAGGATGTGATGCCGTATTGCATGTTGCGTCCCCTTTTCCATTGGGAATTCCAAAACACGAAGACGATATTATTAAGCCAGCTCGGAATGGTGTTAAGCACGTAATGGATGCAGCACTGGCCAATAACATTTCACGGATTGTCCAAACTTCTTCGATTGCGGCTATTTTGTATGGCCATGAGAAAGGAAAAATAAATTTCGATGAACGTGATTTCACCAACCTAAACAGTGGAGTCTTGGTAAGTGCCTATGCAAAAAGTAAGACGCTTGCAGAGCAAGATATGTGGCAATATGCGAAAGAAAATACAGCCTTAAAAATAACGGTGATTAATCCAGGTTTTGTTTTGGGACCGATCTTGAATAAAGAAATAGGAACGAGTGCAGATGTTATCGTAAAGATGATGAAAGGGGAATTTCCGGGCACGCCAAAAATGGGTTTTCCAATTATCGATGTGAGGGATGTCGCCGCGGCTCATTTCAATGCCTTAGAAAACGAAATTTCCATAGGACAACGCTATGCCATTGTGAATGAATCCTTGTGGATGAAGGATGTTGCTCTTGCAGTATTGGAGGCTTGTCCTGAATACAAAAACAAATTGAAGGCAAGGGAATTGCCTAATTGGTTGGTAAAGATTGCATCTTTGTTTGATAAAACGATCCGTATGGTGAAAGATGAGTTGGGTTTACTTTATGTCGTTAACAACGACAAAATGAAAAAAGACTTGAAAATGGCTCCCATCTCTTCCGTTCAAGCGGTTCAGGAAACAGCAAAATCGTTGGTTGATTTAAAATTGGTTTAATTGTTTTGTAAAGAAAAAGGGAATAATCCCTATTGATAATTTACGTTAGATCGCTTTTTCTTATCACCCTGTTTTAATTTCCAAGCGCATAATTAGGTCTTTACGCAAGTTTCTAAACAATTAATCAACAAATAGCTTGATTCATGGTGGATATAGATAAATTGAGAAACGGTGAGGCAAATGAGTTCAAGAAATTAACCCTCATATTGTCTGCTAAAGTTCTAAATCTTGCCTATCATTTAACTGGAAACAAAGAAGATGCGGAGGATATTACACAAGAAGTTTTCATTTCCGTATTTAAAGGCCTACCTAATTTTAAAGGAGCGAGTGAAATTTCCACCTGGGTCTATAGTATAACAGTAAATAAATGCAAAGAAAAAACACGGAGAGATCTGCGTCAAAAGCGAAAAGGGATAAACGTTCCACTTGAAAAAGTTGACTTTTTCCTAAGCTCCCAAAATACAGATGCGGAACTTATTCAACATGAAGAAGAAACAAGAATGAGAATTATTTTACAGCACATACCAGAAAACCAACGCATTGCATTTACCATGTTTACAATGGAAGACTTTAGTTATTTAGAAATTGCTCAAGCAATGAATTTATCCATTTCAGCGGTAGAATCATTACTTTTTAGAGCGCGAGTGAATTTGAAAAAAATCATCAAGTTATGAAAGATTTAGAAGGGTTTAAATTTTCTTCAAGAATTGAAGTTTCTGATGAATTAGCGAATAAATTAGCACTAATTCCTACTGAGAGACAAGTTTCGATTGCTCGTTTTTATTACGCCGCAGCGGCTATTGCATTGCTGATTTCAATCAATATTTTTGCTGTATTGTATGCCAACCAAACGAAAGAAACACAAAATGAGGACACAGAATATTTCGAAGAATGGAATTAATACAAAACAATTAATATGAAAAAATACAAAGTGATAATTGGGATATTGGTAATCATTAATATAGGCTTGATTACGTTTATATTTCTTCCACATAGGCCACACGAGCGACCAAGAATTGTGAATATTCTCAACATAGAAGATGCCCGGGCAAATGACATCAATCGGAAAGAGTTGCTTCATTTTAAAATGAAGGAAAAGCTAATCGATAATTCAAAAAAACTACGTGCAAAACTACTCTTGTCTTTTGAAAACGAGCTTCCCGAAAGTCAAGCGGATAGTATTCTAAAGCTAATTAGTGCCAATCAATATGAACTGGATAAAATGACTTATCTTTACTTTAAAGATATAAATAGCCTCTGTTCTGAAAAGGAACGGAAGCAATTAAATGGGTTTTTCACACGTATATTGGAAGGAGGGCCACGACATAAAAAATGAAAGTAGTTTCACCACTTTTTATCGTTTCTTTTTTCTTCTCCTTAACTTGCTATGGGCAACTTAGAATCATACCGTCTTGGGATAATAAAGCCCTCGAGTTAGAACAGGTGTATTTAACCGAAAACAAGGATTCCATTAGTTTTTCTACCCTTAAAATGTATCTTTCGGATTTCCGATTTATAGAAAAAAATAGTGGCAATACCATTAATATTGACACCTTAATTTTTTATGATTTAGCCGATTCATCCACGCATGTTTTTTTTAAAAATTTAGAAATTTCTAACTATGACGACGTTTCATTTACGCTAGGATTAGACAGTAGTAAAAATGTATCTGGAGAATTGGAAAACGCCTACGATCCTTTACTTGGGATGTATTGGGCGTGGAATACGGGTTATGTCAACTTGAAATTGGCAGGAAAAAGCAGTTTGGTTTTAACAAAAACGCATGATTTTGAATTTCACCTAGGTGGCTATCGATTTCCCTATGCAAGTGCTCAACAGGTACAAGTAGATCTTCTTGATTCATATATCCAATTTGAATTGAGCTTGCTTTTTCCGGATGTCATTTCTTTAAAAAAAACACATCATTTAATGTTGCCAGGTAAAGAAGCCTTTTTAATTTCGCAGGGCCTAGCGGCATGTTTTAATTAAAAAAGGGTATGAAGGGTTCTCGTTTCTTATTGTTCGCTTTTTTTTGTTGTTGTGTATGTTCCTTTACGCTGAAAGAACTTATTCCTTCCCCTTTTTACCAGCCTAAAGCATGGCCGAAACCTAGTTATGATTTTAAAGGAAACCCATTGGATGGAGACAAATTTGAACTAGGAAGGGCTTTGTTTTATGACCCAATTCTATCAAGAGATTCAACCATTTCATGTGCTTCTTGTCATTTGCAATTTACTGCTTTTGCACATGTGGATCACCCAACAAGCCACGGCATTGATGGTCGAATTGGTAAACGTAACGCTCCCGGTTTAGCGAATTTAGCGTGGCGAAAATTGTTTCATTGGGACGGCGGCGTGTTAAATTTAAATGCTCAGGCGATTAATCCCATCACGCATGTTGCCGAAATGGATATGCGCTTGGACTCCTTGCTATATCGCTTGGATCGCTCTCCCATCTATTCGGCGGCATTTAAACGCACTTTTGGCACCACTGATATTCGACCTTTTCATTTGGTTAAGGCACTTGCACAATTTACCGTGTCTCTTGTTTCAGCTAATTCTAAATACGATAAAGTAATGAGGGCGGAAGATGATCAAGTTTTTACCGATCAGGAATCTAAAGGAATGGTTTTGTTTACGAAATTCTGTGCTTCATGTCATAAGCCGCCGTTTTTTGGTGGGGATGATTTTAAATCCAATGGACTGCCTCTTCATCCTGAATTATTGGATTTTGGAAGAATGACAATAACTGGTAACAAACGTGATTCATTACTTTTTATGGTACCAACACTTCGCAACATTGAATATAGCTTCCCATACATGCATGATGGACGCATCTCAAAACTGAAGGATGTGATTAAACATTATACGCTTTTAGATTATTCAAATCCATTACTAAGTAAAGAATTAAGAAAAAATCCCGTCAGACTTTCAGATAACGAACAAAAAGATTTATTGGCATTTTTAAAAACACTAACGGATAAAACATTTTTATTCGATGAAAGATTTAAATATGCAACGCTTAAGTAATTTTAAACCGCAAGATTATTCAAAAAACGACATCTAATTATCAAACAAAAAGTTTACACATGAAAAAAATTACCTTATCAATCTTTTTAGCTGCAACACTATCAGCGGTTGCACAAACGAATCCTGCAATTAGTGCTTGGTTAATTAATACTTCTGGCTTAACTGGGAGGCATTATGTAAGTGGTAATCCGACGCCTATTGTTGATGCGGTTGCGGCAAATGTTCAAACGGTTCAATATTCAACTAATTGGGTTTACGTATCAACAAAAGGAATACCTTCTTACATAACAGGGCCGTTTTTAGATGGGAATACATCGCTTGCAACGAGTCAAAATGCCATATTTAAGATTTCTTTGAATCCAGTTCAAAATACCGGAAATCCAACAAACACTAATGGAGGAAACATTGGAATTTTTATTAACGGTGTGGCATTATTTGATTACCGAGACGGCGTCTCTTGGAAGAATTCTACCAATTCAGTTGCTGGTGGACCTTTAGGCGGAATGGGAGATGGCGTCTGGAATAGAGATGCAATTCCTGCAGAAAAAGCGGGCTTCGATTGTGCAAAAGGACACCCGGCAATGGGAAATTATCACCATCATCAAAATCCAAGCGCCTTCAATTTAGACCTTACTGTTATTTCTAATATTTGTGATATTTATGCCGCTGATGGCTTGTATTTAATCAATGCCACGCAACATTCACCCTTAATTGGTTATGCTTATGATGGTTTCCCTATCTATGGTGCATATGGCTATGCAAATACAGACGGAACGGGCGGCATCACACGAATGAAATCGAGTTATCAATTGAGAAATATCAGCACAAGAACTACCTATTCCAACGGAACTGCTGTAACAGCTGGCCCACCTGTTTCAGTTACCTACCCGTTGGGTTATTTTCGAGAAGATTATGAGTACATATCAAACGCAGGGCAAGATTATTTAGATGTTCACAACGGGCGTTTTTGCGTTACGCCAGAATATCCAAATGGGATCTATTGCTACTTTGCAACGGTTGATGCAAATTGGAACTCTGCCTATCCTTATGTAGTTGGCCCCACTTTTTATGGTACAAAAACAGGCGCCAAAGTAACCTCGATTACGGAAACGGTAACGGTGTATAATCCAAGTAACACCCTTTCTGAAAACACACCTGTTGATGTAAAGGTTTTTCCAAATCCAAGCAATGATGTACTTATGGTGCAACTAAGTGATTTAATCAAAACAGATGTTGCCTTGCAACTAGTTGATTTAAATGGTAAATTGATCGATTCAAAAACAATATTTCAAGGAAGTACGATCGCTTATTTTGATGTGAGCACCTTGTATAATGGTCAATATATTCTTTACATTGGTGAAGGCGATAAGCAACAATCGGTGAATGTTAACATAGGGGAATAATTTTTCACCGATTCGTTAAAAATTTCATTGGTTTGGTGTGCATAAGCAAGATTTGCTATTCGCTTTGCGTATTTTTGTACCATGCTTAATGAACGCCCTATTTCGGATTGGATTCCAATGTCTTTAAAAGAAGCTCAGAAAAGAGCTTGGGAAGAATTTGATGTCATTTTAATTTCTGGAGATGCCTACGTGGACCATCCTGCTTTTGGAACAGCGGTGGTGAGTCGGATCATTGAAGATGAAGGGTTGCGGATTGGAATTGTTGCTCAACCAAATTGGAAAGATGACCTAAGAGATTTTAAGAAATTAGGAAAACCACGTTTGTTTTTTGGCGTTACAGCTGGCTGTATGGATTCAATGGTCAATCACTACACCGCAAATAAGCGTTTGCGCTCTACGGATGCGTACACGCCGGGTGGCGAGGCAGGATTTAGACCCGATTACGCATCAATTGTTTATTCGAATATTTTGAAAGAGTTGTATCCAGATGTCCCCGTAGTTCTTGGTGGAATCGAATCTTCTTTACGTAGGGTTACCCATTATGATTATTGGAAAGATGAATTAATGCCTAGTATATTGGTGGATTCAAAAGCCGATTTATTGGTTTATGGAATGGGGGATCAACCCTTGCGAGAATTATTACGGCTTCTAAAAAAAGGGGTTCCTTTTGAGCAAGCAAAAACCTTAAAACAAGTGGCATTCTTGCAAGATAAAGCACTTTCTTTGCCCAAAAATAAAAATTGGGAAACGGTTGAATTAGCAAGTCATGAAGTATGTCTTGAAGATAAAATAAGATATGCGGCGAACTTTAAAATTGTAGAAGTTGAATCCAATAAATGGGAAGCAAATCGAATTACTCAGGTGGTAGGCGATGAAATTTTAGTCGTTAATCCTCCATATAAAACAATGGAGGAAAATGAAATAGATCGCTCTTTTGATTTGCCTTATACGCGCTTGCCACATCCAAAATATAAGAAACGTGGTGCTATTCCAGCCTACGACATGATTAAGTTTTCTATTAATATGCACAGAGGCTGTTTTGGTGGGTGTAGTTTTTGTACCATTTCTGCGCATCAAGGAAAGTTTATTGCTTCAAGAAGTGAAAAATCGATTTTGGCGGAAGTGGAGGAGGTAGTTGCGCATCCAGAATTTCGTGGATACATTTCTGATTTAGGTGGTCCTTCGGCAAACATGTATAAAATGAAAGGGAAAGACGAGGCAATTTGTGCACGTTGTACTTCACCAAGTTGTATCCATCCTGTAATTTGTAATAATTTGGACACCTCTCATAAACCAATGACGGAATTGTATCGCAAAGTGGATGCACATCCAAAGGTGAAAAAGGCATTTGTGGGATCTGGAATTCGCTACGATCTATTGGTGGATGATTTCAATAAAAACAATGAGGATGGAAATCACGACGAGTACATTGAACAAGTGATTACACGCCATGTTAGCGGACGTTTAAAGGTCGCGCCAGAACATACATCTGATGCTACATTACGGGTAATGCGCAAACCATCGTTTAAGTATTTCCATAAATTCAAGGAGAAATACGATAAGATTTCGGAAAAGCATGGGCTTAAGCAGCAACTTATCCCTTATTTTATTTCTTCTCATCCTGGCTGCGAAGAAGAAGATATGGCAAATTTGGCAGCAGAAACGAAAGACATGGGTTTTCAATTGGAACAAGTGCAGGATTTTACACCTACACCAATGACCGTTGCTGAGGTGATTTATTACACAGGGGTTCACCCGTATACCTTAAAGCCAATCAAAACTGTCAAAACAAAAGAAGAGAAAATCAATCAAAATCGTTTTTTCTTTTGGTATAAACGTGAAAACCAAGGGTGGATTAAACAGCGATTGGAAAAAGCTAAACGACCTGATTTGATCGAAAAATTATTAGGAAATTCCCCTGAAAAGTCACCTTCCAAAGTGCCAACTTGGCTTGAAGAAAAACGGAATAAAACGAAATAGTTTTCCGTTCAATCATAAGGATTGTATTACACTTATTATTTTCTTCTTAACCGTTTCCCATGTAATAGTTTTGTCAAAAACAATTGGGCTTGGTTGTATATCGGCATCATCAAAATAAGTAAGACTTCTTGCTACATGAAAAGTAGTTTGATGGGGATATTTTTCGGTGTAAAAGGAAAACAATTCATCTATTGAATAGTGTTGCAAAAGGAAGAATAAATCATAAAAATCTTTTTTGCTCCCTCTACCTGTTATAGCATCTAACTTCATGGCAGCAATGTCTTCAAGGGAAGCCATTCGAATATTTTCAATTACTAAAAAAGGCCTAATAAACGGATAATGAAACTTTATAAAGTCAACTTTAACGTGATTAATTGTTGTAATTAGCGTTTGTGAAAGTTGATTATTTACTACAATTTGATAATCCTTCAACAAGGATGTCAAAAGGTCGTTTGACGCAAAATCAGTGTTTGAAAACAAATCCAAATCAATAGATTCCCTATTTCCTAACTGCAATGCTAAAGCCGTTCCGCCCACCAGTACAAAAGAATCTAAATATTCTTTTTGCATCAAAGACTTTAATAATTCCAGTGTGTTAGATTCGACTGTTTGAGATTGTAACATCTAAAATTTATTTTAGGAATAGAAAAATATACAGAACAAAAACTTAATGTTCTTTCGTCAAGATTTTTTATTTCTACGATGATAGCTTTTAATTTTTCTATTCCAAAATAGTTTTTTAGAACTTTAAAATCAACTAACGTTCCCCTTGTAAGAACGCGCTCTGTAATAAATAGTGAATGAGTTTGAGAATCAAGATCCTCAAAATTAACATCCCAAAAAAGTGATTTGCTTAAACTATGTTTAACATCTTCCTGCATCAATCAAATATAGGGTGAATTTTTAAATTAAAAGAAAAGATGTTTTAGAACAGTATTGTCCTATAAAAAAAAGAAACCTTAAAAATTAGTTTTTATCGATTTGTTTTAGAATGCCATTCCACAAATTAATGCGCATCTTTAGTGCTTGCGATGAAACGCTCGTAGCCTCTTCCCATTTAACGGCATCATCTCCACATAATTCATCTATCATTTGAAGTGACAAAGGACCATGTTCGCCACCATCAATTTCGATATGTCGCTCTAGGTAATAAATAAGACGAGAAGTGGATACGCCCTCTTTATTCTCCATTCCTTTTACAATTTCGATGAACATGTCAGGAATTAAATCTTCCCTCCCAAAAGTAAAAACGGCGGCAATTTCATGAAGTTTTCCTGCTTCAATAATTCGGAACGTGAAATCAACGAATTCCTTAGTTTCTGAATTTACTTTGTTTAGATCAAACGATGAGGTAATTTCCTGGCCTTTCGAAATGTTAGCGACAAAATCTAATATAGGTTTAGTTTCAGCACCCAGCCCCTCCATCGCTTGTATGTATAATTCAAAGTGACTTGCCGGTATGTTGTTAGAATCGATATCACTTTCTTCTCCCAAAACAATTTCATTAATTAATCGTCGGGTAGAGGGACTTCCTGTTGGAACCCATGGCAATGTTACACAGGTCAAACCTCTTTGCAATGCTTTCAATAAACTCATAAAATCCCAAACAGCATAGGTGTGTTGCTCCATGAAAAGCTGGAGAGATGTATGCGTATCGAGTTTTGTATACAACGGATGTTGAAGCAATTCTTGTCGCAATGGCGCAATAGCTTCTGAAAGTTTACTTATTTTTTGATTCATGTCAATTTAACACCTAATTCTTTTAATTGTTCGGCGCTTATTGGTGAAGGCGCATCAATCATGGTATCTTTTCCACTGTTGTTTTTAGGAAACGCTATGAAATCACGAATGGATTCGGAACCTCCTAATGTAGCGACTAATCGATCCAAGCCAAAAGCTAAGCCGCCGTGTGGTGGTGCACCGTATTCAAAGGCGGTCATTAAAAACCCGAATTGTGCTTGCGCTTCCTCTTTTGTGAATCCCAATAAATCGAACATTCTTGATTGCAACGCTTTGTCATGAATTCGAATCGAGCCTCCACCTAATTCAACACCGTTCATCGCTAAGTCATAGGCGTTTGCTCTAACTTTTCCAGGATCGGTATCGATTAAGTCCATATCTTCTGGTTTTGGGGACGTAAACGGATGATGCATCGCATGAAAACGATTGTTATCTTCATCCCATTCTAACAATGGAAAATCGGTTACCCATAATGGTTTAAAAATAGAAGGGTCTCTTAAACCTAAGCTATTTCCAAGGTATAAGCGTAATTCACTTAGTTGTTTACGGGTTTTTTCAAGATCCCCGCAAAGTAATAATAATAGATCGCCAGGCTTGGCTTTGGCCGCCATCATCCATTCCTTTAATGCAGCTTCGTCATAGAATTTATCAACCGACGATTTTAGGGTTCCATCTAGATTATATTTGGCATAGATTAATCCTTTGGCACCAATCTGAGGACGCTTCACCCATTCTGTTAATTCGTCAAGTTGCTTTCTTGTGTAATCTGCGCAACCAGCAACATTAATGGCAAGTACAGAATTAGCGTCATCAAATACTGGGAATCCTTTACCCTTTGCCATTATAGTAAAATCAACAAATTCCATTTCGAAACGAATATCAGGTTTGTCAGAACCAAAACGTTCCATCGCTTCTTGGTAGGATATTCTTGGAAAAGCGGCTGGAAAGTCAATGTTTTTAACTTTTTTGAAGACGTGTTTAATTAAACCTTCAAAGGTGTCAAGTATATCGTTTTGCTCAACAAAAGCCATTTCGCAATCGATTTGTGTAAATTCCGGTTGTCTATCGGCTCTTAAATCTTCATCACGGAAACATTTTACTATTTGGTAATACCGGTCAATTCCTGACACCATTAATAATTGTTTGAAGGTTTGTGGCGATTGCGGTAAGGCATAAAAAAGCCCTTGATTCATTCTGCTTGGAACAACAAAATCTCTTGCGCCTTCAGGAGTAGATTTGATTAGAACGGGGGTCTCTACATCTAGAAAACCTTTGTTATCTAAGTAATTTCTTATTTCCAACGATACTTTGTGTCGTAATATCAAATTATCTCGGACTGGATTTCTTCTTATGTCCAAGTAGCGGTATTGCATCCTTAATTCATCTCCTCCATCGGTTTCATCTTCAATCGTAAATGGGGGGAGTTTTGCCGTATTTAATATGGTCAAAAAATCAACAATAATTTCAATCTCCCCGGTTGGAATGTTTTTATTTTTATTACTTCTTTCAATTACTTTTCCTCTTATCTGAATGACAAACTCCCGCCCCAATTTATTCGCCCGTTCCGCTAATTCAGCATTTTGGTCTGCATTAAAAGTCAATTGTGTAATTCCGTATCGATCTCTTAGGTCAATAAAAGTCATTCCTCCTAAATCCCTAGATCGTTGGACCCATCCCGATAATTCAACGGTATTACCTACTTCTTTAATCGTTAATTCACCACAGGTGTGTGTTCTAAACATTTCTTTTTTTTTAGCAAAAATAAGCAATTCTCCTCGTTTGACTGATTGTAAGCTATGATTATTTATTCCTCAATACCTTCAATATTCATTCAATTAGGATGTCAAATAACTCAACTATTGAACATGTTCATTTATTCTTTATAATCAATTAATATACAATAGCTTAGAAGACTAAACTAAAAGATATGTATATTCTAGCAAACACAGAAATGGCCATCTTTTTCTATTTTTTTGGGGGATTAATTTCCGTAGTGGCGATTATTTTCGCGATCAATTTATTTAAAAGAAAAGGTTGATTTATTTAGGGGAATATTTTTGTTCCTTAAAACGAAAAATCTCCATGGTTCCCGATGCTTTATCTTGTTTGATAAGGGCGGAGATTATTTTGCTTTTGGGGTCATAAAGTAGTTGCCATTCGCTAATAAACGTACCATCTTTTAGCTGTTCTTTAGATTCTAATTCACCATCGGTGTTGTAGGTAAAACAATTTTGTTCCATTGGCAGATCAATATTTTCAGGATAGTAAGTAATAGCGGCTAATCGCCCAAATTCCATTAAATATTCTTTTCTGGTAGCATGACTATTCATTTTCCATTTTTCCGTCTCTACCAGTAAATCAAGATCACTCGAAATAATTGTCTGCTCTTTGAATAACTGTTTGTGTTCATCATAATATTTTTTTAGACAGCCATCCTTTAATAGGATGTATTCAATTCTTTCATAGTTAATGATGGAGGGAAGTTCTTGTGTTTCACGGCGTATTAATGATTCAATTTTCTCATGTATGCGACCCAATGAATCATAATTAAAATGGGTAATGAGCCAATTAATTCCCCATACTTTTTTCGTTTCGATTAATCGTGCGGAGGAATCATAGTTGAAATATTGATTGGTCGTTTCGAATTTACCATTACTATTTTTTATTTGTTCAATTTGAATCATATTTCCCGCCGTATCGAAATGGTAAATTAATTCATCTGTTGTAAGCCGAATAGCATCATTTTTTTTCTTAATAGAAATGGTTGCTGATAAGCGCTGGATATTTAATGCTTGGATGAAAGTCGGATTAAAAAAGGGTTGGTCTGAAAAAGCACTACCCGAATTATTAGAAATAAATTGCCCGAAACTATCTTGCGATAATATAATAACAACAAAAAGTAGGATTCTCAAATGCTTACTATTGATTCAATAGCAACGACTTCCAACCCGTTTTCTCTGATAGAAATTCGCGAATAGTAGATAAATCAACCCGTTCTTGTTTCATAGTATCGCGATCGCGTATTGTAACGGAATTATCCTCTAAACTTTGATGGTCAATGGTGATTGCATAAGGGGTGCCTATCGCGTCTTGTCGTCGATATCTTTTCCCAATAGAATCTTTTTCATCGTATTGGATGGAAAAATCGAATTGCAATTCTTTCATTATTTCCCTAGATTTTTCTGGCAAGCCATCTTTTTTCAAAAGGGGAAGAATTGCAACTTTGTAGGGTGCTAGAGCCGGCGGGATGGTTAAGACAATTCGTGAGCTTCCATCTTCAAGGGTCTCGTTCTTATATGAAGCACTCAGGATAGATAAAAACATCCGGTCAAGTCCAAGGGATGTTTCTACTACATATGGCACATAACTTTCGTTGGTTGCCGTATCAAAGTATTGCAGTTTCTTACCTGAAAATGTTTCGTGCTGTTTTAAATCGAAATCTGTCCGAGAATGAATCCCTTCTAATTCCTTGAATCCCATAGGAAAGATAAATTCTATATCACATGCTGCATTCGCATAATGAGCCAGTTTAACATGGTCATGAAAGCGGTATTTAGTATCGCCTAAATTAAGCGCTTTATGCCATTTTTCACGTGCTAATTTCCAGTTATTATACCATTTAATTTCTTCGCCTGGTTCAACAAAGAATTGCATCTCCATTTGTTCAAATTCGCGCATTCGAAAAATAAATTGCCTTGCAACGATTTCATTTCTAAAAGCTTTTCCTATTTGGGCAATGCCAAAAGGGATCTTCATTCTTCCCGATTTCTGAACATTTAGAAAATTAACAAAAATACCTTGTGCTGTTTCTGGCCGCAAATAAATAGTGGACGCTTCGCCAGCGACAGATCCCATTTCTGTTGAGAACATTAAATTAAATTGCCTTACGTCTGTCCAATTTTTTGTCCCGGAAATGGGGCATGCAATCTCCAAATCAATTATTAATTGTCGTACGCCCTCTAGGTCATCATTTGACAATGTTTCTTTGAATCGTGCCTCAATTTCATTGATTTTCGTAGCATTACGAAGTACATTCGGATTCGTTTGACGAAATTCCACCTCATTAAACGCGTCTCCAAATTTTTGCCGCCCTTTGTCTACTTCCTTCTCAATTTTTACTTTTATTTTTTCAATGTGTTCTTCAATTAATACATCCGCTCTGTATCTTTTTTTTGAATCTTTATTGTCAATTAATGGGTCATTGAACGCATCCACATGGCCTGAGGCTTTCCAAATGGTTGGGTGCATAAAGATGGAGGAGTCGATGCCTACGATGTTAGTATGCATTTGAACCATCGCTTTCCACCAATATGTTTTTATGTTGTTTTTTAACTCTACTCCAAGTTGTCCATAATCATATGTCGCTGCAAGTCCATCATATATCTCAGAGGATGGAAAAATAAATCCGTATTCTTTCGAATGGGAAATTATGTCTTTTAATAAATCTTGTTGTTGTTCCATGCTTCAAAGATACGATCAATATCTTTGCAGTTATTTATTCAAAGGGAACAATTTCAACAATCTATATTGAATTAAGTGAATCATAATTAATAAATTTGATGACTATGCGCTTCTATTTAAATGAAAATGAATTTATTGAAACTGATTCACCAATGGATTTATCCATGGATTTATCTGACAACCAAACCTTAAGTGCTTGGTATGTCTCCCCTCCGAAAATGGAGGTTGTCCGTGAAAATGGATTTCTGGGAAGTGTTGAAGAAGGGGGTGATGTGAATTTTAGATCAATTTGGTTTAATCCGCACGGTCATGGAACGCATACGGAATCATCGGGGCACATTACCAAGGAGATTTTGTCTATAAATAAAGTTCTCAAAAATTATTTTTTTCGTGCTTTACTTATTTCCTTGTCGCCGGTAGAACAAGCAAATGGCGATAGGATAATTTCAATTCCCACCCTTCCAGAAGGATTGGATGTTGAGGCGCTTATCATAAGAACCTTGCCAAATAGTGACTCAAAAAAGTCGCTGAATTATGCAGATACAAATCCGCCATTTTTAGCATTGGATGGAATTAAGGTGTTGAATGATTTTAATATTAAACATTTACTAATTGATTTGCCTTCTGTTGACAAGGAGAAAGATGGGGGAGCGCTTGCTTTTCACCATGATTTTTGGGAAGTACCGCATGTCAATCGCATTGAAAGAACAATCACAGAATTGATTTTTGTAGATGAACGGATCATAGACGGAGAATACATTCTGGAGTTGCAAGTCGCTCCTTTTGAAAACGACGCTAGCCCGAGTCGGCCGGTACTTTATAAGATAAATCAAGTTAAATAAGAAAAGGGCCTAAGCCCTTTTCAATTGTAGACCGATTAAAGTCTGAGTGGTTCTTTTTAATAAAAAAGGACAGGTACTTATTATGTTGTTTAATAAAATGAATCATTTTATTTTGACGATGAAATAAACTGCCTCTCCAAGCAGAAATCAATTCCCAACATAATAAGCGTCCTGCCTTCTTTCCTTATTATTTCAAACCAAATTTATGGAATGCTATTCGATGTTTCATGTATAGATGTTTGAAGGATAGCGAATAGTGAACATCGATTGTTTTTTGATTATTATTCGTCTTTATTAATGCCCTAATTATACGTATAAATACATAGGGATAATTATGTAACTTATTGTATTTTAATCACGTAATGTGTTAAATACGATATGAAATAATGTTATTTATTTCAATTTTGACAAACAAAACGAATAACTACAAACAAACAAAAACAAACGCCATGAAAACAATCTTAAATTTAAACTCGCTGGTTTTAGCACTTTCTATGTTGATAGCTTCAAGTGCCTTTTCACTAAATGACACTAAGCAAGGGGTGAAGGATGATATTATTGAGGTGGTTGCCAATTCTGTCACAGGGAATGCTCGAATTAATTGGAAAGACAATCGAATTGAAACCATTGAGATCATTTCTTCCAATGGTCAGTATATGCCAACGATTCCTGTTATGGGCGCATCAGAATTACACTTGAACGATTTAATCAATGGAACATATACCATCGTATTTAAATCAAATGAAACGATTCTTTATACAAAAACAATAGAAATAAACAGGTAATCTCCAAGTACAAGTTTGATAAAAGAGGGTGTATGCCCTCTTTTTTTTTACAACATTTTTATCGACGAAAGACCTCCGTCAATGTGGATTATTTGTCCAGTTACCCAGCTGTTTTCGATTAAAAATTTTACGCCTTGTGCAATATCCACTGGTGTACCAATGCGCTTTAGTGGGTGACGATTATTCGCGCCCTCTCTTTTTTGTTCTGTGTTTAATAATTCTTGGGCTAAAGGAGTATCTGTTAAAGAGGGAGCGATACAATTTACTCTCACAAAAGGCGCCCATTCTGCTGCAAGACTTTTCATAAGGCCTTCTATCGCTCCTTTTGAAACCGCAATGGAAGAGTGGAAACCCATGCCTTGACTTATAGCGATCGTGCTAAATAATACAACATTACCATTATTTGATTTAAGTGTTTTATGATAGAACTGCAAGACCTTGATAGCACCTATAACGTTGGTCTGTAAATCGTTCAGAAAATCCGCTTCACTAAACCGATGAAAGGGCTTTAATTGTATGGTTCCTGGGCAATAAACAATACTTTTTAAATCAGGAAGTTCAGGAAATTCATCTGTTAAAACATTGATTTTATAATGATTATCTGCACTTTCGTCCCCTCTTCTTGAAAATATAATGCAATTGGATTCCCCAAGTGCTTCCACAACGGCATTTCCAATTCCGCTGTTGCCTCCAATTATTAAATGTTTCATTTTGATTTTTTTTGTTCAATAGTTAAACAACTATTTACTTAACTTGTTTAGAAAAAAGTTGTGGCAATCTTTTAAATAAGGTATTTTTGTACATTAATTATTGGTTATTTATAATTAATCTAAATAAACGAAATGATAACAGTTACTGATCAAGCAAAAAACCAAGCCATTCGATTAATGGAAGAAGACGATAAGTCGGGCTATTTTATTCGTGTAGGTGTACAAGGTGGGGGATGCTCAGGCTTAATGTATCAGCTTACTTTTGACAATCAACACCAAGAAGGAGATACCAATATTGAAAACAATGGGGTAACGGTTGTTGTAGACAAGAAAAGTTATTTATACTTAATTGGAACCGTGCTAGACTTTTCTGGAGGTTTAAATGGAAAGGGCTTTGTTTTTAAAAATCCAAATGCCGACCGTACTTGTGGTTGTGGAGAATCTTTCTCTGTTTAAATACAATTGAACTGAAACAATGGCAAACTATACCGAGGACGAATTAGCGGAAGAACTTAAAAATCAAGAATATAAATTTGGTTTTGTAAGTGATATAGATACAGACACAATTCCTATTGGACTTAATGAAGATATTGTCCGATTAATTTCATCTAAGAAAGAGGAGCCGCAATGGCTGCTTGATTACCGACTTAATGCCTTAGAACTTTGGTCAACGATGAATGAACCATCATGGGCGCATGTGAAGTATAAAAAGCCCGATTTTCAGGCTATTGCCTATTATTCGGCTCCAAAACAAACAAAAAAATATGAGTCATGGGATGATGTAGATCCTGAGATGAAGGCAACGATGACTAAATTAGGGATTTCGATGGAAGAGCAGCAAAGATTAACAGGAGTAGCTGTTGATTTTGTGATGGATTCTGTTTCCGTAGCCACCTCATTTAAAGAAAAGTTAGGAGAATTAGGGATTATCTTCTGCTCCTTTTCAGAGGCAGTGCAAAATCATCCCGATTTAGTACAGAAATATATGGGAACGGTTGTTCCTACACAAGATAATTTTTATGCAACGCTAAATGCGGCAGTCTTTACCGATGGTTCATTTTGCTATATTCCGAAAGGCGTTCGATGTCCAATGGAACTTTCTACTTATTTTAGAATTAATGCAGGTGGGACAGGACAATTTGAACGAACATTAGTCATCGCTGACGAAGGTTCTTATGTTTCTTATTTAGAGGGATGTACAGCTCCACAACGTGACGAAAATCAACTTCACGCTGCCGTGGTAGAATTAATAGCGTTGGAAAATGCGGAAATTAAATATTCAACCGTTCAAAATTGGTATCCTGGTGATAAGAATGGCTTAGGTGGTATTTTTAATTTCGTTACGAAAAGAGGAGTGTGTGAAAAAAACGCAAAAATTTCTTGGACACAAGTAGAAACTGGATCTGCCGTAACGTGGAAATATCCTTCTTGTATTTTGAAAGGAGATAATTCGGTAGGTGAATTTTATTCCGTTGCAGTGACTAATAATTATCAGCAAGCTGATACAGGCACAAAAATGATTCATTTAGGTAAAAACACAAAATCGACCATTATTTCGAAAGGCATTTCCGCTGGAAAATCTCAAAATTCATATCGTGGATTGGTTCAAATTCAGAAAAACGCACACAATGCGCGTAATTTTTCGCAATGTGATTCCCTATTAATGTCGAGTGAATGTGGTGCACACACCTTTCCGTATATTGAGTGTAAAAATAGCAGTGCAAAAATTGAGCACGAAGCGACGACTTCGAAAATAGGTGAGGATCAACTGTTTTATTGCAAACAACGTGGCATCAGTGAAGAAAAAGCAATTGGTTTAATCGTTAATGGGTATTGTAAAGAAGTGTTGAATCAATTACCAATGGAATTTGCGGTTGAAGCACAAAAATTATTAACGATAAGTTTAGAAGGAAGTGTTGGATAACACATTGATTAAAAAATAGTAACCTATGATTACGATTAAAAATTTACATGCTAGTATAGAAGGAAAAGCCATATTAAAAGGACTTAACTTGACTGTTAATGCGGGAGAGGTTCATGCGATTATGGGGCCAAATGGAGCAGGAAAGAGTACGCTTGCATCTATATTAGCGGGAAGGGAAGAATATGAAATTACCGCAGGTGAAATTGACTTTGATGGAAAAGACCTTCTGGATTTATCTGTGGAGGAAAGAGCGCGCGAAGGCTTGTTTCTTGCTTTTCAATATCCGGTAGAAATCCCGGGTGTTTCGAATGTTAATTTTCTTCGAACAGCCATTAATGAAATAAGAGAGCATAAGGGAGAGACAGCTATGTCAGCAAAGGAATTTATGGCATTGGTTAGGGATAAATCAGCGCTGGTTGAATTGGATAGCAAATTGGCCTCTCGCTCTGTGAATGAAGGTTTCTCTGGTGGTGAAAAAAAACGAAATGAAATTTTTCAGATGGCCATGCTAAATCCGAAACTAGCTATTTTGGATGAAACGGATTCTGGCCTAGATATCGATGCCTTGCGAATTGTTGCGAATGGGGTAAATGAATTAAAAACGGATCAAAATGCGACCATCATTATTACCCATTACCAACGATTATTAGATTATATTATTCCTGATTTTGTGCATGTTTTATATGACGGTCGAATTGTAAAAACGGCTGGAAAAGAGCTTGCGCTTGAATTGGAAGAAAAAGGATATGACTGGATTAAAGAAAATAAAGTCAATTGAAAACAACAATAATGGGGACGTCCACAAAAGCAACACTTCAATCGTTTAGAAGCAATCTCAGCGCCGCTAAGTTAGCCCTGCCTTCCGTGTTAACAGCTAAAAATGAAGGGGACCTTTCAGTCATGGAATTTCCGACATCAAAGCACGAAGCATGGAAATATACTCGCTTAAATCGAGTGGCGAAAATTGAATTGGAAAGTAACGTTGCCTCCCCGATTAATTGGGAAGATTTCAATATGGTCAAAGACGCGTATACGTTTGTCTTTCAAAACACAACTTGTATCTATATATCTAGTGATCTACCTGAGGGGATAAGCATCAAAATTGGAAATGAGATTGGCTCGGCGGATTGGTTGTCTTCTATCAACGAAAGTCATGTGGCTAAACTAAATGTAGCTCATGCGCAAAATGGCTGTGTGATAAACATTGCAAAAGGAGTTCAAGTTGATAAACCCATTCAAATTATTTATATTACAGATGGCCCTAAACAGCCAAATTTCTGGAGAAATCAATTGCAGCTGGATGCAGGGGCAAAGGCTGAGGTTCATATTGGTTATTTTTCAAAAGATGCGATAGACGCTTATTCAAATGTGCACTGGAGTGTCTTTTTAAAAGAAAATAGCCACTTGATAATGACAAAAATCCAAAATGATGGCGAGGCAAATTTTCATTTCTCAACAGAAAACATACATCAATTAAAGGATTCTAATTTCACATTAAATACCATGACGCTTAATGGTGCCTTTGTTCGAAATGACTTGTTGGTGAAGGTAGAAGGAGAAAATTGTGAAACCCATCTTAATGGCGCATACGTCATGAAGGGTAATCAACATGTTGATAATCACACAACAATTGATCATATTTTTCCTAATTGTAATTCCTACGAATTGTATAAAGGCGTAATGGGTGATAAATCAACAGCGGTTTTTAATGGGAAAGTTTTCGTACGTCCTGATGCACAAAAAATTAATGCCTTTCAATCCAATGCGAATGTTTTACTAAGTGATGACGCTACGATTAATTCGAAGCCTGAATTAGAGATTTATGCAGATGATGTTAAATGTTCGCATGGCTCTACTACCGGTCAATTAGATTTAGAAGCAGTTTTTTACCTGCGTAGTCGAGGTATTTCAGAGATAGATGCACGAAGCATGGTGGTTGCAGCTTTTATGCACGATGTCCTTTCAAAAGTAGCGTCAAATGATATAAAAAGTTATATTTATCAGCAATTAGCTGTTCGCTTTAATTTGCATTTGCAAAGAGAAGACTAAAAGCTCTTTTTATTTCATAATAAAACCTACAATGATGAAAATTCTTTTGCTTGTATTGCTATTACCATTTTTTGCTATTTCCCAAACCGAGCAAGCTTTTGTGATCTATAATTCCAAAGGAAAAAAAGTGAGTATAGCAAAAATGACTCGAAAATCAATCGATGCACAATTAATTTTGTTCGGTGAGTTTCATGACAATCCTATTTCTCATTGGTTGGAACTCGAATTGCTTAAGGAGTTATTTAATCAAAAGGGCAATAAGCTAAGCCTAGGATTCGAAATGTTTGAACAGGATCAACAAGCTGCTTTAGACCGTTATCTTAATGGTGGCATCACCGATAAACAATTAAAAGATTCACTGCGTCTTTGGCCAAATTATTCTACTGATTACAAGCCTCTTCTTCTTTTTGCTAAAGAACATCACTTAGCCTGTATCGCTTCTAATGTTGAGCGTAAATATGCGTCGTTATTGTTTAAAAGTGGACGCCTAGCGCTGGACAGCATTTCACCGTTGAAAAAGAGCCAAATGGCAGACTTGAAATTTCCAATTGATACCACGTTAAGTCAATATGCTAGTTTAAACGAAATGGCTGCTCATATGGGGGGAGGAAATATGTTAGAAGCCCAAGCGCTCAAGGATGCTACCATGGCCAAATACATTTTAGAGGGACTCAAAGAAGACCATCAAATTATCCACTACAATGGCGCTTACCACAGTGATTATTATCAAGGAATACTGTGGTATGTCCAACAAAGTAAGCCGCTGATTAAGGTAACAACGATTTCCACTGTTAGCCAACAGAAGGTAAATAAATTGGAAAAAGAACACTTGGGTAAAGCAGATTTTATTATTTGCGTGACGGAATCAATGACGAGTACCCACTAATTTATTTAAAACCCCGTCTTTTTTTGAGTGCCTCGTAAGCATCTTGAATTGTTTGAAATTTTTCCTTTGCTCCTTTTTGATATTCTTCTCCCATTTGTGCTACTTTATCAGGATGATAAGTAACAGCCATCTTTCTATATGCTTTTTTTACTTCTTCATCCGTTGCATTGGAGTCAATACCTAAGATTTTATAATCGGAATCTACATTACGATAAAACATATTTTTTACGCTATCAAATTCAATGGCAGAGACACCTAATTGGCTAGCAATACGTTCGATTACACTCATTTCACTAACAGACACATTTCCATCAGACTTCGCTATTCCAAACAAATAATGTAAAAGTTGAACGCGCATTTCCATGGGCATTGCTTGTCTAATTTGAGAACAAATCTCCTGAAGCGGAATTTGTCCAGAGTCAATATAGGTCTTTAATGATAAAAGGTGTTGCGGTGTAAATTTATTTCCAAATTGATTCGTGAAAAATATTTTTACATAGTCTAATTCGGCTTTCAGCACTTTTCCATCTGCTTTCATTACAGCCGCAGAAAGAGCCATAAGCATCGTTTGAAAATCGAAACGAGAAGATTGTCCACGAAATTGTTGGAATGGGTCCGATTGGGCACTATCTGATTTTCCCTTATTGTTTTGTAACTGATCGATAAAACCACCAATAATAAAACCAAGAATACCAAAACTGATTTTCCTAGTTAAATAAAATGCACCAATACCAAAAATAAATTTATACAAAACAACAAGATTGAGTAAAGGGAGCTTGCTCCCTTTACAAAAGTAATAAGTTTATGCGATTCCCTTTAGGTTTCGTTCAATAAAACTACTCAATGCTTCCCCTTTTAATAATCCTTGTTCTAATAAGGCTAAATCGGTTAACTGCTTGATGGTTGCTTGTTGCTTTTTTTCAGGTTTAGCTGTTAATCCTGTTACTGTAGGATGATTTGAATTAATTGTCATCGTGAACATCTCCGGAAAGGCGCCATAAAATCCACCACCACCACCAAGTTTCTGTTGCTCCATCATTCTTCGAATAAATTCTGGCTGCGTAATAACAATTGGCGCATTTTCTTCACTCATGCTCTCAAATTGTATATTATATTTTTCCTTGTTAATGGAGTTTTCAAAAAGGCCTTTTAGTGTTTCTTCTTCTTCTTTTGATAATTTAGAAGGTATTTCATCCGTTTTACGAATTAATTTATCCAAAGTGTCCGCATCAACCCTTACAAAGCTGATGTTTTCATTACTTTGCTCTAATTTAGGAAGCCAATGAGAAATCAAAGGTCCATCTAGGCTTAAAACATCATATTCACGGTCTTTTGCATTTTTTACATAGCTAAATTGGTCCTCGGGATTATTGGTGTATAAAACAATTGTTTTCCCATCTTTATCAGTTTGCAAGGCTAGGATTTTCTCTTTGTATTCTTCAATGGTAAAATAGGCGCCATCTGTATTTTTAAGTAAGGTAAATCCGTTTGCTTTTTCTGCAAATTTATCTTCGGACAGCATGCCATATTGAACAAATACTTGTAAATCATCCCATTTTTGTTCAAAATCTTTTCGATCTTTCTTGAACATCTCCGCTAACTTATCCGCTACTTTTTTGGTAATGTGAGAAGAAATCTTTTTTACATTGCTATCACTTTGTAAATAAGACCTGGAAACGTTTAATGGAATATCTGGGGAATCTATGACACCATGCAGCAATGTTAAAAACTCAGGAACAATTTCAGCAACGCTATCGGTAATAAATACTTGATTGCTGTATAGGTTTATTTTATTCCGTTGAACTTCTACGTTTTCTTTTATCTTAGGAAAATATAAAATTCCTGTCAAATTAAAAGGATAGTCTACATTTAAGTGAATATTGAACAATGGTTTTTCAAAGGTCATTGGGTATAATTCCCGGTAAAAAGTATCGTAATCTTCTTCTGTTAAATCAACAGGCGCTTTTGTCCAAGCAGGTTGTGTATTATTGAGTTGATTTGGCACCTCAATCGCTACGCGCTTAATCGCCCCTTTATCATCTTTTTCTCCTTCTGGAGAATCGATGTATTCGGTCTTCATACCAAAAAAGACAGGAATCGGCAAAAATTTACAATACTTATTTAGGATGCCTTCAATCCGCGCTTTTTCAATAAATTCGATTGATTCCTCATTAATGTATAGGATAATATCGGTCCCTCTACTTTCTTTTTCAATATCACTTATGGTGTATTCAGTAGAACCATTACTTTCCCATTGAACTGCTTGTGATCCTTCTGTGCGCGAAAGGGTTCGGATTTGAACTTTTTCAGCCACCATAAACGCGGAATAAAATCCTAGTCCAAAATGACCAATTATCTGCTCAGCGCCTTCTTTACCGCTGTATTTTTGAACGAATTCTTCCGCCCCCGAGAACGCAATTTGATTAATGTATTTATCAATTTCATCGGAGGTCATACCGATTCCGTTATCCCTAATCGTTAGCGTTTTTTCAGCTACATCCAAAATTACATCTACTCTTAGGTCGCCTAAAGTGCCTTTAAACTCCCCATTTGCGGAGAGTACTTTCATTTTTTGAGAGGCATCTACTGCATTCGAGACTAATTCCCTAAGAAAAATCTCATGGTCAGAATATAAAAATTTCTTGATGATTGGAAAAATATTTTCCGTTTGTACGTTAATTTGTCCTGTTTTCATTTTATAATTTTTCAAACTATTGGCAATCGATGTGCCAAGTGAATATTTCTGACAACTTGTCGCAAAAGAAGCTAGATTTTGACGCTTTGTCCTTACTTAGGCATTAATTTCACTAAATTTGCATATGATTTTAGGTGTCAAGCTTCTTATTGCTTTGCTATTTTTATGGGGAGTTTATAGGTTTATTGGCAACGCCTCTTTCTTTAAGAAATCCCCTTTCAGTACTTCGTCATTAAAATTTGCATTTTCATTAAAAGTTCTTGCTGGCGTTATATTATTTTTAATTTATACTTTTTATTATACGGATAGGCAAACTGCTGATGTTTTTAAGTACTATGATGACGGGGAAATATTAGGAAATGCGGCAATAAAACACCCTGTTGATTTTATTAAAATAATGGTTGGTGTAGAGGATCAGTTTTTGAAGGATCAATACCTCAATAAAATGCATTATTGGTTTAGACCATATGACCATGGATTGCGCAATGACAATAGAATCGTGATTCGAATAAACGCTGTTTTACATATTCTAAGTTTTGGTAATTATTTTCTCCATGCGCTCATTTTTATTTTTTTATCTTTCCTTGGTTTGTTCTCCCTGGCAAAGTTATTTTATGCCATTTCAGGAAGTAAAATAAAAGCATTTGCCGCCTCATTTTTAATTCCATCTGTCTTTTTTTGGAGTTCGGGGGTATTAAAAGAAGCGCTATTAATCTTTGCATTGGGCATCTTTTGTTGGGCGGTATATAAACTAGCCATTGCTTTTAGTTGGTCAACGCTATGCTTATTTGTAGTTGGTTTTTGCTTGTTGGCCTCTTTAAAAATATATGTCCTTTTTGCCTTATTACCAGCCACTCTTTTATGGTTTCTTTGGATGAAATTCCACCATTTTTGGAAAGCATTTTTCACCTTTCTTATTGGTGGCGCTCTAGTATATTTTGTGGCGCTTGTTATACATCCTTCATTTGATTTTATTTCCTTACTAGTTGGGAAGCAACACGACTTTATTACCTTGGCAAAAACTTTTCATGCAGGAAGTGCCATTCAAATGGACTACTTGGAAAATAACAGTTGGTCTATACTAAAAGCTATTCCGCTCGCATTGTTCCATGTTTTTACATTGCCTTGGTTTTCTCAGGTGAAATCTCCGTTGTATTTATTCTCCATTTTTGAGAATTTAATTTTTTTCTCGTTGATTCCTTTGTCGATATTTTACTTTGAGAAACCGAATAAATCAAGCATTAAATTTATTGTTTTCTCTATAATTTTTATTCTGACTTTGTTCACGATAATTGGCCTTACTACTCCAGTAATTGGAGCATTAGTTCGTTATAAAATGCCCGCCTTACCTTTCTTGTTTTTTGGATTACTTTCTTTCATTAATTTTAATTTAATCCCTGTAAAAATAAAAAACCACAACTTTATAAAATGGATAAATACGCACTTATAACAGGCGCAACCTCAGGAATTGGGGAAGCGTGCGCTCTTCAATTTTCAAAACTGGGTTATTCCTTAATTCTATTAGCTCGAAGAGAAGATAGGCTGCTGACATTAAAAAATGAATTAGAGAAAGATGGCGTAAATGTGCTCACTTTTAGCGTTGATGTGCGAAATGAATCTCAGGTAGCGAATGCGATTAACTCCTTGTCAAGCGCTGTAAAATCGCATCTAAAAGTATTAATAAATAACGCAGGATTGGCCGTTGGAAGGGGAGTGATTTCCGAAGGTGTTATCGACGATTGGGAGCGAATGATTGACACGAATATTAAAGGGTTGCTTTATGTAAGCAGGTATGTTGCACCGATTATGCAATCAAATAAGCAGGGCCATATTTTTAATGTGTCAAGTATTGCAGGCAAAGAAGTTTATGCTGGAGGAAATGTTTATTGTGCGACCAAACATGCGGTGGATGCCTTGTCAAAAGCCATGCGGATTGATTTAGTACAGGATAACATTAAAGTGACCAATATTGCTCCTGGAGCCACAGAGACTGAATTTTCAATCGTTCGCTTTAAAGGCGATGCCGAGCAAGCAAAAGCTGTTTATAATGGTTTTGAGGCATTAAGAGCAGATGATATTGCTGAGGTAATTGTATTCGCGGCATCTCGGCCTGCTCATGTGAATTTAAATGATATTACTATTATGCCTACTGCGCAAGCAAGTGCAACGGTAATTCATAAATCAATGCCATAAAATTATTGGGTAAGTGTTGTGGTCTATTTTTAAAAAATAGACGCCATGAAAATAATTAGCAGGTAATTGGGTGTGCTGTTTATCTATTTCCATGATTCGCTTTCCTTGGAGATCTTCTATGTACACTTTACTGAATGGGATATTAATAGCTAATTCAATAATTCCTTCACTGATGAATTGGTTACTTAGTATAAATGGTGCTTGACTTGACAAAGGCTCTAATCCATTTATTTCTTCAAAATAAGTAGTGAAATTGAAAGTAAATAGTTTGGCAGGAATGGTAATAATGTTCACCACTTTTTCTGCACTCACATATCCGGTTCCATTATCGCTTACTATTATTCCTTCTGTTTGAGAAACAGAAAGTACATTTCCTATTTCAATTCTTCTTTTATTACCAGAAAAAATCAAATTCGATGCGTGATCCCACAGACACCAGATGAAGCTGGTATAAAAATTACTCCCGTTATTTTTATACCCTAACAAATAGGTTCTATCATTTGCCGTGTCTCTGCAGGCATCTGTTATTAAACCATCGACATCAAATTGAGAAGTATATGTTGCATTTAATGTGTCTGTCCAATAGTTGGGTAATGCATAACATTTGGTTTTTAGATCCACCCAGTTTTTGCTAAAAAGGAAAAGGGAATCTTCCGTTGCAAAAAATGCTTCACAATCAAAATTGTTTGCATTATAGGCGCTCGTAAAATCGATTTGATCAGCCCACCGAAAGTTCATTTTTTCCGCTACAACAGTGTCTAATGTGTTGTTGCTTACTTCGGACTTTAAAAGCCTATAAATACATAAATCCGTTCTGTTTCCATTGTTGTTTCCGAAGTCGCCAAGGTAGAAATACGAGGAGTCAGATGTCATTGCTTCCCAATCTACATTGGTAGAATTCGCTATGTGGATGGTTCTTATTATTGTGCCGTTGGGCATTATTTCATATACTTCTGCGCCACTTCCTGAATCGTTAAAAGTGTATAGTTTTCCAGCGTCCCAAACAAGTCCTGAATTTTCACTTAACGTATCATCTAAATTAGCGACTAAGTTCAGGGAATAATTTGTTGGATTATACAAACAAGACCCATCATTTATAGTGGCAGAAGCATTGAAATTATTGGCTTGGGAATCTGTACATCCATACTGACCATAAATAATTGGGCTGAATAGTATAGCAACAAGAAAGGTAAATTGCCTCATTAAAAAAGTTTTTGTTCCCAATTAGCAGCTTCTTCTTTACTAATCAGCTTCATTTGGTTTAAATAGTGAACAACCATTTCAAAATCGGAGAGCTTGATTTGGCCATCAGTACTCCATTCCGTATCAGCCAACCACATTGAAACTTGGGAAACTGATAAATTATACCGCCAAGAAATAATAGAGGAAGAATCCGTATGTTGCTTTAGTTCACTTGCTTTTAGTTGAACGGTTTCACAAATTTTTTTTATTTGCTCAGGGTTTTCTCTGGCTATTTTTTTGTTAACCGCAATTACAAAACAGGGCCAAGGGGTTTTAACTTCGCCTACGCGTCTGCATTTGTTTTGGTCGACATAGGGTTGAGTGGTGTATTTTTCCCAAAGAAATCCTTGTGATTCATTTTGGTTTAGGGACCACAGCCCGCCATAAATATCCCCTACAACATTAAAAGTAAGCTTAGATAAATCCCAATTTTTTTGATAAGCGTTTACAACTGCCATTAGATGAGAGCCAGAGCCTTCTCTTGATATTGCGAATGTTTTATTTTCCAGGTCTTCTACGCAGTGAAAAGAAGATAAAAAAGGCACATGTACCCCCCACGAAAGTGGCGATTGGACGTAAACTGCGACTATTGTTGCATCAAGGCCTTGTAATATTGCTTTGGTAATTCCTTCGGTTAATAACACCGCGATGTCTATGGAACCTGTTTGTAATCCTTTAATCATTTGACCGGTGCCACCGCTCATATCAGCCCAATGTAATTCTACTCCATTTTTATGAAAATCTCCATCTTCAATAGCTAATCGCCATGGAAGGTTAAAATGTTCCGGTACGCCGCCGATTTTAAATCGTTTCATTGCTCTTCTTCTAAGAATTGTTTGTCAAATAGGTTTTTATAATACCCTCCTTCTTTTAATAGATCTTTATGTGTCCCTTGTTCAACAATTTCCCCTTTTTCTAGAACAACAATTTTAGCTGCTTTTTGAATGGTTGATAATCTATGCGCAATAATTATAGATGTTCTATTTTCAGTAAGTTTATCTGTTGCCTTTTGAATCAATTCTTCCGACTCGGTGTCAAGGCTGGACGTAGCTTCATCAAGAATTAAGATAACAGGGTTATATAAATAGGCACGAATGAAGGCTAATAATTGCCGTTGTCCAACACTCAACACTCCTCCGCGCTCACCGATAGCATAATCATAGGTACCTGGTAATTTTGAAATGAAGCCATCCGCACCGACAGCCTTTGCCGCTAAAATCACTTGTTCTCTGGTTATGTTTTTGTTTCCTAAAGTAATGTTATTGTGAACCGTATCTGAAAACAAGAACACATCTTGTAGTACAATAGCAATATTGGCCCTGAGAAGATTCAGTTGAATCGTTTTAAGCTCTGTTTCTCCAATATATATTGCCCCTTTTTCATAGTCATAAAAACGACCTAATAGATTAATTAGGGTTGTTTTTCCGGATCCGGTTGCGCCAACAAAAGCGATTGTCTTTCCTTTTTCAAGCACTAAATTGATGTTTTTTAATACGTCTTGCCCCGGAACATAGGAAAAAGTAACATTTTTAAAGTGAATGTCTTGATTGAAATCACAAATGTCAAGCGCTCCTACATCTTGCACATGCTCTTCTTGGTCTAAAATCTCAAAAATCCGTTCCGCTCTTACGGTACCTCGCTGAAGAATATTAAACTTGTCAGCTAATTGACGAATAGGTCGATATAATTGATTGATCCAAAGGGTGAACGCGATAATTTGCCCATACATCGCTTTAATTTCTAACGATGTTTTACCCCCCGCTTTTAATGCGCCCCATACAAGTAAAAAGGCGATGGATAGGGAACTTAATAATTCAACAACGGGGAAAAAAATAGAGTTAGCCCAAACAGCATTCACATGCGCTTGTCGATGTCCTTTATTGATTTCTTCAAATTTCGCGTATTCTATTTTTTGTCGGTTAAATAATTGCACAATACCCATTCCTGTAATATGCTCTTGAACAAAAGTGTTTAATTTTGTTACTTGTTGCCTTTCAAATTGAAAAGAAGATTTCATCGCTTTTGCAAAAATACGGGTAGCAATGATCAAAATGGGAACAGGGATCAATGTCATTAATGCCAATTGCCAATTCGCTAAAAACATTAAAGTAAGCACAAAAAACAAGGAGAGTAAATCCCCCGAAATCTCCATGAGTCCTGCAGAAAAAACTTCAGTAATTGCTTCAACATCTGATACTACGCGAGTCACTAATGCACCCACAGGCGTGTTATCAAAATAACGCATCCTAAATGATAAAAGATGGTTAAAGGTTTTCGTTCTTATATCCTTGATAACTGACTGCGCCAATAAATTGGAAAAATAGCTCGCAATTAATTGGAAAACACCTTCTAAAACTAATATCCCTGCAATGATCAAGCTCCACGTTAACAGTTTCTCTTTGTTTTGGGAATTGATGATATAATTGTCGACCATTTTCCCGATAAGGTAAGGTCTTAATGGACCTAAAAACGAAAGCGTTATAATGCATAAAAATGCAATAAAAAAATAACGTTTATATGGCCTAGCCAAGCTCAGTAATCGGACAAATAAATTATACTTTTTTGTAGGCTGGATTTCCATTCTGCAAAATTACCCAAATTAATAGAAATAGGTTTATTTTAATGGGATTCCTCGTGAACTTACCGGTCCATTGTGGGGACTCTTTTTTAGACTAAAACTAAAGGTACTTCCAACTCCTGGCGTACTTCTAACTTTTATTGTTTGTTTGTGGGATTCAATAATGTGTTTTACTATTGCTAATCCTAATCCAGATCCGCCTTCATTTCGATTTCTACTTTTTTCCACTCTGTAAAAACGTTCGAATAGTCGCGGTAGGTTTACCTCCTCAATGCCTATACCGTTATCGGTGACTTCTATAGTGACAATATCATCGATTTGGGTTAGCGAGATGTCAACATACCCATTTTCGTTTCCATATACAATGGCATTATAAACGAGATTGGTAAGGACTTGGCTAATCTTAATTCGATCGGCAAAAACCTGGATAGGGGAATAATCTCTTTTAAAGCGAAGCGTAATATTTTTTGTTTTAGTTTGAATTTCTAAGGAATCAAAAATTTCTTTAATGAGATCTGTAATTTCGAATGATCGTAATTCAATGTTTAATGAATCAACTTCTAATTTATTAATTTGATCTAAGTCTTCTAGGATATTAACGATTCGATCAGTTGCAAGAGCAGCTCTATTGAGGAATTGATGGTTTACTTTTTGATCTTCAATCCCACCTTCAATGAGCGTTAGTACATATCCTTGAACGGCAAATACGGGAGTTTTGAGTTCATGCGCTAAATTACCAAGGAACTCTCTTCTGAATTCTTCTTGTTCTTTAAGTTTTGATATTTCTTTGTTTTTGTTTAGTTTCCACTCTTGCACATCATTTTCCACTCTATTGATAAGCAGGTCAATTGTTTTCCCTTTAATAGGCTTTAAATCTTGATTTGTTTGAATCGATTTATAAATTAGATGCAATCTTTTTTGAATAAAGATCTTCAATAAACTATAGAATAATATAAAAACAATAATCCCTGAAATAAGTGGGGCAAAAATGATCACCAAAATATTTATGGTCATTACGTAAAAATGAAAAATCAGGATTGCTATTGCACTTATCACTAAGTATATGAAGCTACCGATTAAGATTAAGAGACTAGGTCTAAGGTTTTTCACTTTCATTGAAGGTATATCCGACTCCTTTTACGGTACGAATATAATCATCTCCAAGCTTTTCACGAAGTTTTCTTATGTGAACATCAATGGTTCGTTCTCCAACGATGGTTTCATTTCCCCACACGATGGCTAATATTTGTTCTCGATTGTAAACTTTACCGGGACGGCTCGCTAATAATTCAAGTAATTCAAATTCTTTTTTTGGAAGAATTAATGATTTCCCTTCACATACAACCATGAATTTTTCACGGTCGATAAGTAGCGAGGGTTGCACTAATTTTTCTGTGTCTATTCCTCCTTTAGTGTTCAAACGCTTTAACAAGGACTCAATTTTAGCCATCAATAGTCGTGGTCTAACAGGCTTTGAAATGTAATCATCTGCACCGGCTTCAAAACCAGCGATTTGAGCGTAGTCTTCAGCTCGAGAGGTTAAAAATGCAATAATAGGTTGGGAAATATTCAAATCTTTCCTGATAATTTGACATGCTTCAATTCCATCCATTTTGGGCATCATAACATCTAGGATGATTAAAGATGGGCTCAATTGCTGAGCCAGCTTTACACCGTCTTCACCATTTGTTGCGGTAAAAACTTTATACCCTTCTTTACGAATATTGTAGGATAGAAAATCTAATATATCAGTTTCATCATCTACAAGTAGTATCGTGTGTCCTTTGCTATTTTGCATTTTTTATTTTATTAAAAAAGGGATAATCGTTATTTAAAAACGATTATCCCTTTAATGTAATTATTATTACTAATTATCGGATTACTAATCGTTCAGATTTACTAAATCCGTTCGTTGTAAATCGTACATAATAAACGCCGCTTCCTAGATTGCTTACGTTCATTGTATTATGGTTAAATCCATTAGACAATCCATTTATTGATGTAATAACTCTTCCGAATTGATCAATAACTGAAATTTCAATTGCATCGTCTCCATTTTTGTTGTAATCAATATTTAATAGATCATTTGCAGGATTTGGATAAATCTTAACATTTGATAGTCCTGTTAATTCATCCATTCCAACAGAAATCGTTACATCAAAACTTACAACGTCTGTACAGTTTCCGTTAATAGCCGTTAAAGTAACTGTGTAAACACCATTTCCTACGTAAGCGTGTGAAGGTGTTGCTGCAGATGAATTTGATTGGTCACCAAAGTCCCAAGAGTAAGAAGTAGCTCCTGTTGATGTGTTTGCGAAAGTAACCACATTTCCATTAGATGTAAAAGATCCATTCGCTGTTGGGCTAGTTGTAAATGTTACAGTTGTTGCTTGAGATAAACCAACACCATCGCATGCATTTACATTGGTGGTAGTTACTGTAGCAGTTGTTGTGGAAGTAACAAAAATAGATGCTGTAGTTGCACCAGTTGACCATAAATAAGTGTTAGAGTTGGACGCAGTTAATACCACTGTGTCTCCACTACATGCTGAAGTTGCAGTAGCACTAATTGTTGGAATAGGTGAATTACTAACATTTACGTTAATAGTTGTTGATGTTGCAGTACATCCATTAGCATCTGTTACAACTACTGAATAAGCACCAGAATTTGTTACAGTAATAGTTGCTGAAGTTGGACCATTAGACCATAAATTTCCTGCTACTGCAGAAGAAGTAAGATCAACAGATCCTCCTGTACAAAATGTAGTTGATCCACTAGCTGTAATTGTTGGTGTAGCTGGAAGAGCATTTACGGTAACAGTGATCATTGCTCGTGGACTTTCGTCACCTAATGCATTTTTTTGACTCACATAATAGGTGTAAATACCTGGCGTTGTAGTACTTGGAACGATAGGGGTAACACTTCCTGTTCCACCTACTGCTGTAGTATAGTAATAAAGTGTATTTCCAACTAGTGGCGTTGCAATAATTGCAGTTGCAATTGCATTTTGACAGTAAGTTGCAGAGTTTGTTACAATAGGAGCAAGTACACTGAAGAATTTAGGATTAGTAAAGTCAGCAGTGGTAGAAACAGTTGATCCTGCGATTAAACGAGCATCTGGTGTAGTACCTAGAGGAGTAAAAAGATTCACCCAATTTACTAGAGGTAGAGTAACTGTAGAATCATTACCATCAACACCGAAGAAACTAGCGTAAAATGCGCCAGAAACACCTGCAGATGTAATTACATTTGTTCCATTTGTAAAGTTAGTCATTGTGTTAGAAGCAAAAATTAAACTATCACCTGTAGCGTTAGCAGCGGTGTTTGCACTTTCAATTGACAATCCTTTTTCCCAACCAACTACAAGTGAATTTAAACATGAAGTAGAAGTGTTTCTTCTTAATCTAAATGCTTTTTCAAACTTCTCTCCAACAGGCAATGCAATTGTACCGTTCCCTTTTGGACCTACGATAGTCATGTTAGAAAAAATAGGTCGTGTTTTAGGTTGTGCTGTTGATCCTGTAGCGTCGTTATCTGATTCAAAACAGTTTGAATCTCCTGGAGCATCAGATAAGTCTTTATCGCGAATGGCAAGTCCAAATTGTATTTTTCCTCTGTATCCGAAATCTGTATCGAAATCATCGTCTAAACCTCTGTAAGCTATAAGGTGTTTACAATTTACTGTACCACCAAAAAACTCAAAAGAATCATCACCACAATGGGAAACTTGTACAAAATCAATTGCAGTTGCTGAACCTACAGATCCACAAGTAAGTCCATTAAGCTCTTTGTTGGGCTCTAACGGAATCCCAGCAAATTCGATTCGAACATAATTTAATGCCCCTGAATTGTCATTGTCAAAATTTCCACCGAATTGCGTGTCTGTTGAAGGAACGATTCCTTCAATATTTGCCACACCACCTGGTTGGTTATTTTTTGCAAGACCAAGTAAAACAAGACCTCCCCAGTCACCTTCATTTCTATTTCCAATCGCTTCGTTGGATGTAAAAACAACTGGATTTGCTGCGGTACCGTTTGCATAAATTTTCGCACCTCTTGTTACTATTAAAGTAGCCTGAGTTAACTTATCTCCTCGGATAATTGTTCCAGGAAGAATAGTTAATGTAGCGTTGTTTTTTATGTAAATTTTGTTTTCTAATCTGATCACTCCACTCCAAGTTGTATTGGTAAGAATATTGGTAGAAACAGTGGTAATAGTTGCTGGATAGTTAGTATTCTCAGCATCAAAGTTAGACCAGCCTGAGGTCCAATCTGTTGCTGGAGTATTATCCGTTATGGGAAATGCTCCCCTGTAATTAGTAACGTTCCAAAATGCATCTTGTGCACTGAAGGAAGTTACGATAGCAATAGCTAACAAGCTTAAATAGATTTTTTTCATGTTTTTCTTTTTTAATTTTATACAATGCAAAGGTCATATGATAATCCCATGGCCATGTTAAAGCCCCCTTATGTTTTCTTTAAGGATTTGTTAAGGATTGGTAACCCCGGCTTAACAAACGGAGGTCTTCTTAAAAGGAGGGTGATTACGACTTTTTAAAAGTTGTATTTTAAGGACAATGATACAGTCTGGCCAAAAGAACTTTCTTGCCAAGTGTTATCAGCTTCAGCCGTATATTTTCGGTCGTTGTTTAGATCTTGGAAATAAATTAATTTCTGCGCAAGTAAATCTTTAACATTTAATTTAAGTTCGAATTTCTCGTTAAAAGTTTTAGCAACTTGCAAGTCAATTATGTGTCGTCCGTTTTCCCAAACATTAGGCTCTTGAATATTTCCAACAATATAGATTCTCTGACCAACAATGTTGTAAGAACAACTGATTGAAAAATCATTTTTAGCGTAGTATAAACCAGCATTTGCAATATAAGGTGATTGCCCTTGTAAAGGTCTTGCGATTCCAGATCCAATTGTATTACTAAGATCTACCTTTGAACGAATAATGGAAGCGTTTGCATAAAGCGTTATATTGCTCCATAATGGGTGGTTTTCTTGTTTAGATAAAAAACCAAGCTTCATTCGCCATTCGGCTTCAACGCCATAATTTGTTACTTTGGGTACATTCGTGTAGTAAAGTTCTGGTGCTCCTGAGGTTCCTGTGCGGTTGATTAACTCTATTGGATCTGTAAAATCTTTGTAAAATCCTGAAACACTAATAATTTGTCCTTCACCAGGAAAATATTCATAACGTAAGTCAAGGTTGGTAATAACTGCTCGCTTCAACTTTGGATCTCCAGAAATAATATTGTCAAGGCTAAAATTGTAAAAACTAAATGGTGCTAACTCTCTGAATTCAGGCCTTGATACAGTTTTATAGATACTGGCTCTTACGTTCATTTTCTTGTTTATTGAATAAATCAGGTTAATCGATGGCAACAAATCTATTACGGTAGAATCAATCCTTTTTTCTAAGTTAGATCCAAACTCAATGTATTTAAAAACTTGATTATACGCTTCTAACCTTGCGCCTCCTATAATCCTAAATTTTTCCCCTATTTTACTGTCTAAACTTACAAAACCAGCATTAAGTAGTGCAGAAGCTTGGTAGCTATCATCAACGTTCGTGGCTTCTTCTAATTTGAATCCACCAAGACCACTTGCCATCATTCCTAAGTTTTCGGCTGCGAAAATTTCGTTTTCTGGCAATAAAAGTAGTTGATCGTTGAAACTGCTTCCGGTAGGTGTGTATTTGGAGAATCCAAAATTACGAGCGGTAAATTCGCGTGATCGATATTGATGAAAACCACCTACTTTTAACTCATTTTTAAGTATTGATACTTCAAAAGGTAGCACGATATCATATTTTAAACTGTAAACATTTTCATTCGCGGTTGACCAAAACATATTTCCTGCAGCGCTTGGAAGTGTACCGTTATTTTGTATTACAGCGATGAATTCTTGGGTTGTGTCATTTACATCCAGCGCATTTTTACGGTATACAACCCTTCTTTGGCTAGGGATTACCCTAGTTACGTTGCTGTAACCCCCATTCCAATTAATATTAAATTTTTCAAATGAATGTTTTCCAATTAATTGTCCTGTGTATAAATTGTTTTGATTGTATAAAAAATTAGTTGCTTTCTCATATTGATGTGGATCATTATCCAATTCACGTACCCCATTTCTGATGCTGATTTTGTCTTCGGAGTTTAGGGAATATATATTTTTGAATTGAATATTACTTTTTGGGCCAAGAACGTATTTAACATTAAACATCGCAGAGTTGAGAACGGATTGTGTAAACACGGAGTCAACTAGTTCCATTCGTTTGATTATGTTATTTGGATCAATTACCGCATTATTACCTGAAGGATCGGTATCGCCTTCAAATTCACGGCGAATGATGGTGCTGTAGGTGGAGGTATTAGAGTAGGAATAAGCAAAAGAAAAACCAACAGATTTTATACTGTCTTTCAATTTATAAATTCTTCCTAAGGCAAACTGGATACTTGAGTTAGGCAAAGCCAAGGTTGATTTAGGGCTCCAATTTAACAGGACATTTTGTGCCAATCTTGCTTTGTCATCTTTATTTAAAGAAGAAAAAGCTATTGTTGATGGGATGCCATCTGGAATACTTCTGTCTGCTCCACCAAGGCTTAAAAAATCAATTTTAGAATCTTCAGAATCCTTAAAATTTTTAAAAGTAGAAAGTGTATTATAACCAAGGCTTAATTGTACAGATTGATAATTTTTATCTTTGGGTTCTACCGTATTAATATCAAGAACTCCTCCTGCGAATTCTCCAGGAAGTTCGGGAGTAGCCGTTTTCATAATGAGCAAATTATCCAACATATTTGATGGGAAAATGTCAAATGAAAATGCTTTCTTGTCGCTTTCTGTACTCGGTAGTGGCGCTCCATTTAGTAAAGCAAAGTTATATCGGTCGCTTAACCCTCTAATAACTAAGAACTTGTTGTCTTGAACACTTGCTCCAGAGATGCGCTTTAAGATATCTGCTGCTTTTGAATCAGGTGTTTTTTTGAAAGTTTCGGCATTAATTCCATCCACAACAGAAGCGCTGTTTTTTTGCATGCGAATCAATTCTGTAGTTGATTCTTTATTTACTTTAGCATACACAGTTACAGGTCCATATTCTACCACAACCTTTTCCATTTTTATGTCAAGAATTCTTGTCTCTTTAGCTTTTACAATGATATCTGACAACACCATTGTGTTGTAGGTTTGATTACGTATTTCTAAGGTGTATTTTCCTGCTGGTAAATCACTAATGGTATAGTTTCCTTCTGCATCAACCACACATCCTTTGGACATTCCTAAAACCATGACTTTCGCCCCATAGAGCGCCTCATTCGTTTTTGCATCGGTTATTTTACCGGAAATTGTTGAAAGCTCCTGAGATGGCTTTGACTGAACACTTAAAGTAGTAAACAGGGCAATAAATAGAGTAGCGATTAATTTCACAAAGAAAGTTTAAGTTTCAATTGCAAAATAACAGCTACAAGGTAATTTATGAGTTAATCAAACATTAAATTAATGTTAATAAAACTTATAAAATTAATAACATTGCCCTGTTTAATTGATTTCTAATCAAACATAATTTTCATTTCAACACGTCTATTTTTCCGACGACCTTCTGCTGTATTATTGTCACCAATCGGCATCGTTTCTCCAAAATATAGTACGTTTAGTCGTGTAAAGTCGATGCCTTGTCCTACAAGGAATTCTCGAATGGCTTCAGCGCGTTTCTTTGACAAGATTAAGTTAGTTTGTTTATCTCCCACATTATCCGTGTGACCTGATATTTCAAGTTTCCAGGTAGGTTTTTTTGCTAGTACACCTGCTAATTCTATCAAAGACGGTTTGGAAATATCTAAAATAATTCCTTTTCCAAATTCAAATTCTAAGGCATCAAATGCTGTTTTTAAAATTTCCTCCACTTCTACTTCTATTACAGGACAGCCTTTGTTTGACTTAGGTCCAGGCGTGTTAGGACAATCATCGTCTTTATCCAATAATCCATCTCCATCCGTATCTTTATATGGACATCCTTTATTTTCTTTTGGACCAGCTAAAAGAGGACAATCATCATCTTTATCAAGCAAACCATCTGCATCCGTATCTGGCCATGGACAGCCATTGTTTTCCTTAGGTCCATAAATCAATGGGCAGTCGTCTAAATAGTCAAAAATACCATCCTTGTCTGTGTCAGGACAGCCGTTGTTTTCACGTGGACCAAAGTTATCAGGACATAAATCATCCGCATCAGTGATGCTGTCTTTGTCACGATCTGGACATCCTTGTAAATATAGAACACCTGCAATAGTAGGACAGCTATCCTTCTTATCAATTATTTTATCTCCATCAGTATCTGGGCAGCCATTAAATTCAATTGGTCCTGCAACGTCTGGACAAGAATCATTTTTATCCATTATTTTATCGCCGTCTTTGTCTGGACAACCATTAAACTCTGGTATACCAGCAACTGTTGGGCAATCATCTTTACTGTCTTGAATTCCATCACCATCTGTATCGGGACATCCTCTAAATGCCCATACCCCTGGAACATCGATGCATTCATCTTTTTTATTGGACACTTTATCTAAATCTCTATCTTTTACTTTCATATAAAGAATAGGTAATCGTAATGCCGCATAAAATTCAGCGCCTCTAATTTTACCTCGGGCCAACAATAAGCTAAAATCAGTCATTCCAACTGTTAAAGGGCCTAAGCGTGTTGCAACACCAGCCTTGAATCCACTGTAGGTGTTAATTGATAGTGGTAAATACAATCCAAAACCTGCTACATCAAAACTTGGCGTTACAGAAAACTGATTAGGAATCTTAACCTTTGTGTCTTTTTTATTTGCCCTTAGATTTATCATACTTGTTGCGTTGATATAAAATCCTTTCCAAATATGATAATCAACTTGTAAACTAAAAGCGGCAGGTGTTTTCATCCAAAAGGTACTTGAAGTATCTTGTGATGCCGTCCAGCTGTTATCGTTTGGTTGTTGAATTAAGCTATCGATCAATTGATCAAAACCCAACAAACTTGAAGCGGATTCAAAAGTTGTTAAATCAAATAAATTCGTAGAGTTAACACTAAAGTTCCTGCTTAATCCTCCTTTTTGAAACTTCATGCCTCCAATATCAAGAATGGATGCTCCAACTCGCAACGTATACTTGTTTTTATTACGCATCCAAAGATCAGTTTTGCCATCCATATCGTATTTAAAGTCCTTATAATTTTTTCGCCATTCATAAACAGCACCTAGGTCTATTCCCATTCCAAAAGAAGAGGATTTTTTGGCGTAATCTTGCCAGTTTGTACCATCTATT
>CAJAII010000014.1 GCA_903939755.1 uncultured Flavobacteriales bacterium | reverse complement strand
TGGCAATTTCTTCTTCTGGTGTTGATTGTCTGATTTGTTCTTCATCATCTGAGTTACTAGATTTAGATTGAACTGCTTCAGAAGCTGTGTTTTGTTCATTAAATGCAGCCAAACATTTATTACTACAAACTAATTTCTTTTTAAACAGTGAACCTTTAGTCCATACCCACCCTTCAGGTTCAGGGTTGTATTTTCCACTATTATATCCTTGCTTACTACACCATGCACATGTATAATCACTCATACTATTTATTGTTTTTTAATTTCCCTACTCATATGGCTTTTCGGTTTACGCCTTTGTTATTTTAACCTATAACAAAAAAGGTTTATTTATTTTTTATAAAATAAAACCATTACACTGAAATGAGGTTGCAGTTTGTGTTTATTTCATTTACCGCAATATTATTTCCATATATTGGAAATAAAAAATTGAACCTGTCCTGCAATTTTTTAGAGTCAGCGGTTATTCTTTTCAATGCGGCTGCCATTCTAATTTTAATACTCCTTTTTTATTAAAAATAATCTCCAAATTTTTAAACCCAAGTTTGACAATGTTTTCACCCAAGAGTTTTACATCTTGTTTAATACTAAAAATAGATTTTTCCATAATTTCTATAGGCGAAAAATCGCTAAAACATTTCAAGTCACCTTTTTCATCTTTTTCAGCGCCCATATACATGCATGTCTCAACTTGATTTGCAAAAGAGAAACCTTCTATCCAATCAATTCTCAAAGAAATATCATGCACATTTTTCTTGTCTTCAATTAAAAAAGCTGCAGCACCATCAGAAAGCATCCATCTTAAAAAGTCTTTTTCAAAAGCTAAGTAGGGGTCTTTTTCTAATTCAATACGTTTTTGCACTTCTATTTCGAACTGTTCTGATCTCATAACTCTTGATAATCTTTCTGAACCAGTTGAAATCGTTTTTGTTGATTCTCCAGTACGAATTGACATGAAATTATATTTCAAGGCATGCATTCCTGAACAACAATTACCTGAAGGCGAAATAACTTCAATTGCATTTGATTCAGGCAGCCAACCATGAACCATTACACCATGAGATGGCATTAATTGATCTGGTGAAGAGGTGCCACAACTTAATAAATCAATTTGTTTTATTTCATTAGAATCTTTAAGAAAAAGATTTTTTATTGCGAGGGAAGTCAATTCAGCATTTGTATGCGTTGATTTCCCTTCTCTAGTCATCGCATAATAACGACTCTTAATTCCGTTATTTCGTAATACTAGTCTTCTCGATTTAGATTCATTATCGTTAACTAATCCTAAAAAACCTTCCATTTCATCATTTGAAATGGGATTGTTCGGAAAAAATACGGCAGTTCTAGTTATAAAAACTTCTTTTAATTTCATTTTTTAATCAATTCAACACTATAAAAATACGTTTTTTTCTTAGTTATTCTATTATGAGAAAAAGGTCGAACAAAAATATTAAAAACTAATAAGACTATTGGAGCAATAATAAAAAGAGCAATTAATAAGTAATATTTAAATAAAACAACCCAAGCTTTTCGCTTCAGAGGTGTTGTTCCTTTTTTTATTATTTGACGAGCCCAAATTGAAAATAGCTTTTTAGCCCTACTTTCTATGAACAAAATATTGGTATTAATGTTTACTCTATTAGACAAAATGACTTGTTCCTGAATATGATCAAATTCATTGTTATCAAATGATTTTTGAATTATAAGCCCAAAAAGTGAGGCTTCAAGAATATCTTTATCGCTTATTCCTGGTAGAGGGAAAATACCATATTTCCTCTCTTTTTTTCCCGTCAACATCCAATGTAAAATTGATATTGCGCTCAACAAATTAGGATTGTGATCCACAAATGGAATGTTTCCAACTAAAACACCATCTGCATCTTTTATTAATTGTTTTACACTTTCTTGTGAATTCAGCCACATGTTTCTTGCTCCAATAACAGTAACAATCCGTGTGTTATTCATAATTTTTTTAAACGCCTCGTTTTTCAAAATGGCTGTTGCAGGTAAAGATGGAGATAAAAACCATGGTTGATATCCGAAAATTATCAAATCATACTTATCCCTTTTAAATTCAATCGCATTTAACTCAATCTCTTTTTCCAAAACGGTTTCGGGCATGGCATTGAAAAATTCATGAGAAATCCACGGGAAAGAAAACTTAGTTTTAGGTTGAACTGAAACATATTCAATTTCTTCCTTAATGGTTGAAACTAAATTTGATAATAAATCAGTTAATTGCCCTGACTGAGAATAAGAAATTACTAAGATGTATTTCATTCAATTAAAGTTTCAGATTGATGGAAATTTTTGCATAAGAAATAATGGCATTTTTCACTTCTGAGTTCAACGAGGCATAGTGTTTCTTTATCCAACTTGCATCTTCCGAAATATCCCCACAATATTTAACTAGTTTAGGCGCATTTTCTTGAATTATGAGTCGTAAAAATCGGTATTCAGTGCTTTTAGAATTTAACTCTATTTCATGTTCTAATAGAATTCGTCCTTGTTTGAAAACATCCAATTTATCTTTAGGTGTCTTTTGAAATCCAGCCTTTTTCATAAGTAAAGCGCCCTTATAAGCTTTTTTATCACTTCCTTCTTTTTCTTTTTCAAGTAAAGTGAGCATTGCATTAACAGTTGACAAATCTTTACTTGAAATAACTTTAAAATACTCTTCTTTAGAAAATGATATCGCTAATACGATATAGATTATAAGAAACTTCATGTTAATTATTGTTGCAGTATTGATTCAAAATTAACTTAAAATACTTAGAAGTAATTCAACTTTATTACAAATATTCCGTTGCACCTCTTAAATTTGCAATTCTAACACAATTTTAATTTTGACAATTTCAGATATTAAGGGATGTATTATTATTCCAACATACAATAATGAAAAAACGCTAAGGCGTGTAGTTATTGAAGTAATGACAATTGTACCGAAAGAATCCATTATCATTGTAAATGATGGGTCAACAGATTCAACTAGTGAAATTCTAAATGAATTTAAAAATATATTACACATTCTTAAAAATGAACAGAACAAAGGCAAAGGATATTCCTTGCGCAAAGGATTTAAGAAAGCCATTGAATTAGGGTTTGAAAACGCAATAACAATTGACTCAGATGGTCAACATTATCCTGAAGATATTCAGTTAATAATAGATAAAGGATTTGAAAACAAAGGAGCAGTAATTATGGGCTCCCGAAATATGCAGCAAGATGGAGTTCCACAAAAAAGCTCGTTTGGGAATAAATTTTCAAATTTTTGGTTCAAAATAGAGACATGGATCACTTTGCCTGACACTCAAACTGGTTTTAGATTATATCCATTAGAACCTTTAAGGAAAATGCACTTATTCACAAATAAATTTGAACTTGAAATAGAGGTGATTGTTCGTTTAGCATGGAAGAATATAAAATTCATACCTGTTCAAATTCGAGTGAAATATGACCCAAATGAACGCGTTTCTCATTTCCGTCCTGGTCGAGACTTTTTTAGAATTAGCGTACTCAATAGTATATTAGTAATATGTGCTTTAATCTATTATTATCCAAAAAAAATATTGTCAATAGAGACCTTGAAATTGATAAGACACGAGGCAATTAAACCGGAAGAAACAAACTTAAAAAAAGCATTTTCTATTGGATTTGGCTTATTTATGGGAATTATTCCGTTATGGGGATTTCAGTTATTAATTGGAATTCCTCTTGCCGTTTTATTCCGAATGAATAAAGTATTATTCATTGCGGCAGCGAACATTTCAATTCCACCAATGATTCCTTTAATTATTTATTTTAGTCTATTCACGGGACAATTTTTTATTAAGGGCAATTTTGACCATTCACAATTATTAGATTTTTCTAGTGATGCTGTACAAAATAATATTCAACAATATTTTATAGGTGCAACAGTATTAGCAATATTGTTATTTATTGTAGGTTTTATACTTTCTTATCTGTTTTTATCAGCTGTTAGAAAGAATCCTACTCCACTATAATATATTCTGCACTTATTTTTAAATAAACAGTTTGTTGATCAAGAATTTGAGCACTAATTCTAATTCGGTTGTTTTCTTGTTCTAAAACATCTATGTTAACATTCACCTCAGAAGAATTGAGTGGATTTAAAATTGCTAAAAATTTGCAATTTGACATTTTCGACATTTTCAACGTTTTCTTTATTCCTTCAGAAACAATTTCTTTAACTATTTCCATTTCCACTACGCCAGGAGTTATAGGGTTATTAGGGAAATGCCCTTCGAAAATTGAATGATTAGAATCTATTTTAATTGAAGCTTGAATCTTATTTTCAACGAATTCAAGTTCATTTATGGTGTAAAAATTATCTTTTAATATCATTTGAAATCACTGAATTTTATATCACTAATTGAATTATTTAGAAGTACGTTACTAAACGAATATACTAATTTTTCATTTTCAGATTCTACTAAACTCATTTCCTTAAGCTGCAAATATTTTTTATCAAAAACTAAAACTACATAATCAATATATTTTGACATCCTTTGAGATAATGGTTTTAATTCCAATTTGTATTGGGAAGAATTTTCATAATACGAAATTTTAAAATCTTTGTCATCCAAAAATGTTCCTGACAACATTTTCACCATTAAACTTTGAATTTTCTTAACAATAGCTTTAGTTGAAGGATCTTTTATTTCTTTTCCTTTTTCACTATAGCGAACTTTATTTCCATCAATCAGTAAAATCTTTTTAACCGGACTAATATGCTCCCATCTAATCTTTTGAGCTTGTTTATAATAAAGTTTACCTGTTGCTTTTTGAGTTTCTTCAAACATTTCTGAATGCAGTGTTTCTTTGAAATCAGCAATCAACGACCTTGTCAATTTTTGTTGTTTCTGTATTGCAGACTTACATTTTGAAGGATCAGAAATTTTTTTAAATTCTTGACTAAATGCAATTGTACACAAAAAGATGAAAAATAGCAAGTTAAATAATTTAGTCATTCAAAAATGAATTAATTTGATTCTTATTGGCAAAGATAATGCCTTTTTCTTGTGACTCTTTTAAAAACAAACTCAGTGCTTCTGAAGTTTGTTTTAAATTATCGTGCAGCAAAATAATGCTTCCCGGTTTTGCTAAGAATAGTAGTCTTTTTGTAAGTTTTTTGGGATTTCGAATAACAGTATCAAAGGAACGTTTGTTCCATCCTATAATATTTAGCGATAACTTTTTGACAACTCTTGCAATAATCGGATTTGTATAACCAATTGGCGGTCGGAATAAATTTGTTTGAATACCTTGATTTATAAATAAATGATTCAGTTCAACAATTTCTTTTTCAACTTTTGTTCTGTTTAACAATGCAAAAATTGGGTGGTGTGAAAAAGTATGATTTCCGATAAAATGACCTTCATCTATTATCCTTTTTATTAATTCATTCTCGAATTTCGCTTTTGATCCAATCACAAAAAATATAGCAGTCACTTTCGATTCTTTAAGAATATCTAAAACAATGGGCGTTGTATGGGGATTTGGGCCATCATCAAATGTTAACAAAACATGTGGTTTTGGAAATGCGTTCTTAGATTGAATAAAATAATTAAATGTCATGAATAATACACCATAACTTAAAATCAAAAAGAAAAACATGAAAGCCGCAAGAAGAATCCATGGTAAATTTGAATTGTCCCAATACATTAATGAGAGTAAAACAATATTCAACACGAAAAGACTACTATTAATTTTGTGCTTTATCATTTTTTAACAGAATCAATCCTAAACTATTATTACAACCTGAATTTACAATCAAAGCATATTTTTTTGCTGTTTTAATTAGCCAATCATGAGCCATATGAACTCCAAAAGCATTGGCCGTAAAATATAAGCCCGAATACGCTTCATAATTAACAACGATTTCTTTAGGGAAATCAAGAGAATTTTGATTTGTATATACACGGTCAATTTCATTGATTTCAATTTTTAATTCTCGCAAAAAAAGAACAATTTCAACTTCAACACCCTTGGGTTTTATTATAGAATTGCATGCAAGGAATCCTATTTCAGCTGTTGATTTCTTTTTCGAAAGAGCAAAAAATGTAGTTCCGGAGGTTACAATCGAATTTTCAGGTAAGACAATTGGTTTTAATTTATTTAAAAAGTCGATAGCTTCGTCAGCAACGCCCAATAAAACAAATTCCTTACCTTCATCACAACACAACATTGAATCAATAAGAGCCATTTCAAGTGACAAATTATTTTGTGTGTGGGTCATATTATAAGAATGATTTTTTAATTCAAGTGAAATCAATCCTGCAATTGTATTGTGAGTAGATTGGATGAATGCTGTTGGCGATAATATCTCACCTTCCACTGTGTTTATTACATTTAAAAACTTCTCAGTGTCAGTCAAACATCCTAGCGCTGTTCCAACTGAAATTGCTTCAACTGGAATTGTAATTGCTTCTTGACATTCCTTTGCTGCCGCAACTGCCATGCGTAAAATTGGACTTAGCCTTCTTAATGAAGCAGGAAGGACATATTTTTTGTAATCTGGAGAAATCAAAACAGTATCCTCAGCAATTTCAACCAATGAATCATTAACATCCGTTTGATTAAATGAATCCTGATGAGTAATTGAAGCTATTTTGTGGATATAATACATGCTTTATATTTTTGAAAAAATCAATGTTGAATTATTTCCTCCAAAACCGAATGAATTCGACAAAACATGTGTTACTTCAATATTTTTTTGAATATTTATAATAGGTATCAAGCCGGTTTCTTCAATTGGCGAAGTGTGATTCAAGTTAGGAAAAAGCAGGCCGTTTTGTATGCTTAAGATTGCAAATACTGATTCAATTCCACCGCTTGCGGCTAAGGTATGGCCTGTGTAAGACTTGGTTGAACTAAATGGAGGTACCTTACCATTAAAAACATTTATAAAAGCTTTTGATTCAGATAAATCATTATTAGGAGTTGCAGTGCCATGGGCATTGACATAGTTAATTTCATGGGGTTCAAGTCTCGCTTGTTTCAATGCTTGCTTCATTGATAGAATTGCCCCGTCTCCATCTGGTGAAGATGCCGTTTGATGATAAGCATCTGATGCATTACTCCAACCAGATAATTTTGCTAACACCTCTTTTCCTGTAATTTCTAAAGATTTTTTCGATTCTAATACTAAGAAACCGGCTCCTTCTCCAAGATTTAATCCTTTTCTTGAATTATCAAAGGGCTTGCACCATTCATCGTCAAATATCATGAGTGAACGAAATCCATATATTGTAAATTGCGTTAAACAGTCTGTTCCGCCAACTACCACCCTATCTAATTGACCTGATTGAATTAAACGCGCGCCCATCATAATGGCGTTTGCCGCTGATGAACAGGCAGTCGAAATAGTATTTACAAAACCAGTTATGCCAATTTCAGTTGCTATTTGTTCAGAAGTGGTTCCGCTTGGATGATGAAAATATTTTTTATAGTTTGGCTTTTCTCCAGCCATTTCTTTACGGTATTCAACTTCTGAAATATCCATTCCACCAACTGATGTTCCAGAAATTAATCCAGTTCGAAGAGCGTTAAAATGGCTATGATTTTTGAAAGCCTCTTTGGCTGCAACCATTCCTAATAAAGCCGTTCTAGAACCATCCGTCTTTAAGTCAAATGCTGATTTTAACGCATCATTTGACAATGCGACTTCACCAACTTTAAATTTTGAAGTATAACTATTTAAACCCTGTTTTATGGCTGTTCTTTCTTGCATCAAAGAAGAAAGGTTTTCTTCAACATTCGTCCCAATCGAAGAAATCACTCCATAACCAGTGATAAAAATCTCCATTCTTTTATTTTTTACTTTCAATAAAATCAGCCATTGAATCAACCGAATGAAAGATTTCTTTTGCTATAGCCGGATCATCAATTTTTATCCCATAATAACTATCAAGTAATACAATAAATTCCAATGCATCAATGGAATCAAGCCCTAATCCTTCATCACCAAATAGAGGAGAATCATTTTTAATATCTGCTATCGTCAAATCTTCTAGATTTAACTGCTCAATTATTTGAGTCTTCAATTTTTCTTTTAATTCACTCATTTCTATAGGTATTTAATATTTCATTTAAATTGTTTGAAAAATTCTCGTTAACAACTTCAGATTTAGCAACAAGAAACATAAAACATTCATCTTCGGGAGAGCCTGTCATTTCAACCCATCCACATAAACAATATTCATTTCCTCGTAAAAATGACATTACAATTTGATCATTAAAAAATTCTGAATCAAATTTAGTCAAAATATAAAAGATATTTTCACCAAACCACTTATGTTTTATAGCTAATTCACCTGTTAAGATGTTTGGTAATGTATAAACGAATAAGGAAGGGCTAGGATTTTTTTTACGTTCATAAGATTCAATAAAGCGTATATCAGTTTCTTTACTTGAACTAGTGTTTGCAAAAATAAATTGTAATTCATTTTCAACATGCAATAAATCCTTGTATGAATTACGGAGAAGATAATCACCTAAAAAAGCACCCTTTGAAAGCAGATCCATTTTATAAAACTTAGAATAGTCAATTTTCAATTCCGAAAAATAGTTTTTTAAATAATTTTCTTCAGTTGCAATTAAGACATTCTGACCATTAAAAAAGGCACCTCTTGGGTTGATATAACAATGGCCAATTATTTTCATTGAATGCATTTTAATAGTACAGCAGCATTTCCACCACCAAAACCTGAAGCTGTTTTCAAAACTGTTGTCACTTCCACCTTTTGATTTTCAGATATTACATTTAATCTTTCTGATGTTCCAATTTCCGTATAACCAATGCTTTTAAATAAAATATTTTTTTCCATGGAAACCATACACATAATTATTTCAATAATACCTGCCGCACCCAACGTATGTCCAAAATATCCTTTAAAACTATTGGTTGGAATATGATTCAATCCTAAACGATTAAAAGCAATTGCTTCCATTTCATCATTATATGTCGTTGCAGTTCCATGCGCAGAAATAAAATCAATTTCTTCCTTTAAAATTCCTGATCTTTCTAATGACTTGTGGATGGCCCTAAATAAACCTTCACCAGTTCGAGAAGGTCCTGAAATATGATTCGCATCATTTGAAGAAGCTCCTCCTAATACTTCTACAATACAATCATCATCTGGAGTATTCATCATTACTAAAATTCCACACGCTTCGCCTAATGATATACCATTTCTTTCCTTGTCAAATGGTCGACAAGCTTCATTACTCAGGGCAAATAAACTTTGAAATCCATAAATTATGAAATCAGACAAGACATCAATACCAATAATAATTACCTGATCAAATTTATTCAAACGAATATAATCTGCAGCAGTATTAACTGCTAGCACTCCAGAAATACATGCATTTGAAATTATTATTGGTTCATGAAATGGATGAATTATTTCATCAATAATTCTCCTAGTTGATTCAAATGTATCTGAGGTAATAGCTGCTAAATTTGCTTTTGTTGTGCTTACAATTACTCCAGTTTTCGGATTTTGAAGAAATGAGCTTGAATAATTTTGAATTAATTTTTCACAAGCTTGATTTAACAATGTATTATACCTAGAATTTGCTAAGTTGTCAATTCTTGCTAGAAAGAAATTTTCAGAATTAAATCCTATTTTTCCTTCTTTCTTAATGCCTGATTTATTCTCTAAAAAAGCTGAATAATGCTCTTCAATACGATCCCCTAAAGGACTAATAATTGCGCCATATTTTAGATAACACTTCAAGCTTCTTTCCAATTTTGGTTTTTCTCCCAATTTTCATAAAACTCAGGTTTTATCAATTCAAGTGTTCGATCCTGAACATTCATAAATACTTGTGTTGTACTTCCTATAGCAGCAATTTTATTTGTTGTTAGGTTGAGCACTTCATATCTGAAGATAATCTTTGCAGCGTAATGTTTTTCCAAAATCACTTTTACGAGAATCTTTTCACCGTAATTAATAGTGGACTTGTGATTAATTTCTGACTTAACGATTGGAGTAAAATACCCTTCTTTGTAGATATCTAAGTATTCAACGCCATATTTTATCCCGAACCTTTCGCGTCCATCTTCAAAATATTTCAGGTAATTCCCATGCCATACCACACCCATCGCATCAGTTTCACTGAATCTCACATCGATATTAATTGTAGATTCAAGAATTTTCATGAAAGAACAATTTTCATTTGACATTTCAATATATCGATGTTTAACGAACGAGCAATTCCTTCAATTAAATGAATATTTTCAAAGGTGTTAATTATACTCACGTGAGTTTCAATCATTGCATTAGTCTTTAATTCATTGAAAACTTCCAATTTTGTAATTGCGCCAATAAATCCTAAACGGGGTTCACTTTCAACTTCTAAACTACTCAAATATCCGAATCCTGCAGCACAAGTTTGTGCAATATTTTCAATGATAGCAGCTTCTGACAAAATGTTATTTTCAATAAATATATTGTCATTATTGATAAAAAACGAACTAGAGAAACCAATTTCATTGGCTTCAATCAATGAATCAATCATTACAAATGGTTCCCTTTGAGGAATGTACGTTTTAATATTTGTTTTCTCAACTAGCATAATAATCATAAAAGTTAAACCATTGTGTAGGATTTGAAATCACCATTTCTTCAAGTTTTTTAACATACGATTCTGCAATTTCTTCTGGCGAATTATAAACAGAAACAGGGGTAGTTGCAGATAAATTATAGTGAGTTCCTATTCCTTTAACGGCAAAAACAAAAGTGATTGGAACTTTAAATTTATGAGCCATAATAAATGGTCCTGCTGGAAATTTCGCTACACTTTTTAAAAATTTCACACTTATTGATTTTTGTCCGGCCATAACCCTATCTGCATGTAAAGCAATTAATTCATTTCTTTTTAATGCTTGATGAATTAAAACTAAATGTGACATATCGTTCTTTAGAGGAATCAAATTATATTTTTCCAACTCGGTAGATTGAGTTAAATATGTTTTAATTTTCTCTACCTCTGCATCCAGCATAAGAATATTAATTTTTGAAGTTATTCTTTCGCCAATTAAATTTCCAGCGTTTTCCCAATTCCCCACATGCCCTGAAAAAAGAAAACCACCTTTACCATTTTCATGAATTTCCTTTAAAGCTTTTTCATTATCAAAACTGTGAGTGTAAATTCCTTTTTTTTTTGTTTTCAGCGCTATTCTATCTATTAATACACTTCCAAAAACATTAAAAGTTTTCACTGTATTGATAACAGCTTGAACTTTTGAGAGGCCAAATCCAGTTTGATAAAACCGAATTAAGCCGTTTCTATTTTTTCTTGAGAAAAGAACGAAATAACTTGCTACCCAGATGCAAAAAAAATAAGAAATCCAAACTCCAAAAAAATTGATACAAAAAACAAAAAATTTATATCCTAAGAGTGAACCTTTTGTTTTACCATCCCATGTTTCATTTACGGTTTTAGACATTCATTAATTTTTGTTCAACTAAATTGTAAAAATCATCAAACGTTTCCACTGTTTTGAAATCATCTGCAGTAGGTTTAAATCCTAAATTCTCTTCTATTAAGACAACTAAATCAACATAGTCAAGGCTATCTAAATCCAAGGTTTCTCTCAGGTTTTCATGATCCATAATAGAATTAATGTCTACTTCAAATTCTTCTGAAAGAAACTTTTTTGTAATAGTTATAATCTCTAATCTATCCATTTTTTAAAGGGTCATTAAGGGTTGTATTTTTTTATTATTAAAGAAGAATTTGTTCCTCCAAAGCCAAATGAATTGGAAAGGAAACAGTCAATCTTTTTTTCTCTATATTCCGGAACGACATTTATTTTTTGGGAGTCTTCATCGGGATTCTCAAAATTAATATTTGGGGCAATAAAATCATTGTTCATCATCAATAACGAATAAACTATCTCACTTGCTCCTGCCATCCAACACTCATGTCCAGTCATACTTTTAGTTGAACTCACAGGAATTTTCGACCCAAAAACTTCAGCAATAACTTGTGCTTCTGTTTTATCCCCAACTATAGTTGAAGTAGCATGGGCATTGATATAATCAATTTCTGAAGGACTCACACCTGCATGTTTTAAGGACATATTAAGTGATCTATATTGCCCATCAAAATTTGGATTTGAAATATGGTCTCCGTTTGAAGAAAATCCATATCCTACAATTTCTCCATAAATAGGCGCATTTCGTTTTAATGCTGATTCTAAAGACTCAATTATTACAGTTGCAGCGCCACCTGATGGAACCAAGCCATCACGATCTCGATCAAAAGGACGACTAGCGTTGTGTGGTTTATCTTGTTTAATTGAAAAAGCTCCCAAACCATCAAAACTTCCCATGGCGAAAATATTTATTTCTTGGGCTCCCCCGCAAATAACTCTTTCTTGCAGACCTTGCTTAATTAAGAGATAACCCATACCTATTGAATGGGATCCCGAAGCACAAGCCGCTGATAAAGTTATATTTATACCTTTCAATTTATAAATAGTTGAAAGGTTCATATTTACAGTACAATTCATGTTTTGAAAAATATCACCACTTCCAATTAAGGTAGTATCTTTTTTCTCACGAACTTTATCAATTGTTTCAATAACAGCTCCGGCTGTAGAATCATTTCCGAAAATAATACCAGTTTCATTTTTATCAAGAAAATCGATATCCAAATTTGAATTTTCAAGAGCCTCTTTTGTGGACATATAGGCAAACATGGCAGGCTGATGCATTCCCATTCGTTCTCTTCTTGAAAGAAACGGTTTTAAATCGGGATCTTTCACAAATCCTGTCAGACTAGATCTATATCCGAAATCATTTCGAATAGCATCGTAAATAATCCCACATTTCCCATTCTTTAAAGAATCCAACACTTCTGTTAAATTTTCACCAATGCATGAATAGATCCCAATACCAGTAATTACAACTCTGTTTTCCATGAATTATGAATATATTCCACCATTTATATTAATGACTTCACCAGTTATATAGGCAGCCTTATCGGAAGCTAAAAAACTTGCTAAATGTGCTACTTCTTCAGCTTTTCCGAAACGATTTGCTGGTACCATTTTTTTGAACTCTGATTCATCAAGATCTGCTGTCATGTCAGAAATAATAAAACCAGGAGCAATTGCATTAACAGTTATATTTCTTTTTGCAATTTCTTGCGACAATGCTTTTGTGGCTGCTATCATAGCTCCTTTTGCAGCAGAATAATTTGTTTGACCTGGAACACCTTTTAATCCGCTTAAAGAAGCAATATTGATTATTCTTCCAGAACGGTTTCTCAGCATTTTTGAAATAACAGCTTGCGTGCAATTGTACATTCCTTTCACGGATGTATTCATTACATCATCCCAATCTTTTTCTGTTACCCAAGGGAATAAATTATCTCTAGTAATTCCAGCGTTATTGACTAACACTTCTATATTTTTATCAGTATTAGCTGACATCCAAGAAGTAATGGTAAGATTTACTTGTTCACTATTCTTAACATCAAATGGTAATAATTCTGCGCTACCCCCCAGGCTTTCAATTGCAGATTTTGTTTCCAAGGCAGCATCTTTATTAGAAGAATAATTTATGATTATATGCAATTTCAAATCGGCCGATAATTGCAAGGCTATTGCCTTTCCAATTCCTCGTGAAGCACCAGTAATTAATGCGCATTTCATAATTGGATAGTGGTATTAGTTAATAGATCAATCATATTACGAATATTTTCAAATTGAGCAATATCTTCTTTAATTATTGGCATTACTTTCCTGATTTTCGTGTAAACTTTAATCGTTTTTGGGGAAAGTCTTTCTTTTTGTTCTTGGCTTAATATATCAATCGCTTGACAAACAGCTATCATATGTATCGCCATAACTTGAAAACCATTATCAATAACCCTCTTAGTAAGTACGGCACTATTTGTTCCCATGCTTACAATGTCCTGATTGTCATTATTATTTGGGATGCTATGCACATACATAGAATTTGAAAGCATTTGACTTTCTGCAGTGGTGGAGGTTGCAGTAAATTGCATTCCTTGAATTCCAAAATTCAAACCTAAAACCCCCTTGTTTAAAAAGGCAGGAAATTGATCATTTAAATTGTTATTCAAAAGAAAATTCAATTGCCTTTCAGCTAACATCGTCATTTTAGTTACAACTAATTTGACTTTATCCATTTCTAACGAAATATAATCACCGTGAAAATTTCCTCCATGATATACATTTTGATCTTCAAAACTTATTATAGGATTGTCATTCGTAGAATTCATTTCATTTTCAACAATGTTCCTAGCGACATCCAACGTTTCTTTAACAGGACCTAAAATCTGAGGAACACATCTAATGGAATAATATTCTTGAATTTTCTTTTTAAATTTTACTTGTTGAAGAACATCATTGTCTAAAAATAATTCCTCCCTCTTTTTGATTAATTTACTATCTGTTAATAAATCACGCATTTCTTTAGCCACATACATTTGTCCAGGGTGATGTTTCACCTTATTTAATCCTTCAGAAAAAGAATCGTCATATGCTTCAACAATTTCATTAATTATTGAAGATGAAATAATACCCCAATTTAACAAACGATATGCGTATATTAAATTAACAGCTCCAATCCCTGTCATACAAGATGTGCCATTCATTAGCCCTAAACCATCTCTTAATTGAATATCGAGTGGCGCTAATCCCAATTCTTTAAGTACATCTGCAGTTGGTCGCCTAACCCCCTTATATCTGACATAACCTTCACCAATTAAGTTTAATGCTAAGTGAGCTAATTGAACTAAATCTCCACTTGCTCCAACCCCACCGTGTTCATATATTTCTGGATAAATTTCATAATTAAGAAACGCGGTCAATTGTTCAATAACGCCATAGCTTATCCCTGAATTACCTTGAAGAAAATTATTAATTCTAGCGACCAAAACAGCCCTAACACATTCGTCGTCAATTGGCTTTCCCAATCCAGAAGAGTGACTTCTAATTAAATTATATTGAAGTTGATTTAATTTATCATCATCAATTTTAAATTGAGCCATTGGGCCAAAACCCGTATTTATACCATAGATGATTTTGTCGCTAGAAAAATTCTTTAAGAATGAAAAGGAATTATTAATTTGATTTTTAATTGAATCATTTAACTCTAGCTTATTTAGATTTAAAGCAATGCTCTCAATGTCAATTAAATCAATTTTACCTATACTCATTATACTAACTAACTAACTAATTAAACTAATTTAACTTCTAAAATTGTATGAAAACTATCCTGATGAAGATTATACTCATTAATGCATTTTAATCCTGCTTTTTCTATGATATATTTTAATGTTCTTGAAGAATACATTCTAGAATTTCCATTTGCTATTGCCGTAAAATACAATGAAGTTGCCGCAAGACTTAATTTCGCTGCTGGAAAAACTTGATTATCAAGAAACGTCTCCATGATATAAATTGTCGAATTTGGGGATGCGTTTGCCTTAATCTTAAGCAAGATTGACTCTATTTCATATTCACTAAAACAATCTAAGAATTGACTCATCCAATAAACATCAGCTCCACCAGGAATAACTGAAGTTGGATTTAACACATCAATTTCCTGAAAGGATATTCGATTCTTTATAGTATCATTCTTTTCAATAGTAGCTTTTGCAACACTTAATTGACCGGGCAAATCAAAAATTTTAACCTGAACATCACTATCGAAATTCGTACTTGCAATTGCCCATTTACCGGTGTTTCCTCCAATGTCAAATATCAATTTTGGTCTATTCTTGAAAATAATAGGTAAAGCATCTGAAAATGAATTATCTGAATAAAAATGATCAAAATCAAACCAAGATTTTTTAACTTCTGTGGGCAATTTAGACAAGCCTTCATATACTGTTTTCCAATCACCAAATACTTTCAATCCTTTCGGTGAACCATCTGTAATCGCATCTTTCAAAAAGAACAATCCATTGTAACAAACATCTTGTGTAAACTTCATATTCACTTGTGTCATTTCATCTCGTAAGATAAAATAACCAATCTTTGATAAAAGAAATTTTCCTGGTGCAATTTCATCAACAATTCCGGCAGATTCAGCCATTTCTACTAAAACAGTAACTCCGTATTTTGAAACATTTGTTTGCTCTGAAATCTCAACAAAACTCAACCCGCTTTTAGAATTATTTAAGGCATCTAAAATTCCTAATTCCGACATGGAATAAACTGCTTGAAAAATAAAAGGGCTAAAAATGATTTTTTGAGCCTCGTAAAGTGCTGAAATGGCTTTCATCTAATTTTTTTATACATTTTGGAAATTAAAATATCCATCTTTTAATGAATAACAAAAATAGTAAAAATTTATTCAAAAATTATAGATTTTCAATATATTACGATCAGATTATTGTTCATTTTATTATCTTTGGTGAATATGACAAATAAAGATTTTGATGTAATAATAATTGGAGCAGGAATTAGCGGCCTTACTGCTGCCGCACTTCTTTCAAAATCTGGACTTAAAGTTTGTGTTTTAGAAAGGCATTATCTAATTGGCGGTTATTTACAAGGGTTCGAAAGAAAGGGATTTATTTTTGACACTGCCATACATTGGTTAAATCAATGTGGTGAAAATGGTACTGTAACAAAAGTTTTTGAATATTTAGGTGATGATTTCCCTCGGCCAATAACGATGAAAACGATTCACAAACACATCACAAGTGATTATGAATTTACCTTAACCAACAATCCAGAAATATTAAAAAATCAACTAATAAAAGATTTTCCTCTTGAAGAAAAAGGGATTAAGAATTTCTTCAAAGCAGCTCAAAAAGTTGCCGCAGTTTCAAATAACTTTCCTAAATTTTTTATTTCAAGTGAGGCCATGGGAGGAATAAGAAAGTGGACATTTAGTTTAAAACAATTACGTATTATTTTTCCAATTATTAAATATGCTTTATACGGCGGCGAAAAAGGAGTGAAAAAAGGATTGAAAAAGTTCTTTAGTAATGATGAGATGTTAAAGTTGTTTTGTTCTGAACAAGATCTTCTATCATGTCTTTTTCCAATTGCATGGGCGTATAATCAAGATTATCAAAATCCACCAATAGGAGGTAGTAGAGTTATGCCTGAATGGCTGGAATCAAAAATAATAAAAAACGGATCTGAAGTATTGACAAGTGCTGAAGTTGTTAAAATAGATATTGAAAATAATGAATTTCGAGGTGTAACCTATAAACAAAGACACAAAGAATACTCATTAACTGCGGCTCACTTAATTGCAGCATGTGATATAGATACCGTTTATAATAAATTGTTGCCGGAAACAGCAATTCCACAAAAATTAAAAACGAAGATGGATAATTCAGAACTTTATAGTTCATCTTTGACAATTTCTATCGCGTTAACGTGCACAGCAGAGTCCTTAGGTTTTGGTGATGTTATGCTCTACATTTACAATGAAAAAACCGCTAGAGCAGAACATTCATCAGGAGATCCACACAAATCTTTTATTAGTATACTTGCCCCTACTGTTAGGGATAAAACATTGGCTCCTGAAAATATGGGGACTTTAAATGTTTTTGTTCCAGCATGGATGATGTATGAAGATAATTGGAAAACAAGCATCAATTCAAAAGGTGAATTTGTTCGAACTGATGAGTATAAAAAATTGAAAGATGATTTTGCTCAAATTATTTTTGAAAGAATAGAAAAACAAATTTGTCCTGATCTTCGGAAACATATTCTTTTTTATGAAGTTGCAACTCCAATTACTTATCACAGATACACCCATAATAAAGATGGCTCAATGATGGGGACAAGACCTGGAAAAGTTAACATGAAATCCAAAGTAGCTCATTACAAATCACCTGTAAAAAATATTTTCATTGGAGGACATTGGGCTGAACTTGGTGGCGGAGTTCCGATCGCAGTTAAAGCAGCATACAATGCAAGTTTATTGGTGTTGAAAGATTTAAACAAAGAAGAATATAATAAGCTCATTGAATACCCGAAAACATGGCTCAAATCGCCAATTTAACAAATAAGCCGCGCTGTTAATGGGTAATTTTATCTCAAATATTGTTAACTATTTTATTTCAAAACCATGGCTATTTTTCGTGCTGTTTTTAGGAATTTTAAGCTTATTAATTAATGGATTATTCTTATTAAATATAAACGAAGATTTGTATTCAATTTTTCCTAAAAGTGAAGAATACAAAAAATTCAATGCCATCATTCAAGAAAATGCTATTAACAAGGAAATAATTTTTTCAATTGATGCTATTGATGATCCAGAAAAATTAGAAGAACAACTTGAAAAATTAAACACTGACCTTGCAATAAAATTTAAAAAAAGTATTGTAGACATCACTATTTATAGGAATGTCAACGAAAAAAGCCTCATTAATTTCTTACAAAAAACTAGTGTTTTAAATTTAAACGATCAGGATTATATTGAGATCGAACGAAAATTAAATAAAGATTCGATTGAATTTATTTTAAATAACGTTTCCAAAAAACTAGCTGGAGGAAATGGTTTTTTTCTTAAAAGTTTTTTTGCTTTAGATCCATTGGGATTAACATTTAAACAATTAGAAAACGTAAAGCCAGAACAAGGCAAACAATCATACATTGTAAAAGATGGTTTAATTTACACGAAAGATGAAAAACGAATTTTGTTTTTTGGATCTATCGCAGGTGATTCAAAAGATATAAAATGGTTAAATGAACTCAACAACGATTTAAAGGGATTCAAGAAAACAATAAATAAGAAGGAGAAATTAAACTTTGATTATTTTGGGACCTTCCAAATAGCCGTTGAAAATGCAAACCAAGTCAAAGCTGATACTTACTTAACGTCCTTCTTAAGCATTGGTTTAATTCTTTTACTATTAGTAATATATTACAGAAGTATTCTCGCACCATTATATTTTGTTTTTCCCGCACTATTTGGCGTTTTAAGTGGGATGGGAATGGTTGGATATATTGAGCCAAATATTAGTGCCATCTCTCTTGCAACATCATCTGTATTAATTGGAATTGTTTTAGATTACACTTTCCATTTTTTCACGCATTATAAACATACAGGTGATTTACTCTTAACAATCAAGGAAATTAGTTCCCCAATGATTGTAGGGAGTTTTACTACGGTCGCTGCGCTGGCAGCATTGCTTTTTGCTGAATCAGTTATACTTCAAAATTTCGGGTTAATTGCACTTTTCACATTGGTTGGATCAGTAATCTTTACGCTTCTATTTCAGCCAATTTTATTTACACTATTAAAATTAAAAATCCCTACTTCGGCGTTAAAATCTAACGACAAGAAATTGCCAAAACTCTTTTTGAGATTAGGATTTTTATTAGTAGGAATAATCACTTGCATGTCCTTTTTAACAGGTTTAACTATCTCATTCGATGCCGATATAAATAACCTTTCCTTTCATTCGGATGAATTGAAAAAAAAGGAAGATTTCTTTACTGGAATTAATCCAGGAGAAGAAAAAAAATTCTACATTATTTCCTCTCAAGCGTCTTTAGAAAAGGGAAAAGAATCAAATTATCAAGTATATGATTCAATTGTTCGCAATCGTCGAAATTTTGAAATAAGTGAAATTATTTCCACGGCACCCTATTTACCTCCAAAAAGTGAGATAACCTCTCATTATCGAAAATGGCTTTCCTTTTGGGAAAACAAACAAGAATTTGTAAAAGAACAAATTACGGAAACTTCTTTACCTCTCAATTTATCAAAAAAAGCATTTAATCCATTTTACAACTGGATTCAAAAGGACACTTTTGATGTGTCTCAAGGAGAAGAATTAGTGGATGAAATTGGGCTCTCAAAATTCAGTTATTACAAAAATGGGAAACATACTTTTATTACGAGTATCGTATTAGACAGAGATAAATTACAAGAATGTAAAACAATGTTAAAGACAATTCCAAACGTATATATTTTAGATATTTCTGAGATGACAGAATTGATGCTTAACTCTGTACAAAAAGACTTTAATTTTTTACTTGTTTTTTCAGCTTTATTAGTCTTTGTTACACTCTTATTAATTTATGGCAGAATAGAGCTTGCTTTATTTGCATTTTTACCTTTAGTTCTTGGTTGGATATGGATATTAGGAATTACAAATTTCTTCGATATTAAATTCAACTTTGTAAATATTGTAATTACGACCTTTATTTTCGGTCTGGGAGATGATTTCAGCATTTTCACAACGGACGGTTTAATTCAGCAATACCGCACAGGAAACACTTCCTATAAATCTTACAGATCTGCTATTGTCTTGTCAGGATTGACAACAATTTTTGGAACAGGTGTCTTATTATTCGCCGACCATCCAGCTATTCATTCAATTGCTTTGATTAGTGTTGTGGGTATTTCTACCATATTGCTGATAACACTTTTCTTACAGCCTTATATCTTCAATTTCTTTGTATTCAATCGGCTAAAGAAAAAGCTCAATCCGGCTACATTTTTAACGTTAATTTTTAGTATAATTCTTTTCAGTTATTTCTTTATTGGCAGTATTCTTTTAAGTCTTTTTCTGATTTTCATCTTATTTCCTTTTCCTCTAAAAAAAGTAAAAAAACGTGCGTTTCTGAATTTTCTTATTTCAAAATTGACTAAATCCATTATCTACTTCGGTTTTCATATTAAAAAAAGAATTTTTATTGACAAAGTTGATTTAAACAAACCAAAAATTATTGTTGCCAATCATAGTTCTTTTCTAGATATACTTCTAGTTCTTATGATTAATCCAAAGACCGTTATAATGGTTAAAAGTTGGGTATATAATTCCCCTGTTTTCGGTATTTTTATACGATATGCAGGATTTCCTTATGCGAAGGAAGGAACTTCAATGAATTTAATTGAAATTCAAAAAAGAATCGAAGAAGGATATTCCATTGTTATTTTCCCTGAAGGAACGAGAAGTATTAATGGCGAAATGAATCGTTTTCATAAAGGCGCATTTTATCTAGCACAAGAATTAAAATTAGACATTCAACCTTTATTATTAATTGGTGTTAGTGAAGTCAATCCGAAAAATGATATTTTAATCAATCGTGGCCATATAATCATTAAAGCATTAGACGCTATTCCCTTTTCAGAAAAAGCAAATTATAATGAAACAACAAAAAGAGTAAAAAAATTAATGAATGAAGGAATGATTCACTGGCACAAAGAATTGGCTGGCATTGATTTCTGGGAGCAGAAAGTTATAAAAAATTATCTTTTAAAAGGCCCAATTCTAGAATGGTATGTTCGTATAAAATGGAAGTTAGAGAAGAAAAACTTTGCCTATTATGACACATTAATTGATGATCGGAAAATAATATATGATTTTGGATGTGGTTATGGATATCTAAGTTATTACTTACATTATAGAGATAAAACGCGCCAAATTACAGGGGTTGATTATGACAAAGATAAAATTGACGTAGCTGATAACTGTGTGAAATTATCTGAACAAATCACATTCGTATGTAATGATCTCAGGACCCAATTAATTGAAAAATGTGATGTGGTTTTTTTAAATGATGTTCTACATTATTTAGCTTTCAGTGATCAACAAAAACTATTGAATGATATTGAGGACAAATTAAATAATAATGGACTTATCTTTATACGCGACGGATTAAAGAATGACCAAAAATCTCACAAAATGACCAAGATAACAGAAATTCTCTCGACAAATGTTTTTGGCTTTAATAAATCTGAAAATCCGTTAGAGTTCATTTCTGAGATTCAAATAAATGAATTTGCAAAATCAAAAAATATGAGTGTTGAATTTATTAAACATTCGAATACCACTTCAAATGTTTTAATTATATTACGAAAAAGGGAGTTCAATGAAACTAGAGAAACAATATGATTTTATAATTGTTGGAAGTGGAATTGGAGGACTTTCATCAGCTGTTGTTTTAGCAAAAAATGGCTATTCAGTTCTAGTTTTAGAAAAAAACAATCAAATTGGTGGTGCATTACAAGTATTCAGTCGTGACAAATGTATTTTTGATACTGGTGTGCATTATATTGGCGGTCTAGACAAAGGTGAGAACCTTTATCGCATGTTTAAATATCTAGGAATTTATGATTCATTAAAATTAAGATCTTTAGATAGAGATTGTTTTGATTTAATAAGAATGCCAGATGGAAATTCATATCCTCACGGTCAAGGATATGAATCATTCACTTCGCAACTTATACACTTGTTTCCGGCGGAAGAAAATGCTATTTATTCCTTTTGTAAAAAGTTAAAAGAAATATGTGCCTTTTTTCCATTGTATAATTTAGAAATAGGTGACGGACAAACATACTATAATAACCCTGAAATTTTATCATTAGGCGCATGGGATTATGTTAATTCAATAACTAATAATCAAACATTGAGATCCATCCTTCTTGGATCTGGTCCTTTATATGCAGGTGATCAACAATCTACACCTTTATATGTAGTCGCATTAATTATGAACAGTTACATTAAAGGAAGTTACCGATTGGTTGATGGTGGCTCTCAAATTGCAAAATTACTTGTTCGGGAATTAAGAAAATATAATGGTGAAATTTTAAAACGAAAAGAAGTTAACAGCGCAAATTATGGCGATAATAACCATATAACTTCTGTAGTTTGTACTGATGGAACAGAATACCGAGCAAAAAACTTCATTTCTAATATGCATCCTTCATTGACTATTGATATTTTTGGGAAGGAAAAATTTAGACCCGCATATCGGGATAGAGTTCAGAAATTGGAAAATACAACATCGTCATTAATGGTTTATTTTTCACTTAAGGAGAACTCCTTTCCCTATTATAATTATAATATTTATGACCATTTTTCTTACGATTGTTGGAATTCAATAAACGACAATTCTGAAAATTGGCCACATACTTTATATGTTTGTACTCCTGCATCTTCAAAGTCTGAAGAATTTGCAGAATCTTTATGTATTATGTGTTATATGAATCTAAAAGATGTGGAAGAATGGGAGAATACATTCAATACTACAATTAATCCTTCTGAAAGAAATGCGGCATATCTTAAGTTTAAAAAAGACAAAGAAGAGCAAATAATCAAAAGATTGGAAACGCGATACCCTGATTTTAGATCATGTATTAAAAATGTTTACAGCTCCACTCCACTAACTTATAGAGATTATATAGGAACGCCAGAAGGTTCATTATATGGTATTAAAAAAGATTTCAATAATCCTATTGGTACTACTATCAATTCAAAAACACGCGTGCCAAATTTATATTTAACTGGTCAAAATATAATATTCCATGGAATTTTGGGTGCCACAATTGGTTCCTTTGTGACCTGTTTTAATTTTTTGAATCAAATTGAAATAATTAATAAAATTAATGACTATGAAAAATGATTTCGACATTATTGTAATCGGTGCAGGTCCAGCGGGAACTATTGCTTCTTGTAAACTCATGAAAGAAGGATTTACTGTAAAAATTCTTGAAAAAATGGAATTTCCAAGATTTGTAATCGGTGAAAGTTTATTGCCACATTCAATGGATTATCTTGACGAATTAGATTTATTAAAATGTATTGAAGATCAAAAATTTCAACTAAAAACAGGTGCTTGTTTTTATCACAATGAGCAACGATGTGATTTTCTTTTTAAAGATCAATATACAAAAGGTTGGGATTACACGTATCAAGTTAAAAGAGCAGATTTTGATAATGCTTTAGCCAAAGAAACAGAAAAAAAAGGAGCTGACCTTGAATTCAATGCTGAAGTATTACTTGTTGAAAATGGTCCAGCTCAGCAAAAGGTAAAATATTTAAATGCTCAAAAAGAAGAAATTAATATTACGTCTCGATTTGTTGTTGATGCAAGTGGATATGGCCGTGTTTTACCTCGTATGTTCGATTTAGAAGTCAAAGTGCCTACGCCGCCAAGAGGAGCTATTTTTTCACATTTTGACGATAGTAAACGAACAGAAGAAGATGGACGAAATATTTTTATTCATGCTTTTAACAATAATACATGTTGGATATGGTCAATACCATTTTCTGATGGCTCAGCCTCTGTAGGAATTGTAGGTGATGCGTCAAATATTACTCATTATGCAGAAAATGATGGGGCTGGATTCAAGAAAATGGTGGCCGATTTTCCTGGTTTATCTGGAAGATATGATAATGTTGAATACAAATTTGAGCCTCGTGTTATTTTAAACTATGCTGTTTCGGTAAAACAATTATACGGTGAAGGTTATATACTTTGTGGTAATAGCACTGAGTTTTTAGATCCGGTTTTTAGTTCAGGGGTAACCTTAGCTATTTCTTCTGGCTATAAAGCTGCTACAATTGTAAGTGAACATTTAAAAGGTGAAAATGTCAATTTCGAAGATTACAGTATCGAGTTAAAAAAAGGAATTGATGTATTTAGAAGTTATGTTAATGGCTGGTATAATGGAACATTGCAAACTATATTCTTTTCAGATAAAACAAATGAGGTTATGAAAAGCCAAATATGCTCAGTCCTTGCTGGTTATGTTTGGGATGAAACTAACCCATTTGTTAAAAAGCACGAAAAAGCACTAAGCACTTTGGCGAAAATTATTGAAATGTAATTTTTATTTTGGTCCATACATTTTTTTCCAACTTTTATATTTGTAGTCTCTAATTGAAATAATTACTTCATAATATGTTTTTGCCCAATAATTTCTTAGTCCAAAACCACCTGGAATTGAAGTGAAAGATTCACACAGTAGCAATTCATTATTTGATAAATTTATAGCGACAAAATGGTACTTCGCTTCTTCTTTCGTTTTATCTAAATAGTCAGCAACCAATAACAAACCAATTCCATCTTTTTCTTCAAAATCGTATTTCTTTATAAAAAGGGAAATTTCTTCCTTACTATAATTGGGCGGATTATCAGATTCCAAATCTTCAATAGACGTATTTTCATTGATTTTATTGATGGCAGAAATTTTCAAATTAACATTTTCTTTTCGAATCATTTCTTCAATGTTGTATTTCGAATATTCGTTAAGAATTAAATTATTCCAACCATAAAAATATTTATCCCTAATCACAGATGTTCCTGTTTTACCAACTTCTGAAAATTGAGAAAACTCACCTATCAATTTAACATGAGAAAAATCAATTCCTAACCATGTAATTTGAGTTCCAGTCTTAGAAAATAAATCTTCTATTTTTTGAGACATCCCAAAACAACTAATTAATGAGAAAACGGTGATTAAGTAAACAACTTTTTTCATAATTTAACTTTTAAATAAATACAATCTTTTCTGGTTTTCGTAAATTTTTCTTATACACCTGAGCTTGAATTACTTCCAACTCATGAAATGTAAAAATAGGAATTACTTTTAATCTTGATTGACATTTTCCTAAAATTGTTTTATGAATCGTTGAATCCATTATTTCTAATTGCAGAAGAATGGTGATTTGGTCATTTTGATAATTGTCCTTTGATATAATGATCTTATAACAATCCACTTCTTCCATATTATCAAAGATATCAAAAATGGTTTGAGGGAAAATTGTTGTTCCTTTATATTTAATCATTTGATTTTTTCGACCAACAATTGGACCCAATCTAGGAGAACTATTACCGCAAGAGCATTTTTGTAAAAACCGTTTTGCAATATCACCAGTTTTATATCTTATTAATGGCGTTCCAGTGGTTTCTAAAGTCGTAATTACAATTTCACCTTGTTCCCCATCTCCAACTTCATTTCCATTTTCATCTACTACTTCTAGAAAGAGTAATTTTTCATTCAAATGACATCCTTGTTTTGCATGACATTCTGTAAATGCTGTCGCCATTTCCGTACATGCATAGGTCGAATATAGATTTACCTTCCAATCCTTTGTAATACGTTTACCGAGAACATTTAAATTAAACTCATCATCCCGAATTGATTCTCCAATACAAACAATTGTTTCAACTGAATTATCTAGTAAAGTAATTCCATTTTTTTTCGCGTAATCAATCAATACAAGAATAAAACTTGGAACTGCAATTAGTACTCGAGGTTTATATTTTAAGATCGATGACCATTGAAGTTCCGGCACTCCTGGTCCGATACGAATTATTCCCGCATTTAATTCCTGTATTCCCAAATAATAAGCGATTCCGGCCATAAATTGACGGTCAATTGTGGTCATTAATTGAACTAAATCGCCTTCTTTTACACCAGCCAATGAAAGTGAATCTCTTTCGTTTAATGCTAATCTTTTTAAATCCAATCGAGACAAATAAATTGTAACGGGATCTCCCATGGTTCCAGATGTTGTTACAAAATCAGCAATTTCTGACATTGGAACAGCTAAAAAGTCCAGGTTGTTTTTGGAAATATCATCCTTGGATGTAAAAGGGTATGTTCTCCATTCGTGAAAACTTAATTCTTTATTAGTTGTATTAACACCTTTAAATAACTTTTTGTAAAAATTGGAATTTTGCAGAACATACGTTAATGTTCGCATCAATGCAATCGGTACTAATTGTGGAGTTTGCATTACTTATTTTTATTTTGACAATCCTTTATTAAAATTTCTAATTCCTTTTTAATATTTATTGATGCTAAATTTTTAGTGAGTGCAATCGCAAACATCTTATGTGCAGCAATGTAATTTTTCTTTTTCAAATAATATTTTCCTAATAGTTCAAAAGTCACATACAATTCTTTATTGTTATTTACGAATTCTTCAATTTCTTTAGTTGTTAATTTTAATTTGTTGCCGAATAAAAGAAAGTGACTGATCCGTTTTTTAGTTTCTTTAAAGGCTTTAAATTTCTTGTATTCCTTGGAAAATAAAAATAGTGAAGGGCTCAATCGAGCGGCAATAGTTCCTTTCTTTAGTTTAAATGTTTTCTTTAAATCGTATCCAATAAATTCACCTAATTGATAATTCGAAGTTGATATATAAAACATAAAACTTTCCGGTAATATAATAACACTATGATGAGCTATTAACTGATTAATCGCACGGGGATTCCCCATACCTAAAGTGTCATTCTTAATACTGTATTGGTCTCTTAAAATGGCTAATACATTATTGGTAGTAAAAATACTTCTGGTTGACAATAACTCTTCGACTCTATTAAAACGAAATTTACTGTCACTATCTTTAATATTTGAAAGATTAACATCGTCATTAATAAAAGTAGGTGATTGAAAATGATTAGAACAAACTAATTTACTTTGCTTTGAATCATAAACGCCCATTTTGGCGGGTGATTTTTCTATTAAAACAGCTTTTTTGTCTATTGAGGAACCTATCATCAAAGTTTCAGAAACAAAAACATGCCTCTTTTTAGCAATTGCAATTGCCTCATCGATAGTTGAGGCATATTGTAGGATTTCACGAGCTAAAATTGAAATTGGCATTTTTGCTCCAGTAGGTAAATCGGACTTAGATGCATTAATCGTAACACTTAACCCTTTTTCGTTAAGCCCCGAAGCAACGCCTGTAAAACCTGCCCATGAATAGGAAGCAAAACTATATCCTTTTGACGGATTAACAAACACTATCAACTTATCCTGTGCGAATTCATCTCCCACATAAAAATCAAAATTTCTACCAATTATCAAGTTACTATCTGCAGTCAGTTCATCTTTCAATGCAAAAGAAGTGCATCCTACAATGCTATAATCATTTAGGGCATGACCAATGTCATGGGCAGCATGATAGTTTAATATTCTTGTGTATTTTGAAGCGATATAATCGTAGCGACTAGAAAAAGATTTAGAAATACCATATATTTCTTGTTGATTTTCTAATGGTATATTTTTAGGTAATTCAGAAATAAACAAGCCTATAAACAAGCGTAAGAATTGTTGCATAAAATTACTAGGGACAAAATTATTTATTTGATTAACAAAAATATCTTCTTGTCTTTGAATCAATTCTTTGGATAATTCACCATAAATAAGCCCCCTTTCATAAGGGTCTCCTTCGATATACATCTCCCAAATACCGAATTCGTTTTTCTTAAGATAATTATTTTTTAAAATATAATGATTTTCTGAAATTTTAACACGCTTTCCTATTTTAATATCTGAAACAATAGGAGCATCAATTTCAGCATTTAAAATCAAATAAATAAGTGCAATGCATATGACAAAGAGAACTTGCTCTATCGAGATCAAGATGAATGTTATAACATATCTTAAAAGTAATTTTACATAAAATAAAACTTTTCTCATATTGTAACAAAAATACTCTATACAAAAAGAGTAGCCATATTTATAACTAAAAAAAGATTGATCTAACAGTACTTATTTAAAGGGGAAAACTAATTTTTTTATATAAACAGACTTGTACCATTAGAAATTATTTTTTAGTACTATATTCCATAGAGTTCATCACTAATAAAATAAAGAAGTGATAAGGATTTAAATAAAAAATATATTTAAATTTTGAAGTCAACAAATAGAAAAGTATTCCCCTGAAAAGAACTCTTTGCCTTAGAATTCAATCTTCTAATTCTAAGGCAAATTAAGTTCTTTAAAAAAGCCGATAGGAGTGGCTTTTAATTAGCTAGAAAAGACAAGATAAATAAAAACAAGCCAGCTGCTAATGTAACCAATCCTATTACTAAGGGTAATTTAGAATAAGATGACGATTCGTAAGTATCTGTATAAGGATCATAAATATTACTTCCCACATTGAATATCCAAAGCCAAAATGAAACTATTAATAAAACCAAACCTAAGCCTGTTAAAATAATAGCAAGCTTGATAATAATAGACATTCTCCCTCTAGGAGTTAGGGCTTTGTTGTTTTTAATTTTTAAGATTTCTTTTTTTATCTCGTTTTTAATGGAGGCTTTTGGCATCTTGTATATTTCTCTCAAAGACATCTGTTTGTCTATAGGAGAAATAATTTCATTTTCATTGTTCTCAATGCTTAATTCATCTGATTCAACATTGGATTCATTAGCTAAATTGATACTTTTAGAATTATTTGAATTCAAAGTCTGTATATCTAATTCTTCAACCAATACTTCATTTTCATTTGACTCAATATTCGCAACTTCTACATTTTTATTTTCTTTAGATGACTTATGTTTAACTTCAAATAAATATCCTTTCTTATCTATACGCTTATGAAGGGTACAAGATGAAATAAAAAGTAATGATAAAATTATTACCATTAAGTAATTTGTATTTTTAAGAACCATAATAAAAAATTTAATTGTTTATAATAACGACCTAAATAAATTTTAGACTATCAAATTTATTAATTTTATTTATCAACAAGTACTTATTTTGCAATTATTTTAAATTATACCCCCTGTATTTTATTAATTTTATCCCTACACTTTTCGAAATTCAGTGGCCTCGCTGTTCTAATGGTTTTCTTGCACCCATCTATGTCGTTGTCAAGTTTAAATGGTAAGTCACTATTTGCTGCGCAACTATCATTTTTTAACTATAAAATCTTTGCTTATTCAGAAGCTTTGTAACCCTTTTTAAGATATTCAATGGTTTTTGTGATTTTAGGCTTTTGAATCCATTTTTGAATATCTGACTTTGCACCTTTACGACGGCCTTTGTAAACGCCCGATAGTGTAGCCGAAAAAATTCATGATTTAGAAATGACTCATTTTCCTGAAGTTGTTGAGCGAGTGATTATGCCTAATTAAAATTTTATGTTTTTTTATTTCCATTAAAGAACCCATAACTTAAAGATTTAGTCCCGCAGAAAGAATTGAAAACGCAGATTTTTCAAATAAGATGGCTGTTATTTCAGTTGGTGAATTTTTTCCATAAACGTCACTCGTTGAGGGTAAGCCTGAAATGTTAGTATGAGAAGAAAAAATGGAATTGAACTCCTCGCTTTTTTTAATATTTGGATATTCTAATTTTAATAATTCTTCGATTTTTGTTTCAATGACTTGAGTGTCATTTTTAGGGTCATCAAACTTATATGATCCATACTTAACAATCAATTGAGCATTGATATTTTGAAATACACAAACCCCAATTAAAAAACATACTACCATCGCTTTCATAACACTTGATTTTTAGAGTGAATAAATTAATGTAGTGATGTTTCATAGATTTCTTTTAGCTCAATAATAGCAACTTCGAGTTTAGTTACAATAGGGGGAATTATTTCTAAAACTTTTTCAGAAGTGTATTTCCCTACTGAAGAATTATGTTCTTCCAATCGACGCAAAACATCGCTTGTGAAGCCTTTGTAATAAACTTTTTGGGGATTACAAATAATATAAACGATATATGTGTCCATAAAGAATGGTTTAAACTAAAAAACAAAAACCCTAAGATATTTGATACATCCTAGGGTTTTCTAATCCTCCAGCCATAGAGGCTTTTCTTTTTAACGCTTTAACGTTCTTTGCGGTCTGGACGGGACCGCAAGTCTAGTGTTTTCGGGGCTTTGCTTAAGTTGGTCTAAATTGGTCTATAATGTATTGTAAAACAGATAGTTAAACTAAAATGTACTCGGGAAAAATTTGTTGAAAAACAACATGAAATAACTCAATCTGTCCACGGTTCTGTCCACGGTTTAGTGTATATTTGTAGAAAGTTATTAACATGATTCACTTCTATTTAAGAGACAAAAAGTCGGCACAATCCACTTCAATTTTGATAAGTGTTCATTACGAAAACAATCGTATTAGGATTGCTACAGGATGTACAGTTCCACCAAAAATGTGGCAAGAAAAGAAGCAACGAGTAAAAGTAAGCATAGAATTTCAAATGGCCAACGAAATTAATGACCGCTTGGATAAATTGGAAGCTGTGATGGAATCATTGATGAAGCAATACAGAGACGAAGGTCATTTTCCGAATCCTGCTCGAATTAAAGCGGATTTCTTGAAGCAACATGATGTCCCCATAAAACATAAGAAAGCAAAAACCTTTTGGGATCATTTCAATGATTTTGTGGAAGTAAAGCGACAAATTAATCCGGATGTTAGGGATTACAACAATTCCATAAGAAAGCACTTGCTTAATGTTGAGAATGTCTTAGGAGGGAAATTGAGTTTTGCACTCATAACGAGCGAAACGAGTTCATTCAAACAAGAGTGGGCGAATTATCTTGCTTTTGTGGCCTTAAATTCTATGGGAGAGCCAGGGCTAATGCCCAATACGATTGGGAAACAAAATAAAAATTTAAAAGCGTTCCTTAATTGGTGTTTCGATCAAAACATCACCAAGAAATTTAGCTTAAAATCATTTCCCACCATTATGGAAGATGTGGATAAGGTTTACCTCACTGAAGAGGAATTAGATCAATTGGAAGCCATAGTGCCCAAAGATCCGAGTCAGGCCTTGGTGCGCGATTTGTTTTTAGTGGGCTGTGAAACTGGTTTGCGTTTCAGTGATTTCATTCGGATCACAGAACATGACATTCGAAATAATGAATTACACATTGTCCCGAAGAAAACCAAAAATGCAGGAGTTAAAAAACTTATTATTCCATTAAGTGCACGCGTCCAAAATATACTTGCGAAGTACGATGGTAAACCTCCCCTGTACGATAGAAATCAATTGACAAAATTCAATAAAACTATACGAGAATTGTGTGAATTAGCAAATATGAACGATGAGATAAAATTCTATCGTGAAGTAGCTGGGGAAACAGTTATGATTACTAAAAAAAAGTTTGAAGAAGTTTCGTCCCACACCTGCAGAAGAACATTTTGCACTTTGAAATTTTTAAAAGGAATGCCCGCACATGTCATCATGAAATTTAGTGGCCACAAATCAGAGAGGAGTTTTGTGAAATATTTAAAGCTTGACGCAGAGTTGACCGCAAAAAAATATGGGGAGTATTTTTGATTGGGAGGTGTGCTTATCAGTTGCTTATCTCATCCGTCGAGCAGCCCCCCTGCCCCACCCGCGAACTGTGGCAAAACGACAAGCTTTTTTTGTCTTACGTCGGTTGAGTTCATAAAAATTGAATTGATAAGCTGAAGCTTTAGTTCTAAAAGTTGATATTTTTAGTGTCCATTCTCATTGAACATAAAATAATATCAATATTTATTTCTAGTTTAAGTTATTCAGTTATACTAATATAATCTTCATACAAATCTAATAATCCAATATGAACGAAATGTTTATTGAAGCCAATTTTCTTAATATTGGCACCTTGGAGCACATATGCCTTGTCACAGTTATCAATCTTAAATGCATCAACAGAATTAACTGCTAGTTGCACCTCAGAGCCCCATTTTTTTGAGTAATTTGCCGTATGTGCACTTATATAATAAGTATTATCTCCGTTTTTTAGAAAACCACCAAGAATTTTAGTTTCTCCTGGAATGAGTTTCCACCAGCCAGTAGAAACATAACCATTAAATTCATCTGAACTTGAATAATAGGCGTATGCTACCCAGATTGGTTCACTAGCATTATTAGTAACGTGAATTTGAGCCTTTGAATTAAAGACTAAAAAACAAGTGAATAATAGTAAAAATATTTTTTTCATAGTTTTAGTATTTAACTTAATTAGATTATGCTTTTTGGAAAGCATAATCTAATTAGGTCATTATTTAGTTCAAGATTAAATTGATTTACTATCAATTTAAGAATTACATTTTTACTGAATAGTCAAATTTAACAGTACAACCATTTGCAATAACCGTGATTACTCCGTCATTACCATCCAATATTGGATTAAACGAACCTGAACAAACGATATCATCTGGATCTAAAGTGTCAAAATCGTAAACTATAAAATCCCATTGCTCATTAGTGAATAAAAAGTCTGTAAAAGTTGCAGCAAAACTATAGTTATTACTTCCTGTAGTAGTAATATAGTCCCATGAAGGGCTTGAGTTTTTTGCAAATTTTACAAACAAATCTGGCCCATCTAATGGGTCATAGTTTACACTACTTGGGGTAATAACGGTTACCTTATTTCCGTATCTAAAATAGCAAGTACTGCTCTTCTCAGCCAAACTATCGTAGTTATCGGCATCAATATCAGTACATCCTTTTTTCTTGCAACTTGAAAGGAATGTTACACTTGCTAATATTAATGCAATTGTTAAAAATCTTAAGTTTATTATTTTTTTCATTTTTAAATATATTATATAATCCTTACTCTATAGGCTTTTCAGGAACCGCCATTTTCTTTTATTCTATGCCATCAAAGTACTCACCAACCATCATTTCGGGTAACTTTAAATGTTTTGTGATTTTTTTAAGTTCATTTGTCCAACTTGACGAAATTAAACCAGGAGTATGTGGCATTCTAAAATATAAAGTGACTATTCCATCTTTTTCAAGTGCCTTTATTTCACAAAAGAAATCCTCTTTACTGACACTTCGCCATAAAGTTACTTTTCCATTTTGTTCGTTCGCTTCATAGTCTCTTGATGCAAATTTAGCTTCTTTTCCTGCTTCTTTACAGTTGGCTAATGCATCTGTGATAGTTGTTTTTGAAGTGATTGTAACTTTCGCCACTTTTTGCGCATTTGTAAAACCGTATGTAAGCAAAATTGCAGCCATTAAAATAATTGATTTCATTTTTTAATATATTTTATTTTCCTACTTATATCGCATTTCGGATAGTGCGCCGTTTGAATGGTCTCTAAACTCCATTTATTAGCATCAAAAATAATGAATAATTTAATAACACGAAATATATTTCGTGTTATTTTTTCAGGTAATAGTTCACTTTTGATTGTGATTAAGAAAATTGATGTCGAGCTAAAGAATATAGGTCAAAAGATAAAGGAAATTAGAGGTGAAAAAAAATTGACTCAAAGCAGTTTAGCTTCGCTTTGCGATATAGATGTTAGGACAATCCAACTCATTGAAAAAGGTTCTATGAATATGAGTTTGAAGGTATTTTTTGCTCTTTCAGAAGCATTAGAAGTTTCTCCCGAAGAACTTTTTAAAATTGAAAAAGAAAATATTAATTAACGTGTCTAAGAATTCCTAAGAAAACCCACGAATTATCGGGAAAACGCGATAATTCTAAGGGAATCAATTAAATAAAATACCAAAATTCGCTTTTATTAATAGCAAGTCACAGGAAAATTATTTTTAGAAATAACTTATTGATTTCAATATTCACTGAGCAATTAGTTAATTGACTAACTTTAATTACTTCCGAAATAATTAAATAACTAAAGAATTTATTTTTAGAAATAAATAAGGATCCCTAGTAATTGAATGCTTTTTCTAAATATAGTTATGTAACAATACTTGAATTTAATGGTTGAATCTAATTATATTAGTAAATATGCATACCAAAAATAAACCTATATTTGAATTAGCCCTGCTTTAAACAAGGGAAAGGTGGATTATTTCCTATCAAACTATATTTTATTTCTAGTAATTAGATTTGTTAATATTCCACTAATTAAAAAAACTAAAGACAGGCAAAATTGTATCCAGTCTAATTCTGCCTCTTGAAAATAATAAGTGTAAATGATTCCTAAAATACTCCCTCCAAAGATTACAATATTAAAGGTCCCGGTAAGATGGTGATAAACCCTCTCTTTCGGACTTAAGGACTTTTTGCGAATAACAATTATAAATGAAATCAACCCTAATAAGCAAATTATGAGTCCTATTATTATAATTAATTGGTTGAAAATTAATATAAATTCTTTTAAAAAGTCCATAGTATAATATTTGAATATTTTTTACTGATAAAATTAGATAACCATCCACCTATTTAATTAACGCTTTTTGCAATAAAAATACACGTCTAGAAAACTAATTTTTCATCATCATTTGTGCCTGAAAAAAATATTTGCTCCAAAACACTTGTTCATAAGGGGAATTATTTGGTTGGTTACTTTTTGTTAGAAAACCTAAGAAACTAATACAAAAACTCGCTTTTAAACCTAGCAACATTTCACGGAAATTATTTTTAGAAATAACTTATTGATTTCAATGGTTATAGAGCAATTAGATAATTATAATTCCCCCCTTACTTAGGAGCAGTGTTTCTTACTGCAAACCTATATGTTCCAAAACTTGCATTTTTACCTTTTTCCGTGCCCATAATAGTTATGGTAATCTGATTAGTTTCAGGAATATCGGAAATTTTAAAACAAGGTAATTTTGTTTCATTGTCTAACCAAAAGACTTTTTCGATTTTACACGCAGGAGATGAGGTTAATTTTATATTATATAAATCGATGCCCCCAACCATAAAAATATTATCGAAGTTTCTATAAAAAATCTGTGGAGAAAGTTGAGGATTTACCAGGACGCCTGTTATTTGTGAAAATGCACTAGAGAAAGAACACACACAAAGAAGTAATACAAATATCTTTTTCATTTTTTAAAGTATTTTAGTTTCCTACTCATATCGCATTTCGATCAGTTTACAATAGATTTAAAATATTCCTTATACCAATAAATACGGAAAGCATCTGTTGGAATTTCAAGAGTTGGATTTAATGAAAGCCATTTAATAAAGGGTAAGGAACTAGGAATACCTCTCCTAGCGGCTGGAGATGGAGAATATAGCATAAATAAGCGAATCTTACGCCCGTTAATCTCTATATTAATTGAATTCCCTTGATCAATAACCTCTTTTCCATCGGGCAGGCGTATACGAAATGTTTTTTTGTACCATTTTCTGAATAATCCGTAGGCGCTCTTTCCATTTGAAAAACTGGTAAAGAAGATGTTTTCAATATTGCTATTTTCCAACCAAAGTTGTAGGTCTTGATTAAATTGTTCATCGGAATTAATCTCCATCTCTGTATCAGTACTAAAGGAATTACAGGTGTATTGCAACATATCCGTAAGGGCAATGTCCTTATTATCCAACCAATTCAAAATTGAATTTAATTCAGGTTGACCTTGAGAATTAAAGAATATTGATTCTCCATAAGCCCTTTCCAAAAATCTCCAAAATTCATTCATGTTACCATAATAAAAATGGATTTTTCCATTGTAAGGCATAGGAGGATGAGTGCCAATAATCAAATGCTTGTGTTTGGGCAGAATGGGATAATCCTTTAACCACGGATGTTCAACATAATTATTCTTCATTTTCTATAAATTACCTCTGTTTCTGAATCAAACCTTCCATAACTTCTTGCTATAAGTACTACACCTATCTGCTCTGATGTTGGCACACCATTTATATGCTGAAAGAATGCAGCATTATCGCGATACCAATCTTTAACGGGGATATATTTGTTTTTGATTAGAACAATATGCTTGCGATATGCTCGACGGTCCGAAGGTTTTTTCATGGTTTCTCTTATTTATTAATTTCGCTCAAAAGATAAGTATGCTTTTCTAAATCATGTTGTCCAAAACGAGCAACTAAATTACCACTAATTGTGGTTGAATTCATTAGTATTCCAAAACTACTATTCCATATATACCTGTAAATGGGGATAATGATGTTTGTGACGGCAACCAAACAGAACCATCAATTATTGACCTATTTAATCGGTCTTCAGGTGAACTTCCTGTATTCATCCCATAACCACCGACAAGGGTTATATTATTTATTTTGAATAAATATTGCATTGTCGTACCGATAGCGGTACTAGGTAGAAAAGACATTATTCTCCATTTTTTATTTGCCGGGACAATGTCTGATGATGTCACAAGTTTAACTATAAATCCAGCTGGATTAGCGAATTCTTGGATGCTAGCGAAACTAATATTTCCATTTGGGACTCCAATGATTGTTCCTGAAGGCAACCAGATTTCACCATTAATTAAATGATATTTTTCTGATTCTTGGTGACCTTGATTGTTTGATTGATAGTATTGACCGTCTGCAATGTAAATTGTTGTTCCATTTATTGTAATTATACAAGCCCCAAAACCAGAAGGTGAACTAGTGATAATATTTGAAATTTTAGCAATGGACCCTGCTGGAACGGTGTAAGTCGATGACATTGCTAATAGGTATACATTCGTTGGAATTAACGTTTCAGGAGAAGTACCCGAAATTCCTTGTGGACCTGTCAATCCAATTGGACCCGTTGCCCCTACAGCACCCGTTGGTCCTGGCACACCTTGAATTCCTTGAGCACCATCAAGACCAATTGGACCTTGAGGCCCGATAATATTGGAGATTAAGATCCAAGAGGTTGCACTATTTTTATTGTATACATTTCCTGTGGCGGTGTCAAGATAGTAATCCCCTATAGTGCCTAAACTTACCGCTGGGACTCCTACCCCATATTTCCATTGGTTTAATAAGTTACCTGAAGACTTTGCATATAATGCATAAGGAACGCTCATCATCTGTTGGGTACCATAAGCCATGTACGTTGTTGGATTTGGTAAACCTGAAAAAGCCACACCTAAGTCCAAGAAGTAAGGACCATTTCCCCAATTAATACTAGCAAAAGGACCACCAAGTCCTAAAAACGTTCCTGTTCCAATCACAAAATTCACTAAGCCATATTGCGTGGTCGTAACCAAGTGTTTTTCTGAGAATATGACAATTCCCGATGCGGAATTTTGACGAATGTTTATTCGAATCGCTACAGGAGAATTGGCAACCAAGGTACCCTGGTTGTTTCTGATTACCGCTTGGTAATTGATTCCGTTTGGCGCACCAGACTGTGCATAGCTGATTCCTTGTATGGATAAAAAGGCGACACAAAGAAAAAATAAACCTACTATTTTTTTCATTTTTATGGTATTATTTTAATGAGTTTAACTTGTTGAATGAATTCCCCGGTAATGTGGTAGATGTTTAAAAAATAAGTACCTGGTTCAAGGTTACTGGAATAGTCTGTTTTGTGTCTTGCACCCAACATGATTTCTTCCATTACTAACTTACCGTTAGGATCAATGAGTTGCAGTTTTAATTCCAACTCTTCATATTCCTTTGGTGCTTCAATAATGGAAAAATGATCAAAAGGATTGGGATATATTTTAAATATGGGCTGCGTTGGCATTTGAGCAACCACACCTGATCCAATCGGAATCATGGCATCAGGTTGTTGGAAACCATTAAAAAATCGTTTGTTGGACACCAAGGTTCCCGTGTAGATAAACGGCTCACCTACTGTGTAGGACAAGCTATAATTCGGTCCAAAAACTACTGGGTTTAGATTTTTTGCCATCCGTCCTGCGCTTGACATTACCCTTAAATTCGTCTGAGCATAGGAAGCGGAAAGCAACATAATCGATAAAATAATAATAAAAAATCTCATGTTGCCAAATCAATTAAGTTCAAAATGCATATAAAACACTCAAAGCTAACGTTTTAAATTGGTTAACTAAGCTCGCACTATCTTATTAAGGTATGTAATCGGTTTAAGTAAAAAAATAATAGATGCAAATTAGAACAATAACATTGACCTCACCAAGCGGTTGACTTGAGTTGTCAAACTATTTTTTCGTATATGTTTTAAATTGACTTGGATTGTCAAAGGGAATTAAGAGCTTTGAAAAAAATTAATTCTCACCTTAATTTAATTCTAAAAAACTAGGCAATATGAAAACATTTAGAACTTTAATTTTAAATACATCACTGATAGTTACTTTGTTTGTGTCTTGTAAGAAAGAAGAAAATACACCAACGCCACCACCACCACCAACTGTCGTTATTGGTCAAAGCTACCAAGGGGGAATAGTTGCCTATGTTCGTCAACCTGGAGAGTTTGATTATGATGCAAATGTGCCACACGGATTAATAGTAGCACCGAGCCACCAAGGACAAGCACCGTGGGGTTGTAGCGGCACATTAATTTCAGGGGCAGATGGAATTTGGAATGGCAACTTTAACACCGAAGACATAATGTATGGATGTAACACACCAGGGATAGCAGCACGACTCTGTGGGGATTTAGTATTGGGTGGCTACAGTGATTGGTTTTTACCAAGTCAAAATCAGTTAAACCAATTGTGTATAAATAAAGTTGCTATTGGCGGTTTTGCGGGTCTCAGCTATTGGAGTTCTACGGAGTACGATGCCAACGTTGCATTGAGGCAGGATTTCGGCGCAGAGGTACAGTTCACCAACGATAAGAGTCAAAGCTACTATGTTCGGGCTGTTCGGGCTTTTTAACTTAAGGCCATCAGTTTGGAGTTATACTTTGAATAAACAGTATAATTTTATTTGAATTGTTGAATGACAAATTAGCATTGGTGCTAATTAATCTTTTATGAATCGCAAATAATAACCATTTATTTTTGGATCATCATCAGCGTCAATAAAGCAGTTGTAGTTTTTTAGTCTTACTACAATGGCTTTGTTTGCCATTTTTTCAGATGATATATTATTCTTTTGCTCATCTACATTGATATCATCAAAAAAATCCAAAATTTTAACCCAATCTGTTAAGCACCAAAACATTGCCTTTTCACCTACTTTGACCCAATCACTTTCAGGATAATTTATTGATGGAGCGTAACCTCCAGCAAGGATTGCATTGAAATCTGAATTGATTTGCTGGCATGTAAATTGAGAATTATTAGAAAGCTCTTTCATTTTTATTGATCCACCTGCCAAACTACCATTTTTCTCAAAATCCTTTTTTGAACATAAAGGATCAATCGCTATAATTAAATTATAATAATCAAAAAATGTCGGAACTTTCCAACCATTAGGAGCGATATTTCTTGAGTCCGAAATGGCAAAATAATTGTATAATTTACCTAAAAATGCGTTGTTTTCATCGAATTGATAATAACACCAAGCAGGCTCCTTTCTGTTGCCAGCATTAATCCAATCTTCCTTAGTTTTTATCTCTAATATTTTTTCGCCATTTCTAAATTCAACTATTTCTGCGTTTTTTTGAGACCATTCTTGGTCTCCAATTTTCACATATGGTAAATTTTGACAATAGAAATTAAGAAAAAAACATAAAAATATAATTGTTGGGATATGATTTTTCTGCGCTTTAATCATTTGTAAATAATTTTTGAAACTTATTCGATTTTAGAGATTTGATTTTTTTATGACACTTTAAATTCATGTTAGGGAATTAATATTAATTCAAAAGCAATGAACTAAAGATTACATAAAATGTACCATTAAAGTTAGTTACTTCAAATGTCGCTCCTAATTCAGATGTCACTGAAAAGAACGTCTTACCATTTTTATTAATTGCCTGTTTACCAACGTTGTTTGAAAATTCCAAAACATCGTTTTCGAATGCCCTTTCAGCTTGTGATTTTGTCCCATAAGGAGTCATAAAAATTATTCCATTTAACTTTTGATTATTATTAAATGTATAACAAATATTACTGCCATCTTCAACACAATATTGAAGATATTTATTAGTTGTTTCCTCACATGGAGGAGAGGAATTCATTTTTTTAGTTTGATCAAATGATAGAATCCCCAGATCATTTAAGTCTTGAGAAAAGGAATGTAGAGATACTAATGAAAGGAAAATACATAACGCTTGCTTCATTTTTCTAAGAAATTAAAATTTTACATTTCCCCATTTCCAAATCTATAGATATCGCATTCTAAGTTAATCAGATTATTTTGAGTAGCAATTAAATGTCACTTTCATAATAATAAAGTTATAGAACTGTTTTTCAGTTAAATAAATTATTTAAGTGCAAATTAGAACAATAAGATTGACCCCACCAAGCATTTGACTTGAGTTGTCAAACTATTTTTTCGTGTGTGTTTTAAATTGACTTGGATTGTCAATTGTAAGAAAGACTTTTGATGTAAATTAAAATTATGAAAACTATACTATTAACGTTAGGCTTAGTTCTAAGCTATACGGCAAGTGCACAATGGACATATAAAACTATAGACAATGGATTTGATGACCCATATAAGATTGCTTATACAGCGGAAGATGATGGATCTTGGCTTAAACTTGAAAATATTGATGGTGAAATTTCTTTTTATATAGGTGGTGGATATACATGTGATGAAAATTTAACTGTAGACTTATCTTTTATGGTCAATGGTGTGTATAAGAAATATTCATATGATGCTAGTACTTCTTCAGATAAAGATAATGTATTTTTTATTGAAAACTTATTAAATGCAAACTGTCTTGCCGACTTTAAAGCATGTAGCTCTGTGAAAGTAAGAGTAAATGATACTACATGTGATACAGAAACATATGAGTTTAAGATGTCAGGAAGCACGGCAGCATTAAATTTTATTAGCAAGGAGTAAAACACTTTGTAAAATATTCATTGGTATAGATATGGTGAAAATCAAATAACAGGTATTAGAATTAATCTATACTACTAAACATTCCATTATTAAATTTTTAGAATATGAATAGTTCCGATTATGCGTATATAATAGTGGAAAGTTTTAATCCAAGGGTTAAATCAACTACCCCATCACACATTAGGCCAATTTCAGGCCAAGGAATTTATAGTACGGAAATGATGGTCGAGTGTTCTCGGAAATTGTTGAAGTATCCACTTGGCACAAGATTTAAAATTTATGCCAAGATAACTAATAAAGAAGGAGGAAGAGACTTTATTTACACTAACTATACTTGGACTTTCGAAGTAATTTAAAGATGCTAATTTTCCATTCTTCCGGAAATTATAGAACTAATAAAACTTTTATTTACAGAAATGAACGGATACTGCGTGATTGCGCTTTAGGGTTTCCTTGCGCCTAAATAGTTGAAGCCATGTAGTTTCTTTTCACTAACTTAGTCCTTGTATTTTTTGAAAAATGACAGATATTGAGAAAGTTACTCGACTCAGAAATGATGATCGATATTTTGGGCAGGTCTACAACGACCATAGGCCATATGCCATGCGGTTTATGTCTAAAATACATAAGGATCATGAAGTAATTCAGGATGTCTATCAAGATGCTGTCATTGTTTTATTGGAAAATGTGAAGAAACCTGATTTTCAATTGTCGTGTAGCATACAGACCTATTTAAATTCTATTTGCAGAAATCAACTGTTAACAAGGCATCGAAAGGATTCAAAAAATCAGTTATTGAATGCAGACGATTTTGATGCGAACATAGTGGATTGGTTTAAAGATTTAGAGTTTAGCGCAGAAAAGGAAGATCGAATTTCCGCAATTGAAACTGCGCTCGAAAAAATGAAGGATACAGGAAAACAATGTTTTGACTTACTTCACATGCAATATTTTATGCATTATAGCATGGAGAAAATAGCTGGTTTGTTGAACTTCTCCGGTGATAAAAGTGCTAAGTCTCAAGCAGCAAAATGCCGAGGTAAATTAAGAGAAATCGTATCCCAGAGCTATGCTAAAAACTGATTCCATAGAACTTTTTAGAGATACAGTTACCCTCTATCTCCCTGAATACTTCGATGTCTCCATCGAGGATGTAAAGAAGGATTTGTTTGATTTGATCGCGATTGATGTCATAGTTGGATTAATTGCCACTCCTGATACTTCCCAGCAATCCTTAAAATTTCGTTTAGCAACCAATAAAATTTCGGGAGAGGAAATCATCGATGCATATTTCAGTGCACTTGCTTTGCTTTACATTGAAAATCCGCAAACAAAAGATGAGCTTGTTTTACGCTTAATTGACGGAAATCAAAAGAATTTCAATACATATATAGAAGAAGCCTTTCTTATGAAGGAGGCTTTTCAACGCTTGGAGAGAAAAGAAAAAAAGGAATACCTGAAGAATCTTGAAGTACAACTAGAAGCGGAAGAACTTCAAGTGGCATTTAAACGATTGGATCGCAAGCAAAAAAAGGAGGAACTGTCGCGAATTGAAGAAATTAACAATCAAGTTGCTGCATCAAATAATAACGAATATGATACGCCTACTCAGAAATTTTCTATAAGATCAATTATTAGAATTGCTGCTTCAGTAATTATTCTTTCTATTCCTGCGGGACTTCTTTATCTATTTCTTACAGGAAATCCCACTCATACTTCATCCAAAACAACGGTCAAAAACAAGAAGCAAACGCAAGATTATTTCGCTTCCAATTCAGTTAAGATGAACTTGCCTAGTATTACGTCAACACAAGGAACGAAACAGGCCATTCCAACTTCTGAATCTTTTGGTTATGCGAATGTAGAGGACGAAATTATCATTCAAATTCAGAACTACGAAGCTCAGTTAACATATCTTGAAACGAAAAGAAAGCAACTACAAGCAGAAATTTCCAACTTGGAATCTCTTAGCTTTAAACATAAAAAATCAACCCTGGATTCTTTGAGAACAGGTGTATTTAATATAGATGCCATTAAGAAAGAAATCCAATTAAAAGAGGGGACTTATACATTTAAGGATAAGAAATTAACTTTAGTATCAGTAAAGAGAAAAGACCTCCAAAAAATGAAGGTCTTCAATTTTAATGACGAAGGTCCCGATAAATTTTACTTAAAAATGGAATCGGATTATTATTTATTGACAGAACCGAAAGGCAAGTTGAAACGATTGTCAGATCAAGATATTATTGAATCACTTAATCTTAAGGATTCTGAATAATTGGATAATTAATTATTTAAAGGATTAATTTCCCCGTTTATCTCAACCATAGCTGAATCAGCATCCTTTCCGCCGTAAGTTATTCTAAGAACGCCAGGGAGATATCGTTCAATCATATTAAAAGCTCCAAAGAAATTGAAGCTAACTGTTGCAAGATCCGCATTTTCTTTCCCGAAATGAAAGTAAGTTTTACAACGAATAGTGCCATCGTGATGGTTCATTTGCAAATTTCCATAATAGGTATTGTAATCGGCTAAATCCAAGAATTTTGCTACTTCCATTCTTTTATTTTCTGGAATATTATTTGGGGAAACAACCGTTATTTCAACAAGATTAAATTCATGATAGATTAATACAAAGGCATCTGAATTGCCGATATTGAGCCCTACACCTAAATGAAAGATCGTTCTTCGTTCATTTTCCTCAAGTATACGATAATGGTATTTTATCTCGCTGAAGAAAACAATTAGTTGATCCTTCATGGAGACGCTTTCTTTTTTACGATTGAATAATTTCATATTTTCTGATTTTATTAAAGATTAATAACAACGTTGACAGGCACTTCGTCTTCGATTAATTGCATCCGACAAATAAATGCTGTATATCTGTGTACTACAGTTATTCAAGCCTGAACATCGCGCATGGGAATGATACGCATAAGAACCTGGGCCAGTACAGATATACACTATTGTTTGTTTCCTCGCTTCATTATAATGCGAATGAGATGTTGACTCCTTATTTATTTCAGCACCTCTTGGCATTGAAGTAAAAGAAAATAATATCAAACAAATGCTTGTAAATAGAATTGTTTTCATTGTATTTTGTTTTGTGGATTAATCTTTTTTTGTGACAAAATAAATCACCCATAAAATACCAGGAATGGCATACCAAATAGCGAAGTTGAATAATAACATGCCATCTTTTGTTGAGCGTCCGATAGGGTCATAGGTCAATGTATACGAAGTAATTAAAAAGAGAAATGTTGCGATTACGGTTGTAATGATTGCTGCAGTTTTCATAATTTTTTAAATTTTTAAAGGTTTATAACTATTGAGACTATTTTCTTAAAAAGGCAAGCGTATTTTTTATTTATTTTGTTCTTTGATCTTTCTCATCGATATCATCAAACAAATCTGACTTCATATTCCCTGATGATTTCATATTTTCATAATTTCGAATGGAGCTAGACATTTGACGCATCACTTTATCGTAATTTCCTTTGCTAAAGGAGATGATATTTTCTCTTCTAATGTTAAGGTTGTCGGAGGCGCTTACCGCATCCAAGTCAGCACCCAAGAAGCTAAAAGTCCACTTACCGGTTGCATCCAATTCTTTGATGGTTTCAGCAATAAGGTTTCTAGTGTAAAACTTGGATGCATTTTCTCCACCATCGGTCAAAATGACCATTACAACGGAAGCTAAATCTTCTCGAATTTCTTGATCATATTTTCTTCTTATTGCTTCGATGGATTTTCCTATTCCATCCAAAAGAGCTGTCATTCCACCTGGTCGGTAATTCTCTCTAGACAATAGTTGAATTTCCTCTATTGAAGCGAATTTTACAATTTCCATTACTTCATCTTCGAAGTAAGAAACGGAGACAATGTATTCATTGCTTGGGTTTTCCTTTTTCAATTGCTGTAGGGTCTTCAATTGTGAATTGAACCCTTCGATTGTTGGCCCTTCCGAACCAGACATAGAACCACTTTGATCCACTACGAAGTGGTAAATTGTTTTGTTGTTTTTCATCATATATAATTTTAATTGGTTACAAATTATTTATTAGGCGTATTTTAATATTTAGCGAATTGAACCATATAGGGAGCATTGATTAACAAAACCCCAATCTCTGGATTATCAAATAATTTCAATGATAGTTCATTACCTGTATCATCAAGTAGATCTAAAATTTGGTAATGCTCGCCATCTTTTGTATCACCCACTTGTTTATTACCCATATTTCGATAGACAATAATTTCCCCCTTCGCTGTGTAATGCCTAATGTCCTGGTTATCGTTTATATTGAATACAAAGGTGTGTTCTGCTTGTTCCCAATCGGACCAGGTCTTAGTTTCAGCATCGAAAAATGCTACATAATTGAAATCCTTTCGGAATTGATTTTGGGCTTCCATATAGAAACTAACCAGTAGCATAAAAGAAGCGAAGAGAATTGTTTTTTTCATGGTTGTTATTTTAAAATGTTATTTTTTTGTGTTGATTATTTATGTTGCCAACAATAGCTATCTCCAGCGTTAGAAACACAATGTAGGCATCGGCTACCAGTTGATGCAGCAGTAGCACCGCATTGTCCGTAGCGGCAATCAGTTGGCTGTTCTTGATGCAGATTACTATTACTAATTTCTTTAGTAGTACTAAAAGAAGACATCATTACACTTGTACAAATCAGGAAAGATCCTATTAGTACTTTTTTAATTAATTTTTTCATGTTTTATGTTTTAATTGGTTTACATCTACTAATATCAAAAATTCAAAAAGGTAACCAGGCAAATAATTTATTTTTCGTTTTTCCATTTTGTAAGAGGTGATAAACTGAAAATACAGATCATTGCAATCACCGGGAAAACGAACCCAAAGAAGCCCCACAAGCCGGCTGATCGGTTTTTTTTGTCTGCCTCCATAGCACAAACTATTGGGCCAATTACTCTTAAAGCAATGAAAATCAAATTGAGAACGATCATATGTATTTTATTAAGAAATAGTGAGATTAAGCTTTTGCTCTATTTGGTTTTTTAGATCGCATAATTTCGCATAATTATTTTCTGCTTGTTGCACTTCCTGAAAGAATTCATTTGCGGTTGTTCCGAAATCAGTTCCAGCAAAACGATCAGGATGACATGCTCGTGAAAGTTTTCTGTATAAACTTGGTGCAAGGTTAATATCATTCATTACATCAGACATATTGATACTTGCTGCTTTTGATTTTAGAATTTCTTTTTCCAAGTTCTCAGTGCCCTTTTTCTTTTTGATTTTAATTATTAAAAGCATGATGATGAGAAACTCAATTGATGCAAGCATCAACCACTTGTTTTGTAAAATTGTATTCATCTTTTTTCGTTTTTATAGTTATGCTATCCAATCATCCCACCAATCCCGGAATGATCATATAATTTATATTTGATTCCACTGTATCCTGCATTATCATGAATTTCTAGCGTGTCCCAACCTAGGGAAATTAATTTTCGCACAAGTTCCTGATTACTTATGACAACCTCTGCGATGGAAACCATCTCTTGCCTTTGTAGTGGTCGTCCAGAAAGTGCTTTTATTCTGAAACCACCTGCCATAAATCTTGAGAAGGCATGTCTATAAGCAGACTCTCCTATAGAAATACTACATTCTAGTAGCGTAGGCGCTAAACTTGACACAAAAGCAGCACGAGCGGATAAATTAAAGTTTCTAACAAGTCTTCTGCGTTCAGAAAAATCATTGAACCAATCTTGGATGTTTGATACAAAGCTCCACATAATGCTAAAAGTTTTGATTTTCATCCTTAGGATTTTCCCCATATTCATTGCTCCCTTCTTGGGCAGTGGCAAAAATTAAGTAAAGAGGACAAAACGGAATCAGTTGGTACCAACCGCTTATTCCTACATCATGACATCGTTTTGCACCTTGTGCCCAAAAAAACCATAATAATGGTAGTTGAAAAAGTAAGTTCAAAAAGCCTAAGTCTTCTTGAGTCCCACTGGCTAAAATCATGGTAATAATTACGCGGCCTGCTGCAGCGGCAATTAGGGATAAACCGTACTCAGTTCTTCTGATTCTCCCTTCAAATGAAAATGGATTTTTAAACATAATATATAAATTTTATAGTTTCTGTTGGTTTATATCCTTTTCTTAAAAAGGTAACCAAGACACTACAAAATTTTATATAATTCAGTTGTTAGGGAAATCTTTGCAAGGTTGTAAGGGGCTTGAACTAATCTATTCCCCCACCAATATAAACGCACCCCAATAATATGGCTCGGGGTACTTCGCCTTGATTTCTAATTGTGTTTTGTTAAATGCTTCGCGGATGCTTGTTTTATCGTTTAGCCATATTTCGTAGAAACGTGACATGAATTCCTGGGTGACTTTATCATCTACTTTCCAGAGCGACATGATGATGTTCTTGGCCCCAGCATCTGAAAATGCTTTGCGCAAGCCATACACTCCTTCGCTGTTTTTTACTTCGCCTTTACCTGTTTCACAAGCGCTAAGCACTACGAGTTCTGTTTCTCTTAAATCCAACAGGGAGGCTTCTGCAGCACTAAGCAAACCATTTTCTCCTTTCGATTCTTCACCTTTTAGAGTTCTGTTGGCTCCAGTAAACAACAAGCCTGATCGCAGCATGGGATCTTGAATGACTTGTTGCCGATCCATTCCTAAAAAACGATTATTGTCTTTGTCAATTGGGATATCCTGGAAGAAATATCCATGAGTGGCAATATGCAGAATACGCGGACTCTCTTGTTTCTTGATATTCGTTTCCGATGCATTCTCCGCCAAATAACTATTCACTTGCCAGCCTTTTGATTTCAAGGTCAATGAAATATTTTCCACTTCTATTTTAGTTGCAGGAAGAGGGTCAGCTTTTAATCCACCCCGTGTAAGGCTATCCAACCAAAAGGAATTCAAGTCTCGCATTGATGCGAATAAATCTTTAGAATCAGCATAACGATTATTGTTACCATCATTTATTGGGAAAACGAATAGTGACTCAGTTGAAAAGGTTGTATTTCTATCAAAGTTAGGAAAGCCAAAGAGTGAGGCAGTATTAGTTGTATATTTCTTTATTTCTTGTTCTTTGCTTAAATCAAAATCGCGTGCGCTATTGACTATACGGATATCCTTTTCTTCCAGTAGGTATTTTCCTGTTTCAGGATTGTAAAGGGTGTTTAAATTGATATTGTTGTAAACACCCCCTAAGGAGACATAAATCGTATTGGCATCGCCTATTTTGTCAGCGATAGGTTTCCAGAAAGAGTTGTAGAAATACGGTGATTGTAAATTTGTCTTATTTTCGTAATTAGTTGCTTCATTTTGATAACTGTAATATAAGTTATCATCTATCTCAGAACCATTTTCAAGAAAAACGTAATCGACCAAAGAATCTTTAGAATCAGAAATGAAAACTATGTATTGAGAAGTGTCGGTCCATTGGTTGGTATTATAATTACATTTATATATCTTAGAAATATCAATAAAAAAATCATATTCAAAATCTAGTTTCTTTTTTTCTTTTGGTATTAATAAATGTTTTTTAAGAAAATCAATTTCTATATTCTTTTGGATATTTTCTAAAGAATCATTTATCATTTTATTGTTCCAAGAAATTGTAGGATTGTTCAAATCAATACTATTTAACTGTTTCCGAAGGCTATTAATTTTGTGATATTCGAGTTCATAATTTTTATCATTCTTTAATTCGTTTAAAAACCATTCGCCTTTTGAATTAGAAATCCCATTTAAGCTAACCCAATATTTATGTATAATATTAATTTGGTTAGGTAAAAGCTTTCTGTAAGAAATATAACTAGAAAGGAAAAAATAAAAACCATCAAAATTTTCTTTTTCACTAATTAAATCAAGTGGATTAAAACTAAAAAATGCTTTATTAAGATAAGCTGTTTTATTAATTGTAATGGAATTCAACATAGTATCAACTATTCCAAATTTGCGATTTTTTAATAAAAGCCAAATCAAATATTCCTTTGATTGATCTTTTTGATCGGATTCTATATAATTTTTTTGATCAATTTTATACGATTTAAGCATTGCCCTAAGCGCTTTTTTAGTTTTGTTTAATTTAACATAAGTTAAGGCTAGATTCCGCAATAGTAAGGCATAAGTAACATTGTCCTTTCCAATCAAGAAAGCTACTTCTCTTTTATTTCTTTTAACCCAAGATAAAGGCATTTTCGCTTGATAATTAAAAGAATGTTGACTAATTACAAAATCAATGTATTTTAATTTCTCGGTTTCCGCTTCTCGTTTCAACTTATATAATTCTTGAATAGATAAAGATGTATAAGTCACTTGAAAACCACCATTTTCGGTTTCTTTAAATTTAAGAAACTTTGATTTTTTACTGTATTCAAGACTATTTCCTTGTAATTCATAGATTTTAATTATGTATGAATTGTATTCTTCTTCTAAATCTTGAAAAAAATATTTTTGAGCCAATTCAATTTGTGTTTTACACAATTCAATTGCTTGATCTAATTTATTTAATGACATTAAATATCCAGCTTCAATTAGACCAAAACACAAACTTTTATATGGATTATTTGATAAGATTCTTTCACAATAATCTCGCCCATCATGAATTAAAGTTGCACACATTGGATCGATTGGATTTAAAATATTTATAACTAGCCATAGTTCATCATTATATTCAAAGAAATTAAAATCCATTAACTCATTCAATATAGAGATGTTTTTTAATAGATATTTTTTTTGTAATTGAATATCTTTATTAAGTTTAAGTCGGAAAATTGCTTTATTTAGATTTGCCTGAAATTCATAATATCGTTTATAAAAAGAATCTGACTCAAATTCGTTAAGGTATAATAATAATTCATCCATATTATTTTCACCCAAAAGGTATTCTTCTTTTTGAATATAAAATCCTGACCTTTGTATTAATATTCTACAATGCAATAAACTATCATTATTATTATTGGCTATAGCTTCAGCATTGTTTAATAATGCTTCATTATCAAACAAATTTATATTCGATAATGCAAGATAAAAATCAACCTTTTCTAAATACGAAACGTCATTATTTTTTTTATAAAAATCTAGCGCTATTGAGTAAAATTCTTTCGCTCTTTTTTGTTCATTTTGATTAAAGTAAAAGTCTCCTAAACGCCAATTGACTTCTCCAATTAAAGTAATGTTTTCATAATCATCATTAACAAAATTATAATATCTCCATAACCATTTACCATTATTTTCATGATTTGGCGAAGCAGTTAGGTCTCTAAAAAAGTATATACGATAAGGGATAGTATCGAAGATATCTTTTCTTTTGTAAATAAGTTCACCAATTGAATCCATTGCCATAAAATCACCTTTGTTCCGGCTATCAAAAAATTTTGACGTTAAATCTGATTGGGCCTTAAAGACCCAAGGTTGAATAAAAATAAAAATAAAAGTAATTTTTTTCAACATATCATTTTTCACTCCCCCACCAATATAAACGCACCCCAATAATACGGCTGAGGGTACTTCGCCTTGATTTCTAATTGTGTTTTGTTAAATGCTTCGCGGATACTTGTTTTATCGTTTAGCCATATTTCGTAGAAACGTGACATGAATTCCTGGGTGACTTTATCATCTACTTTCCAAAGTGACATGATGATGTTCTTGGCACCGGCATCTGAAAATGCTTTGCGCAAGCCATACACACCTTCGCTGTTTTTCACTTCGCCTTTACCTGTTTCACAGGCGCTAAGCACTACGAGTTCTGTTTCTCTTAAATCCAACAGGGAGGCTTCTGCAGCACTAAGCAAACCATTTTCTCCTTTCGATTCTTCACCTTTTAGGGTTCTGTTTGCACCAGTAAACAACAAGCCTGATCGCAGCATGGGATCTTGAACGACTTGTTGCCGATCCATTCCTAAAAAACGATTATTGTCTTTGTCAATTGGGATATCCGGGAAGAAATATCCATGAGTGGCAATATGTAGAATACGTGGACTTTCTTGCTTCTTGATGTTCGTTTCTGAAGCATTTTCCGCCAAATAACTATTGACTTGCCAGCCTTTTGATTTCAAGGTTAATGAAATATTTTCCACTTCTATTTTAGTTGCAGGAAGAGGGTTCGCTTTTAATCCACCTCTTGTAAGGCTATCCAACCAAAAGGAATTTAAGTCTCGCGTTGAAGCAAGAAAATCAGTACTATCTGCTGCAACCGTGGTATTCCCATTAAAATCTGGAAAGCCAAATAATGCGGCAGTGTTCGTTGTATATATCTTTTTTTCTTGCTCTTTGCTCAATACAAAATCGCGCGCGCTATTGACTATATGAATATCCTTTTCCTCAATCAGGTATTTACCCGTTTCCGGATTGTAAAGGGTGTATAAATTGATATCGTTATATACTCCACCCAAAGAAACATAAATCGTTTTGGCATCGGTAATTTTATCTGCGATGGGTTTCCAGAAGGAGTTGTAGAAGATGGGAGTATTTAGGGCGGTTTTAGTTTCATTATTTGTTGCTTCGTTTTTGTATTTTTCATACAAAGAATTATCGTAAATAATGCTGTTATCCATTGGAATGACAAAGACTGATTTTTTTGAAATTACAACAGCAGTATAATAACTAAAATCTGTATCGGGTTTGTAACATTGAATAATATCAATAAAAACTGAATTTTGATCCTTAATCTTGTTTTGAATCATTGAATAATTTATTTGTTTTTTATTGGTGTTTCCTGTTGTTGATGAGATTTGAATTTCCAATTTTTCAATTTCTTTTTCTAAACTTAAAAGTGAATTCTTATTGTTTAATTCAATAGCTTTATTTCTCTTATCTTTTAAATCCTTTAGACGATAGGTTAGGGTTATTAATTCTTCTTTGTCTAAAATGGAAAATTCAACATTGTCTTTTTTCACTTGCGTATTAATTAAGTTTCTGGCAGAAATGTAAATATTATACCAAGTTAATTCAGGATCCTTAATTGCATTTTTTTGGTTTAGGCACAACAAATAATTAAGATAATAATCTAATTTTCTTTTAAGCTTTGCTTTATCGAAATCAGAAAGAAATAATTGATTTTTAATATAATCCTCCAAATACCAATTTACTGCTTTTATTTGATAATTAATAGATTGCTCAATATTATTGAGTAGTTCATAGGAAGTTGATATATTCACTAATACAGCATCCTTATCCGGGAAATCAACATCATTTTTATTTGCTTTAAGAAAATAATTTAACGCATTTTCGTAGTTCCCCTTTTTTAAATAGACCATACCAATATTATTGTAAACCAATCTCGTATGAAATCCTTCCTCACCATTCAATTCTATATTATATATTAATATTTGACTCAAAACATCTAGCGCATCATTATATTTCCCAAGTGCATTATAATCTACTGATAAATTAAAGGCAGATAGCAAGGTTTTAGGGTGCCTATGCCCCAAAAACTCCTTCCGAATTTCATAGGCTTCTTTATTCCATTTTAATGCAAGAGAATCCCAGCCAATTTTTGAATCATAGTATGCAAGTTGATGCAATCCTGAGGCATATTCTAAGTTTTTCTTACCACGCCTAGCAGCTATTTTTCCTAAACATTCTACTTCAATGTCAATGGCTTTTTCATAATCCCCAATATCTGCATATGTGGCAGCCAAGTTCTCATAACACTGAATTGTAGTTGGGTGATCAGTACCAAGCAACTTGTCCGATATTACAAATGCAGAATCAAAATAAACCATTGCTTGTGCAAAATCACCATAGAAAAGATAATTGGAACCAAGATTATTTAAGCGAATAATAAAGTCTTCATTATTTATGTCTATTAAGTTTCTTGTTAATTTTAATGCCATATTTGAATAGAAAAAACAGGAGTCTTTTAAACCGATATCCCTCAACAACAAGCTATAATTACTTAGTGACGTTATATATAAATATGGATTTGGATTATTTTTTTGAATATTAATTGCTTTGATTAAAAAGGGCCTTGCTTTATCAAATTCTGCTAATTCATAATAGTTATGTGCAACATTTATTAGACTTGTTATATAATCTTGGTGTCTAATACCAATGATTTTTTCTCGGATTTTGAGAACTTCAAGTTGAATGTCTAATGCACTTTTTAATTCTCCTTGCATTAGTAATAAATTAGCTAAACTTATATATTTCTGTAAAGTAAGTAAGCTTTCTTTTCCGTGCACCTTTTCATAGATTGGTATTGCCTTTCGTATAGAATCTAACGCGTCTTTGTAATAACCATTTTCTTTTAAAAAACTAGCTAATTCAGACAATGAATTCGCATATATTATGGATTGAAAGCCATATTTTAGTATGTTAAAATCATGTATTTCGGAATAAGCCTTAAAAGCTTCATCCATTAATCCTTTCTTTTGATTAATATCAGCAAGTATACTCAATGAATTCATATATCCAAAAGAGTTTTTACCATACAGATTATCTAAGGTAATTAAGGATCTTTTTATGTAGAATTCAGCGGAATCTATTTCACCTTTAGTTAAAAAATAAAAAGCTAAGTTTTGAGTTACAGTTGCATGCAATGCAATTTCTTGTAATTTATTTTTAACAATGAGGAGATATGCTTGTTTTAAAAGGAAAATTGAAGAATCGTATTGGGATAAATTAGTGTAGTCTACAGACAAATTGGAAAGGCTTAGAATAAAAGACTCGTTGTTTTCCCCAAGTAAACTAAACTTGTCATTCAATAATTTTTGATTAATATTTTTTGATGACTCCCAATCCCCAATCATAGAATAATTCAATGCCAAGTTATTAAGAGAGCCCCAAGTCAAGTTGTGTTGTTCGCCAAATAAATTTTTCCGTATGTTTAAACATTCTTTATTTAAATCAATACTCTTCTCATACTTCCCTATATCATGATAACAATTAGCCAAATTATTTAATGTTTTTGCGTATGCTGCATTAACTTTTCCATTAAGGCGTTCCTGGATAAGGAGGCATTCTTCATTAAGGCGTATTGATTCATTAAAATCTCCTAAATTCATGTAGATTTCACCTAAATTAAAAAGACTTGACTCGTAGGTAAAATGTTCTTTCGTGAAAATTGGTGGTGATAGCTCTATGCATTTAATATATAGATCTATTGCCTGATTAATTTTCTTTTGTTTATAGTAAATGCGAGCCAAGCTAAAAATTGAATAGATATATGAATCGTTAATTTCACCATGTAATTTTAGGGTACGATTACGTTGAATTTCACCATAATACGCTGCACTGTCTAGTTCCTCATTTAATTCAAATGAACTTGCTAAATATTGTAACATTAAAATACTGTAATCATTTTCGAGACCTTCGAATTCATCAAAATCAATTAGACAAGATTTCGCAAGTTGTATAACCTCCTTTCTCTGCCCTAAATTGTTATAATCAATAACCAAGGCGTATTTATGCATTAATGTTTCCTTATTTTTAATTCCAAAATAAACTTCACAGTATTTCAAAGATTTGGCGTGAGTTATTCTTGAATTTTCAAAATCATTCAAAGCGTAATATGCTGTACCTAAACGGAATAAAAAATTTAAGTAAGCAGTATCAATAGGGAAATTGTTCTGCTCATAATACTCGACTATTTTGGGACCATATTCGATTTGATTTTTATAGTCTTTTTCTGAAACAGCTTTCCAATATCGATCACCTAAATCATTAATAGATTGAGAATAAAAAAATCCACATAGAAAAACAAACAAACAAACAAACAGGTTTTTCATAATCAATTCTTTATCAATGTAAATGAACACCAATTAATAGGGTTTTTATATTTAGACATTAACTCAATTTGAGAATTTCTAAAAGCGGTCTCAATGTCCATTTTCAATTCCAATAGGTATTCATAAAATTGCGCCATAAATTCGACCGTTATATGATCATCTATTGCCCAATTTGCAACTAATGTATATTTAGCACCCGTTTCAGCAATGGCTTTTCTAAAACCCATAACTCCATCTCCTAAAGTTTCTTGGCCATTCCCGGAAAAACAACTACTGAGAGTCACGAGATAAGTTTTCCTTAAATCCAGTAGTGAAAATTCCTGTTCATTTAAAACCTGATCATTTTTAATTAGTGGTGATTGATTTTTAGCATTGGAAAAAACGATCCCAGAATAAAAATTTTCAGTAGATACTGATTCGGTTTGTCTAAGGAGATTTTGGTTCATTACAATAGATGAATCTGAAAATAATATGCCATGTGCTGCGATATGAAGAATATATGGGTTTTTTATTTTTTTTACATTTGATTCCTCATATCCATCATTGAAATAAAAGTCTGAATTCATATTATTTCGAGCAGAAATCGATTGTAATAATTCCTTTTCTTTTTTCACTCCTGGTAAATTGGCAAATGTTGTTGATATTGACGTTTTGTATGATTCAGAACCTACAAAAACAAACTTTCCCTTAGCGTTTTTTATATTAGTTGCATTTTTTTTCATTTCCAATAATGATTTTGCGCTGTTTATCACTTGAATTTTTTTTGTGCTAATAAGAAAATCACCTGAAATAGGAATGCTTTCAAATGGAATTTCTACTAATCTTCCACTAGGACAAATTATCACTTTTTTATAATTCTTAAGCTCCTGCAGAAACGGTTTAGCAATTACGGAAATGATATTTTCATCCAAGTCATTTTGATTTATGATTTGATTTTTCCAATAATCAATCACATCATGTACCTGTGCTCCATTTTCCAAAATATGGTAATTAACTGTGCCATTTTTGAAATAGGAGAGTTGTATGTAAAAGGGTGATTCAACGCTAGTAAAACTCTTTAAATCAAATTTATATGGAACATAAACCCATTGAATAAACACCTCATCTTCATTTAAAGATTTACAAATAGAATCGCTTAATCCGTAAACAAATTGATCACCTAAAACTTGAATTGAATCTATTGCTTTACAATAGATCTTTTTAATTTTAGAATAATCAACTGCAGTATTATTCAATTCTTCAGAAAAGATCTTACTAAGTAATTCATTCTTTTTTCTGATATTTTTATTCAATTCGAGGTGATAACCGTTATAATTTGAATATAAATCACTTAGTAATTTTACGTTTTTTTGCACTAAAAAGTAATTACCTAAACTGTTAATGATTAATCCAGAAAGAGAGTTTCTTGATAATAATATTTCCTCTGAAGAAAATCCATTGAACTTATTAAGATTCATTGCATTTCTTACAATTTGAGAAATTAGTGAATCAGCTTGAAAATATTCTTTCTTTTGAACATTATACGCCAAATTGATTAAAGGATTTAAAGTCGTTTTTTTTTCATCAATTGAATGATTATTTGAATAAACAGAATAAATATATTTAAAAGGATAATACTCTTCTTCTGTTATCCAATCAAGTATACCTTCCTTTTCAATTCGTTTAAATAATTTATCAACCCCAATTAAATAATCTGTATTTTTTGAAAATTCAAACTTATTTAAAGCATTTCGGATTTTGAGAAAATCAATGTAGGTAAGTTGAATTTGGCTTTCTTCTTTTCGTTTATTAAAATAATTTTCGATATCGTAAAAATCAATATTAGATAGAGTGTCTGATAAACTTAAACGACAATCTAACTTCATGATTCTTTTAAAATAAAGATCATTTATTCTCTCTTCATCCAAGTTTGAAAAATTTTCATCACATATTTTAATAAACATATTTATATGCTTGATTGCTTCATTAAAATGAGATTGTGCTAAATAGATAGAAATCAATAAATCCTCAACAACTATTAAATTTCGATAATCATTACTTTTCTTTAAGTCAATGATTAAAGATTCGGAAATTTGTTTTGCAGAAACATAATTCTTAAGCGTTATTTCTTTGTTAATAAGCTCCTTACACAACCAGTAGTAATATTCATTCTTTTTTAAATTGGGATTATTTACATATACTTTATTTAAGTAATCATAAAAATAGGTCAACTCTTTTTTCAGGACCTCTTGATCCTCTGAGATGCTTCTAAAAACAAATATCTCACGATAAACAGTGTCATATAAATTGGTCTTTAATGCAAGGTCCAAAGTACGCTTGAAATACTTATTTGAAGCTTTTGGATCACACCCAAATACTCGTATAGCGATTGATTTATTAATATAAAGAGAATCATTGATATTAAGCCCTTTAAATGATTCCAATAGATAATCTGCATTATCTCTTAATGCGCAAGGTTTACTATTTAGAATTTTTTCTAATACTTCATTAAAATTGCTTTGACAAATCCCCGCTGTTGACGATAAAAAACACAAACAAAAGAATAACCTGGTTAGAACTAACTTTTGCATTAATGATTTATTTTCATGTCCTCAACAGGAATTTCCATATCTAATAATATTTCAAAGGCCTTATCATTCTCTTTCACCAACTTTGCTGGTTTCAGTTGATTTAACTTTTCATATAATTCGAGGGTCTTATCCAATTTCTCCCCATCTTCTGAAAAACCTTGTAATGCGCTTTTATTTACAATTACATCATTTTGATAATACGTTAAGAAAAACTGTTCAGACGTGTTTTCATAAAATACACCATAGCCATGTTTTTTTCCTTTGGAAAATTCACCAACATAGAAATTTCCGGAAGTAAAAAAATATGAGCCGTAAACATCTGGATAATTATCGACTATTAAGCCTTCATATGCATTGCCAGAAGAGTATTTATAGCGCGATACGGAGTTTGCACAATCCCCAAAACCACAATTTGATGTTGAAAACCCCTCAATATCTAGTACATAGGCTTGAGCAATATATTTTTTTGCATCAGCATATTTTATCCAAACAAACCCATTATCCCCAAAATTCGACCCCCAACTATTCATTACTTCAAAACTCCCACCATTTTTATTATCGTCATAACCAATAATAACCATGGCATGGGCACCATTCACAGGTTCATTACCAGATGGAAGCCATGATCCATATTGAACCGTTGTGCCGGACTTAAACGACTCAGTTAATTGTACGCCGATTGCAACTAGTCTTCTATCATTTAATGCTGACTTCATCTGTTCTACTATTTTATCTGTTCGTCCCGTATCCAAGACAAAGGCATCATTTACACTATAATTTGATGCAGCTAACATGGCAAACTTTGAAATGGCCGTTGTACTATTACATTCTAACCAAGGTTCAAAAAACATTGGCTTGCAACCAGAATTAATTAAAACACCAATCGCATCATACATACTTGATCCTTCTTCGCACCAACTATCATCGTATGACTTAATGAGTGCATAAACAAAATTGGGATCCATGGCACGGAAATACTTCATGTTTTCATTTGTAATTCCCATTAGAACATTCTGTTGTGTTGTTAATAAACCGTATGCAACAGCATAGCCTACACACGTAGCTGCTTGACCCTGATCTAAAATAGGAGGTGTAAATGCACGATATGATATTCTTGAAGGATAGGCATCAGCATAACCAAAATTCTCTGATGGCGTCCAACTTTTTAATTTTCCTGAGTTTTTTGGGTCTAATTTTAATCCTTGCGAATACGCAATAAATGATGAAACAAAAATTATATAAAAAAGGATATTTTTTTTCATGTATTCTAGAATTTATAAAGGTTTATTAATTGATTATTTGAATATTTGAGGGCAATTTTTTTATTTGTAACAAAGGTAACTCCATTTGAATCGTAATGCAGCCACCCATCAAACAATTTGGGATCGAAAACCTGATATTTTTTAACCATTTGAACTGGATATTCAGAAATTGAAAATGATGGAAATTTAGGAATACTAATATTAAAGAAGCTATTGTTCTCTACTTGGTATAAACTAACTTTTATTCTTGCATTAGATACTTGTGGCAGGTATTTAAGTTGACTTCTAAATTCATCTCCTCTTTTCTTGAATAATGTATCTAATGATATGTCTATTGATGGTAATTCCTGACCGAAAATCTCAATTGCCTCAACATTACATTCTAAATTAAATAATTGACATTTCAATAATTTAACTTGTTTGTTTGTTTCTGGAAATTGATTTAATTTCTTCAAAGCGGCATCATTGTTACCTAATTGAAAATCACAAAGGGCAAATAGTATCCAGTGATCTTGATTTTCAGGGAAATCGATGTTTAGCACCTCAATTTTTTTCTGAATTTTAATCCGATCTGTTCCACTTAAAAACTCTCGAATTAGATTATTCAGCAGTGCGAAATAATAATTTTCATCGATTTTTATTGCCTCATTAAGACATCTCTTCGATGCTTCTAATAACTCATCAACCACAACTGAAACATCTCTTTGTTGAGACAATGAAGAGGAACAATCAATTTGAAATGGTAAATCAAAAGGAAATTCATCCTTTTCTATGAATTTCACTTTCATCAGATAAACCGTACCCAAATTATTAAATATTTCTTTGCTATAAAAATGCTCATTTTGAATGAGTTCAAAGAAATATATAGCATGATCAAATTGTCCTTTCATTGCAGAAATGACACCAAAATCGTATAATTTCAATAAAACGTCCATTCGTTTAGAAGACGAATTAACCATTGCGATGCGCTCACTTAATTCTGGGTAATTCTTTAACTTTTTGTCCTTTAATTTAAAATTTAAATAAATTGAATTCAGCACTTTTTCAGCAATATGAGTCGTTTGATATCCAGAAATATGTGCGTAAAAAATAGCGTTTTCATCTGCTTCTCTTTCAAATAATGCTAAAGAGTCTTTCAATAATCCTTGATAATTTTTTAATTTATCATTAAAATCAGCATCAGCGTAACCACTTCCAAGTTTTAAAAAATCTCCTTGTTGCAATATAACATGAGCTAGTTCATGGCCTAAAACATGAGCGACCGCATTCATTGAATCCCCTCCAAAAGTTCGCATTAAATTTGTGAATTTCTCACTAAAAACAATTGCATTTAGGTCTGGAGAATAATAAATTATTTTGGCAGAATCTGAAGTCACTTGTAAAATTGGCTTTTTTATCTTTCCATTTGTCATGGAACGAAAGATATCATTATACACCTTAGTAACAAATGCGGGAACTTCTTGGCTTTGCGCGAAGCCATAAATGATATTTGTACAAAAAAATAATATGAATATGATTTTCATGCAGTTACACTTATGTTTTTCATAAAATTAGTTAAAATAAATCTATTTTTGGTTACCTTTTTGGGTTTTTGCTATCAATGGTTAAATAATATAAAAACCAAACACCTTATGGCACGATTTACTTACACCAAAACAGTTGAATATTACAATTTCACCCCTCCAAAATCAATTTCGGAAGAAGAGTTCAATGCGTATAAAATACAAATCAATAGAAATCCAAATACACCTTTAATGGATGAAAAAGCGGTCCAAAACTCACATGAAAAATTAACAACGGTATTGATTTTTGGAATCATAGCTTTAGTAATTGGATTATTTGGCATGTTCGCTTTTGATTCTCCTCAATGGTGGGGAGTTCTATTAATGTTTATTAGTGTTTTCGGTGTATTGCACCCAATTGTGAATATGGGCCAATTAGAATCATCGAGAAACCGTTTGGAAGCCGAACCAAAAAAAATTCGTTTTTATCGCGAACTGAAAGAAATGATAAAAAAATCAAAAACATACCAAGAGTTTATTATAAAGTACATCATTCAATATGGCGATATTAACACATATCTTAAACTCAAGAAGTAACCAAGGGAGGTGCAAAATTAACAAAACCAAGAAAATCTATATTATGAAAACATTTTTACTCGTATTAGCAACTGTATTTATAACAACACAATACAAAGCCCAAAATAATGAAGCCCCAAGCGCTGAACAAATGGCTGAATGGCGAAGAATTGCGCATGAAGAAGGGCAAAAAACGATAAAAGGTTCATTCGTTTCAAGTTATTTAAAACATAAAATCATTTTACTTGTCGTGGGTGTAGTCGTTGTGGCAATTGGCGGAGCGATAGTTAATTCAACTAAAAACGAAAATTAATTATGAAACAATTTTTTTCTATCATAGCCATCCTTTTTTTGGCCACTTCTTGGGGGCAAAAACAGCCTCTTGCTGCACAAAGTTTATTACCTAATTGGGAAAGATATTTTATTTCAAATGTTGGTTACATCGATATACCTTCTTACATGGAAATCCCATCTGGATCTTATGAGCAAATAATGAATGCCTTTTTCAATCGACTTGAAATAGATGCCCCACAATTGATGTTTCAACAAAAAGGATTGAATGATTACAATTCCGAGGCATTTACGAAATATGGACGGGTTATTGTCGAAACCCAACTAGGTAATTATGGGGATTTCTTAGCGCTATCTTATAATATAGCAACAGTCACAAGTGCTGAAATTTCCGAATTAAACCAAAGTTTTAAGGCCAAGACAATAAACGATTTGCAATCCATTGGTCATGAACTGATTGAATGGTACCCGCTTCGTGTTCAAAAAATCAATGGTATGCCTTGTATTCATGTGTCTTATCGCCGCCAATTAGGGTCAAATCCAATCGTTCTTGTCAACTATTTTGTATTTCAAAATAACGATCGAGTGCATACCCTTACTTTGTCCTACCGCGTTTCCGAATCGTCTGCATGGAAAACAGATTTTGCTCGCATACAATCCAGTTTTAGAATTACTAACATTAAATAAAATAGTATCATGATTCGATTAATAGCTACGTTACTTTCTTTGATTACTACTTTCCAATTTCAAGCCCAAGAATATCGAGGCCGTGGAGATTACGAAATGGATGAAGAAGATATCATTTCACAAAGAAATTGGGAACACTTTAACTTTTCAGGGTTCGAACAATTTTTAATGTTATTTGGTGTAATTATATTTTTTATTGGTTTTGCTGTTTCCAAAGGCAGTCAAGAGAAAAAAGAAGGTTGCCTTTATCCTGGAATGATGATCCTTGGTTTTATTTGTGTTTGGCCAATAATTTCAGGCATACTTGGTCTCTTAGGAAAGGCTGTTTATTACTTGGTAATTTTTGCACTAATTGTAGGCGGAATATATTTGTTATTCGGATTCATAAAATCACTATTTTCGAAAGATTAAAAACAACTTACTATGAAAGATAAATTTTTAATAATTGCAATGTTTCTATTTCTGTTCTCATCTTGTAAATCCGATGATCAGAAAAAGAAGGAGGCGAATGACGTGGTAGAAAAGTTTGTTCATGAGGTAACGCTTGAAAATTATAATGCTGCCTATAAATTGTATCCAAAATTTGAAACTATGGGATCGTTTTGGATTCCTAGAGATTTTGAAATTGAAAGTACAATTATTGAAGTTGATGGGAGTGTGTCTATATATGGTAATTATAAAAAGGGGATGCAGAAAAACGAGCTGAAATTTACCCTAAATGATATAGGCGATGGATATAAAATAAATAGTTCCAAAGGTTTGTCTAGTTTCTATAACACTCCTTTATTTCAATTTTGCAAACTTAAAGGGTATCTTGTACTATCTGAAAATGATATTGACTATGATGTTAATCTAACCAAAGTTTGTAAGGAGCACGAAATAGAATTTGATTTGTTAATTAATAAATGTGCAAGATTTGTAAGTGAAAATGTGATAATGAATAAACAATTGTCAAATATTTATAAAGAAGCATACATAGACAGTTACAGTGGCACAATATCCATTTTCAACTCGACCGGTTTTGATATCAATTCATCTGCTTTTAATTTGGAATTATGTCTTTATCAAAACGATGAGGTTTGTGAAAGAATAAGTTTAAATAATATGTATGTAATAAATGCCAACTCAACAGTAAATAATAAATTGTCTTATTTAAGTTTTAGTTGTCGGAGTTCAAAATATGGCTTCCAAGCAACCCTTAAGAATAAAGATGATTTCGCATCAGAAATAATTGACAAACTATCGTATGCTGAAAGGTTGTAAGTTTGAGATATTCGATCATTTGTATTTTAAAAATGCATCTAATGATAATCGAGTTTTATATTTCTCGACTTTATATACCTTTTCGTTTTTATCGATATACATAAATCCCACTATACTTGGATAGTTGTTTTGAGAATAATCTTCATAAAAATAAACATATATTTTATCACTATTTGAAATGTTAAGAATACGGCTTGGCTCACCAATATTATTTAACATTTCGAATTTAGTATGACCCACTTGTTTCTTTAGCCCAATGCATGAATTTATGGCAGCAATAATTGAAACAAATACAAATAGAGTTAAAACTTGGACTAATTTTTTCATGTTTTTACTTTTCTATACTATTAGTACTTAGGAATACACCCTGTTTTATTATGGAAGTATTCACTGGACTCCATTTTGAAAGTTCAAACATATATCTTTTTTTTTTATTGAACTGGGGGCAGTTCCATTCATTATTCTTTTGGTTTATTGTTTGGAATATATCAATGTAGTTGACAACTCATCTTCTCTACAAGTTAATATAATTTGATAATTAAAACCTTCCCATTTGTAAACTGAATATTTATCTTTTATCATATTTAGTTCGGGCTCATCGTATTTATCTATTAGAAGAGTTAGAATCTTTTTAATATCATTATTTGATTTAGTAGTATAGTCAACAGCGTCAGAATAGTTAATTCTTGCTAAAAATAATTCAGGTCTTAGGCTATATACATTTCTTTGATTACATCCCTTTGGAAAAATTAGAAGCAATTCTTTAAAACCGAGATTCAAAAATTTCGATTCAATATTATTCTGAATAAAATCACAATCTACTATTACAAATTTGGAGCTAGTGTCTTCGTCTTGTAACCAATATGTAAGATATTGTTGATTTGTTAAAGAAAGCCAATCTGAATCTAAATCAATACCAAAAAACAGATGTTTATGTGTTTGACTAAAAACATTAATTGGAATCAATGATAAAAAAGCAATTATCAATATAAATACTGATAAATATTTTTTTGTTTCTTTTTGAATAAAATAAATTTTTAATGCTTTCATTTTACTTATATGAACGGCGCTTTATAACTTGTGGAGACCTTATGTTTTGCAACCTTAATAGGGCAAATAAAAATTCAATGGTGACTTATATTTATAAAATAGTGATTTGAAATCATCTTTTTTTCCAAAGGTTTCTGCGTAGGCCGCATAATAAAATTGTTCTTCATGCATATTTAGAATAGTTGAAACATAAAAACTATTCTGCACTGTTTTTTTAGAATTAAGTAGTGCATCAATCTGGTAGGTGATTGTATTTAAAAACACAAAAGGACTGGTCTCATTGGTAAATTGCATACTATCAATTTCACCAAGAGCAGTGTATTTTAATAAATCTTGATGTCGGAATCTATTAGCAATAATTGAAAATTCCGAAATTATTTTTCCTGATTTACTGGGTATTTTAACTACATCTTTTTCTGCATAAGATACTGAATAACCAACTGAAGTTGTAGTGCTAGACATGGAAGATTGGGTTGATGACAAACTTTGTGTTGACGATTTACCCTTAGAATTAGTGGATATTTGTGAAAAATAGGAGGGGGCAGAATTTGCTGAATTTGTACTTGTTGTTGTACTATTAGTATTTCCCGAAGACACTACATTACCTACAGTACGTGAAGTCCCTGAAGAATGTGTATACGTTCTGTTTTGAAAGTAATCATACGAAATGCCATTTAAAACAAAAAAACATTCCGTCAAGTCAATTGAAATAAGATAATCCGATTTGTTATAAAACAAAAAAGTTGGATTGCCATTTTCTGACCAAAGATTATATGAAATGGAACAAACTGAATCCTCAAAAACTAAAAGTCCGTTATCTACTTTAAGATTTGAAGCTTCCGTTTTATACAACTGAAAATTATTAATTGATGAACAAGATGTTATCAGTAAGAAAACACCTAAGAATAAAGTTAGTTTGTACATTTTTAGTGAGTTAAAGGTTTAATTAGTTTATTATCCAAAATCTTATTGTTTCATTTACAAATTAGGACAATTAGATCGACTTAGCCAAATCTTTGACTTGAGTTGTCAAACTATTTTTCCGTGTAGATTTAGGTTTTGACTTAAATTATCAAGCTCATCACCTCCTCAGCCAAATTTTCAGAAAGCACCCCATCCTTTAATACATTTACCATCGCTATTTTACATTGATGAAACTCAGTTGCGTAATCATTGAGGTCATTGTGATTTGGGTAGGATTTATAACCACTATCATAAAGTTCTCCTGGATACAAAAGCATGACCTTATTGGTTTCCCAAAAGCGGGCATAGGCATACATTTGGCGCAAGTCTTCAATACTTGCTGCTTTATTGGTGGGACGTTTCCATTTGGTATCAATGATGATTGTTTCATCGCCTTTTTTTAAAACGATGTCTGGGCGTATGGTCCGTTGTGAACCGTAGAATGTTTTTGATTCTTGACCTGTTACTGTTAACATTTCTTCAGGATGTTTTTGAGCATGTTTTTTTAAGGCACGCAACACGTATTCTTCCCACAATACATTCATATCGAATAGAAGTGCAATCATTTTTTGTTGACCGTGATTGATATCTGGCGAATAATTGAGAATAATCAATTTTGCGAGTTCCAATGCTCGTTCATATGGAGCTGTTTTTCGATTGATTTTAATCGATTCTAATAGTTGAATACTTGGCTTTATGCTATCCACTTCAGGAAAAGCCAATTGTGTTCTTCTGCATTTGTCGTTCAAGCGTGTTGCTCGTGTAAATTGTCCTACAATATCTAAAGCATGAGCCAATACTTGATGGAGTTTGTGGTTGGCATCATAAATTTGGTGAGCCGTATAAAAACGTTCTTTGTGAATTAGGTTGTGACGAATGTTTCCTGCAAAATCAAGTTTCCCTTTTAGTGCTTTTACATTACTTGTTTCTGTTCTGTATTTCTTCACTAATCCTGCATGGAGGAGTTGATCTACTTCTTTTAAAAAGTATTCGAAATAGACCTCTAATAAGTTAATGTGTTGTTTTTTAAGATGGGCATTTCCTGCGGTTTGTGCTTTTACTTTTCCACATGCTTTTAGCATTTGTAGCAAGACATCTTTCCATTTATCGTTGCTATCGTCTTTGTCTGCTTTTGGATGAATGTGCACCAACAAACCATCTACTTGGATTACACCAACATATTGTTTGAAGCGCAAACCATTGTGTAGAACATCAAAATACTCGTTATTGTGAATAGTATTCAATTTGACAAAAGCATCCCAATGGCTTTGTTTAAAACCTTGTTCACCGATTAATAAGCGGCCATGTTCAAAGACATCAATTGCCTTCAACATCGATTACTTTTCGATTTAATAATCTGTTTATTGCCGAATCGAAATTAAATGATGGATCCAAAATATTCATCAATTCATAATTACCAATTGGAATTTCAACATCCTCGTTTAGAACGGCAAATGTTACTTTTTTCTTGCGCTTTTCGCTGTTAAAGAAATCTGGGCCAATGACCATTTCCATCTTGGCATAATCACCATAAAAATATTCTTGTAACAAGGGAATTACTTTGTTGGAAAATACGTTTCTTAACGAATCCAACGAATCTACTTCCATAAAAAAGGCATGACCAATGGTGTGATCTCTGTCTACTAATGCTTCAATACGTTCGTTGACGGTAATTAATAATTCCTCTAAAACGATTGCACCAACTTTCCCACTTCCGTTTTCTCCTTTGTCTTTTAACAACTCAGGTTTCGGCAACATTTCTTCGAAGGAGAATCGTCTGCGCAGTGCCGTGTCTAATGCTTCAACAGATCGGTCGGCTGTGTTCATCGTGCCGTATATGTCTACATTTTGTGGAACTGAGAATTGATTTTTCGAATAAGGCAATAAAGCTGACATCGCATTAGTTGCACCTTTTCGTTTATCTTGCTCAATAAGCGTAATCAATTCTCCAAAAATGGCTGAGACATTCCCTCGGTTAATTTCATCAATGAAAATGGCATACCGATTTTCTGGATCCAAAGCCGCTTTTTTGCAAAGTTGTTTGAAAACACCATCTTCGATATGATAAGCAACATTGCCATCTACTTCACCATCAACCATAATCGGTTTTATTCCTTCAATAAAATCTTCGTAACTATATGATTGATGAAAGGTAGTGAACACATAACGTTGGATGTCTTTATCTGAACTGGGGTTGAAGTTATTTACTGATTCTAACATTTCATAAAGTTCCGGAATTTGTTCACGAACTTCAATTTCTAGTATTTCCCAGTTAGATTCATTTTTCTTATTGAAAATAAACGGAGCTTGCCGTTGTTTTACACCAACCGTTTCACTAGTTTGAATAGTGTGAGATTGGAGGCAACTCCACATTATCGGCCTAATGCTTTTTGCGTCAGAAAGTTCGGATTTCTTTTTAACCCAACGATTATTCATGATATCAGCCACTTTTGAAGCAGTACCAAGTTCCAATAATGCCAAAGCAATTACTTGCCACCAAGAACATTCACTCACAACATTTTTAAAATGCTGTTCAGCTGAAAGTGAGGATTCTTTCGTTGTGTACATTGGAAAATACTCTTTACTTAATTTGAAGGTTTTCCCTGTTCCTGGTGGACCGTAGAGGATTTTGTTTATTGGCATATGATTCGTTTTTTCTGAATGTATTCCATTGATTATATTTAAAACTGCTTGAGAAGCAAGAAGAGTAGGGTTAGGCTTATAGGGTAAATTAGTTATATCCGTTAAGGTTTTCAATGCAACAAGGTGTTCTGTTTCCCATTTACCATATTTTACCCAGTTAACCTTTCTACGATGTCTGTAAGAGCTAGCAGCATGATCATAATAGTAATCTGAAGTTACAAAACCATATCCCAGGTATGCATTGCGTCCTTTTTTTGCAATTATTATATCACCAATCGAGATATTTTCTTTAAAATCAAAATTAGCAGTTGCATCATTTGCTTTAGAAGAGTCGTTATCGCTTAGTTCTTTTAATCGAGTGGCAATATCTTCTTTTGTAGCATATTCATTTAAATCGCCAAGATTATCCCAACCTAAACCCATAGTTCCATCTTGAAGGAATTCTTCCCACATGTTAGCATTTTCACCTGGAGCGTAAAGCCAATATTTTTTATTTGTCATATTCTTTTCTGCAAGTTTCAAGAAAGTGTCGAATTCTATTTTTGTTGCCTTAAAGTTGGTTCCTTGTGAGCCGGCTTTCAATAAATTCAGATCTTTAATTCCCTGAATTTGCTCTTTGAGAATTGGATTAGCAGCTAAATTATGTGTAATCTTAATCGAAACTCTGCTACTTATTTCATTTGTGCGTGAATCGACATAATATCTCATTTCCGATTCATCATCTTTTGCTTCAAAAACATCAGAAGTAACCTCTGCCAATGCGTAACATCCGGCTTTATTACCACTAACCCAAAGAATTAATTTATCCCCAATTTTAATAGAGTCTTTGTGTGCTTTTACTGACCAACTTTTCAATGCATTATGATTTAAAGCACTAACTACATCGTAAATTTTAAGATTCCCTTGAAAGATCCAATAATTTGAATCTTCATCGGCTTTATTAAACATGGTATACAAAATATCTTGCGCCAACAACAAATTATTCTTTCCATCATAATATTCAGGAATATAATTTTTTACAGTATCTGTCAATTCGGTATCTGGCACAATGTAATCCTCAATAAATTGATTTAGCAATTCCAAATAATGAGCGTATTTTTCATTTTTTCCAGCAGGTTCAGCTCCCATTAATTTGCAAAATTCTTTGTAAAAAGTGCTTTTATAAAAGGTGTATTTTAAAGGATTGTGTAATGTTAAATAAGTGGCAATTGTTCGTTCATCTTGATGGTGGCCTAATTCTGCACCAAGTGAACGGTATAATTCTAAAGAATCAACATTAAAGTTTTGTACTCTATCGTTTAAAGGGCTTGATTCGTCAAACAAGGAAATGAATAATTGTCTAAATCCTTCTGGTTTTTCTCTACAAATGTGATTGCCAACACCAGAAGCAAGCTGATAAATTAAGTTTCCAAATTTTATAGATTTATATTCCTCTGCAAAATCAGGTGCGTTTGTATCTGGGCGCCCTTTATAATTCTTTACCAATTCCCATTTGTAAACCTCATCCTGCATCTTCGTTTTGGAGATGTAGGTTTTGTAGTTTTGGATAAGAGCTAGTATTTGTTGTTTGTTAGGATTCATTTTTTAGTCTTTAATTAAACTGTTTAATTGGTAAAAACATTTTGAAAATTTAAATTATAAAATAGATTCAACTCCCCCAATCCTCCTCAATTTTATCCACCACAAACAACATCGTTTCAAACAAATCATCATTGGCCTTAACCGATGCTTGAATCAATTCACCGATATAAGGATAAAAATCATATTTGTTTGCAGCATTTAGTTTAGAATCATAGATTTTTTTTAACTCAAAAACTAACCAACTCAAAGCTGCTGCATGTTCTGTGTAAACTACAACAGTGCCTTCGCGAAAACTACGGTTTGGATCGTCTGTAATAATAAGGTCTGCCCCACCGAAATGGGAGAATTCTTTTGGGAATTGGCCCGAATTGATTCTATCCTTTAATTTTTTAATCATACATTGATTTTTAGGTTTTTAATACATGCAGAAACTATATAATTCAGTACTGGATTGGCTCCTTTTACTATTCGATCGTCATTCACATTTCCTGGCACCTTTTCACCATGAAAGATATTATTACGAATTTGATATAAAACCCTTTGTGTGTTTGAATATTTAATTTCATTCAATTGAACTACTACCTCATCTTCAATCATCTTAGTTATATCTTTCTGATTGAATTTATTAATCTTCAACATATTAATCACATAGTAATTATTATCTCGAAAAATTGACTCTTGAAATTTTTCAACTAATTCAATAAAGTCTTCATCAATATTAAACTTAGCTTCATAGTCTCTAATGAATTCTCTATAAATATTATCTTCTGTAAACGTTTTCTTAATAGTTAAAAATAAGCGTTCAGGTAGTTTAATATCAATTGTCAACCGATCTTCTCTACCTACAATTTTTGCTTCTGCAGAGTATCCTTCATCTTCATTAACAAGCAATTGAACAACTTTCTTTATTTTTGATTTACTCGTATCAATCTGTGCTCTTTCTTTAATAGCTTTTTCATGATAAAGTGAGTAGCAAATGGCATTAAAGGCAATCCAATTACTCATGAATTTTAAATATTCATTTGAAGCATTGACCGACTGTTCATGCCAAGCTAGTATCAGTTTTTTTTGTTTCTCATCCATTATACATGTTTTTTACCCCACCATTGGCCAATCCTTAAACTGACCTTCTGCTTGTTCGATTACATCTTTTAATAAATTATCTAATTCGGAAAAGGCTACTTTTCCTTTGAGTTCTTTTTTGATTGCGAGACGAATGGCCGCTTTTGCATCTTCCTTTTTCGTCCAGTCGAGTTGAAGGTTTTTCTTGACGCTGGTAACAACTTTGTGCACCAAATCTTGAATAGGACCTTCTTTGTTGATGAGTTCCTCTTTTGCTACAAGTAAATCGTAGAAAGCCAACTCTTCTTCCGTTAAACCAAGTTCTTTCAATCGCTTGTCTTCATTGCGGAATTCATTGGCGATGTCTAACAAATGCTTTATTGCAGCGATGGAATCCAAACTGTTTTTGTGGTAATTTCCTAAAACACGATCCAATTCCGCTTTTAAGGTAGTTGATTTGCGAATGTTTTTCATGGCGCGAACCTTCAATTCATCATTGATGATGCGACGCAGCAATTCAATTTTTATGTTTTCACTTCCTTTTTCTTTGACGATGGCTTGGAATTTATCGTCTACGATGGAAATGTCTATTTTGTCTAAATCATACATGGTGGCAAGGTCAACAATCTTGTTTGCCGCCAATGATTTGCTGATTAAATCTTTAATGATTTCCGTTTTCTTACGACCAATAGCCGAAGGGAATTTAATCTTGCGAACGGTTTCACGAATGCTTTGGATGATCCCAATTTCTTCTTGCACATCCCAAATTTCGGGACTCGATTTCGTCATGGCGACCAGTTCACTCAATTTCCGTTCTTCCTTCAAAAAGGCATCCGTTACATCATCGGATTTTAATAAATCATTGACCATTTTATTGGACCAATTCATTTTTCCTCCTGCGGAAAGTGTATTCAATTCATCGACATCCAAACCGCCCATGAGTTCAATCACAACTGACAATTGTTCTAAACATAATACAACCGCTTCTTCTTGGTTAAACGTTGGTTGACCTTCACCACCGCCGGAAGTATATTTCTTTGTCGCTTCGGCTAGAAAACCTGAGATTCCGATAAAATCTACAACTAAACCAGAAGGTTTTCCATCAAACACACGGTTGACACGTGCAATTGCTTGCATCAAATTGTGCCCTTTCATCACTTTATCAATGTACATCGTATGGACACACGGCGCATCAAATCCTGTGAGCCACATGTCACGAACAATCACAATTTGCAACGGATCAGTTGGTGTGCGGAACCGCTTTTTAATTCCTTCCATACTTTCCTTCGTGCGGATGTGTGGATTCCATTCTACAGGATCTTTTGAAATATTTCCAGTCATGATGACTGCCACTTCAGGACAACCTTCTAACGCTGTTAACGCATCGTATATTTTTACACAATTGCGGCGACTCATTGCCACAATCATTGCTTTTCCTTCTAATGCTTCACACCGTGCACTGAAGTGCGTCAAAATATCTGCTGCCACTTTTTGAACACGGTCAGCAGAACCTGCAGCATCTTCAATAGCCGCCCAAACAACATTGTTATCACTCTCCTCACATTCCGCCATTTCTGTTAGCTCATCGGTGAATTCAGCCTTGATGTTCAAAGGAACCATTTTCGGTTCGTAGTAAATCGGAACGGTTGCGCCGTCTTCTACTGCTTGTTTGATATCGTAGGTATGAATTGTTTTTCCAAAAACTTGTTCTGTATCCGAATCTTTGCCGTCGACAGGTGTTCCTGTAAATCCTAAAAAGGAAGCATTTGGCAAAGCACGGCGAATATTTTGCGCATAACCGCCTTCGTGGAAACCGTATTGCGTGCGGTGCGCTTCGTCTGCAAGAACGATGACGTTGTAACGTTCTGTGAGGATTGGGTGGGTCTTCTCGACTCCGCTCGAAGTCCCATCATCCTTTAACCTAAACTTTTCGATTGTAGTAAAAATAACGCCTCCGCCATCCGAACTCAACAAAGCACGCAAATCGTCGGTTGATTCTGCGTGGTGCACATCACCGACCAAATCTTTGCACAAGACAAAATTCTCATAGAGTTGTTGATCCAAATCGTTGCGGTCTACCTGAATGACAATCGTTGGATTTCTCATTTCCGGTAACTGGCGTAAAATACCTGTTAAAATGGCCATGGAAATACTTTTTCCAGAACCTTGTGTGTGCCAAATAACACCCAAACGACCATCACCAGTTGGTTTGATTTTGGTTACAGCACTTTCCACTGCTGCGGAAATACCCCAATATTGATGGTATTTTGCTCCTTTCTTGATGAGCATGCCGTTGTGGTCTTCGTGGAAAATGTAATTCTTGATATAATTGAGAAGTGTAGCTTTCGGAAATAAACCACGTAAAAGCGTTTCCAATTGCAAGTCATCGTTTTGTTCTATGTCCGTTCCATGAATACTTTTCCAGGGTGCAAACCATTTTAAGGAAGCACCAAACATTCCGTGAAACGCTTCTTGCCCATCCGAAATAACGGTCAAGGTATTGAAATCAAATAATTGCGGAATATCTTGGATGTAATGCCCGATTTGATTGTGCGCATTTGTGATATCGGTATCTTGTTTGAACATGTTTTTAAACTCAAACACCACCAAAGGTAAACCGTTTACATAGACCAATAAATCTGCACGGCGTGTGTTTTTCCCAACAATGGTCACCTCATCCGAACAAATAAATTGGTTCTTTTCTGGTTCGGCATAGTTGATTGGGTAAATGTGTTTCGCCAATTCTTTTCCTGTGGCATCTTTCCATGAAATAGCAATTCCTTTAGACAGTTTTAGATGAAATTCTCTGTTGCGGTAATGCACATCCATTGCGGCTTGTTGTGTAAAAATAGATACCGCTTCGTTGATGGCTGTTGCTGGAATTTCAGGATATGTTGTTTGTAAGAACGAACGCAAATCTTCCTCAACAACCACTTTTTTAAGATCACGCTCTAGGGATGCGCCTTCTTTGTAGGTGTAACCCAATTCTTGCAACCATTCTATGGCGGCACGTTGGACTGTTATTTCGAGGAAGTTGCTCATAAAACTTCTTTTAGATTATTTTTTAGGTCTTTTACAAGGATTTCTCCACTTATCAATTTAGCTAAAAGTGAATCTCTTTTTTGTTTAAGAATTTCAATTTCATCCTTGTTTAACAATATTTTTTCATGTAATAAGGATAATTTCGCTTCAATACTGTCCAATGTTTCGTTTTTAGGAATGATAATTTTCTGTGATTCCATTGAAGCTTTGGTTAAATGAGTAAATATTGATCCTGTCCCATGTTCTTTCATTTGATCACTGACCCTTAATAAATGATGATATAAATAATATTTTCCCATTATTGAATTATCGACTACTATTTTCCATATATGGTAATGATAAATGCTCAAAGGTCCATCCCAAATGTAAGGTCCAAATGTTGCTGACCATGCATATAAAAGGTCTCCTGAAATAACATATTTATTGGCATCAAGATTTAGATCTGAATATACTGTTTTCCCACCCCCATTTAAATTTTGAATTCTAATTATTGGTGTTCCTGAATCAAGAAATTCATCATTTTTATAAGCTCTGCCATTTATAACGGTGCAGATTTCCCCAAATGTTTTAACCTCCCAACCTTCCGGAATTCTTCCCAATTCGCTTTCAACAAATTCACCCTCTTTGAACGGACCAAAATCTACGAACCAATGATTGTAGAGTGCCATTGCCATTTCTTCAAGCGTTTTGTTTTGTTGGAGGTTGAGCTCAATTTTATCATCAAGGGCAGAAAGAATTGAGGCTATTGCGGTTTGTTGTGGGATGGGTGGGATTGAAATTTCAAAATCTTCAATCATTGATTTTGTAATCGCATTTCTTGTTGCCCCTGCACTAGCAAGAATCAAAAGATACTCTTTTTTGTTTGGTGATAATAAAGTGTATTTTAAGAAATCAGGATTAAGTAATTTTTGATTTGCCCTGATAATTGCGACATGTTGATTCACTCTGGCTGGTAATAATTCGTCAGGAACTTGACAAACACGTGCCACTGAATCACCAGTTATATTTAAGAGGACGTCTCTTGATTGAACTTCAACATTGTTTAGCTTTGCAGCTTGATCTTCATCAATAAAGGCAAGTCCATTTGTAGAAAAAATAAAATCAAGAATATTTTGACTCCGAATAAGAGAAATTCCTTCTGATTTGTAAGCTTCATTGCCACCACGAGGAGTTGCGCCGCTTCCAATTTTAGAGCTGAGTTCTTTTAGTTTATATGTTTTCCACCCATCAATCATTAGGCAATAGCGTTAATTTGGGGTTCAATATTTTTTACTCTTACTTCTCCACTGATGAGTTTTGGGAGAAGAGAATCTCGTTGGTTTATAAGTGTTTGGTTTTCTAAGTCGATAAGCGCTCTTTTATCAAAATACAACTTAACAATTGTTTGAAAATTTAATAATACATCTATGGGTGGATGAATTAATTTTATTTCCTTAATTAAATCTGGAGAGATATTGGCTTGTCCACCAGAACTAGTAGAATTTTTAATGAAATAATACTGAAACTCTTCTGATGATAGCATAATCGATAAATAATCTCTTAAAAATTCATTGTTTGAGTTTAAGTGAATTTTACTTACACGCTGATTTAAATAATAATCACCCGTCCTAGGAAACATTGCTACTTTACCAACCCATGATTCCATGCCTCCAGCCATTCTGTTTCCAGTCATTGTAATAAGAATGTCTCTGAAAGCAATTTTTGCTCGCTGTGCTTTTATTGTTTTATCTTCTGTCACAAAAGCCATATTTTCAAACAATATTTTGCCTGGTTTTACATTTTTTATTTTTAAAACAGATACACCTTCTTCACAAAAATCAACACCCTTAAAAGCGAAACCATTAACAACTTCAATAATATTACCTAATTTCTTCACCTCCCAACCTTCAGGAATTCTGCCTAATTCGCTTTCAACAAATTCACCCTCTTTGAACGGACCAAAATCTACGAACCAATGCTTGAAGAGTGCCATTGCCATTTCTTCAAGGGTTTTGTTTTGTTTGAGGTTGAGTTCTATTTTATCATCAAGGGCAGAGAGAATGGAGGCGATGGCTGTTTGTTCTGGTAGGGGTGGGAGAGAAAATTCAATATTTGAAATAGCATCAAAAGTAATTTGTGGAAAAGTACCTGACCTACTTTCTGCGATCATTTGAAGTTCTTCTAAACGTTCTTTGGATTTAATTAAATGATAGAAAAACTTGTTGTCTACTATTTTATCATCTGTTACAATAACCATGAATTTGGTTGAAACAACATAATTTGAAACATCAAAATCCACTAATGCAAATCTTTTATTATTGGGTCTTATTTCACTAAATAATAAATCACCTTTACAAATGGCCTTTTTGGCCTGACCTGGTAAGTTTTCACTCGATTGTTTTGTGGTAGTAAGAAATTTTCCTTCTAAAACGTCACTTGTGTTAACAAATACTACTACTTTATGCGTTTTAAAATCAAAACGACGCGAAACGTTTTTTGCGAAATCCCCGAGTTTATATGTTTTCCAATTTTGTGGCATTATATCACGAATTTTGTTTTGATAAATTCAGTACCATCCTTTTTTATAATATTAAATTCTTTATTTAATTTACTTTTTGAGGTGTCTATAATATCAGAATAAGCTAATATGTATGCATGATAGATTTTAGACAACATTGTCTTTAAATCCACATTATGATTTGAAAAATAAATGTATTTCTTGTCCTCTTTTTCGAATCTTGATTTTGAGTGATCAAAGCCTAAATCACAGTCTCTAATCATGTCTTCTTTTGAAACTGAAAATTCAACTAGAACTTGATATGTTTTATCTGCAAGGTCGTTGTCGTAATCCGAATTGTGATCTTGAGATTTGTAATTTATTACCGGAAGCTTTTGGAACTGGAACTTTAAAAATCTGTTGTAATAGACAAAATCCTGTAATTCCATGAAATTCAGAAATTCTTTAACTTCCGGGCTTTCTGCCGATGCATGATTTTGAAGAAAATCTTTAAAGGCTTTAAAATTTCCAAATAATTCTATTACGAATTCAGAAAGCTTGAATTGGTTATATCTATTAAAACTTACATCCAACATTTGCCCGCAGAAAGTGATAATCTTTTCTGTTTTCAGGAATTCTTTGAAAGTATCTTTTAAATTTTCACGATCTACTATTTCTTTAATACGATGGTAGATTTGGTAAATTGAAAAATCTGTTATTTCCCATACATTGTTATTCAATTGATTTATTTTAACATTGAAAACCTTATTCATTAGCCCTTTTATTTCTTCAGGATTTACTCCAAATGTTTTTACACTATTTGCGGAATGATACGCATTAAGTATCAATTTTAATTGAATATCGTAATGCACTGTCTTTTTATTCAAAATGCCCTTTAACCAATCTGATTTTTCTTTTGTATTTATTTCTATTTCTTTTTCTACGTAGTTTAATTTACCATCAAATAATAATTCAATTATGGATAAGTTCCGCTCAAAGTCAAGTTGTTTTTGAAAATCTAATTCATATAGTTCTGATAAATATTTTAGCGTGTTTTGAATTTGCATATCATTATTAAAGAAATAATTCCTAATGACACTATAAAACTGATCTATCATTTTCTTGTCTGCAATATTTTTTATAAATCCATCATCGTACTTATAAATTGCATCTTCAATCTGATCATATTCAAGATCGTCAGTAGAATATTTCAAAAAGGTCAACTTATCGAAGTTTCTTATGTAAGAAATTGAATTTTCCCGCTTGTCGTCATTAGCAAATAGATATAAAAGTGTCTTTTTAATTAGAAGTATTTCCGATTTGCTATACGAGTATTCTATTTTACTAGAAGAAATTATTGAGTCCATTGAATACTCTGAAAAATCTTCTACACCATTATAACCTTCTAGTTCATCTAAATAAATTATGTTTTCACTTTTGGTTTCCTTTATTTTCTTTAAGAAATAACGTTGCCCCTTTCTTTTAAGGTATTTTGATCGATTTTTTACTAAATCGAAATACAGTTCCGGAAATCGTGCTTTTAAAAGTAAAACATGAATCAGGTCATCTTTATCAATACTCTTGATTAGATTTCCTAAAATCGCACAGTGGAGAGTTAGTAAATTGCTGAATTTTATGCAGTCTCTGTAATTTCTAATGTATTCGAATAGCAGTTTGGAAGAGTTATTTATTTCTTCGTGGATTTCCTTTATGACGCTGGTGTTGCTGCCTGGTAAAAGTTTATCAAAGTGGTTTTTTAAATCTAAAATGGTAATCTCTGGCAAATAAACCTCGAGTTGAAAAAACTTATCAAGATATGATCCGTCGATAAAATTTTTATCATTTATCAAAGAGTTAATTACATAAGACTTGTCTAATGCTACGATAAAGAATGTATTCGGAAAACTAGATGAGTTTCTAATTAACTTTAATACTTGAATTATCTCTTTTGAATTGAGCCTGTCTAAATCGTCAACGAACACAACAATTTTCTTTTTCACCTCAATTACTTGAATTTTAATGTTCTCATATAATTCAGCAGCAGATTTATTATGGAAAAAATTTGGCCCTTTCATTAAAGCATCTAAATCACCTCTTTTGTAAAACTTTGAAATACTTGTAGCGTATTCATTTACGGACTTTGTGAGGCGACCACTATAAGGGCTTAATTGACTTATAAATGAAGTGAAAAATTCATTTACAATTTCATCTTCTTTATGGTTTAAGAATGGTGAGAAATTAATGTTTATGGTTTTAATTTTTTCAACCTTAAGTTTACTTCTGATACCGTTTAGTGTTGTAGTTTTTCCCGTGCCCCATGGCGCAATTACACCTATGCTGAAAGATCCTTTATAATTGTTGTCTCGTATCAGTTCGTAAATCTCAGCAACAATTTTCTCATTCTTTTCGGTTGAATCTAAAGGCTCATCTTCGAAGTATTTATTTCGAACAGGGTGTTTCGGAATCAAATATTTTTCAAGCCAGTCTGCTTTAATTAGCTTGTAAACGATGAATTTGGTTAGGATGAAAATTATCGGTGTTGTGAAAATTGCATCTAGATAATTTAAATTTTGGAAATAGTTAAACTTATAAAAGACAAGATCATCATTGAAAATTCTTGATGACCAATAGGCAATTAAGACAATTATCCAGAATAAGTATTGATTAAATGATGGCTTATAATTCTTTAATGCTTTAATTAAAAAGACGACGATTAGATAAAAGCAAATAATACCTACTAGAATATCAAATGTCCATTTTGATGGGTCATTTTTTAGTAGGAAATAAGGCAAAATTTTATTCCAAAAAAATGGAATAAACAATATAACGCAAACTAATGCAATGAAGGATTTAATAACATTCTTGCTTAAGAACCAATCCGTAATGATTGTAAGGACTGAATTGAAACTCAAGCCTTTTAAATCTTTCCGAACGAGATTCCAATCTATTTTCCGGCTCATTTGTATTGAATGGAGTAAAAATTCATTTTAATCCTCTCATGTAACGCATTCCCTTTTTCAAACTGCTCCAACAATTTCGCTTGCAAGCGTGCTATTTTTTCTTTCATATTTTCTTACTGGAATAAATTAAGATAAGCATCAAAAACAAAAAGTCGGTTCCGTGTTTGTCCCGTTATTTCTTTCAATATTCCTTGTTTTTCAAAATCTGCCACTAAATCATTGGCTGCTTTAAAGCTGAGTTGTGTTTCCCGCTTCACTTCATTGGTATCCAAAATCGGGTTTTTGAATAAATGCTGTAATAAGGAAAATGCTTGTTTACTTTTTCGGCCAAATTGTGTGTGAATGGTTTCTTCTAATTGTTTCTTTAATTCTATAATTTGAGAAAGTGTATTCACTGCTTCTTCTGCTGTGGTTGCTATGCCCACCAGAAAGTACTTTAGCCACTGTGTTAGATCATTTTTAGAGCGCACAGCCATTAAATTATCATAGTAAAGGGTTTTGTTTTTTTCAAAATAAGAGGAAAGGTAAAGCAGCGGTTTCGCTAACACTTGCTTTTCAACTAAATACAAGGTTATTAATAAGCGGCCAATGCGTCCGTTCCCATCCAAAAAGGGATGTATGGTTTCAAATTGATAGTGAACAATGCCAATTCTTATCAACTCTGGCACTTGGATTTCTTGGTTGTGGATGAAATTTTCTAAATCACCCATTAAATCATCCACATATTTGTGATGTGGCGGTATGAAAGTCGCATCATGGAGTGAATTTCCACCAATCCAGTTTTGGCTTCTCCGATATTCTCCAGGTTGTTTATTTTCGCCTCTAACAGAATCCAACAATTGCTCATGTGTTTTACGAAGCAACCTTGAAGAAATTGGCAGTTCCCGCATCTCTTCTATTGCACTGTTGAGCGCAGTGATATAGTTCTTTACTTCTTTCCAATCTTGCCTTCTTTCTGGAGCAATATCCGCTTCAGAAAGAAACGCTTCATCTATGTTGGTTTGCGTTCCTTCAATTTTACTCGAAACAACGGCTTCTTTTGTAACATGAAGTTGTATGAATAAATCAATATTAGGCACTAGCCTGGCAAAGGAGTTTAATTCTCCAATTTTAATGGCTGCACGCTCCAGCAGTTTATTGATTTCCTGATTGTCCCAACTCCAATTATCATTCACTCGAGTTGGCACAAAATAGCGGTAACCCGATAGATCTAACTCGGTATTTCCTGAACTATATTTGTCTAAAACAATCATGCTTTTTTTATAAAAGTAAAATATAAATCTTGTTATTTTATTTTAATCATTAAAAGTAAAATATAAAATTCTATATTTTACTTTCCGATCTTTTCAAAATTTTGTTTAATTCTTTCCTGTAAGTCATTCCCTTTTTCAAACTGCGCCATTAGTTGGGTTTGCAAACGCGCCATTTTTTCTTCGAAAGGTTCGCTATCTTCTTCTGCGGCTTCTGTTCCAACGTAGATTCCAGGTGTGAGTTTGTAATCTTGTTTTTGTACTTCTTCTAGGGTAGCAGAGTATGCGAAACCGTCGGTGTTTTGATATACTTCGGCATCTCGACCGGGCTCGATGTCCGAGTCTGTATTCCGCCAAGAATGGTAGGTAGACGTGATTTTTTCGACATCTGCATCGGTAAAGACGCGGAGTTTTCGGCTTGCCATGGTGCCCATTTTGGAAGCGTCAATGAACAAGATTTCATTTTTGCGTTCACGGTGGATGCCATCTTTGCCATCACGGTTTTTACTGAGCAAGAAGATACACGCTGGTATTCCTGTTGTTAGGAATAACTTGTCTGGTAAACGCACAATTCCATCAATCATGTGGTTGTCTACCATGAATTGGCGCACGTTTTTTTCTCCTTTAGTATTGGAAGTCATTGCGCCGTTTGCCATTACAATTCCGGCTGTTCCGGTATCGCTTAAATGGTTCCAAAAGGTTTGCATCCACATGTAATTGGCAGAACCATCGGTTGTAAATTCTTCTTTTGGTCCAAACAAACGTGGGTCGCCATCTGGCAAATCTTCCGGATGCCAGTTGCTCACATTGAAGGGAGGATTTGCAATGATAAAATCTGCTTTGAGTTCAGGGAATTTATCATCCAATAAGGAGTTTCCGAGTTTTATATCAAAAGAGAGATCACGCAATAAGAGGTTCATCAAACACAAACGCAAGGTTTGAGCAGTCATTTCTTGTCCGTAAATAGAAATATCGCTTTTATCGCCGTTGTGTTCTTTGATAAATTTCAAACTTTGTACAAACATCCCACCTGATCCACAAGCGGGGTCAAAGATGCGCCCTTTGTACGGTTCTAATAATTCGGTCAACAAACGCACAATACTTCCCGGTGTAAAGAATTGTCCTGCACCAGAACCTTCTGCCATGGCAAAACGCCCAATGTAGAATTCGTAAATGCGCCCAAGAATATCGCTTTCCGGGTTTTCCTTTTCAGAAAATTTTGGATGAGAAAGCAAATTGATGATTCCACTCACTTGCTTCGGAGACAACTCACTTTTTACAAAAATACGAGGAAGCAAGTTATTCAACTGTGGATTAAAATCTGTCAGTAATTCTTGTATAGTATCAAACGCATCATCTACAATTACTTTGATATCGTCTTGTTCGGCATTGTCTTTTAAATGTTGCCAAGAGGCTACTTTCGGAATTTTAAAGGTATTTCGAGAACGGTATTCGTCTCTATCTTCCAATACATATTGTTTTTCTGCAGCGTCTTTTGTGTAATACTCCGATTTAGGATCATTCAATAATCCTTCTATTTCACCGTGAATTATTTCATAACGCTCGCTTAAGTGCTTCAAAAAGACAAGTGGTAAGATGTAGTTTTTATAGTTGTTTTCTGAAACGGCACCGCGCAATTCGTTCGCAGCATCCCAGAGTTCTTTTTCAAAATCGATATCGGCTTTTGCCATGGTCAAGTGAAGTAATTAGTTTAAGTCTTCTAAGCTAGTAAAATATTGGGATTCCATGTAAATTATTATAGATAAATCCGTGAAAATATTCGTTGATTCATCCCATTTCTGACTTTTTAAAGATAAGTAAGAATAGCCTAATGTCATTCGATGCAGAATAGCAGGTATTTTAACTCTTGAATCTTCGTTATGTACCGCCATGATATTGGTAATTAATCTAATAGATTTAAGTGTAAAGATAATATAAAAACCCCTTTGTTTTTTTTCAATTATTTGATCTAAATTTCGCCATCCTCCACAAAATTTTTTCAACCGGCCCAAAATCATAAACCTAAATATTCTTTGATAATTCGCCTACAAATTAGGCCAATAAGATTGACCTTGCCAAATCTTTGACTTGAGTTGTCAAACTATTTTTTCGTGTGTGTTTTAAATTGACTCGAAATATCAAGCGAGTACATCATCCGGCAAAACATTCAAAAATGGTTAAATTAATTCCATTTTTTTCGTCTCGATTGGCAAAAGAGAGGATAAAGAAAATTTCGAGGCGTAAGCGATACCGAAAAGCGCTCGTCGTTTGGTAAGCTCTGCTTATCACTCTTTTCGTGTATCGGTCGATGAGAAATTTTAGCCGAACGTCTTCAATCGAGAATTGATTTTTTGGTTCTTTTGTATCAAGACAAAAGGACAAAGAAAATAACGTCCGATTTTTATCGGACAGTAGAGAAAAAACACCATAAACTACATTCACAAAAAAAACCGTACTTTTATAAGTATGGATTCATCACGCATTTTATATAGAACTAACCCTATAACCGGGAAAGAAGAATTTTGGAATCAGCCTGAGGGATTACCTGGCATTTGGATGGAACCAGGGTTTTGTGATCGCTGTAAACCCTTTAACGAATGCTTAGGATTACGTGATATGGATGATCAAGAATGGGCGAGTGTAGAGAATCTTATCACTCAAACAACTAATTTATTAGAAATAAAAGGGCAATTAAAAGTAAAGGAGTTAAAACCTTGTGGCGCTTCTTGATGATTGGTTGGCATATTTCCAAGCTGTTAATTTCAACCAAGTAGCGTTTTCAAGCAACGATACAAGATACAAATTGTCTTCTTGGTGGTAACTCATTAGATAAGGACCTTCAATAAAAAATTCGCTGGTTGGATAAACATCATCAGGAAGAAGTATTCGAAATTCCTTTTTAAGCGGAAATTGATTAATCGCAAGGCTTATGGGTTTTATTCTCATGTGAAGATGCTTTTTTAAAAAATCTAAGCGCTGATCGGGAGTCCTGCCGCCTTGCTTTTTTATTTTATTAAGGACTTTCATTTGGGCCTTACAATAGCCGTGCTTTCCAAACCTCTCAGGACAATAAAGTTGATTTCCGTTAGCTGCTGCAAAAGTATGGAGGCAATAAGGACAAACCCTTCGGTTATTATTTGGTGTGAGCATCCTAATCATTTTTTGAGCTGATTAATTGATCTCATATGGACCTCCGATTTTAGCATAGCCAAAATCTTGGATTTATTAAAATAAACCCGCGAAGCAATTTTTATAGATGGGGGAAGGATGTTAAAATTCCTCCATTTATCAATAGTGGTAACGGAAACACCAAACAATTTTGCCACATAAAGACGGCTGAACAAAGCATCCTCTTTCGTTTCAGTCACTTTTAGCGTGTCAACAGGTTTTAATTTTTCATCAAGAACTTCCCCAATGAGGGTTCTAAGTTCAGTAGTGGTGAGGGTTACAAGCAGATCATTTTTCATACATTGATTTTAGAGTGCTAAATAATAAAATGAAAATGAAAAGAAAAATAATCTTCACTATACCTAGACGGTTCCTTAACGGTCGCTGAAATCAATCAAAATAGCATCTTTATCATTAGGCACCTCTCTTCCGGAAAGTAATTGAACGCAATAGGTCGCTTTTATTTTATCAATTTTACCCTTTTTTTCGAATTGAAAATTGGTGCAAATCCATTCCGAAATTTTCTTCTTTCTTGAAGTAATTAAGCTCCCCTTAGCATGGATTTTGCTAATTACGTCACAAAATACATTTGCTTTTAAATTTAGCATCACTTCGTTTCCGGGGATAAGGTGTCGACCTTCCATCGCTTTTACAAACTTCGGGTGATCTTCTTTGCTATCCATATAGGGTGAAAAGATTGTTTTTAATTGATTTTGCCATTCCGCCATGATAATAATATTCGAAATTTTCTTTTCGTCTTGACAAAAATCATCTGGATCAATTAATGGATTAGCAGCGTAATTTGCACCAAGAATCCATTTCATGACTGCAAGATCTTGATCACTATGGTCAAATGGAACATGCGACATTAATTCATACACGAAGAACTCTACTGAATTACTAAAATTTTTAGTGGGACCAAGTCGTTGCTCCTTATAAGCTTCAAGAATTAAAGGGATAGTTTTTGGGTTTTGAGTCGTAAGAAAATAGGCCAACCAATTAAAAAATACAACATGACTAGTTTCAATGATGAATTTCGCTTTCCGTTGGTTAGGAGTTGCATCCTCAGGAATAGTAATGCTAGATTTAAAGGCATTACAAGCCATTTCAAATAGGGAGCAATAGTGTTCACGCTTACCTTCATCGCTAATTTCTCCGTTAATTTTATCAATCAACGTTTTCGTGAGGTCAAGCACATTAATTTGATACATGTGTTGCGAATAATATTCTTCCCGATTTTCCATTTGCATGAAGTTACAAATAAATCTGAAAATGGGATGTTCCTTTTGAAAAAATTTTGCGGTCTGAACCGGACCGCAAAAAAGAAAGTTATGAGCATCTACAAGGGTTCCAAAGCGAAAAATATTTTTTGAAAATCTGTCCACGGTTCTGCCAACGGTCTGTTTTATAGGCAAAATAAAACCCTGTAAATCAGTGACTTACAGGGTCTAAACTTTAGCTCTGGCGGTCTGGACGGCATTTCCGTTTTACACCTTAATACGCCTGTTATTCAATAAGTTATATATTCTTTAAGTTTCAAAAAGTGACCGATTTAGTAACCGA
>CAJAII010000013.1 GCA_903939755.1 uncultured Flavobacteriales bacterium | reverse complement strand
TTACGAGATCTCCATCTTTTGATAAATCCGCTATTTTTAGTTCCAATATCCCACTTTGTTGTGTACCCATTAAATCACCTGGACCCCTAAGTTGTAAATCAACTTCGGCAATTTCAAATCCATCGGTAGTTTCTACCATTGTTCCCATTCGTTTTTTTGCTTCTTTCGATAGTTCGAAGCCTGTCATAAGGATGCAATATGATTTATCTTGTCCTCGACCAACACGACCTCTTAATTGATGGAGTTGTGCTAAACCAAAACGTTCCGCACTTTCAATGATCATTACGGATGCATTCGGTACATTTACGCCCACTTCAATTACAGTTGTTGCTACCATTATTTGTGTTTCTCCTTTAATGAATCGCTGCATCTCGTAATCTTTGTCTTCTGGCTTCATTTTACCGTGTACGATACTCAATTGGTATTCTGGCATGGGAAAGGAACGTGAAATCGCTTCAAAACCATCCATTAAGTTATTGAAATCGAGTTTCTCGCTTTCTTTTATTAAAGGATAAACAATGTAAATTTGCCGCCCTAGGGCAATTTCTTTCCGCATAAATCCAAATAAGGCCAAACGATGGCTCTCAAATCGATGGATGGTCGAAATTGGCTTTCTTCCTGGAGGTAGTTCATCGATAACCGATACATCAAGGTCGCCGTAAAATGTCATGGCTAATGTCCTTGGAATAGGCGTTGCCGTCATTACTAAGATATGGGGTGGAATGGAGTTCTTTCGCCACATTTTACCCCGTTGGGCTACGCCAAATCGGTGTTGCTCATCGATAACAACTAATCCTAAATTATGAAATTGTACAGGATCTTCTAGTAATGCATGTGTGCCAATTAACAAGTTAATTTCTCCATTTTGAAGGGCAGAAAATAGGGGGGTACGTGCGGCTTTTTTAGTGGATCCTGTTAATAATGCGATGTTTATTCCGAGATCTTTTACTAATTCTTGTATGGTTTCAAAATGTTGGTTCGCTAAAATCTCTGTGGGGGCCATGATACACGCTTGATACCCATTCCCATTTGCTATGAGCATGGCAATTAAAGCAACTAATGTTTTTCCGCTTCCAACATCGCCTTGTAAAAGTCGATTCATATGTTGCCCTGTTAGAAAGTCTCTTCGTATTTCTTTGACTACTCTTTTTTGCGCATTGGTTAATTCGAAAGGAAGATGCTCGGTGTAAAATTTTTTTAAAATGTCTCCTGAATGTTCAAATACATGCCCTTTCGTCGCTTGTATACGGGTTCCTTTTCGTATGAGCATTTCTAATTGTAAAAAGAATAACTCTTCGAATTTTAAGCGAAATTTAGCTTGACTTATTTCTAATTCGGTATTCGGTAGATGAATTTTTCTTAAGGCATCTGTTCTCGAAATGAGCTGATGTTCTTTAATAATACTTTCAGGTAAAAATTCCCTTGCTTGTAAATTATGTTGAAAAAATAGGGCTTGAATTAACTTCTCTATCCCTTTAGTGTTTAATCCTTTATGGTTTAATTTCTCTGTGCTAGAATAGAATGGCTGGAACCCCGCTTTTTTGGAAACATCTCTCATTGGAGTGAGTTCCGGGTGAGGGATGGCCCAAACACCATTCGTTAATTTTGCTTTGCCAAATGCTTGATAACTTAGGCCTGGCACTAGCATTTGCTTAATCCACTGTCCTCCTTGAAACCAAATTAGTTCTATGCTACCCGAATCATCCGTAAAACGAGCACTTAGACGTTTAAATCGGGCACTGCCAATTTCTTTTATATTGTCAATGGTGCCAACTAATTGCACGTATGAATCTGCACCGCCTATGTTTCGACATTGATGATAGATTGATCGGTCAATATAGCGGTAAGGAAAAGTGTGAAGTAAATCGCCATAATTGAATATCCCCAATTCTTTTTGAAGTAATTGAGCGCGTTGAGGTCCTACTCCTTTGAGAAACTCAATGGGTGTTTGTAATAGTTCACTCATGGGCAAGGAAAATAGGGTTTTATTCTACTTCCAAACACCCATTTTATTAAATTTTTCAATTCGGTCGTTTATTCGTTTTTCGGGTGTTTGCTTATCAAGTTCAACTAAATAAGACAGGATGGCTTGCTTTACGTTTTCAAAATTTTCATTTTGAGAACGATGTGCCCCATTGATTGGTTCAGGAATCACGGCATCAACTAAGCCATTTTTTTTCATGTCTGTTGATGTTAATTTTAACGCTTCGGCTGCAATTTCTTTATAATCCCAAGATCTCCAAAGAATGGAAGAACATGACTCAGGTGAAATTACTGAATACCAGGTGTTTTCTAACATGACTACTTTGTCTCCGACTCCAATACCTAATGCTCCACCGGAGGCACCTTCTCCGATAATGATGCAAATCACAGGGACTTTTAAACGCATCATTTCATAAATATTTCTTGCAATTGCTTCTCCTTGACATCTTTCCTCTGCTTCTAAACCTGGAAAAGCGCCAGGGGTATCAATAAAAGTAACGATGGGCTTATTAAATTTCTCTGCTAATTTCATAAGGCGCAATGCTTTTCTATAACCTTCAGGGTTGGGCATGCCAAAATTTCTGTATTGCCGCATTTTTGTATTAATCCCTTTTTGTTGGCCAATAAACATAACCGATCTGCCGTCTATAGCGCCAAATCCTCCCACCATAGCTTTATCATCCCGAACGCCTCTATCGCCGTGTAGCTCTAAAAAATTCCCGCCTGTAATTGCGTCAATATATGCTAAGGTATAAGGTCGGTCTGGGTGTCTTGATAATTGAACCCGCTGCCATGGACTTAGTTTCGAAAAGATTTCTTTCGTAGTAGCACTGAGTTTTTGTTCTAATTCTACTATTTTATCGCGCATGTCTACGTTTGTAGAAATACCAATTTCTTTTGTTTGCTCAATTTGTTCTTCTAGTGAACGTAGAGGCTCTTCAAAATCAAGATAAGTGGACATATTTATTCAAATTAGTATACAAATTTAAGAAAATTGCTTTGTTCTTTTAATTTTGTACTATGATCTTATACCCAATAGCTAAAATTAATTTAGGGTTACACGTTTTGAACAAGCGCACAGATGGCTTTCACGAGATTGAAAGTTGTTTGTATCCTATTCCACTTTGTGATATTTTGGAAATAATTCCTGCTGAGGAAACTATATTTCTTCAAACGGGAATCGAATTACCAAACAGTAATGAAAAAAATATCTGCGTTAAGGCATATGATTTATTGGCTACTAAGTACAACATACCACCAGTATACATTCACCTAAGAAAACAAATTCCTATTGGGGCAGGTTTGGGGGGAGGATCGTCTGATGCGGCATTTGTCCTTAAAGGCTTAAACGAATTGTTTTCCTTAAATATTTCGCAGGCTAACTTAGAGCACTTTGCGTCAGAATTAGGTAGTGACTGTCCCTTTTTTATCACAAGTCGACCTTGTTTAGTTAGTGGAAGAGGGGAAATATTATCGCCTAGTAGCATCGATTTAAACGGTAAGTTTCTTGTATTGATAAATCCCAATATACACATAAGTACTAAAGAGGCTTATGCGCTTATTAATCCAAAACAGCCTGTTGGTGAATTGGAGGAAATACTTTCTGCTAAGCAAATCGATTGGAAAACGTCGCTTGTGAATGATTTCCAAATACCCATCGCTATAAAATATCCAATAATTTCTGAAACGATTGATTTCTTATATGAAAATGGTGCTTATTATGCGGCAATGTCTGGAAGTGGTTCAACGGTATTTGGACTTTTTGATTTTGATCCTGTTAACGAGGTCAGAAGCGCACAAGGCCTTGTTTTTGCTGGTAAGCTCGCGAGGTAAACTTCGTTTTTTACATTTATTTCGGCAAAAATCATTTTATTGTTTCTAATTGTAATATTATTTATAATTTTAGATGGTATTTTTGATACTAAAAATTCTTTTTAACCCTTAAATTAACTTAATTATGAAAAAAACATTTACACTTATTGCTTCTATGTTTATAGGAGTTTTGGCATTCGCTCAAACAGTCGTGACTTTTCAAGTAGATGTCACTAATTATGTTGCTGGAGGAGTAACTATCGGCCCTACTGGAATTCGAATTGCTGGTAATTTTTCTGGTAACAATGCTACTGCTAATGGAGGTCCTATGGCTGATAATTCACCATCGGCTGCTACTTCCGCCATGACAGACATTGGAAATAATATTTGGCAAATTGTGGTTACATTTCCTGCTGCTGGTGGAAACCTATCTTATAAATTTATTGATGGTAACTGGGGTACGAGTGAAGGTTTAGATCCAATGACTTCTATCGTTTCTGGTGGTTGTGGTGTAGCTGATGCCAATGGATTCATATTACGCACTTACGTTATCCCAAGTGTTGCAACCACTGTTCGTTATTGTTGGGACAAGTGTTTATACGCATGCAACGGAAGTGGTGCAAGTCTTACCGAAGGAAGTATCACTAATTTAGTGGTTTCTCCAAATCCTGCTACTGATGTAGCTACATTTGCATTTGAAACGACTGAAAATAATGCGACTGTTACTTTATTTGATCTTTCAGGTAAAACAGTAGCTGAGCAAACTGTTGCTAAAAGTGCATCTAATCAAATCGAGGTGAATATGGCTAATTTAATGGCTGGTTATTATATCTATTCAGTGAAAGCTGGAGACGATGTTATTACAGGTAAATTAATGAAGAAATAATCTGTATTATTCTTTTTTAAAAAGCCTAAGTTCAGCTTAGGCTTTTTTTTTGTTCCAAATAGGTGTTTTACAGTAAGATCTTGTCATTGCTTATTGTTTAGGAGAGAAAATAATATCATCCAGTGAGATTTGTGATGTTGATGATTAGCTCCTTATTTCTGCACGAACTCCGTTTTATTCTTAAGTCAAAATCAAGTTACAATTGGTTAGCTTATTCTAAGTAAAGGAAAACAATAGACGTTATTTTTTAGTTTAAATTCACTTTATAAGTAGCCCTTATTATATTGCTTTTTGTCTTGTCTAAATACTGTTCGCGAAAACCGAATCCTAAATCGAGCGATTGGCGCTTGCTTAGTTCTACTTCGAATCCAATAAAATGCCTAAAGGAATTCATACCTCTTTCAATACTTATTGCACTACTCCCGTAGATTATATCTCTATTCCATGAATAAAAAAGTTCTGTGCTGGCATAAGGGGATAATTTGAAATTTTTTATATCGTATTTGATTTGAAATTTGTTTCTCAAAATGGATCTATTGCGCTGAAACTTAAAATTCTCCCATTGCTGCTGACCAGTCCATTGTATAACTAATCGTTTACTCTTCGCATTAAAAAGTTCTAAAAATGAGATGTTGAGCCCACAAGAAAATCTATTGGAGAAACTATTTTTTTTGAGATCAAGTGCACTATGGGTATTTGGAAATACTGCATTTCGATATTTTATCAATGTTTTTATCCCAGGTACAATTTCGTATGTTAATTGTACAGTTGCTAAGGATTTGTTAAATCCGATTATATTATCTCTTCTATATTCGTATCCTATTTTAGTTTCGAGATGCTTAGCGACCTTTATATTGACTTCCACCCCAGTCCAGAGAAAGGTTTTTTGAGCCATGCAAAAATACCCCATGAAAAGAATCGCAAAAGTACATATTGTTTTTTTCATTAATATAGAATATCAAATGTCCCTGCAGAATTTATGCTTTCCTCACTTTCAATTACTATTTCTTTGTCTAATTGTACTGTTGCTCCAGTTCCATTTGCATGTAAAGAATTTACATACACAGTATATTTCCCAACTTGTAAGCCTTCAAAAGAAAATTCTCCATTTGCATTGGTTCGTACATCCTTAGATGAATAGGCATTTTTGCCATAAATAATATAAACACGTTCATTCGCAATTGGTATCGTTGAACTTGTAATACTGGCCTTTCCTTGTTGTGAAATGTCGATATTAAAAGAGGTGCTTCCATTATCTGCATCTGGAACCGGAGCGAGCTCGGTGTTCTGAATAGTTATAATGTCTTGCTGTAAACCGGTAGTATATCCGGAGTTTGTAATTGCGTTCAATGCGCTTAATGTGTTTTGTGCAATTTCAGTATTAGAATCACTGTAATTAAATACTACTTCAATTCCAATTCTACCGGCTAAATGTGGATCTGCATCAGACACCCAAGTTGGGTTTCTGTAATATATGTAATAATATTTAGTAGCATTATTTGTGTTGAGTAACCAATAATCACCATGCTCTAATAATGCACCGTGAGTACATGTAACTTCTGTGATTTCCGATGAGCCATTTTTTAATTCATGTCCTGTTACATTTCCGCGAATTGCTGAAGTACCCCCTGGCCCTTCAATTTTATGACAGGCACTACTTAAAACCAAAGCAGTGAAGGAAATTAAATAAATTATTTTTTTCATTTGATTATTTTTGAAGTATGATTTTATAGATCCTTGAATTGATTTGAGGTAGGCAAATAAAATAGACGCCACTTTCTAAAAAGGAAGTGTTTAGTAAGAAGGTATAATTCTGATTACTAGTCTCGATAACGGTTTTTCCATGGCAGTCGCGAACAATAATGGCTGAATTATTTGTAAGCCCATCAATATAAATTTCATCTTTCCCGGGGTTTGGAAATATGCGGATGGGGTCTTCTGCTATTGGCTTTGTTCCTAAGGAACTACAAGTGCCAAACATATTATTGTCCATCCAAATGAGTCTGTTACTGGTCCAGGTTTTTAAATAATTCATTTCTTCAGCGTATGTTTGTCCTATAAAATTGTTGGGCCAAACATAGGTGCCCAAAATCGGCCATTTGGCATAGGTTCTTTGAGCAGGTAAGCTTAATGCTAATGCCATACTATCGATATAGTTCATTAACACTGTTGAATCTAAAACAGTTGTTCTTAGTTCTAGCCATCTACAATTTACACGATTAGCATAGACTGAATCTTGCAACATTCTTGACCACCAAAATGGGTTGACTAAGGCTCCCCCGCAAACAGAATTAAAATTTATTTCCCATCCAGTTGTATTTCCACCTTGACAATAGTTGGCGTTTCCCCAACCTAGATTAAAATCCCATAATGGCCCCGCAACTAATTGTCCACCTTCGCTAAATCTTTCTTTGTATAAGAAAGTGGATATTCTATATCCATCAACATTTTTAGAAATTTCATTTAGTAGCATATAGTCGATAAACGACTCTTCATCTGCATAGGCTCTAAAGCCTAATTGAGGATCAGAAAAATTTGGGCCCGCTAATGCAGTCTCCCACGCACTGACATAGGATTGAATGTATTGTTCTTGCAGCGGATGAATAAGCTCAATTGTTGGATCGTGTAATTGAAAATAAATGGGCGAATTACTAGGCAATGCGGCAGTATATGGTGAAGTCCATGCAACAATACCACCGCTTGTTGTTTTGTCAACTTTGATTATATACCCACCTGTTAAATGATTATCAAGGGTATCGATATATTGAAGTTCATCAATTCCAACTCTTCCTGGATTCACTTTGATCCGCTCCATAAAAACATACACACCCTGGTATTCATCATTTAGAATGAGTTCACATAATTTTGTCCGAGGCGCATAATGACCTGTTTCGTTTCCTAATTTAAAAGTTAGCACATTCCTTATTAATGATTTGTCTGTATAAGGGGCATAAAGAATCCAATCATTATCACTTGGCCAGTCAAAAATACTTGCGTTGTAATTGACAGAATCTGGGCCTCTAGTTTCTAATCCATACGACTTTGCTGGAAAAGTCCCCGATGAGGACCCTCTTCTTTCTATGGCGATTTGACCGTAGAATTCGTTAAAAGGATTGGTGACATAGTTTAGCTGGCCCGGGCCATTGTCAATGATTCCCATAAAACCATCAATTTTTGGAGAATCTGGAATCGGAATATTATTGGTATTGACAACTACTATTGGTAAAGATGAATTTGTTAATTCTACAGGTGGAATAAACCAAGTTGGGGTACTATTATAATCATATGAGGTATTGTTAATTCCTACTGATAAAAAAGGTCGAGCGCTTAAATCAGCCCCCGTTGCTGTTTGGTTATGAACTTCTACACAGATAACATTGGTCCCTTGAAATAGGAAACTTGCCAATTGAGTTGGAGTAAAAATAAATTGATCGGGCAAACCATTTTGGTATAACTGCGCTTCGTGTGAAGCACTTGCTAATAAGTTATATAAGGCAGGCTGACCAATAGTTCCTAAATTATTCCTTGCGATTTCAACACCGTTGATGTACGCAATGAATCCATCGTCATAATCCATGTGGAAGATTATTTTTGACAAGGCATTGATATCTATAATGTTAAATGATTTCCACATGTAAACACTTACGGAACCGTTTGGAATTATGGTGCCGTCATCATTGTCTCCAAATCCAAATCCACCTGTATTTGTTTGCCAAGTACTGGCGTCAAAATTTGGTTGATTCCAATTTACACTGGTACTAGCAGTTGGGACAATATATTTCCATTGTTGAGTGTCCCTAACAACAGTTTCATAATGATCTGTTTGTGCAATGAGGATATTTGCAAAGAACAGAAAGAAGAAAAATGAAATGGAGTAAACTTTCATTTAATAAAGCTAACGCTTATTATCTTATTATTAAAATTAGGTTAAAAAAGTTATGGGTCTTCAACTGTTAAGAAGCTTTTTTGAATCTAAGATAGATGGAAAAGAGTAGTAGTAATAAACTTATACCGATTCCAATCACCCCTATGTAATCACCATTTTTTGCATAAAAAGTAGTGCCATTCATCAATGGGATTGTTGCTTTTATTACGGCTGGTTCTGAAAAATTACTTGAACGTAAGATTTCTCCACGTTCATTTATTATTCCACTTCTCCCGGTATTAGCACAACGCACAATATAACGCCTGTTTTCAATAGCTCTTAATTGGGCAAAGCTAAAATGTTGCTGGTATCCAGGTGTATCCCCCCACCAATCATCATTAGTCAGAATACCGATGAATTGTGCTCCTTGTCGGATTTGCTCTGCAACAAAGCCTCCATAGATTGATTCATAGCAAATTATTGAACTTATTTTTACTTTATCAACGTTAAAAATTTTGGCTTGTGACTCAATCCCTAAAGAGCCAGATGTCCCACCGTTTTGGATGGCAAAGTCTTCCAAAAAAGGAAACAGTGAAGAAAAAGGAATTTTTTCAACGCCCAAAACAAGTTTTGATTTATGAATGAAGGCGGCAGGAATATTTTGTTTGATCAACACAGAAGAATTGTATGATTCGTAATACCCAAATCCATTTGGAATTGCTCTTGAGGCGTTAGATTTTCTTTCGCTAAATAATTTATAAGTAGAAGCGCCAATTAAAATAGAAAGCTTTTTGTTCGGCGTTAATAGCTTTGTTTCAAGTAGCTTCAAAATTGGATCGTTTTTCGAATCGTCTTCGTTAAATCCGTTGCTAATTGACGTCTCGGGACCCAAAGCAAGAGCTGTTTTTTGAGTTATTTTTTGATTCGCTAATCCTATAAGTTTTTCTATTTGGTCTTCGCAGGTGAAATTTTCGCTAAATTTTTCTTGATAAACATCAATGTTTGGCTGAACTAGAACTACTTCATATTCATTATTCTTAGTTATTTTTTGTGGAGAGTTGAATAGCATTAAAGTGGAGAGTATTATCGGCAAAGCGATTGAGAGGGAAAGACTAATAATCGCGTATTTATTTACTTTCTTCTCCTTTCTGTTCTTAATTAGTTGACAGACTAAAATATTGACAATCATAACCCAAAGTGAGCCACCTAGCACTCCTGTGATTTCATACCATTGGACGATGTGTGGCCTGATTGAGAAAAAATTTCCCATCGTCAACCAGGGGTGCGATAATTCCCAATTATAATGAAGGTACTCAAAGCTTATCCAGACTACAATCAAGCTCCAATTGCCTATATTATTTGGCAGTCTTTTTTTTAAGAGATGATAAATCAAAAAAGTTAATGCCATTAATAATGAATTGAAGATAAAAGCCATAATCGCTCCTCCTTCATCTGCTATCCAGATCCACCAGGTTGTTCCGATGTTAAACAATATAAAAACTAAATAGGCATGTATAAAAACGTGTATGGCTTTTTTGTTATTCTCAATAAGATTTTGCTCTACAAGTAATAGCGGAACCCAAGCGATGAAAACAAGTGGTGTGATGCTTCCAGTAAATGGAAAGGCTAGCGTAAAAAGTAGGCCTGATAAAATAGATAAAAGATAACGCTTGCCGATGGATAATATAAACATTTTCAAAAGTAATAAAAAGTCAAAAAAAAAGGACCAATAATTATTGGTCCTTTTTGAATAATGAATTTATTTTTATTTACGCTTCTGTAGTGTCTGTACTTTCAGGAGTTTCCACATTTTCAATAGGTTCTACTGCTGCGTCTTTAACTTCAACTGCTTTTTTTGTCTTTACTGCCTTAATAACTGCCGCTACTTCTGCAACTTCGATTGTTTCAACAGTGTTAAAAGGAACGATAGAAACAAATGATCGATTATTTTTCTTTTTGCGGAATTCTACAAGTCCTGGAGTTAATGCAAATAAGGTATGGTCTTTACCAATACCAACATTTTCACCTGCATGATGATGTGTGCCTCGCTGACGAACAATAATGTTGCCTGCAATCGCTACTTGTCCTCCAAATATTTTTACACCTAAGCGTTTGCTATGTGATTCGCGTCCGTTCTTCGAACTACCTGCGCCTTTTTTATGTGCCATTTTATACTTTTTTAAATTCCCGAAGGAATATTAATGCTTATCCTTTAATGTCTGTAATTTGAATAGAAGTAAATTGTTGCCTATGGCCATTCTTTTTCTTATATCCTTTTCGTCGTTTCTTTTTGAAAACAATTACTTTATCACCTTTCACGTGACTAATTACTTCTGCGGTGACTTTTGCACCGTCTATAGCTGGGGCGCCAATATTGATTTTGCCATCATTGTCTATCAATAAAACACGGTCAAACGTTACTTTTGAACCACATTCTTCTGCTAAACGATGAACAAAAACTTTTTGGTCTTTTTGCACTTTAAATTGCTGCCCGGCTATTTCTACTATTGCGTACATTTAGCTTTTTTTAAGTTTAAATTCAATTTTTTAGGAGTGCAAAGATAGTATTTAAATCGTTATTCACAAATTATTTTAGCAATTCTTTCATCTTTGAAAAGACCATTTGTCCATAATTAACAATAAACACTCCTAACAAGACAATTGCCATTGCTCCGACTTGGTTGTACGTGATTTTTTCTGAAAATGAAAAACCAATAAGAACAGCTACAATGGGTATTAAATAGGTGACGCTGCTTGCAAATAATGCGGATGATTTTTTTATGATTCCGTTAAATAGAAATACCGCCATAGCTGTTCCTATAATCCCTAAAATGCTAATATACATAAATGCCGGACCGGCTGCAGGTTTTGTGATGATTACGGTAGGTGTTTGGAAATAGAAAAAAGCAAAAGCGCTTGGAATTAATATGCTTACAAAGGAGAGTGATGTTATTTCTATAGAGGTGAAACCTACCAATTTATGCTTGATCAGGTTTAGGCTGAGTCCATACAATAGGGTGGCGGCAATAACGGCTATGATTTGCTCTAAGTTGCCAGTAAAGGAGTTTGACTTCCCAAGAAATACCAATAGAAAAATCCCAACCGTACCTATTATAGCTCCTATTACTTGAAATAATTTTGCCTTAATCTGAAAAAAGAGCACGCCAACTAATAGTGTAAAAATCGGTGTAAAGCTGTTTAACATTCCTGCAAGTCCAGAAGAAATCCCGGTTTCTGCATAGGTGAATAAAAACGCTGGAATAAGATTTCCACTAAGCCCGACGCTTAAAAATAGCAAGGCATTCTTTCGATCGTAAAGTTTTTTTAACGACGGAATTGCAAATGGGAAGAGTGCAAGTGCGGCTAACAATATGCGCGTAGATGCAACCTGTGGCGCTGAAAAAATTACGTCGCCCGAAGGATCGAACATTCCCTTTTTCATTAAGATAAAGGAGCTCCCCCATATACAAGCTAGTAAAAATAAGAGTAGCCAATTCTTTAAATTTTGTTTCACGATGCAAAAATAAGCATTCAAAAAACAAGCTGTTGATATTTTTTCTACCACTTTTTACCACTTTTTATAAAGCCTATATTTTAAAAGCTTTTAGCGGTTTAAGATGCAGAATTTGAAACTATATTTAGAGAATTGCGTTAGAAGTTTTCAACAATTTGTAAATCTGTGGTAAAAAGTGGTAAATATCCATTATTTTTACCCATTATTAAAGTTATGGCAGGATTAGTAGGTGAATTTGAAGTGAAATTGGACGATAAAGGCCGATTTTTATTTCCTTCCGGACTTCGGAAGCAGTTGCCTGCTACGTCCCAACGAGATTTTATGCTCAACAAAGGGTTTGAGAATTGCTTGACGATTTATCCAATGACCGAATGGGAAAGGATTAGTGAGAAGCTTTCAAAAATGAATTTGTTTAAACCAAAAAACAGGATGTTTTATCGTTTGTTCCATCAAGGAGCGAAATCGATAACCCTGGACAATGCCGGAAGGGTGTTGGTGCCCGCTTCTCATATGGAGCGTGCAGGTTTGCGTCAAGAAGTGATGTTAATCGCTTATTTTGATAGGGTTGAAATTTGGGACAAGTCCAATTACTTCGAGATGATCGAAGGAAACATAACGAATTTCGCTGAATTGGCGGATGAAGTAATGGGTGACTTGGACAATGGTGAATAGTACCGACTACCACATACCAGTTTTGCTGCAGGAATGCATGGAAGGTTTAGCTATTAATCCTGAAGGCACTTATGTAGACGCTACTTTTGGTGGCGGTGGTCATGCTCGAAAAATATTCGAAAAGCTTAGTAATAAAGGAACTTTATTTGGTGTCGACCAAGATCAGGACGCGCTTGAAAATAGTTGGGCCGCCCCTAACTTTCACTTTGTAAAAAGCAATTTTCGGTTTATTCAAAATCATTTAGGATTACATGGAGTTCAGTTAATAGATGGATTATTAGCTGATTTAGGTGTTTCATCGCATCAATTCGATGTTCCTAACAGGGGTTTTTCTTTAAGGGTGAGTGCCCCACTCGACATGCGAATGAATAAAAGTGGTGCTGTTACGGCGGCGGATATTTTAAACAATACGCCAGAAAATGATCTTTATCTTTTATTCAGAACCTATTCTGATATTTTACACCTCGGAAAGCTGATCAATAATATTTTGCGATTTAGAATGTCAAAGCCTTTCGAAACAACGAAGGAATTAGTTGATGTTGCGTTGTTGTCTGCTCCTAAAGGTAAAGAAAACAAGTACTTAGCACAGGTTTTTCAGGCGATAAGAATTGAAGTGAATCAAGAATTGGATGCACTAAAAGAGTTGTTGGAGCAATCAGCTAAAATCCTTAAGCCAGGTGGTAGATTGGTTGTGATGTCATATCATTCTCTTGAAGATAGAATTGTAAAAAACTATTTGAAAAGAGGGTCTTTTGACGGGGAAATAGAAAAAGATTTTTTCGGTAATGTATTAAAGCCATTCACTGAAATAACGCGTCATCCTATCGTCCCCAGTGATGATGAAATCGTGCTTAATTCACGATCTAGAAGTGCTAAACTTAGAATTGCTGTGCGAAATGAAGGATAACGAATACATAGAGAATAATGCTTCGCCTGAAAGGGAGGAAAGGAAGACGAGTGCAAAAAAAGCACCTTCTAACAGCAAGGCAAAAAATAGTGCCTTTAATCAAATATTGAATGGTGAGTTTTTGACAAAGGATTTTGTGCTGAATAATCTCAACTATATTTTCTTCATCTTTTTGCTATTAATGCTTCTTGTCGCTAAGGGGTATTATGTTAAGCAAGTAATAGATGAAACCAATGAAACACAAATACAATTAGATCAAAATACAGCCGATTATATTGAAGCTAAAACTACGATCGAGGCAATTACGGAAAGGAATTTATTGGTTTTTAAATTGCAAAAAAGAGAGTTGATGGAATCTCAAAAAGCAACAAAGGTTATACGTTTAAAAAAGGAAAAAAGTGAGTAAAGAAAGAAGCCATGTTGTATTTAGGGCCTATCTGATTTATTTCGGCTTTGTATTAATAATGCTAATTGTTCTCTATCAGATTATACAGTTGCAGTTTAATGGAAAAAATACAAAGTTTGGTGCTGAAGATACAGTTATACCTGTTAGAACGGTGCCTCGAACGCCACGGATGGGGGATATTTTGGATGCTCATCTATTGCCATTGCTAACTTCTGTTTCTTATTTTGATATTCACATGGATCCTACTGTTGTAGATCAGGAAATATTTGATAATGAATTAAGCGGTTTGGCAGAGGGTTTAAATCGTTTGTATCCAGTTAAATCTTCTAGGGAATATGAAAATTATATCAGAAGTGGACGCGTAAATGGTAGCCGCTATTTATTAATTAGAAAAAAAGCGACTAATGCTGAGCGTAAAGCGTTGAGAAAATTACCCATTTTTAAAGAAGGAAGGATGAAAGGGGGATTGATTGACAATGAAGATACGATCCAACGCAAAAAACCGAATGGCAATTTATTAAATAGAACCCTTGGTTACTATAAAGTAGTGGATGGGGTGCCGCTAAAGGTTGGGATTGAAGGGGCTTATTACAATTATTTAAAGGGGGAAACGGGAGCTGAAATCGAACAAAAAATTTCTATCGGTTGGCGGAAGACTGGTAAAATAACGAAGGAAGCCATTGAAGGGGCAGATGTTGTAGCAACCATCGAAAAGGATATCCAAGAAGTGGCTCATTCTGAATTGGAGAAGCAGTTAAAGGAAATGGAGGCAGAAAGTGGATCCGTTATCGTCATGGAGGTTAATACGGGGTATGTTCGTGCTATTGTGAATTTGTCGCGTGAAAAAAATGGGGAGTTTGCTGAAAATTTTAACCGTGCGTTTGGATATGTTGAGGCTCCCGGTTCTACCTTCAAATTGGCATCGCTTATGGCAGCATTAGAAGATGGAAAAGTAAAAATAACAGACAAAGTAAATGCGAACGGTGTGTATTCTTTTTATGGCTCGAAATTATCTGACTCGAACCATGGAATGGGTTACGGGACGATCACCTTGCAAGAAGCTTTTGAAAAATCTTCTAATGTTATTGCTCAGGTAATAAATGCTCATTACGGCAAAAATCCACAGCGATTTATGGAGCGAATGGACGCATTTGGTATAACTCAAAAACTGGGTATAGATTTAGAAGGGGAGGCGGCTCCTGATTTTTCTAGACCAGGTGATGGTAAATGGTCGCCTTTGTCTATTCCTTGGATGGCTATTGGTTATGGTGTAAGACAGTCGCCAATGCAAACGCTGGCTTTTTATAATGCAGTGGCGAATAATGGCAAATTGCTACGACCAATTTTTGTTCAGTCAATTCAACGCAGAGGGGTAACAATTAAAAAGTTTTTGCCGATCGTTTTACGTGAAAATATTTGTTCTCAAAAAACAATTGAAATTTTAAAAGGATGCCTTGAAGGTGTTATGACAAGGGGAACGGGGGCCACTCTAACCAGTTCTCAATTTAAAATCGCAGGAAAAACGGGCACAACAAAATTACCAGGAAAGGACAAGCAGTATTTAGATGAAAGTAATAGTGTATATCAAGCTTCTTTTGTAGGGTATTTTCCTGCAGATAAACCCAAATACTCTTGTATTGTAGTTATTACAGATCCGAAAAAAGAATATTATGGCGCCAAGGTTTCTGGAACTGTTTTCGCTGAAATCGCAAATAAGGTGTGGGCTTCATCTTTGGATTATCATCAAGCGATAAATGAAAAGAAGTCAATTAATAAGGATCTTCCATACGTTAAATATGGGCACAAAAGCGATTTGATTAAATCGCTTAAGGCTCTCGGTATTGTTTTCAAATTAAATTTCGATAGTGATTGGTTAGTTGCTGATACATTAAATAAAAAGGTGAACCTAAATCAATTAAAAATAACGAAAGGATTCGTGCCCAATGTAATTGGGATGACGGCTAAAGATGCTGTTTATCTCCTGGAAAGTGTTGGGATGGTTGTGCGAATTAAGGGTTATGGCTCTGTTAAACGTCAAAGTATTAGTGCCGGAAATCTTGTTTTTAAAGGTGGATTAATTCAATTGGAGCTACAATGAGAAAAGTGATAGATATTTTTAAGTCCGTTGCTATTGAATCCATTATTGGGGATGAAAATTGCTTAATTAATGAATTAGTTTTTGATTCTCGCCTCGCTAGTTCAGGAAGTTTGTTTTTTGCGCTTAAAGGAACCAATCAAGATGGTCATGACTATATTCAAAATGTTCTGGATAAGGGTTGTAAGGCGATTGTCGTGAGTGCTGCTAAAAAACTTCCACTAGGTGTTACTCAAATTATTGTTGATGATACGCACCAAGCATTATCCTTGGCGGCATGTAATTTCTATGACTCCCCTTCTTCTAAATTGCGATTGATCGGCATTACTGGTACCAATGGAAAAACGACTACAGCTACTTTACTCTATGATTTATTCTCTGAGTTGTCTTTTTCAGTTGGATTGATTTCTACTGTGGTTAATAAAATTGGAAAAGTTGATGTCCCTGCCACACATACTACCCCTAATCCTATCGAGTTGAATAGGTTGCTAGCAGAAATGGTCGAGCAGGGTTGTGCCTATTGTTTTATGGAAGTGAGTTCGCATGCCATTCATCAAAAAAGAATTCTAGGATTAAGTTTTTTTGGAGGGGTTTTTACAAATATTACGCATGATCATTTGGATTATCACGAGACTTTCTCCGAATACATTCGTGTTAAAAAAATGTTTTTTGATGGACTACCAGCTCATGCATTTGCATTGTCTAACAGTGATGATAAAAATGGCGGGGTCATGCTTCAGAATACAAAAGCAGCTAAACATGGTTTTGCATTGAAATCAATGGCTGAGTTCAAAGGGAAAATTATTCAAAATGATTTTGATGGTTTATTGCTGAACATAAATAATCAAGAAGTAATGACTCAATTGATTGGCGAATTTAATGCATCAAATTTATTGGCTGTTTATGCGGTTGGTATCTTATGCGAAATTGATAAAATGTCAGTATTGACTTGCTTAAGTAAGCTTAAGGCTGTTGAAGGAAGATTTCAATATGTAAGAAGTACCTCTGGAATTACCGCTGTTATTGATTATGCGCATACTCCTGATGCATTAGAAAATGTGTTAGATACCATAAAATCTTTTCGTAAACCCAATGCAAAAATTATCACTGTGGTCGGATGTGGTGGTGATCGTGATCGAGCGAAGCGACCTAAGATGGCAAGAATTGCCAATGATAAAAGCGATCAAGTAATCCTTACGTCGGATAATCCTAGGACTGAAAATCCCAATGATATTCTCGAAGAAATGAGGGAAGGATTAAGCGATGTTCAAGGTTGTTCCGCATTAACTATACCTGATAGAAAACAAGCAATTCAAACAGCGATCATTCTTGCACAGCCAAATGATGTCATCCTTATCGCTGGTAAAGGACATGAAAAATACCAAGAAATCAATGGGGTGAAATATGATTTCGATGATTTTAATACAGCAAGTAGTTTTTTTAACCTAATGAAAAAATAAGATGTTATACTATTTATTCGATTACTTAGACAAACAAAATTTTCCAGGAGCCGGATTGTTCGATTTTATTTCATTTCGAGCCGGTTTAGCAATGATTACTTCCCTAATTATTTCTATCCTTTTTGGTAAAAAAATAATTCAATCATTACAAAAACAACAGATTGGCGAAACAGTTAGGGATCTAGGCTTGGCTGGTCAGATTGAAAAATCTGGCACTCCTACTATGGGCGGACTTATCATTCTTTCTGCCATTTTGATTCCTACACTGCTTTTTGCAAAACTGCATAATATCTATGTTATTACTATGTTGATTGCCACGGTTTGGTTGGGTGTCATTGGATTTTTGGATGATTATATAAAGGTATTCAAGAAAAATAAAGAGGGCTTAAAGGGGCGTTTTAAAATTGTGGGTCAAATTGGTGTTGGATTAATTGTGGGCTGTATTCTTTATTTCTCCGATGATGTTACGGTTCATAAAAGAGTTTCCGCAGATTATAAATTAGGAAAGGACGAAACTTTTGTTTCTCATAATCATCACCAAAATATTGGCGAAAATTATAAGTGGATTAAAACGGACGATATGACCACCACGATTCCTTTTTTTAAGGGAAATGAATTTAACTACAATTGGTTAATTGGTGATTCTAATAAATCGTATGGCTGGTTGCTCTTCATTCCAATAGTTGTTTTTATTGTAATTGCTGTTTCAAATGGCGCGAACATGACGGATGGTCTTGATGGCCTAGCAACAGGCAGCTCAGCAATAATTGGATTAGCATTGGCTGTTTTTGCATATGTAAGTTCCAATGAGGTTTTTGCTGATTACTTAAATGTCATGTATATTCCTCTGGCAGAAGAATTGGTGATTTTTATTGCTGCATTCGTCGGAGCTTGTATTGGCTTTTTATGGTATAATTCATACCCGGCTCAAGTTTTTATGGGTGATACAGGAAGTCTTGCGCTGGGTGGTATAATTGCTGTCTTTGCCATTTCTATTCGTAAAGAGTTATTGATTCCTGTGCTTTGTGGAATATTCTTGATTGAAAATTTATCGGTTCTTATTCAAGTAGGCTATTTCAAGTTTTCTAAGCGGCGTTTTGGAGAAGGTAGAAGGGTTTTTCTTATGGCTCCTCTCCATCATCATTTTCAGAAAAAAGGCATGCATGAAGCGAAAATTGTCTCGCGATTTTGGATTGTAGCTGTGCTTCTTGCGGTAATTTCTATTGTAACACTTAAGTTAAGATAATGCAGATTTTTGGCCAAAATATAGTTGTTTTAGGTGCCGGCGAAAGCGGTATTGGAGCTGCGTTGTTGGCTAAAAAAATTGGTCTTGATGTGCTTGTTTCTGATGGGGGTCCCATCTCTGAAGCTTGCAAAATGGAATTAATTGAAAATACGATTGCCTATGAAGAAAAAGGGCATTCGATGGATGTAATTTTACGTGCCGATACCATTGTTAAATCACCTGGTATACCAGAAAAAACAAAGGTTATGCTGGCTATTCGTGAAGCTGGAATTAAAGTGGTGTCTGAAATTGAATTTGCGAAGCCTTTTTCTAAAGGAAAAACAATTTGTATTACGGGGAGTAACGGCAAAACAACAACATCTTTATTAATTCACCACATTCTTAAAAAAGCGGGTTTTGATGTTGCATTAGCTGGAAATATCGGACAAAGTTATGCCAGACAAGTGGCTAAAGAAGATCGGGAATGGTTTGTACTTGAATTAAGTTCTTTTCAGCTCGATGATATGCACGATTTTAAAGCAAATATAGCTGTGTTAACCAATATTACAGCTGATCACTTAGATCGATATGACTATAAAATTGAAAATTATATTCAATCAAAATTTCGAATAATTAATAATCTTTCTCAGGATGATTGGTTTGTTTATAACGCGGATGATGAGGTGATTATGAAAGAACTGGCTACTAAGAAAATGACCATGAATACAGCGCCTTTTTCCTTGAAGAAAAAAGAAGCTATGGCTGGTTTTGCAGATGAGAAACAATTAACAATCAATATAAAACAACAACTAAATATGTCTATTCACGAATTAGCTTTGAAGGGTAAGCACAATACTCAAAATGCACTTGCGGCAGGGATCGCAGGTAGATTAGTAGAAATCCGTAAAGAGGTGGTAAGAGAAAGTCTTGGTGATTTCGTTAATGCGGAACATCGGATGGAATTCGTTGCCAAGGTAAACGGAATTGAATTCATTAATGATTCCAAGGCTACTAATATTAATGCTACTTGGTTTGCGCTTGAGAGTATGGATAAACCCACAATTTGGGTAGTAGGTGGTGTTGATAAAGGAAACGATTACAATGAACTCACAGCATTGGTGAAAGAAAAAGTCAAAGCAATTATTTGCCTAGGAATCGATAATACAAAAATTATTGAAGCTTTTTCGGGAATTGTTGATACAATCGTTGAGGCTAATTCTGCATTGGAAGCGGTTGCCTTTGCTTACCAACTTGGTTCAAAAGAAGAGGTGGTATTGCTTTCTCCTGCTTGTGCAAGTTTTGATTTATTTGAAAATTATGAGGATAGAGGTAATCAGTTCAAGAAAGCGGTGAAATTGCTGTAACAATTATTTTATGAAATTGATAAAAATAAGAGAACAGGAATTAATAGAAAAACGAACCGAGAATCTACGTGTTCATGGTGAGTCTAGAATTTGTCCTCAAGGCAAATGGCATGGGCTGGATGTTTTTACTTGGCAAAATTCGTTGGGTTTGCAATTAGAATCAACTATTTCTGCCTTTCCATTCCCTGTTATTTTAGTGTTTCATGATTATGAAAATATTTTAAGAAGCAAACAGTCCCTGTCATCTAGTGATTGGGTTTCTTCTTACGTTTTAATTGATGACGCGATTATTAATGGACAAGATTTAGATGGGGTTGTTGTTGTCCCTGATCTATCCTCTTTGTCGGAAATGTTATATGGTTTTAAAACGAAAGGGATTGTCCTGTTTCTATTTTATAATGAAAAAGGGGTTCAAAAAGAAGGAGAGCTAATTAATTTTCTAAAATTAGTTAAATCGAAATGAGAAAATACCTAACCTATCTTAAAGGTGATCCCGTAATTTGGATGATAACATTGCTAATGTTAGCTTTTTCTCTTGTAACGGTTTATAGCTTTGTTCCTATTCTAGTAAAAATTGAGGGCGGTACACCTTTTTATTATCTCTTCAAGCATTTTATTTATGTGCTAATCGGTTTCTTTTCGATTTATTTTATTCACAAAGTAAATCCTAAATACATCTCTCAAATTGCGAAGTTCTCTTATTATGTGGCTATTGCTCTGCTAATTTTTACGATCTTTTTTGGTGCGAAAGTCAATGACGCTGGTAGGTGGATTAAAATTCCGTTCATAGGATTAACCTTTCAATCTTCTGATTTTGCTAAGTTGGCCCTGTTTCTATATTTGTCAAAAATATTGGTCAAGAAAAAAGACTTGCTGGATGATTGGAAGCAAGGTGTCGGTCCCTTAATGTTGCCGATTATTGTAATCTGTGGATTGATTTTCAAGGATAATTTATCGACTTCTGTTATGCTTTTTTTATTAGCTATGTTTATTCTTTTTATTGGAAAAGTACCGATAATAAAATTGTTGACGATTGCGGGAGTTGGGGTCCTTGGTATTGGCATTTTGATTGGTATTCATAAAATGATTCCGGATTTGAACTTGCTGCCGCGCTACCAAACATGGGAAAATAGGATTACGAATAAAATGGGCCCGGATGATGATGCAATTGAAAATGCTCAGGCTATAAATGCCAAATTGGCCATCCATAATGGTTCTGTCTTTGGACAAGGTGTCGGTGATGGAAAACTAAAAAAGTACCTGCCGGAAGCTTATGCAGATTTTTATTTTGCGAGTTTTGTGGAGGAGTTTGGGCTTGTTTCCGCTTTTGTCCTTCTTCTATTGTATATGATATTATTGTTTCGAATAATACGCATTGGCCTTAATTCCGATAATTTATTTGAAACGTATGTCTGCTTAGCTATTGGGCTTCATTTGTTGTCACAAGCAAGTATTAATATGTTGGTTTGTACCGGAGTGCTTCCTGTGACTGGACAAAATATGCCGTTTTTAGCAATGGGAGGATCAGCATTGATTATGGCGTGTGTTTCTATTGGTATTGTTCAGTCTTTTGCTGCCGTACAAACAAATAATAGTAGTGCATTTGAAATGAAAACGGATTCTGAAAATGATTAATAAAGTAATAATTTCTGGTGGTGGTACAGGGGGACATATTTTTCCTGCAATTGCAATTGCAAACGAAATTCGAAAAAGGAATCCTTCTGCAGCTATTCTGTTTATTGGTGCCCTAGGAAAAATGGAAATGGAAAAAGTACCCCAGGCTGGATACGATATTGAAGGTTTGAAAATTGTTGGTCTCAAACGATCCCTTGCGCTTTCCAATTTCTTACTTCCGTTTAAGTTACTTGGAAGTTTGTGGAAGGCAAGGAAATTAATAAAAGCTTTTCAGCCAGAATTAGTAATTGGTGTTGGGGGCTATGCAAGTGGACCAACACTAAAAATGGCGGCTTGGTTAAACATTCCTACGGTTATTCAGGAACAAAATTCCTTCCCGGGAAAAACAAATTTATTGCTTGCGAAAAAGGCGGCATTGATTTGTACGGCTTATCCAACTATGGAAACTTTTTTTCCAAAAGATAAAATACTATTGACGGGGAATCCTATAAGGACTGAAACAGTCAATTTAGTAGATAAAAAAGAGGAGGGGATTCAATTCTATGGCTTGGAGAAACATAAGAAAACAATATTAATTGTGGGAGGAAGTTTGGGTGCCAGAACCTTAAATGAAGCCGTTAGATTTTCATTGGAGGAAATTAATAGCCATAAAGAAGTGCAGTTGCTTTGGCAATGTGGTAACCTTTACTTTCAAGTGCTAGAAGAAGAATTAACGCTTCCTAACAATGTTAAAATGCTGCGTTTTATTGAAAGAATGGACCTCGCATATGCTGTAGCTGATATTATTGTTTCTCGTGCCGGCGCTACTTCCATTTCTGAGTTGTCAATTGTCGGAAAGCCTACTATCTTAATTCCTTCTCCTAATGTTTCCGAAGATCATCAAACCAAAAATGCCATGGTTCTGGTAAATAGGTCAGCTGCTATTTTAGTAAAGGATGGTGTAGCTAAGGAATCGCTTTTTCATCAAATAGTCGATTTGTTACATCAGCCTGATGTCATGATTCAATTGTCAGCTAATATTAAACAAATGGGATTGCCGAATGCAACGGTAGAGATTGTAAATGCTTGTCAAGAGATTGTTTCTAACCCAAATAAGCGTCATGGAAACTAAGTCATTGGCTTTTAGTAAAGTGTATTTTTTAGGAATTGGTGGGATAGGAATGTCTGCGCTTGCTCGTTATTTTCTGTCAGAAGGCAAGATGGTGCATGGATATGATCGTATAGAATCATCTTTAACAATTGATTTAGTGCGTGAGGGTTGTGTTATTGATTATGTCGATGCACTTTCATCTATTCCTGAGGCTTTCTTAACGAATAAGGATGTGTTGATCGTTTATACCCCTGCTATCAAAGCTGATAATTTAATACTTACTTATTTTCAGGAAAATGATTTTCTTGTGTTGAAAAGGGCTGAAATTCTTGGTTTAATCACACAAACAGCAAAAAGTCTATGTGTAGCTGGAACTCATGGAAAATCAACTACGAGTTCGATGCTTGCCCATATATTGAGTAAAACTGATAAAAAGATCACGGCTTTTTTAGGGGCGATTGCAACTAATTTTAATTCAAATCTAGTGCTTCAGAATGATCCGGAATTTATGGTGGTTGAAGCGGACGAATTTGATCGCTCCTTTTTGAAATTGTCGCCCTATTGTGCTATTATTACTTCTGCAGACCCTGATCATTTAGATATTTATGGCTCCAAAGAATCATTCTTGGATGGCTTTCGTCAATTTGCATCGAAGGTGGATGCTGCTGGTTTATTGGTTATTAAAGAAGGAATAGATTTGCCATCTGATGCCAGAAAAATTACTTATGCGTTGTTTTCAAGTACGGCGGATTATTCAATTGATAAGTTGTATTTTGAGAATGATGTAGCCTTTTGTGATGTGCGGGTGAAAAATGAAAAATGGTTGCATGTAGAGCTTGGGTTGGCAGGAATTCATAATGCGGAAAATGCGCTTGCTTGTATCGCTCTTTTAACAGAATTAGGTATTTCATATCAATGTATCGCTGATGGCCTTAAGTCATTTCTTGGATTGAAAAGAAGGTTTGAAACGATTTATCAATCGGAAAATTTGGTTTTTCTGGACGATTATGCACACCATCCTACTGAAATTGACGCCTTAATCTCTTCGCTTAAAATGCGCTATCCAATGAAAAAGATAACAGGTGTTTTTCAGCCTCATTTGTTTTCTCGAACAAAGGATTTTGCACATGAATTCGCATTGTCCCTTGCTGCTTTAGATGAGGTGATCTTGTTGCCCATTTATCCGGCACGAGAATTACCCATTGATGGTGTGACTTCGGACTGGTTACTTAGTTTGATGGATCATTCCAATAAAAAACGAATGTCTATTGAGGAGTTGTTTGAAAGAGTAAAAAAGTTTGAAACCGGAATATTTGTAACAATTGGTGCTGGGGATATTGACCGCCTTGTTCTGCCAATTAAAGAGTTATTAATCAAGAAATTGCCTTAAGAATGAAAAAAATATTGATGCTAATTTTTTTGATCCTCTTAGGGATAGGTGTTGTTGCAGTTTTGATTATTGCTAATAATAAAAACGAGGAAATTGTCTCGAAAAAACCAACGATCTCGATTCATGTGGAAGGAGAAAATGCTTTTTTAACGCAAAGTGAATTGTTAGATCGACTGATTTTTAATAAGCTTTATTCCATCGGAGATCGCGTTGAAAAAATTAACATTAAAAAAATCGAGGTCTTTATTAGTAAAATGGAAGAAGTTAAATGCGTTAAGGTTTTTAAGAATATTGGAAATACTTGGAATATTAATGTGCAGCTTAGAAAGCCAATTGCAAGAATTTTTAACCTTGCGCAAAATTCTTATTATCTAGACGATGAGGGTTTTACCATTAATCGATCTCATCTTCATACGGCTCGTGTACTTGTGATTTCAGGGTATATTAATGAAAATCTAAAAAAAGCATCCGTAAAAGAAATTATTAACAATGATTCTTTGAAAAGTATTCGAAAATTAGATGATATCTATCGAATTTCCGATTATGTTTGTAACGATCCATTTTTTAATGCTTTGATTGGACAAGTTTACTTGGAAATGAACGGTGATTTCCTCCTTATTCCACTTGTTGGAAGCCAAACCATACTATTTGGTTCAGCTAAATCCGACGAAGAAGTGAAGGATAAATTTAACCGGTTGAAAGTTTTTTATAAGGAGGGCATGCCACAAGAAGGGTGGGCAAAATATAATACGATAATAGTAAAATATGAAGGACAAATCGTTGGTAGAAAATAATGGTTCAGCAGAAAATGTTAAACGCACTAAAATTGTTGTCGGTTTAGATATAGGAACAACAAAAATTGCTTGTTTTGTAGGAAAGAAAAATGACCATGGAAAAATTGAAATTCTTTCTATGGGGAAAAGTGAGTCATTGGGTGTAATGAGTGGGGTTGTTTCGAATATCAAGCAAACTGTAGAATCTATTATTCTCGCTGTTCAGGAAACGCAAGGTAGGGTTGAAGGTAATTTGATCATTAAAAATATCAATGTCGGTATTGCAGGACAACATATTAAAAGTCTTCAACATCGTGGTATCTATACTCGGAATAATTCCGAAAATGAAATAGCTCAAGAAGATATCAATGCACTTGTTAAAGACATGCATAAGTTGGTGATGAATCCAGGAGAAGAAATAATTGATGTGATTCCTCAAGAATATATCGTTGATAACCAGCATGGAATTAAAAATCCTATCGGTATGGCTGGTGTGAGATTAGAAGCTAATTTTCATATCATTACTGGTCACGTTAGTAATGTTCAAAATATTAGAAGATGTGTGGAAAATGCTGGTTTGCAAATCAAACATTTTGTGCTAGAGCCAATAGCTTCCGCTGATGCCGTCTTAACGCAAGAAGAAAAAGACGAGGGCGTTGTTTTGGTAGATATTGGTGGGGGTACCACTGATGTTGCTATTTTCTACGAAGGAATTATTCGTCATACGGCAGTGATTCCTTTTGGAGGGAATGTAATTACAGAAGATATCAAGGAAGGTTGTAAAATTATTCGTCGACATGCAGAAAATTTAAAGGTGCGTTTTGGTAGCGCTTTCGCTTCGGAGAGTAATGAGCATGAGGTGGTTTGTATTCCCGGATTCCGAGGAAAAGATCCTAAAGAAATTACGTTAAGAAATTTAGCGAAGATTATCCAATCGAGAATGGAAGACATTATCGAATTGGTACATTATGAAATTGAAAATTCTGGATTTAGCAAAAAGATTTTAGCTGGTATTGTTGTTACTGGTGGAGGTGCGCAAATGAAGCACTTGACACAATTGTTTGAATACACAACGGGAATTGATACGCGTATAGGTTATCCTAATGAACATCTTGCCAACCCAACTCAATTGGATAATTTGGCAAGCCCAATGTATTCAACTGGAATCGGATTGGTTTTAAAAGGATTTGAGAAAATGGAACATCTGCCCGATGATGTGAGCGAAGCGCCAATTAATAATAACAAAACGATTTCGCATAATGACCCAAAATTGAGAGGGAATTTTTTCAATAAAATATTAAATAAGTTACCACGGTTTTTAGAAGATGATTAATAATAAATAATAAATATATATGATGGAATTTGATATCCCCAAAGGAATGTCTTCAATTATTAAAGTAATTGGAGTTGGTGGTGGTGGCAGTAATGCAGTTAACCACATGTTTAATCAAGGTATTGTAGGAGTGGATTTTATTGTCTGCAATACGGATAGACAAGCACTCGATATTTCTCCTGTGCCACACAAAATTCAATTGGGTCCAAATCTTACGGAAGGAAGAGGGGCAGGGATGATTCCTGAAGTTGGAATGAATGCTGCGATCGAGAATATTGAAGAATTGCGAGAAGCGCTTTCCAAAAATACTAAGATGGTATTTGTTACTGCTGGTATGGGTGGGGGAACCGGAACTGGAGCCGCCCCTGTAATTGCTCAAGTAGCAAAGGATTTGGGAATTCTTACCGTTGGTATCGTAACGATTCCTTTCGATTTTGAAGGAAGAAAACGTAGGTTGCAAGCGGAAGAAGGTCTGGAGAAAATGAGACAAAATGTGGACACATTATTAATTATTAATAATGAAAAGTTACGTGAGTTTGGTAAAAATATGGCCTTGACGAAAGCATTTGCTGAAGCGGATAATATTCTTACTGTTGCTGCGAAAGGTATTGCGGAGGTTATTTCTGTAACTGGAATGATTAATGTCGATTTCAATGATGTGAATACCGTTCTTAGAAATAGCGGTCACGCTATCATGGGTAGCGCTAAGGCTGAAGGTGAAAATCGTGCTATGGAAGCTGTGCAATCGGCATTGAATTCTCCTCTATTGAATGAAAATGATATCAATGGTGCGAAATATGTCTTGTTGAATATTACGTATGGTGATAAAGAGGTGATGATGGATGAAATAACTGGCATTACTGATTTTATTCAAGATGCAGCAGGCGCAACTGCAGATGTGATCTGGGGACATGGATATGATGCAAGTCTAGGAGATAATATTAGTATTACGTTGATCGCTACAGGTTTTTCATCTGTTCCTTATACCGGTTTTGAATCCTTGCCTGAACGTAAATTGATGTCGCTGGGTGATGATCTTAAGAAAGAAATTACAAATACTATGTCTTCACCAATTGACTCCTCAATTAATGAAGCTGTTGAATTGGAAAATATGAGCGATGTTTTAGCGAAAGAACCTTTCTTGAAAGAAAGTTCTTCTTTATCTGAAATTGAATCACCAATTTATTCTAATACGGTTGACTCACAGACACCTATTTTTGGAAGTGCTGATTTAGAAGAGGAACTTATTTCAAATGATGTACCTGAATCTACCACTGTTTCTTTTGATTTGTTTGACTCAGAAATTTATGCTGATGATGATTATTCTTCGGATGACTTATCGAATGATGAGAGTGAAGCTACTTATGACCTTTCCGATGCAGATAATTCAAATTATAATTCGTTAGATACTCCATTAGTAGTTGAAAGTAAATTCGAAGCGGAAGAGTCTATCGCTGCGATAACGCCCGAATCAGCAAGCCCAGAAATTGTTCGTCATATTCTTGAAGATGATGGGGAAACAAGTTGGAATACTGCGAAAGCGCAAGCAATTCTTTCTCCGGAAGAACAGCAACGTAAAATAGATGAACGAAATGCTAAGCTTCATGCCTATACCAATAAATTAAAGAATCCGGAAGGGATCTCTGAATTTGAAAATGAGCCAGCTTTCGTGAGAAGAAACATTCAGATCAACAATGAAATGCCTAGTGCAGAAAATAATATCTCTAGATTCGGATTGTCTGATGAAGATAATGGTACTGGTCTTCGAAATAATAATTTCCTTCACGATAACGTCGACTAAATGAGTCTTGCAACACAAATTAATGACGCGATAAAAAATGCCATGTTAGCGCGCGACAAAGATCGATTGTCCGCATTGAGGGATGTAAAGTCTAAAATTTTACTCGAGTCTACTTCTGGTGGATCAACGGACATTAGCGATGAATTAGTGATAAAAATTTGCCTGAAATTGTTCAAACAACGTATGGAAACATATGAGTTGTATATTAGTCAGAACCGCGAAGATTTAGCACATGATGAATTAGTTCAGGCGAAAGTAATTGAGGAATACCTCCCGAAAATGTTGAGTGATGATGATGTGAAAAAAGAGGTGGCTAATGCAATTGAATTATCGGGTGCAAAAGGTGTGCAAGATATTGGAAAGGTAATGGGAATCCTCTCTCCTAAGTTGGCAGGTAAAGCGGATGGTAAAGTAATCGCTGCGTTTACTAAAGAAGCACTTGCTAATTTATAAATGAATTCTTATTTTTGGATTAAGCTCTATCAATTGGGAGTTTAATTAATCTTGATGGCACACCTGCTCCTATGAAATCTGATTTAACGATTTGTATTCGACAACTTCACGATAAAGGTCACTCTCCTGGCACATCAACTAATTATTCTTTTAAAGATAACTCCAATCAAATTTGGGTTACTAGATCTGGTATTGATAAAATCAATATCCGGGAGGAAGATTTTATTTTACTTGATGAAAATGGAAATGTAGCCGATGCTTATAAGGAAACTAAGCCTTCGGCAGAAACGGATATTCACACGGTATTATATAATTTATTCCCTGATGCAAAGGTAGTCTTGCATAGCCATTCTGTTTTTCCTATTGCACTAACATCGCTAATGAAAGGGAATCATTTGTCCTTTTCAGGTTATGAAATGCAGAAAGGGTTAAACGGAATTGTCACTCACGATGGAATTGTCGAAATTCCAATTTTAGATAATTCCCAGGACATGTCGTTTTTTAAGCATGAATTAACGTATCGTAAAATGGAATTGAATCAAGGAATTTTTATGATCCGAAAACATGGATTTTATGCCTGGGGCAAAGACTTATTTGAGGCTAAACGACATCTTGAATCCTTCGATTACCTTTGTCAGTGTGAATGGTTAATCCTTAATAAGTAAAGTAATGGCGGTTCTATCTATTCCTGATTTAAATTTTCAAACGGATAATGTTACCGAAATCAGTGCGTTTTTAAATGAGAGGGGTATTTTCTTTGATCAATGGATCTGCGATGTGGTCTTTGATGATACAGCAACTACGAATGAAATAATTGAGGCATATCAAAAGGATTTAGCGCCTTTTATGCAAGAAAATGGATACATCACGGCGGATGTTATATCGATTAATGATTTAACCGATAATTACGAAGCTATTCGCCATAAGTTTATTCAAGAACATACACATACGGAGGATGAAATCCGTTTCTTTGTTGATGGGAAAGGATTATTTTGGTTTAATCTTGATAATCAAGCGGTATTTAACTTGTTGTGTGAAAGGGGTGATTTAATTAGCGTCCCGCATGGAACAAAGCATTGGTTTGATGCTGGGAGACATGACCCATTCGTAAAAGCAATCCGTATTTTTATTGACAGTAGTGGTTGGGTTCCCAATTACACGAATTCTTCGCTTGAAAATAGATTTGCTGATTTTAAATTTCCTTCTCGTGAAAGGTGAAATTAAATGCGTATTGATGGATATTGAAGGAACAACCACTTCGGTTTCGTTTGTATATGATGTTTTATTCCCGTATTTCTTAGCGAATATTGACAAGCTCCTCTTAAATGATAGTATTGAAGTAGTTGCCGCATTTGCACAAGTAGACGCTATAGTAAAAAGTGAAGGCGGCATAGATTTGAAATCTAGGCAAGATGGTATCAATCAATTGGTACGTTGGTGTAAGGAAGATCGAAAAGTAACACCTTTGAAATTTTTGCAAGGAATAATTTGGGAAGAGGGGTATCTCTCAGGTAAGTTGGTTTCTCATGTTTACGATGATGTTCCTCTTGCTTTAAAACTGTGGCAGGCTGCTAACATTGAATTGGCGGTGTTCTCGTCTGGGTCGGTTGAAGCTCAGAAATTAATTTTCAAATTTGCAAATCAAGGTGATTTATCTAACTATTTATCAGCTTACTTTGACACGGTTACAGGTCCAAAAAGGGAGACAAATACTTATAAGATAATAGCTGATCAACTGCAATTCTCATCGTCGTCCATCCTTTTTTTATCGGATATTCGCGAAGAATTAATGGCTGCAGAAAAGGCTGGTATGCAAACGATTCAACTTGTTCGCCCCGGAACAACATCAAATTGGAAAAATACAGCAGAAAATTTCACTGAAATTAACTGCTGATTATTTCACTCAATTAGTTATCAAAAATTCTATTAATGCTGTACTACAATCTTCTTCGTAAAAGTGTTGTTGTCCGTAGTTACGTAAACTAAATAAACTCCGTTGGATAGTGATGCTGTTGATACGTTGGTTTGCACGGAGTTGGCAAGTGTCTTTTTAATTGAATTCCCCTTTAAATCAACTATTTCAATAGTCGCATTATTGTTATTTAGCAATTTTACTGTGAATTGGTCATTGGAAGGATTTGGGTATATCGTGAACGGAACTGCGTTCGCACTTGCTTCTATACCTAAGCTTGGATCAAAATTCATCCGAACCATTGGTGAGGAGGAGGTGTAATACCAAGTTTGATCGGTGTAGTCGTAGTAAAAAGCGGTTTGTGGGGCCGAAGATCCAGAGGTAGCACAAACTAAATCATTACTTATTCCTCCATCACCAAATGAACCAACCATTGCTAAGTAAGACTCATTGGCTAATAAAGCTTGGAAATTTTGAAGTGGTAAGGTTATTTTTTGTCCTAGATCACCTGCTTGAATAACATAAGGAGCACTTTCATCCACAAAATCAAATACGCCTGTACTTGTATTATTGTAATATAATTTGGTAAATATTTCTGACCCTACTTCCGCTGTTGGATGAATATACGCATCGATTCCATAAAGAACATCATTGGTAAAGATATCAAAGACATTTCCTACTTCGTACCCTTCTCCAGCATTTGATATGCCTCCTAAAATTGTTCCTCGGTCCCTTGCGTAGATATTTGTGTTTATCTCAATATTCATTGAAGGTAATACATTATTTGTCATGTCTGGCTCCATGTTGCTTGTCGATGCCGCCAATTGAACGACATGCGTTGCAACAGTGGCTGCCGGGGTAAATGTTGTTCCACACCAAACGGTATCTAAGTTAGATGCAGCTATGAAAGTTGGTGGAGTTGAACCACTGTAAACCGCATTAATAACAGCGGTGAAGGTGGCGTCACTAATATCTTGAACACCTATGTTTTTTAATGCACCACCAAAATTGATCGGGGCAACTTGTAGTGTTGGTACTTGATAATAAGGTAAGCGTTCACCGAAAGCACCATCTGTTCCCCATGCGATCGATTGAAGTTTTAAATCGTACTGATCCGTTTCAATTACTTTGATGTCATCAACTGCCCAATACCATCCCCAATTTCCTTGGTAATTGAGTTGAATTTTTACGTTTGCTTGGTTACCAGCAACTGAAGAGATGTTGACCGATGCTATATCTGGATTAGCTGTATTTTGTGCGGTTGGTTCATTCCCATCGGTGATGTAAAAATCGGTCCAAGTGGTTCCTCCATCGTTACTCACGCGTACAATTCGGGTGTCTAAGTAAGTTCTATATTGTTGTTCGAATACAAGGCTTACGTTTGGATAGCCGGTGCAATTAATTGTGCCATTATAGGTCATGTTGGCATTTTGAACGCCATTTTGCCCTTGTGAATCTGAGTTAATAAAGGCAAAACCATTCGCAACAGTGGTAAAGATGGCAGGACTTAATGCTGCTACTGGTATCGTATCAGCTGCGGTAGTTATTTCCCAGTTTAGATAAGGGGCAGAAGTGTTATCAAAGGTCCATTCTGAATTATCAGAGAAATCATTTTGCCATATAGTTATCCCTTTTGCAGCATGGATTTTTTCCGGCTTAGCAGGATCAGAAACAATTACATGTTTCTTTTCCGAAGAAATATCTTTAAATTGTTTTTGCGCTTCAACGCTGCTTGTTATCAATATTAATAGAAGTAAAATGTAACTGTTTTTCATGTTTGTATATTTAATTGAATTCTAAATTACTAAATTATTCGATTACTCTTTGAAAATTTAAGATAAAAAAAAAAGGGCCCGAAGGCCCTTTTAAATCTAAATCAATATAGATTAGTTTCTGATAACTAATTTCTTAGTAGAAATGTTTCCGTTAGAATTAACACCAACCATGTAGATTCCATTTGCGAAATTTCCAGTGTTGATTGTTACGTTTTTCGTTCCGTTAACAGTTCCTAAATTGTTATTGTAAACAACTTTACCTGATAAATCAGTAAGTGTTACAGCAACGTTTGCATTTTCAACAGAAACACTAATGTTTGCTTCGTTTTGTGCTGGATTAGGGTAAACGTTCAATCCGAAGCTTGCATCGTTATCCTCGATTCCAGCTGCAGAGAAATTCATTCTTACCATTGGAGTAGATGTAGTATAATACCAAGTATTATCTGTTAAATCTAAATAGAAAGATGTTTGAACTTCTGAATTTCCAGATGTACCAACAACTAAATCGTTAGTTAAACCACCATCACCATTTGAACCGGCAACTACTAAGTATGATTCACCAGCATTTAGAGTAAAGGCACCAGCCGCTAGTGAAAATGTTACAATTCCGTCTAAATCATTTGTTGTTAATGTATAAGCATTTGATTCATCTACATAAACAAAGTCTCCAGTTGTTGCGTCAATTGAATATAATTTTACGTAACATTCTGCACCAACTTCAGCAGCATCACCTATATAAACATCAATAGCACTTAAGGGAGCTGTTGCGTAGATATCAAAGATGTTTCCTACCTCAAATCCAAATCCTGCGTTGTACGATCCACCTGACACGTTGTTTTTGTCACGTGCATAGATGCTGTTATTTACCACAATAGTTGCCGCCGAAAGGATGCTATTGTTTGCTGGAGCTGCATCAACAGCGCCAGATGCCGCGCTAAAATTAATAACATGTGTTGCTGCTGCCGGAGGAGGTGTAAGCGATGAAGGTAATGATAATGTGTCTAACGCTCCAGCAACGATTGTTGATGCAGCAGAAGATCCACTCCAAGCACCACTTGCAAGTGCAGCTGTAAATACGATGTCAGTTTGAGTTAAAGCACCTAGGTTACTAACAATTCCTGAAACATCAATCGGTGCTAATTGGGCCAATGGTATTTGGTAGTAAGGAAGTCTTGCACCCCAAAAACCAGTTGATCCCCAGTATCCACCATCCATTGATAAATCGTAATCATCTGGCGTCATTAATTTTACATCATCAACTGCCCAGAACCAATCGTATTGACCAATGTATTTGAAACCAATCTTAACATTTGCTTGATTGCCAAGGTATGCAGACATGTTTACTTGCACAGTACCAGGATTTGCGGTATTTGTGTTTGTACCCATCATGTCATTTACTTCGATTTCTTGCCAAACAGCACCTCCGTCAGTACTATATACAACAAATGTTGATTCAGCATATCTTCTGTGTGTTTGTTGAAAAACCAATACAACCAAAGGTTGTCCAGTTAAGTCAATGCTATTTGCAGTAACAATTTTTGCATTTTGAGTTTCAGTTGCTCCAGCACCATCGGAATCAATAAGTGCATAACCATTTGCAGCCGAAGTGTGACCAGCAGGTGTTAATTCAGGTCGTGGTGCAGCATTTACATCAGTTGTAATGGCCCAATCACCAGCGGTATGACCTGGAGATCCACCAGGAGCAGGTGCATTTGATGTTACCCAATCAGCAGGAACTGAAAAGTCATTCGACCATAAGGTAATTCCTTTCGGTTCAGAAAAAATCTCTTTTTTCGCTTTAACGTCTATAGACTGTAATTTCTTGTCATTCATCGGATTAGTAGTCACTTTTTGACCAAATACAAATCCTGAAGCAAGTATACTAGCTAAACCAATGTATACATTTTTCATTTTAATGTTTTTAAAGTTAAGGTCTAAAATTACTAATAAATTAATTTATCAATAAGGTTTGAATCAAAAAAAAATAAAAAACTTAATTATTTGTCTAGTTAAGCATCTCTGTTTAACAAAAAGTCGGATATTTCAAAAAATAAATCCTTTTTCGTTGGGCTTTCTATAGCTGTTAGGGCATCTATAGCAAGCTTCATATAGCGTTCCTTTTCTGCACTACATTTGTTAAAGATATCCAATTCTTTGAAGAGGTGTTTAGCTTTTGATATTTTTAGTTCAGGGTCCTTTTCATTAAACATTTCATTTAATAGAAGTGTGTTTTTTTGATCTGCATGCTTTTCTGCAAGGATACACAACAATGTTTTTTTGTTAGCAAGTATGTCGCCACCGACTTGTTTTCCTACATTTTTAGGTTCGCCATAAAGATCTAAAAGATCGTCTTGAATTTGAAATGCAATGCCCAAATTGATACCGAATTGATAGATCAATTCTTGATTTTTAACTGATGCACCGGCTATAATTGCTCCAAATTGTAATGCGCAACCTAGTAAAACGGATGTTTTTAGTCGGATCATTTCAATGTAAGCTTCAACGGTCACCTTTGGGAGTACCTCAAAATCCATGTCCATTTGCTGTCCCTCACAAACTTCAATGGCCGTTTTATTAAACAAGGTTATTAAATCGAACAGCTGCTCGCGGGATTGTTTGCTTAATTCTTGGTATGCTTTTACAAATAATACGTCCCCAGAAAGAATGGCTATGTTGGTATTCCATTTTTCATGTACGGTTTGTTTTCCTCTACGCAGTGGAGCCTCATCCATGATGTCATCGTGAATCAAACTAAAATTGTGAAACAGTTCAATGGACAGAGCTGCAGGTAAGGCAACTTCCTTTTTCACACCAAATAGTTCAGTAGCTAATAAGGTTAACACGGGACGAATTCTCTTCCCGCCTATTTCAACAAAGTATTCAATGGGTTGGTATAGATTTTCAGGGGTTTTAGGCAGGTCGATTTTCTCAAGCCCTTCTTCAATTAATTTAACGTATGCTTCTAACGCATTCATCTTCGTTTAATCAAATTTAGTAGGTAATTACCGTAACCACTTTTTACCAGTGGTTCTGCTATTTTTCTAAGTTCTTCTTTGGTGATAAAGCCATTCCGATAGGCTACTTCTTCTATACATCCTATTTTCAAACCCTGTCTTTCTTCAATTACTTGAACAAATTGCCCTGCTTGCATTAAAGAGGAAAAAGTCCCGGTGTCTAGCCATGCGGTACCTCTGTCTAGGCTTGCTACTTTTAGCTTTCCCATTTTGAGATAGGTAGCATTGATGTCCGTAATTTCGTATTCTCCACGCATTGAGGGCTGGAGGTTTTTCGCTATTTTAATTACCGAATTATCATAAAAATATAGTCCAGGTACAGCGAAATTTGATTTTGGTTTCTTTGGTTTCTCTTCGATGGATAATGCCCTCATTTCTGCGTCAAACTCCACTACACCATACCGTTCAGGATCACTCACATGGTAAGCATAAACAACTCCTCCAGTCGGGTCATTGTTCTCTTTTAATAAGGCATCCATTCCAACGCCGTAAAATATATTATCCCCTAATATTAAAGCTACTTTATCTTGTCCAATAAATTCTTCTCCAATAACGAATGCTTGCGCTAAGCCATTTGGAATTTCTTGAACAGCGTATGAAAATTCACATCCTAATGAATGACCATTTCCTAATAGTTTCTCAAAATTTGGCAAATCATGTGGGGTAGAAATAATGAGGATTTCTCTTATTCCCGCACTCATTAAGATGGAGAGTGGGTAATAAATCATAGGTTTGTCGTAAACGGGCATGAGCTGTTTACTCACGGCTAAGGTTAATGGATGTAACCTTGTTCCTGAACCTCCTGCTAAAATAATCCCTTTCATTATTTTATTTTTAGTTTAAACTCTTTGTTTTAAAGCCATCTAAATAAGTCGACAAAAATACGTTTTCCCCAAGGGGTATTGCCATATTCTTTCTCAATTTTAGCTTTAAATTCTAACATCGTGAAATATTTATTCTTTCCAGCGTCAATCTTAAAGGTTTCCGAAGGAATGTTTTGCAAGATCTCTACTTTTTTTGCAAAGTAAATAATCCCGCCATCTTCTGTTGCGATGCCTAAAATAAGACCTGGTAATCCACAAAAGCCTTCTGGGCCAACAGATGTAGTAATTGAAGTAGAATACCAAGCGTAAATACGGGTAGAATCATTTTTTTGGTAAATCGCTTTCCGGCAATTATAACCGCTAATAATTCGCTTGCTTTCTGTTATCTTCCATGGTCTCATAGGCAATGAGTCTTTGATATAGACATCTTGTCCAAATATGGAAAGAATAGAAAGCTGTTTCTGTTCGTTTAAGAATTGATAATATTGGTTTTTGGTTGTCATCCATGCCATTTCATCCACGGTATTCGTCGGCACTGGTTTGAAATAGGATATGGTATCGTTAAAAGTTAAAGTGAATTCTTCGGTTTTAATTTTATTTTCCTCGGTAACAAAACGTTTCATTCGTGGATCGTTGAATCGCTTCATTAAATTCGTTCTTCTTTCGTAGGTGATTTTCCCAGAAGAATAAACCTGCGACCATGAACTAACATGGCACATACATAAAACCATAAAAAGTAACCGCTTAATGCCAACCACTGAAATCATCTTCTTTCGTTTTATTGTTATTGAATTTATACACAAGTTTCATTAAAAAATACCGGGAAATAATTTTAGTAAAATTATCTGTTACGATGTTGCCGTTTAATTGTCGTTGAACCGTTAAGTTTTGGTTGAGTATATCATTGGCTTGAATAGAAAGAATGGTGTTTTGCCTTGAACCAAATCCTTTTTTAATTTCGGCATTAATGATGAATAAATTTTTATTGTAGCCATTTGCTCTTTGTGAATTGATTGCATAGCTTGCATCAAATTCAATGATAAAGTGACTAGCCAATGTCCATTTGAAATCTAGGCCATAATTTTGAGAAGAATAAGGCAAACTGGACGCAGCTGACAAGGAACTAACAGGCTTGTTGTAGCTATAGGATTGACTTAATGTAATTTCCAATGAGTCCAATTGTAATTCTATATCAATTCCTCCAGACAGCGCGGTGTTTTTGGTGATGTTTTGTTGGGTATTAATAAAGTTTGAATATTTGTTATAGGAGGCATTCATATTAGGGGAAAACTCAATTTTTCGATTTAATATGGGAAGGCCCATACCTGCAAATACATTGGCAAATAAATTCCCGTCGACATTTTCTGTTTTTGAAGTTTGCCGTCCAAAACTATCAAAGTCGGTTGAAGAAGCAAAGGCATTATTTGTTAAGGATGCATTCGCACCAGACCAAATATAGCGACCAGTCATTGCTTGCCAGGTATTAAAATTAATGCGTAGGTTGTGAACATAATTTGGTTTTAGATCGGGATTACCCACTTTTATTCTGTTGGGATTACTATTGTCTTGAACCGGTTGAAGATCTGAAATACTTGGTTGTGAGGAGTTGGTGGTATAAAAAATACCTAGTCGCTTACTCATACTTGGCTTAAATTGATAACTAAACCGAGGAAGGAAATTATAGATTTGCTGATTGATGCTTGTATCGCTCACTAAATTGTTGTTATTAATCGTGATTGATCTAAAACCAAGGCCACCAATAATGGTTTGGCTATTGGTCTCATAAATAAGTAATCCTGTTCCTTTGTGTTGAATTCTGTTATTGTCAAATTGATTACTTAGAAACGCAACATTTTGCGTGTAAGAACTATCAAGGCCTCTATCAAATGTCTGTTTATCTTGTTTTGAGGTACCATATTCGAACAAATATTCTACTTGTCCTTTCCAGTTTTTGTTGAATGGCTCTGTGTAGGTTAAATAACTGTAATGACTCATACTTGAATTATTATTAATCTTTTTCTGGTCAATTGAATCAAGAGATTGCGTAATCAGTTTCCCATCTGTTTTATTGTCAATAAGCTGTGTAACGTATTTGAATTCTAGCTCCCTGCGGGGTAATTTAAATTTTCTACCAATTGTTATTTCATTTCGAAAATTAATCCCCTTTGATTCATTGTTGTTTTGAATAATAGTTTCAAAAGAAGGCGTGAAGTCTTCTCCGAGAAATTTAGCTGAGCTGCTATTTTCTGTATTGGCAATATCGAAAGAAACACTAGGTTTAATTTTAAATGTTGTTAATGAATCCAAATTGCTGCTAATGTTAAAATTAACATTGTGTGATTGATTATTAGAGATATCATTACTCGAATCTCTAGTGTAATAACTAGAGTCTGCCAAAAAATACTGTGATAAGCTATTCGCTACTGAATTCAGTTTGTTGTTATAAAACGAATAGTTAAAACCAATTTTTCCGGTTTTCCCGAAACGATCTGAGTAATAAATACCGGCCTTTAATGTTTGTGGTACTCCGCCAGTATTATTTTTTGCCTTTTGATCCCACATATTCATACCACTGTTATCACGTTCGTTTTCCAAGCCAAACTTATTCATGTCTCCCCATCCAAAATTGGACCTTGGCGTATTTGAACTTAGCGCGAAAACCGAGATCTTCCGATTTTTATCAAATTTATTAAAGAGTAACTCCCCTTCATAAAAACCATTATCACTTATCAGCATGAAATCCGATGCGCCAGAAATTTTCCCGAAATAGCCTCGTTTTGCATCATCTTTTAATTTCAAATCCATGACTTGAATTTTTTCATCACTCCCTAATCCTGCATCTTCGTTTTTCTTCTCATAGACTTGAACGGATTCAACTCCTTTTGCCGCAAGGTTTTTCGTCGCTATGGTCGGATCGGAGCCAAAAAACTCATCGCCATCAACTAACACTTTGCTAATTTCTTTTCCTTGTGAGGTGATTTTTCCGTCTTTATCAATTTTTATTCCTGGTAATTTTTTCAGCAGGTCTTCGACAACCGCATTTTCTCCTACTTTAAACGAATCCGCTACATAAACCAAGGTGTCCCCTCTATAATATATGGGATTTTTATTCGCATAAATCATAACCTCATCAAATTCTTGGACCTTTGTGCCTAGTTTAATTGATTTTACATCCAATATTGCATTCTCTTGATTTCCAAAAATATAAATTGATTTTGTTTCAAAACTTGGGTGCTCAATATAGAGGGTAAATGTATCAATTGCGAATCCCTTTAATTCAAATTGCCCATTTTTATTTGAATGCGTAAAACTTAACAATAAGGAGTCGTTAATTCTTACCGCGGTAATTGTTGCATTGCTGAGTGGTGTAACGCCCGTAGTATCGTAAATTGTTCCTGTTATTTTCATTGCTTGCCCAAATAGGACATTGCCTAAAAGAAGAAAAAAGACGGAAATAGATAAGGAGAAAATGCGCTTCATAGAGATGAATTAACTTAAAAGTTGTCAAAGGTACAACTTTCACAGAAATGATTATTTTTCTAGAATTTCCGCATTTAATAACCCCTGAAATGTAAATCCGTCCGCTTCTGTCACCTCTGTAAATTCTACCTTAAGTAATTTATTTAGGTACTTTTTTTCATCAGCTTGAATTAATTGTATAGCTTTTATATCAGGCTGAATGGCTAAAACTGAGAAATAAGCGTCTTTTCCACTTGTCCCTACCACAATAAATTCTTTCCCGGCGGCATCCATAAAACTTAAAAATCGAGTTTCAAATCTTCCAGTTTGTTTTAATATTTCCATGGCTTCTGAATAGCTAAAATTGTATTTTTTGTCGGCAATGAAATCAATTTTTTCCAAGTCTATTTCACTTTTCGCTTTTCTCGAACAGCTATAAACAACCTTTTCGTTTTCACCATAATAAGACTTTATTTCTCTGCAAAAACTCTTTTTGTCGGCACTTACAACGGTTTTGTTTATGGCACTAATAAGTTTTTTATTCTTGAAATAACAATGGATGGCTATTGTTGTTCCTTTTGTGTCTGAATATTCTTGGGATAATTTTAATATTTCGCCATTTTCATCAATCAGACCATTCACGGATTGTTTTTCGCCATTATCATTGCTGTAAATTAAGCTGCGAATTTGAAGTAAAGCTGGATTATCATCGATGCTCTTCATGGCATTTTCATATTGTGCTTCATTTCCAAATGCACCGCCTGGTTTTTTTGAAATCGGTGCACCTGTGTTAGGATCTAATAACGATTCATTTCTCGTTTGACAAGCAACTAGCGTTATGGTTGCAACAATAATATAAATAAGGTTCTTGATATTCATAATAGTCAAGTAATAAGTTGTTTGAACGTAATATAAGTAAATATAGGACAAAAATAAAGTTATTTTTAGTGTTTTAAAGTATTCACCTTCTATAAAAAATAAATAGAGTTGATTAAAGTTCAATTGCTACAGGGAATCGAATTGGTTTAGAAACAATGTGTTTGTTATGCATTTACTTTTTTGTTTATCGTATTTTTACGCTATGGAAAAAGCAATCGGAATTGATTTTGGATTAAAAAGAACAGGCTTAGCCATGACAGATGACTTGGGTATTATTGCTAGTCCTTACGCTGCGATTGCTTCCGATCAACTTATGGATTTTTTGATTAAACTGATTGATAAGGAAAAGATAAAACTGATTGTATTAGGATTTCCAACATCATTGGATGGTACCGATACGCATATCACTGAAAATGTAAGATTGTTAAAAGTTGCCTTGGAAAAACAATTTGCCTTGCCGGTAGAATTACAAGATGAGCGAATGTCTTCGTCTCGTGCAATGCAAGCCATTCATCAAGGTGGAAAAGCGAAACAAAAGAAAAATAAAGGTTTAGTGGATACCATAAGTGCCACGTTGATCTTACAAGATTATATGGATACTTATGATAGTTAAAGTTCCTTTATTACTTTTGCATCAAATTAATTAGCATGATTTTGCCTATTGTAGCTTATGGTGATCCGATCTTAAAGGTGGTTGCTGAGGAAATTCCAGAAAATTCAGTTGGAATAACTGAATTAATAGCTGACATGTATGAAACAATGTATAAAGCCAAAGGCGTCGGTTTAGCTGCTCCACAAATAGGGCAGAGTATTCGTCTTTTTATCGTAGACGGGGCACCGTTCGCTGATGAGGAAGGTGATGAGCCGGATCCTAAAGCCGTGGGAATAGAAACGTTTAAAAAAGTATTTATTAATCCAATAATTGAGGAGCAAACAGGTGATGTTTGGGCATTTCAAGAGGGGTGTTTGTCTATTCCAAAGATCCGAGAAAACGTGAGTAGAAAAGAATCGGTTATTGTTTCCTATTATGATGAGAACTGGTTGTTTCATGAAGACCGTTTTGATGGGTATGCTGCACGAATAATTCAGCACGAATATGATCACTTAGAGGGAGTTTTATTCATTGATAAATTGGCCCCACTAAAAAAGAAACTACTAGCCAAACGCTTAGGGAACATTGCGTTGGGTTTGGTGGATGTGGATTATAAAATGAAATTTAATAAAAAAAACAAATGACTATATTGAATCGACATTTCGTGTTTTTGAGCTTCTTCATGCTCTTAAGTCTAGTATCTTGTAACAACCAAGATGCAAAGGATAATGAAATATCAGCTGAAAAGCCATTGACTAAGGGGGAGTTAATACAATCAATAAAATACATGGAGGATTCAATTATTGCTCTTCAAAAAAATCCTAAAACGGCGAGTAAGATTCCTAGTTTGACTCAATTGGAATTAATAAACCGTCTCAAACGTTATTACACGAATTTTCCAAACGATGCTTATTCGGCAGATTGCCTTTTTAAAATTCACATTAAATATTCAGATTTAAAAGCGCAAAAAGAAGCGATGGCTTATGGCGATACTTTAATATCGAAATTCCCAAATTTTAAAAACCGTGATTTCTTATTAGAGAGTATGGCATCTAGTTACGATGTTGTTATTGAACCCCGCGATACCGCCAAAGTTAGAAAGTACTATAACATGTTGCTAAAAGAGAAGAATCTCACGTTAGAAAAGCGCCAAGACATTATGGTGCGATTAAAACATATGGAGTTGAATTTTTTCGAATTCATTGACTTTCAATCTAAACAAACTACCAAGCGAAAAAAATAAACATATTTTAGCTTGTTAATGTTCTGTTAATTTTTTTTGAGCTTCGGAATTACCATGTATATTTGATAAAAATATAACGCTATGAAAAAACTAATTTTAACTTTTTGTCTTTTGTTCGTTGCAGCTGCAACAACAAATAAGGTATCTGCTCAAATTGAGAAAGGTGCAAAAATCGAATTTATGAAAGAGACACATGATTATGGCTCAATCAAATACGATGCTGATCCGTATTGTACTTTCGAATTTAAAAACACTGGTAATGAACCATTAATCATTTCCAATGCAAAAGGATCATGTGGTTGTACTGTTCCTGAGTGGTCAAAAGAGCCAATTGCTCCAGGAGCTACGGGTTCTATTCGTGTTAAATACGATACAAAGCGACCAGGTCCAATCAACAAAAGCGTAACAATTGATTCGAACGCTATCAATGAGCCGAGTAAAATCATTCGGATTAAAGGTGAGGTTGGACCAGCACCAGAAGGAGGAGCTCCTGTAAATAACATCGGCGCACCAACTGGAAATTAATATTAAATCTTATTGTAAAAAGGTCGCTTTATTTAAAGCGGCCTTTTTTATTGCTCAAAAAATTGCCAAATAGGTTCATTTGGTACAGGTGCAATAATGGTTATTGGATCTTTAGTTGTGGGATGATTGAATGATAATTCACGTGCATGCAAACAAATGGATCCATCTGGATTCGATCTTTTAGCCCCATATTTTAAATCGCCTTTAATCGTACATCCAATGGTGGATAGCTGCGCCCGAATTTGATGGTGTCGCCCCGTTTCCAAATGAACTTCCAATAAATGATAATTATCGGAGGATTTTATCAAACGATAACTAAGCTTCGCTTCTTTTCCACCCAACGTTTTAGGGGTGCAAACGTAACTTTTATTTTGCTTCTCATTCTTTTTTAGGAAATGTACGAGTTCTCCAGCTTTTTCTTTCGGTAAATTTTCAACAATGGCCCAATAAACTTTATGGGTATCTTTTTCTCTAAATTGAGCATTTAATCGCTCTAATCCTTTGCTCGTCTTCGCAAATATAACCGCTCCACTAGTTGGTCGGTCTAAGCGATGAACGACCCCACAAAACACATTGCCCGGTTTATCGTATTTCTCTTTCAAGTATTCTTTGATTCCATCAGGCATGGTTTTATCACCTGTCTTATCGCCTTGAACAATTTCTGAGGGTAATTTATTGATAACAATCACATGATTGTCTTCATATAAGATATTTTTAGGATCCAATGCGCGTTGATTTTGAATTTAATTTATTGTAATTTTTATTACGTATACCAGCGGTTACACTAAGCAATACGAATACTAATATGGTAACTAGTACCCAGTTGGGTACTTTTCCTAATCCATCTCCTTGCGCGTAGGAATGTAATCCAACAAGCATGAAGTTAACACCAAAAAAGGTGAATAAAATAGCGGAATAACCCCAAAATGAAGCAATATTGAATACAAACTTACTTTTCATTGCGGGGATATATCGGAAATGTAAGATTACCGCATAAACTAATACCGAAACTAATGCCCAGGTTTCTTTTGGATCCCAGCCCCAATATCTGCCCCAAGATTCATTTGCCCATATACCTCCTAAAAAAGTACCTATAGTTAACATAAAAACGCCAATCGTCATGGTCATTTCTGAAATATAAGTGAGTTCGGTAATGTTTCGAGTAACGATTTCACCATTCGATTTTCTTCTGAAAATATAGAGAATAATGTTCAGTAAGCCCAATACGCATGCTAAACCCAAAAACCCATAACTTCCTGTGATGATTGCCACATGAATCATTAACCAATAAGATTTTAATACGGGCACTAATGGTGTTATTTCTGGATCTAGTAAATTCATTTCAGTAACAAAAATCATTAATGCAGCAAGGATAACCGTCCCAGGTAATACCACTTCATTTTTTCTTGAAAAAAGAAATCCGGCAATCATTGTTATCCATGCAATAAAAATAACAGCTTCGTATCCATTACTCCAGGGTGCATGTCCTGAAATGTACCAGCGAAAGCTCAAGCCTATTCCATGATAAACGAAAAATACAATTAATATGAAAACAAAAAATTTCCTAACCATGGATAGTATTTTCGTAGTACGCGATTTTATTTTAGTAAATACAGAAATATAAAACAGGACTAGCATTAAGAAACCAACAACAAGATACGTTTTCCAAGTATTTGCGAATAGTTGCATTTTATTATAACTTATTTCAATGTTTACTTTATTCTCAGATGGAACAACATTAGCACCAATAGTTCGCTGGAATTTTTTGATGATTTTCAATTGTTTGGATGCATCATTATAGTTTCCAGTTTGAGCCGCTTTATCAATAAAGCTAAAATACTTCAGTGTTTCATATGATGTAATTGAATCAACTTGCATTAATGATCTATCCATAGGAATATACCAGGTATTATTTGCGTCTTTCTTTTTGGGAATTATGCGCATGTATTGCCATCCTAAAATGCTATTCACTACCTCAAACTTTTCGTTAAGTTTGATTAATTTCTTTTCAAATTCATCTCGTTTCGATTCTGATTTTTGAAATGCGATTTGGTAAAGTTCTAGCCACTTAAAATTGGCTGTTTTAGAACTCAAATCAATAATAGACACGAATTTTTTTAGTTTTAAACGATCTTGTAATGCTGCAGGCACAGCTATTATTGGCTCATGTGCCCAATATTCAGGATACATATGCATACTCATAATAAACTGAACGCAATTTATGTCGTTGTAACGATTCTTTCCGTGAATTTTTCGTGCTAACTGATCACTTAATGAGTGGAAAGGGACAATTCGGCCTTCATAATTCTGAACCAATAAGGAGGCTAATTCTTGTGAGTGTTCGCTACCTATAACCCGATGAATGGGTTTAACAGGATCTTTGGAATGGTCGTGTTGCCCAAATAACTTACTAGATAGAGGCATGCTTATCAACATCAGAAAAATAAGCAGGGTGTTTTTTTGTTGCTTTAATTTCTCAAGTTTTGTGTTTAGGTCACGGAATCGCCCATTAGGAGAGAAAATAGATAAGATCATTCCTATAGCCATTAGCAGGTAGCCGATATAGGTAACGGTTGTACCAAGCTCATCGTAATTAACACTTAGTCGCGTTCCCTCTTCATTTTCAGGTGTTTTCGGGTCGTCTAAATCGTAGCTCGATTGAAAAAAGCGATATCCTTTATAATCGGTCACATTATTCATAAATACTTTTCGCTTACTGTGATAATTATTTTTCGGATCAATAATAGTTAATTCACTTTCGAATGAGGAAGGGGATTCTGAACCGGGGTATTTCTTAAGTGTGAATTCATTACAATTCACTGAAAAAGGTAATGGCATTCGAATTGAACCATATTCTAATTGTATTTTGACGCCGGCTAGCATGAAATATTCAGGTGTTGGTAATGCGCCCATTCCACCCATCAAGCGAATAACCTTTGATTCTTTTCCAGTTGAAACTTTAACCGTTAAATAATCAGCTCCAACTTTCTTGTTTCCTGATGGGAACAATTTTTTTCGAGCGTGTTTGATTAGTTGTTTTATCACAAATTGCTCGCTTCCGGCTTGGTATAAGGTTGTTGTACGCATAGTGTCCCACTTATCTAGTATTAATTCATGGTAGGCACTATCAGGAATTTCTGCGCCCGTTTGTCGCGCTTTTTGCATCTGAGACATTGGCAAATAACGAATAGGAATAGTAGCTTTCATTAAATAATCGTTGCCAACAGATTTTATTTCTATTCCGGGCATAGTAAGTGCTTTGTCAAATGAAACGGGGATATTTCCGACCATAAAGACCTCGTTTTTTTCTACGTAATTGGATTGCATCCCATTGGTGATAATATCAATAACAACTTCTTTATAAGAGGCATTTATTTCCAGACTATCAATCATTTTAGATTGAAAATCTAGGTATTCAACACGAATACTCTTTTTACCAATTTCTAAGGAATGGCTAAAATGATTATTAAATAGAGGAATGTTTATTGGGCTTAAAAAAGTAGGATAAGCCTCCATTTCTGATTGTTGGCCATCATCTGCATAAACGAGTAATTTTGGGTCTGCAGAGTATATGAAATTTGATGAGGATCCCTCTCGAATAACCATTAATCCTTCAAAACCAACATAGCGTGTTAATGCCGCACCAACCATGATTATAAGAAAAGCAATATGGAAACTAAATAGTGCAATTTTTTTGGCTTGCCACATTTGGTAGGTGAAAATATTTGAAATCAAACCGAAGCTCAAATAAATAAGAAGAACGGTAAACCAAGTGGCGTTGTAGACCACAATCTTGGCGGTTTGTATGCCATAAATGGATTCAAGAAATGTCGCAGAGCCGATGGCAAGAAGGAATAATAGCAAGGCCATTGAGATATAGCGCATTGCAAAAAAGTTTTTGAATAGGCGTTCTAACATGTAGTAATGTTTTTAGCTACAAAAGTAAGCATACCTTACCTTTTATATAAGATAAACTTTTTATTTTTTAGTAATCAAGGGTTAGTCACCCCATAATTATATTCTGCTCTTAATTATACGCTTACTTTCAATTGTTAACTAAAAAAAGAAAGCCATCAGTCAAAGACCGATGGCTTTTATATTGACGTTTCCAACTATCCGAAAAAAATCGGGAAGAAAGAAACGAGAAAGGGCCTAGGGCCCTATACTCTTACATCATTCCAGGCATGCCGCCACCCATTCCGCCCATTCCAGCGGCTGGGTTATTTTCTTCTGGTTGATCAGCAATGACGCATTCTGTTGTTAATAACATGGCTGCGATAGATGCGGCATTTTCTATTGCAATTCTTGTCACCTTCGTAGGATCAATAACGCCTGCGGAATAGAGTTTTTCATACTTTTCTGTACGTGCATTATATCCGAAATCATCTTTTCCTTCTTTTACTTTCTGAACGATGATCGCTCCTTCTCCTCCTGCATTGGCAATTATTTGTCTAAGCGGTTCTTCCACAGCTCTTCTAACGATTGAGATACCTGTTGTTTCGTCTTCATTAACACCTACTAATTTATCCAAATTAGCACTGGCTCTAATTAAGGCAACGCCTCCACCAGGAACAATTCCTTCTTCAACAGCAGCGCGAGTTGCAGCTAATGCATCGTCTACGCGATCTTTCTTTTCTTTCATCTCCATCTCTGTTGGAGCACCAATAAATAGCACGGCAACGCCACCTGAAAGTTTCGCTAAACGCTCTTGTAATTTTTCTTTGTCATAATCAGAGGTAGTAGATTCTATTTGAGATCTAATTTGGGTTATTCTACCTTTAATATCTTTTGTATTTCCCTTCCCGTTTATTAGGGTGGTATTGTCTTTGTCAATTTCAATTTTCTGAGCGGTACCCAACATTTCCATTGTCACATTTTCCAATGTCATTCCTCGTTCTTCAGAAACAACTTGTCCTCCTGTTAAAATCGCGATGTCTTCTAACATGGCTTTTCTTCTGTCGCCAAATCCAGGCGCTTTAACTGCTGCAACTTTCAAAGAACCCCTTAATCTGTTTACGACCAATGTACCCAATGCTTCGCCGTCTACATCTTCAGCTATGATAAGCAAGCTTTTTCCCGCTTGAACAACAGGTTCAAGAATTGGCAACAATTCTTTCATGCTTGATATTTTCTTTTCGCAAATAAGAATTAATGGATTTTCCATTTCAGTAATCATCTTTTCTGCATTCGTAACAAAATAGGGGGACAAGTATCCACGATCAAATTGCATTCCTTCTACGGTTTTCACTTCCGTTTCGGTTCCTTTTGCTTCTTCAACAGTGATAACCCCATCATTACCAACCACCTTCATGGCTTGTGCAATTAATTTACCGATTGTCTCATCGTTGTTGGCTGAAATAGTAGCAATTTGCTCTATTTTGCTGTTGTCAGATCCAACTTCTTTTGAAATTTTCTTTAGATTAACAACAATTTCTGCTACCGCTTTATCGATCCCACGCTTGAGATCCATAGGATTCGCTCCTGCAGCAACATTCTTTAGTCCTGCTGTAATGATTGCTTGTGCAAGTACGGTAGCTGTTGTGGTTCCATCTCCAGCAATGTCTGCTGTTTTGGAAGCAACTTCCTTGACCATTTGCGCACCCATGTTTTCAATAGGATCTTTCAATTCTATTTCTTTTGCTACAGTAACACCATCTTTTGTGATCTGTGGTGCACCAAATTTCTTGCTGATAATTACATTGCGTCCTTTTGGTCCCAAGGTTACTTTTACTGCGTTTGCTAAAGCATCAACCCCTGTTTTTAATTTTTCGCGTGCTTCAACATTAAATAATATATCTTTTGCCATTTTATTTTTTATTAGAATATTCCATAAACATCCGATTCTCTCATGATGAGAAAGTTTTTCCCATCAATTTTAATTTCTGTACCAGCATATTGTCCATAAAGAACTGAATCACCGGGTTTTAATGACATCGGTTCATCTTTTTTGCCGTTTCCAACTGCTACAATGGTTCCATGCAATGGCTTCTCTTTAGCAGTATCCGGAATAAAAATTCCGCTTGCTGTTTTTTGTTCTACTGGTGCGGGCTCTATAATTACCCGATCCGCCAATGGTTTAAATTTTACTGACATATTTTTATAGTTATTGTTTAAATTAACACTCGATTTGGTCTAATTTTATGCCAAATGACAATCCCCGACAATTTTACTTTTTTGTAAGATTAAAGAACAAAAAAAATGTCAGTAGGAGTGACATACTGACATTTAAAGCCTTGAATTGACAATATAATTATCTACTTCTTTTTGTTGTTTGGAGTTTGAGGCTGTTTAGTAGGAGTTTTTCCATTGTCCTTTTTCTGTTCAGTCTGTTGTTGCTTTGTAACATTTGACTTCAAGCTAGGCTGAAGCATAGTTATCATGATACTTCCTGCAACGATAATGCCTGCAAGCGACCAAGTTAATTTATCGATAAATTCATTAGTTCGTTTTACACCACCTAACTGAGCTGGCGAACCGAAGTCAGAACTTAAGCCCCCGCCTTTAGGGTTTTGAATAAAGATAACCAAGGTTAATAGAATCGCCGCAATTATGATAATGATAGATAAAAAAGTACCCATATTTAGTTTATTAGTTTAATAGATAAATGTTTTATTTGGGTTGCAAATATATTCTTTTTTTCGGGATATATTAATATTAATTGTTCATAAACATAGATTGCTTTAGGATAATTTCCTTGAAGTACAAATATTTTGGCTAAGGTTTCGCTAACTGGCATCTTATTCTCATCGATACTTTCCTTCGCTTTTTTAGTTGGAGAATAAAAATCCCGTTTTTTCTTTTCAATTGGAATCATGGTGGATGTTCGTTCTTCTTTATCAGATTTCTCTTTGCCATCGGCCAATTCTAGCCATTTATTAAAAGATTTTGGATTCACATCAATTTCAACGGTTTCATTTTTAGATGTAGTTTGATCGACAACTGGATTTAATGAAGCTTCTTCTTCTGCAATTCTTAAATTTTCTCCCTCCTCGTTAAACTCTTTAATAAAAACGGTATTGGCAACGGATGATTTAATTAGTTTTTCGAGCTCATCCACTACAGGTTCATCCTTTTCTGTTTCAACGATCAAAGTTTCATTCTCTTCAGTAGCAATGGTTGGATTGATTGGAAGAACGTCTCCAATTACTTCTAGTTGGTGTTTTACTTGTTCTTGACTTAAGAGCTTGTGTAAGACTTGACGATTCGAAATTTTAAAGGCATGTTTCAGTAATTCCCCTTCAAAATGGATGTCCCCTATATTTTTCAATCCTTCCAAATACGCAATCGTAAATACGGAGGCATAGGGGTATACGGCAATTAATTCTTTAAATTCCAATAGCTTGTTTTCATCCAACCCGTTGTGGTCAAATAAATGTTTATTGATATTTGTTTTATTTAGTATCACCAATTACTCATTAATTTGTTAATCAGATCTTGCACGATTTGTTCTGTTATGTTTTCCAATAATTGATTTTCAACAGAGGCCAAATTTGTCGTTGCATCGAAATCTTCAAATCGACTACTTGATAAAGTAGTAGTTCCTTCTGTTGGTTTAGTTGTATTGATCGTAAATTGAACGGTTACTGTTAATCTATTTTTGGACGCATTGTCCCCGTTTTGAATAGCAATTGGGCTGACTTGATAATTCAAAATTTGTCCCTCAATTTGAACCTCAGCATCTGTTAATCTAGTGGCAAGGGAAAGTCTGGTATTGTTTTGAATTCCATCTTTTAGCTTCTCGGTTAATTGAGCACCATAGAATAAAGGGCAATTTGGGGCATTTATTGCCAATGTTTGTATGTGAAACATCTTCCATTCTATTGGCATTGAGCCCGTATCTTTGAAACTAATACTCGTCGGCCAACAAGATGAGAGTAGGAGGAATGATAAAATACAAAATGTTAACTTCATAATTCAGTGAGGTTAAATTCTTTGATTTTACGATAAAGCGTCCGCTCAGAAATTCCTAATTCGCTCGCGGCATATTTCCTTTTCCCCCGATGCTTTTCGAGTGCTTTTTGAATCAATTCTTTTTCACGGTCTTCCAAAGAAAGGGACTCTTCAAATACTTCATGGTTTTCAAATGTTTCTGACTCACTTTTCTGCCCAGTTGGCATTTCTGATCTGCCTAGTGGCAAAATACGGGAAGGGTTGTTTATGGGTTCATTAAGATCATTGTAGATTCTATTTACAACTGCCGCTTGGTCATGATTTAGGTTAATATCTTTCCCTTGAGAAATAAGTTCCACGACTAATTTTTTTAGCTCGGTCAAATCTTTTTTCATTTCAAAAAGAAATTTATACATTATTTCTCTTTCAGAAAAGGATTCATTAACAGCATCATTAATTCTAACGGGAGCTTTGTCCGCAATTTTGGGCAAGTAGGAATCCAATAATAAGCCGTTTATTTCCCGGACAGTTTCAATGACAGAAAGTTGCTCTACTAAATTTTTAAGTTGTCGAATGTTTCCAGGCCAAGGATACGCGGCCATTAGTATAACGGCATCTTCCGTCAATTTAATGGGCGGCATTCGGTATTTATCGGCAAAGTCTTGTGCGAATTTTCTAAAAATCAAATGAATGTCTTCGTGGCGATCTCTTAATGGTGGCAGCTGAATTGGAACAGTATTGAGTCTATAATATAGGTCTTCTCTAAATTTACCGCTGGAGATTGCCTTCAGCATATTTTCATTGGTTGCTGCAACAACACGAACATTGGTTTTAATAACTTTAGAAGATCCAACTCGGATAAACTCTCCTGTTTCCAAAACACGTAATAAACGAACTTGCGTTTGCATCGGTAATTCGGCGACTTCATCTAAAAAGATGGTTCCACCATCCGCCACTTCAAAATAGCCTTGGCGACTTCCACTTGCTCCGGTAAAAGCACCCTTTTCATGTCCAAATAGTTCTGAATCAATTGTCCCTTCTGGGATAGCACCACAATTAACAGCAATGTATTCGCCGTGTTTACGCGCACTAATGTGATGTATAACTTGAGGGATGATTTCTTTCCCTGTACCACTTTCTCCAGTCACAAGCACTGAAATATCAGTTGGCGCAACTTGAATAGCAACTTCAATGGCACGATTCAAAAGTGATGCATTGCCAATAATACTAAATCGTTGTTTTACTTGTTGAATGTTCATCGCCTATTTTTTATTCAATCTCAATAATTTCGCCAAATAATGTGGCAGAGGTACAGGAGGTGATTTTTACATGTACATAACTTCCCTTTTCTATCGAAGATTTAGGAAAGATTACCATTTTGTTTCCGCCTGTACGTCCGCAATAGTTTTCGGTAGATCTTTTTGAATGTCCCTCAATGAGTACTTTACGTATGCTGCCTATTTGCCGCTCATTTAACATTAAACTATGCTGTAATTGTTTATTGATAATTTCTTCTAATCGTCTCCCTTTTACATCATCTGGCACATCATCCTCAAAGCGCCTCTCTGCTAAGGTTTTAGGTCTTTCAGAATATTTATACATGAAGGCATAATCATAATTCACTTCATCCATTAAGGACAATGTGTCTTGATGTTGCTCTTCAGTCTCTCCACAAAAACCACTAATTATATCCGTTGTAATGGCGCAATCAGGCATAATTCGTTTTATTGCTGCTATTCGATCTAAATACCATTCCCTGCTATATCCTCTATTCATTCTTTCTAATACTTCCGTATTACCCGACTGAACAGGTAAATGAATATAGGGACAAATATTTTCATAGCTAGCCATCATGTGCAATACTTCATCTACCATATCTTTTGGATGTGATGTGCTAAATCGCACTCTTAATTCAGGAGAAACTAATGCCACCATCTCGAGTAGTTGAGCGAAATCTGTAGTGGGTTCTGCCTCGGATTTTATTTCTCCTTTTGAGGTAAGATTCCATCTATAACTATCTACGTTTTGACCTAATAAGGTGACTTCTCGATATCCATCTGCGAATAGTATTTTACATTCTTCGACAATCGTTTTAGGGTCACGTGATCGTTCTCTACCTCTTGTAAAGGGAACCACACAAAAAGAACACATGTTATCGCAACCCCTAGTAATACTAACGAAGGCAGAGACTCCGCCTTGGTCTAAGCGTACAGGTGTAATATCGGCATATGTTTCATCCCGAGACAACAAAACATTTACTGCTTTTTGTCCAGTACCAACTTCTATAATGAGATTTGGAAGGTCACGGTAGGAGTCCGGTCCTGCGATTAGATCGACTAATTTTTCTTCTTCTAACAAGGCTTTTTTTAGTCTTTCAGCCATACAGCCTAATATCCCGATGACTAAATTAGGGTTGTTAATTTTTTTACTTTTAAACTCTGTTAGGCGTTTTCTAACTTTTGCCTCTGCATTTTCTCTGATTGAACAGGTATTTATAAAAACGACATCCGCCTCATCAACATTTCGAGTTGTTTCATAACCGTCTTTGACCAATATTGAAGCAACCACCTCGCTATCTGCAAAATTCATTTGGCAGCCATAACTTTCTAAGTAAAGTTTTTTCGTCGGAATTATTGAATTATCAGCCTTAATGATCAAGGATTCTCCTTGCCGGCTTTCATCATGATTTTCAGTATTTTTTAGTTCCATTTTCTATTCAGCAAATTCTTGTGTAAAATTAGGCAAATAGCGCTTAGTGTCAAAATGTCAGTAAAAAGAATTTTATTTTATTTAACTAGTTAATAAGGCTATAATTAAAAATCTATTCAAGTATTTAGTGTCTTGTATTGAATTCATTATACATTTGTATCGAAAATAAGAGAGCATGGCAAAGAATTTAGTGATCGTGGAGTCACCTGCAAAAGCAAAAACTATCGAGGGGTATTTGGGAAATCAGTACATTGTTAAATCAAGTTATGGACATGTTCGAGACCTTGGAAAGAAAGGGTTGTCGGTAGATATCGAGAATGATTTTACGCCTGTTTATGAGGTGACACCAGAAAAAAAAGCACTAGTCGCTGAACTAAAAAAATTAGTTAAGTCTTCCGAAATGGTATGGCTTGCAACGGATGAGGATCGTGAAGGAGAAGCTATTTCTTGGCATTTATTTGAAACGCTCGGATTAAAAGAAGAAAATACTAGGCGGATAACGTTTAATGAAATCACAAAATCGGCTATTTTAAAAGCAATCGAGAATCCTAGAAAAGTTAACAAAGAATTAGTTGACGCCCAGCAAGCACGAAGAATTTTAGATCGGATAGTGGGATTTGAATTATCTCCTGTGCTGTGGCGAAAAGTTAAGCCTGGATTATCTGCTGGTCGTGTTCAATCGGTTGCTGTAAAGTTAATTGTGGATAAAGAAGATGAAATAGAAGCTTTTAATTCGGCGGGTTTTTATCGCGTTGTAGGAAATTTTCAGGCATTAAATGGCACATTAAAGGCAGAACTTAATAAAAATTTATCGAACATCGATGAAGCAACATCCTTATTAGAGAACTGTATAAATGCTGATTTTTTCGTGGAAAGCACCCTTAAAAAACCGGCTAGCAAATCTCCATCAGCTCCTTTCACGACATCTACTTTGCAACAAGAAGCCAGTTTAAAACTGGGTTATTCCGTAACAAAAACAATGAGTGTTGCGCAACGCTTGTATGAGTCGGGTTGGATTACTTATATGCGAACCGACTCCATGAATTTATCTGAGACAGCAATAAATGCTGCAAAAGATGAAATTATTAGAAAATACGGGGAGCAATATTGGAACTTGACTAAATATACGACCAAATCAGCGGGTGCTCAAGAAGCGCATGAGGCAATTCGCCCAACTGATTTTTCGAAAAGTGATTTTTCTGGTGAAAACGACGAAAAAAAATTATACGATTTAATTTGGAAACGGGCCATAGCTAGTCAAATGGCACATGCAAAACTAGAAAGGACAACAGTAACAATTGGTGGTTTAACAACAGGTAATCATTTTGTTGCGAAAGGCGAAGTAATCCTTTTTGATGGTTTCTTGAAGGTTTATTTAGCTTCAAATGTAGATGATCTAGATGAAGAAGAAAATAATCTACTTCCTGCGGTTAGTGAATTAGAAAAATTGACTGCCACAGAAATCAAAGCTACAGAAAGATTTACTAGGCCACCGGCGCGTTATGCGGAGGCATCTTTAGTTAAAAAATTAGAAGAATTGGGAATTGGTCGTCCTTCAACTTATGCGCCTACAATTACAACTATTCAAAATAGGGGATATGTTGAGAAAAAAGAAAATGAGGGACAACTTCGAAATTATCAAGAGCTTGTTTTGTTGGCAGGATCTATAAATACCATAACTAAATCTGAAACTACCGGAAAAGAAAAAAATCGCTTGTCGCCAACAGATATTGGTGTGTTAGTTACACGGTTTTTGAGTGAAAATTTCGAGAACGTATTGGATTATAATTTTACTGCTAAAGTTGAAGCTGAATTTGATGAGATCGCCGGAGGGCGAATTAAGTGGACGGCCATGTTGAAGGATTTTTATAAGCCTTTTCATGTTACAGTAGAAAATACATTGGAACATTCAGCCCGCGCTACAGGAGAAAGAGATTTGGGAATTCATCCAGACAATGGCAGAAAAGTGATCGCTCGGATGGGGCGTTTTGGACCTATGGCGCAAATTGGTGATGAGGAATTAGATGGCGAAAAACCATTATTTGCCTCCTTATTAAAAACGCAATCCATTCATACCATTTCATTGGAAGAGGTGTTGCAATTATTTAAGTTGCCGAGATTATTAGGCGCATACGAAGAATTGGATGTAAAAGCGAATATTGGTCGGTTTGGACCATACGTACAACACGGAAAATCATTTATATCCATCCCAAAGGAGGAAGATCCCATTTCAATTACGCTGGAAAGGGCCATCGAGTTAATAATTTTGAAAAAAGAAGTGGATGCCAATCGATTGGTAAAATCTTTCGATGAAAGAGAGGACGTTACGCTATTAAATGGAAGATGGGGGGTTTACCTAAAAATAGGAAAGGATAATTTCAAGCTGCCTAAAGACGTAGATGTTGAAAAAATTTCGTTGGAAGAATGCTTAACCATTGCTAAAAATCAACCCCAAAAATCAAAAGCGAAAAAAATATTTAAAAAGAAATAATAGATTATATTTGTCTCTATGAGCGGAAGTGTAAACAAGGTAATTTTAATTGGAAATTTGGGCAAAGACCCAGAGGTGAGGCGCTTTGATAATGGGGCTGTAGTAGCATCTTTTTCAATTGCTACTTCCGAATCGTATGTAGATAAACAATCAGGTGAAAAAAAAGAAATCACTGATTGGCACGATATAGTTTTGTGGAGAGGTTTAGCTGAAGTGGCAGAAAAGTTCCTGCATAAAGGCACGAAAATTTATGTTGAAGGCAAATTGAAGAAAAAATCTTGGCAGGATAAAGAGGGAAATACTCGCTATAATACGGAAGTAGTTGGAGATGAAATGACGATCTTATCGAGGCCTGAGAATAAAGAAAATAATCCGGCTCCTTATCGTAAAGAAGATCATTCAACAACGGAAAGTAAATTAACTGATTTGGCCCCCGAAGAGGGCGATGTCTTACCATTTTAATATAAATGAATAGTATCGAACCTCCCAGTTTAGTTATACCAGAAATCATGTACGCAGGAATTGGTTCGGAAACGATCATATATGCGATTATCATATTTTTTCTTCTCTTCTTTTGTGCAGTAATGTCGGGTTCTGAATCGGCCTTATTTTCGATTAATCCCGATGAAAATAATAAGCTGAAAGCCGAAAATTCGAAAGAGGCAAAGACGATCATTCAATTATTGTCCAACCCAAGGGATTTATTAGCGACCATTTTAATAGTAAATAACTTTGTGATTGTTGGGATAGTTATCCTCTCCACATTTGTGTTGGACGCAAATTTTCCAGTGAAAGCAGGCAACGAACTAATACGGTTCTTTATTGAAGTGGTGGGAATTACTTTTATGATTTTGCTAATCGGAGAGGTGATCCCCAAAATTTATGCGACCAATAATGCCGAAAGAGTTTCACGTTGGGTAGCCAGACCCTTATATATCTTAAGTAAAACACCTCCAATTTCATGGTTGAAATGGGTGCTGGTAAGTGGTAGTAAATTCATTTCCAAAGCAAAGAGAAAATCGATTCAGATTTCTTCAGACGAACTTGAGCATGCGATTGCGCTAACAAAAGAAAGTTCGACATCAGACGAGGAACAAAAATTATTGGAAGGAATTGTCAAATTCGGTCGAACGGAAGCCTCACAAATAATGAAGCCTCGAATAGAAATGGCCGTGTTGAATTCAGATTGTTTGTTTGATGAGGTGCTTGCTTTTGTCTTGGATGCAGGATATTCCAGGATCCCAGTTTATAAAGAAAATACCGACAATGTTATTGGAATTCTATATATCAAAGACCTTCTTCAACATCTGTCAAAAGGAAAAGAATTCAATTGGGTGGAAGTAATTAGAAAACCATTTTTCATTCCGGAAAATAAAAAAATTAACGATTTACTGCAAGAATTTAGAAGTATGAAAATGCATTTAGCGGTTGTTGTCGATGAGTACGGCGGGGCGTCGGGTGTAATTACATTGGAAGATATTTTGGAGGAAATTGTGGGAGATATCACCGATGAATTTGATGATGACGAAATAGCATTTGAAAAAATAGATGATTCCACCTACATATTTGAAGGCAGGACAACCTTAAATGACTTTTACAAAGTGGTTGGGATAGACGGGAAGGATTTTGAAGCGATTAAAGGAGATGCTGAAACACTTGGTGGATTTATCAATGAGCAGTCTGGTAGAATCATGAAAAACAAGGAGTTTATTTTGCAAGGTAATTTTAAATTGATTGTTGAATCATCTGATAAGAGAAGAGTGAAGTTGGTTAAGGTTTTAATAAACAATAAATAATGAGTAAGAATCTTGGAACCATGAGAATTCTTTTCCGTGCTTTTTTGTTTTTAGAGGCAGCGGGATTTATTTTTCTTGTAAATACTACATCTTCGCTACTTCGTACAAGTGATTTTATTCCAAAACCACCCACTTATTTAAGGATTAATCTTCCTGATCACTATTATCATAATGAACAAGTGGCTTGTTTTGTTATGCTCGAGTCAGCTGACATTTTCACTTTAAAGAATGTTAATACGGATAATAAGGGGCAATGTGCCCAAGAGATAGATCTCGGACCCATAAATGGAACGCTCTATCTTTTTTATAAAGCGTTTAATTCACCAGATTCTCTCGCTCAGCTGATTAATATCTCCAATGACTTTATTGATGACCATAAAATAAAGGCTGATCGAATCGACTTTCAACAAATAATAGACCCTGAAAGAAGAGTTTTTGGAACGTTTTTTACCTTGAAAGGAAATGTTGCAACCAATTATCAGTTCTATTTAACCGATTCAACTTCTAATTTTATTAGGGGAGAGGTGTTGTTGAATTGCAAGCCGAATTATGATAGTTTGCGCCCATCGTTAGAGTACTTGAAAATTGATTTGCTACATTTAGTAAATAGCCTTCAATGGAAAAAAAACTAAATCAGCTTTACCTTGGATTAGGAAGTAACTTAGGGAATAAAATTGAAAATATTGAGCAGGCATTGATTCTCATTCAATCTGAAATCGGAATAATAAGCAAAAGATCTACCTATTATTACTCCCAAGCTCAAGGGTTCGTTTCATCCAATGATTTCGTGAATATAGTGGTTAAGGCAGCAACTGACTTTTCTCCTTTAGATGTATTGAATACCATAGAAAGAGTGGAAAAAAAGTTGGGAAGAACATCAAAATCAAATGGAATTTATAAGGACAGGCTTATCGATATTGATATTTTATACTTTAACAACGAAATAATTCGGACAGACTTTCTTATTGTTCCGCATCCTTTTATTTTTGATCGCGAATTTGTACGAGTTCCTCTTTTGGAAATCCTAGATGACTTGACATTGTTAGAGTTAAAAGATTAATAATAGGCTTTTTTTTTGATTAGGATATTTATATTTATATTTGTCGCTATATAATAAATAAAAAGTAATTTATGAAAACAAAACTTACGTTTTTCTCCTTAGCCGGCCTTGTTGCAATACTAGTTTCTAGTTGTGATTTATTAAAAGATGTTACTTATTCTGTTACGCCTAATCCTTTGGAATTACATGGTGATAATGTGAAAGTTGCTGTAACTGTTACTATTCCAGAAAAAGGAATTAAGAAAAAAGCGAAAGTGGAAATCACTCCTGTTTTTGGAGACGCAAAACTTACTACTTGGACAATTCAAGGTGAAAAAGCTACTGGAAATGGCCAAACAATTACTTTCAAGCCAGGTGGAACTGCCACATTCGAAGAAGTGGTTGCCTACAATCCTTCCATGGAAGCAACAGATTTAAAACTAACAGGTAAAATATACAAAGGAGCAAAAGAGAAAGATGTGCTTCCTGAAACTAAGATTGCTGATGGTACAATCATCACACCACTTTTAGTACATAATGAGTTTAAAATGTTACTTGCTGAAGATAAATTGGTTCGTTCAAATGATAAGTCTGTTTCCGCATTAATTAATTTCGAAAAAGGAAAATCGGTTGTTAGGAAACCAGAATTAACCGACAAAGATGTGTTAGATCTAGTTGTTTGGTTAACAACTGCTCAAGCGAATAACAAAATAACAATTAACTCTATTGACATTAAAGGTTATGCATCTCCAGATGGAGAAGAAGCTAAAAACACTAATTTGTCAACAGAGCGTTCTAGAATGGCACGTAATGCTTTTATGGAATTAATGAAAAAGGCAAAAATGATGCTGTATGCTGACTCTTCAAAATTCGCGATTAATGGATTAGGTGAGGATTTTGTAGGTTTTCAAGACCAGTTGGCAATGACAACTACTATTCCTGAAGCAGACAAAGCATTGTTCTTACGAGTAATTAAAATGACTGCTGACCCAGCTGAGAGAGAAAAGCAAATGGCAGCATTAGGTAAAACTTATTTGGAATTGGAAAAAGATGTTTTCCCTATGATTCGCCGATCTGTTATTACTGTTAATTATACAGAAAAAGGATGGACGGATGCAGAGTTAATTAGTGCTTCAACATCAAATCCGAATTCTTTAACAGTGGAAGAACTATTATTTACGGCTACGAAATTAACCAATGATGTAGCTGAAAAAGCACGTATTTATCAAGTAGCAACAGTAGTTGCTCCATCCGATTACAGAACGCACAATAATTTAGGAGCTGTAAAATACATGCAAAACAAAATGTCTGAAGCCAAGGCTAGTTTAGAAAAAGCAAATAACCTTATGGATAATGCCATGTCAAAAAACAATTTGGCGGGTGTAGCCATGTCAGGTGGTGATAGAGAATCGGCAAAAAAACTTTTAGGACAAGTGAAAGATAAAACGCCTCAATTAGCCTATAACAATGCTATCATTAGTATTTTAGAAGGAAATTATTCTGCTGCGATTACTGGATTTGGATCCGATGCTTCTTACAATAAGGCGCTAGCACAAATTTTAGCAAATAAATTAGATGAGGCAAGTAAAACAATTGCTGCAAGTTCTGATAAAGAATCAGCAGATGGTCATTACTTAAAGGCGATTATCGCTTCAAGAAGCAATGCTGGTGTTGATGCTGTCGTTAGTTGCTTGAAGTCTGCTTTTGCTAAGAATCCAGGATTGAAAGAGAAAGCTGGAAGAGATAGAGAATTTATTAAGTTAATGACTGACGCAACATTTTCAGCTGCTGTTAAGTAATTAATAAATCAAATTATATTGAAAAGCCTTGATCATTGATTAAGGCTTTTTTATTTGCCGTTAATTTTTCTGCTAAATAAATTTGCTCTAATTGTCCTTTAGTTGGAATTAATTTAGCTTCACAGCAAAGAAATTCGATGTCCATGATGGTAGAATATCCACTATAAGACAAGACTAATTTTGTTTCAAGCAAAAGTTTATCCGTTTCTTTCCAATTGTTATTTGGCTTAAAATAATCGCTTAAATGTTTCGGAAGTATGGGGATAATGTCTTTCGACCCAATAATATATTTAGGTCCTTTCATCTCATTAAATTCTTTTTCGAAGTGTGTGATGAGCGCAAGTGAAAATTCGATGGGGCCACTTATTAAAAGAATGCATTCAATCTCTTTATTTATCTCCTTAGGCGTATTTATTGCGTCATAAAAACGGGATTGTATTCCGATATATGTTGACTTTACACCAAGTGATTCTGAAAGTTTTCCAGCAAATCTCTTTTCTTGATCGTCAATGATCCAAACTTCACTAAATTTTTGGATGAATGATTGATGGAGCTTTTGTATGGGCCAAGCTATTTTCTTTAAAGGAAGTGTGCATTGGTGGGTGATGAATATACTTGGACATTTATCTGACCGAAACCCATACCGATGGTCAGAAAGCACTAAATTAATATTAAATTCTTCAACGAGAAGTGGTACCGATTTCAATTCTCTTTTATAACATTTAAGCAAGGGAATGGCAGCATTTAAAAGGTCTCGTGTTCTAAAACGATTGCCGCGAAATATGAAAGGATAGGGCTCATTTTTGATATAAGTGATTTCTTCGCTAAAATATTGACGCAATATGATAAAATCAGCTTCTCTTCCGGCGAAAAAAACAACGTTTTTATTTTGAAGTAATATAGAAACTATCGAAATACACCGCGATAAATGTCCATATCCCCAATTTAATGAGGCTAGAAGTATACGTTTATTTCTAATTTCTTCGGGTATCATTCTTTTTTAGTCTAAAAAGGTAAATTTAGTATCTATTGTGATATAGGTATCGTTGATATTGGTTATTTTTGAATTTCATATAAAAAATACGTAGTATGTTTGATAATAATGAGTTTAGAAAGTATGCAACAAAACACATGGGGCTAAATAGCCTTAGTCTTGATCACTATATTGAATCTTCCATGACACCTTATATTATTGAAGAGCGACCAATGAATATGACTCAGATGGATGTTTTTTCACGATTAATGATGGATAGGATTATTTTTTTAGGTACAGGAATTAATGATCAAGTAGCAAACATCATTAATGCCCAATTACTATTTTTAGAATCGGTAGATCCTAAAAAAGACATTCAAATTTACATGAATTCTCCCGGTGGTTCTGTTTATGCTGGTCTAGGGATTTATGACACTATGCAATATATTCGTCCAGATGTGGCTACAATTTGTACTGGAATAGCCGCTTCTATGGGAGCTGTATTGTTATGTGCAGGTGCTGAAGGAAAACGAAGTGCCTTAAAACATTCTAGGGTGATGATTCATCAGCCCTTAGGTGGTGCTCAAGGACAAGCTTCGGATATCGAAATAACCACAAGGGAAATCCTTAAATTGAAAAAAGAACTGTATGATATTTTAGCGTTGCATTCCAAACAAACCTTTAAAAAAGTATCGAATGATTCCGATAGGGATTATTGGATGACCGCAAGCGAAGCCAAAGAATATGGTATGGTTGATGAAGTTTTACTTCGAAATCCTAAATAAGTAAAAATGGGTAAAAATGATGCGCAATGTTCCTTTTGTGGGGCGGAACGCAATAGTGTTAATATGCTTATTGCCGGCACTTCTGGTCATATATGTGATAGTTGTGCCTTGCAAGCAGTTAATATTGTGAATGAGGAACAGAAAGTAAAGGGAAAAATAAATAGCAATTCATCCACAAAACATACTGTTCTAAAACCTATTGAAATAAAAAATAAACTGGATGATTATATAATTGGACAAGAAGCAGCTAAAAAAGTATTGGCTGTTGCCGTTTATAACCATTACAAAAGATTAAACGAGCAAACGGACAATGATGATGTCGAAATTGAAAAGTCGAACGTCGTTTTAGTAGGGCGAACCGGAACAGGGAAAACATTATTAGCAAAAACCATCGCTAAAATGTTGGACGTTCCATTTTGCATTGCTGATGCCACCGTATTAACCGAAGCGGGTTATGTTGGAGAAGATGTGGAAAGCATCTTGTCACGCTTATTACAAGCAGCAGATTACAATGTCGATTTAGCTCAAAAAGGCATCGTGTTTATTGATGAAATTGATAAAATAGCTAGAAAAAGTGATAACCCATCAATTACAAGGGATGTGTCTGGAGAAGGTGTTCAACAAGCATTATTAAAATTATTAGAGGGTGCTGTTATCAATGTGCCGCCGCAAGGAGGTAGAAAGCACCCAGAACAAAAAATGATTCAGGTTGACACGAAAAATATACTTTTTATTTGTGGTGGTGCGTTTGATGGAATTGAAAAAATAATTGCGAATCGGGTCAATAGACAAACTATAGGTTTCTCTACGGAAGATCAAGGTTATCACGAAACGGATGCCTTATTAGAAAATATTTCTCCTGCGGATTTAAGATCTTTTGGTCTGATCCCGGAGTTGATCGGTCGTTTTCCTGTTTTATCTTATTTAGAACCTTTAAGTAAAGAAACATTAAGGAGAATTCTAACGGAACCTAAAAATGCTTTAGTTAAACAATTTGTTAAATTGTTTGAGTTGGATGGTATTAAACTTACTTTTGATAAGGAGGTGTTTGATCTTATCGTTGAAAAAGCAGCGGCATTTAACCTTGGTGCAAGGGGATTGCGATCCATTTGCGAAGCAATTCTAATGAATGCGATGTACGAGTTGCCTTCTGGCAAATCAAAAGTATTTCATGTGGATAGCACCTATGCCAAAGCGCAATTTGATAAGTCTAAACTGGGTAAACTAAAGGTTGCTTAGTTCAACTTATTTGATTAATATAAAAGATGTTAAATTTGAATTAGATTATATATTATTATGAAAACATTACAATTCCGAGAGGCGCTTAGAGAAGCAATGTGTGAGGAAATGAGACTAGACAGTCGCGTTTTTTTATTGGGGGAAGAAGTGGCTGAATACAATGGCGCTTATAAGGTTTCTCAAGGTATGCTTGATGAATTTGGCGCGAAAAGAGTAATTGACACCCCTATTGCGGAATTAGGATTTTCAGGTATTGCTGTTGGGGCTTCCATGAATGGATTGCGACCAATAGTTGAATTTATGACATGGAATTTTGCTATACTAGCAGCGGATCAAATCATAAATTCTGCCGCAAAAATGCTTCAAATGTCAGGTGGACAATACAGTTGTCCGATTGTGTTTAGAGGAGGGAATGGTACTGCAGGACAATTAGGTGCTACGCATTCACAGAGTTTTGAAGCTTTTTATGCGCATGTACCGGGATTAAAAGTTATTACTCCCTCTTGTCCAGCGGATGCCAAAGGCTTGCTTAAGGCTGCTATTCGCGATAACGACCCAGTCGTGTTTTTGGAATCAGAAAAAATGTATGGCGATAAAGGAGAAGTTCCAGAAGGGGAGTACATTATACCAATTGGCGTTGCGGATATAAAGCGAAAAGGCTCCGATGTAACGGTTGTTTCTTTCGGAAAAATAATTAAAGTCGCTTACGAAGCTGCGGAAATTCTCGAAAAAGAGAATATCAGTGTGGAAGTTATAGATTTAAGAACGATCCGCCCAATAGATTACGATACGGTTGTTACTTCTATAAAAAAAACAAATAGATGTGTTGTATTGGAAGAATCTTGGCCATTAGCATCCATTTCTTCCGAGATTGCCTACCATCTTCAACGATATGCTTTTGATTATTTAGATGCGCCGGTACAAAGGGTAACGCAATCAGATACGCCATTTGCTTTTTCTCCAACGCTGATTGATGAGGCATTGCCTAACGTAAATCGATTAATTGCAGCAATCAAAAGCACTATTTATCGATAATTGTTTAAGAACTTAGAAAGTTGTATCCAATTTCATTGAGTAAAAGGAAGAAACTTTTTAATAATTTTACCTTGACTTAACAATTTCGTAAATTCGCGCATGTATTACTTGCGTCAAGCCTATAAGTTACTTCTTCCCTGGTACTTCAGTCTTTCAATTCTGTTGGTAATAGTAAGATTGTTCTTTTTAAAAAAAATCGATTCTTCAGATATCCTAAACGAAATTTCAGTTCTTGATATTTTGTTCTCGTATTTACGTGATCTACAATTAGTATTTCTAATCTTAACTTTACATACTTTTTTCCTATATCCTTTTCAAAGAAAGAATATTAATTGGATAAATCGCACGAATTTTCTCCCTCCCATAATCGTTTTAATCTTGTGTTTAATATTCGATCAGTATTATCTGATTAGCAACGAGCCATTAGATGAAGGTATTTATTTATTTAGTTGGAATGAGTTATGGATGATTTTAGGTTTGCAGCACCGGGTAACTTTTTACCTAGTATTTGGTGTTCTTATTCTTTTTTCCAGCTTCTTTTTTTTAACGTATTTCATTAGGAGATTTTTTCTAAAAACTTCCGATGGTTGGATTACAAAACTATTTATTAGTACTTTAATTGGAGCAGTAACAATGCCCTTTTGCATTTCTCACAATGAAGAATTCCCAGATAGTGACCCCATTATTAATAATAAATTAAGCTATTTTTTTCGCCAAAGCATCACCTTTTTTTTTAACACATCACAGCGAGGATATAAAATTAGATGGCAGGAATTCAAGGAATTGGATCCTACTTTTTATGGGGCGAACTTTCCACCAACTTCAGGATATCCAACTTGGCATTCGCTGTCGAAAAATAGCAGCTTAAACGAGCATTTTCGAAAAACAAGTAATGGAAAGCCACCCAACATCGTTTTTATTATTGTGGAGAGCATGTCATCTGATCTATTCGGCTTACGATCTAATTATAGGGGGTCCATAATGCCTTTCATGGATTCGTTATCGAAACAGTCGCTATATTTTCCAAATACTTTTTCGACTTCGCAACGAACTCATAATGTATTGCCTGCCATTTTGTGTTCTACACCGAATCCTTTTGATGGGGCAGTTTTTCAACAAATTGCTCTTCCTAATCATTGGTCGCTAATGAGTCTATTGCGGAAAGATTATTTTTCTAGGTTTTATTGCGGTGTTGATTTAGATTATTTAAATATGCAAGGCTTTATGAATTATCATAATGTGGATTATTCGGTAAGAAAATGGAGTAAAGAATGTCAACTTATTAATACGCAAACAAATTCTCCATGGGGATTTCCGGATGAAGCTTTATTTCGCCAATCATTGCAAGATAGTGGTATGATACGCTCTAGCAAAAAATCAACTTTTGATGTTTTTCTAACTATTAGTTCCCATGACCCATTTATTTATCCTGAAAAAGAAAGCTACACCAAAAAGGTACAGGCGCTTTTACCTGGTATTTTAGCATCTCCACTGAAAAATAAAATAGAAGCCAATGCTTCAAGTTTTGGTTCCTTTCTATATTGTGACGAACAAATTAAGTTTTTTTTGGAAGCATATAAGAAAAAGGAAGCATATAAAAACACTATTTTTATTATTACGGGGGATCATGGAACAGAGATGTATAATACCAATAAACTAGCAAAATATAATGTGCCGTTAGTGATTTATTCCCCACTTCTCAAGGCACCATTTCTATCTAAATCAGTTGTTTCACACGTAGATATTGCGCCAAGTATAGTGTCTTATCTTAAAAAGGCATATAAGGTTGCTTTGCCGGATTCTATTCCTTTCGTCGGTAGTGAACTATCATTCTCTCCTAATTTTTTGGCTGCTCGTAATTTAATCTTTACAACTAATAAATTGATGAGTAATGAATTGATGCACAAGGATCAGGTTCTATTAGGTAATAGGTTATTTCGCTTTGATGAGCAACTAAATTTATTTCCCATTAATAATGCCGTGCAAAAGTCAAAGCTATTAAAAATGACTAAGCTTTATCAACTTTTTAGTAGGTATTGTATTCATCAAAACAAATTAGTGCCTAAAACAGCGCAGTCTATTTGGTTTGATGGAGGGCTTTGGAAATTAGTTACCTCTCAAAGTAAATCAAATTTTACATCCAAGAAGAATGAATTAAGTTTAATTGGGAAAGCTATTCTTCCTAATAATAAACGGAATTTAAGAATTGAACTTACATGTAGTTATTATTGTCGTGATCAAAATGATTTGAATAAATTAAGTGATTTAATTATTCAACTCAACGATTCAAAATGGATAAAACAAGAATTCTTGGTTTATAAGGCAATACGTCCTGTCTTTAAATACCGTTTTATCCCCAATCATTTTAATGAAATCACCTATTCAGTTGAGTTTAATCCTTCGTTAAACAACAAACTGAAATCAATAAAGGCCTTGTATTGCTACTTGTTTAATTCAAAACTTAAAGCGGTAAAAATCGAGGATGTTTCGTTGAAAACCTATTTCCGAAAGTAAATAATTATTTCTGTTTGCGTCAATCGGTATAGCAAATTACAATTCCCCCTTGACTCACGTTGTTGTATATGGTTTGTGCGGTCAAAAAAGGTAAATTTATACATCCATGTGAGCCATCCGATTTATAAATCGACCCTCCAAATGCTCCCCTCCATTTGGCATCGTGTAGACCGATACTTTCATTGAAAGGCATCCAGTAACTTACCCCTGTGCTGTAACCAGGCCCTTTTAAAGTAGCATTTAATTCTTTGTATTTAATATAGTATGCTCCATTTGGCGTGCCACTGCCATTCCTTAGATTGCCAGAAACAATATCACTTTCTATGATTAATACGCCAGCTTTATAATACCATAGTTTCTGTGCAGAAATATTAATCTCAATATAGGTTTTGTTGGTGTCAAATACGCCTTGAGGAATTCCGCGCATTCCATATATAGGATCTCTTGTTATGGTTATGCCATTTTTTATGTTTTTGCATAATTCATAAAGTTCTTTGTAAATATTTATTCGGTACCCTAAGTCTCCTCCATGAATCGTTTTTCTTTCTCCCGCTGTTGTAGTGAATGTTATATTATTTACTACAATGTCATTTCTATCTGCCATAGAACGAATAAAACTCATGGCCTTGGAACTATTAATATCAACATGCATAATTGAATCCAATTGCAACCATGGTCCAAAGGTTTCTTTTTTAAGTGTAATCTGTTCATTTCTTAGCGTGTAGCTTATGTTTGAATAGAGACATTTATTAAGATCTTTCAGCGCTTGTTTTGCTTCTGCCGATTCTAAACCGAAGCTTGCTTTAAGGTAAAAAACAGCACGATTAAGCAGTATCTTTTTTCTTCGGTTTTTTATGGCCGCCATCACTTGCCTACTTAATAGGTCCGTATTTAGTTGATTGCCATCTATTGCCTCGTGTGGTATAAACTTATTGTATTTGTATTCAAACCAGGCATTTTTCGGAGATTGATGAGGTATAGCTGAAAAAATGTCAATGATTCCTCTTTTTAGGGACTCATTATTTGTTATAGTAATTACGGTATCTTGTATTATTTGTTTGTCCTTACTAATTTTTATGTTCCAGTTTCTGATTTGTTTTTGGAGAGAGTCAAAATGAATAAGATTAACGCTGTCTTCAAGAATCCCATTGGTCGCTCGTGTGGAAATGATGGCCGTAAATTCTCCAGCACTTTCTATTTCTAGTTCATATTGTCTTTTCTCAACTACTTTTATTTTTTTAGGTTTAGCAGGAGGTTTAGTGTGAAAAAGAGGAAATTTAAAGATGTATAAAGCTCCTGCTGAAATTAGAAACAAGCTTATTAGGAATAAAATTAGTTTTCTTTTGGTGGTCACTGTATAATTTGCTTGTATTGGTACTAATGTACTATTCTTGAATACATTAAATATACAAAACTTTTTTTAAATTATTATAGCTTAACAAATTGTTTGAAGATGCCAAGATATTGCTCTTTTTTGCCATTAATATTAATAATGGTATAGGTGGAGCATAATTTATAGTCCTCTGTTTTTAAACTTAGCGTAGTAAATAATGCTGCAGGCTTAGCGAGAACTTCTGTTAATATCGCCAAGTTAGGATTATTTCCTTTTATTTCTTGTACGTATTTATTTATGATAAATTCTTTAAAATCTTTCTCGTTAGGGTTGGTCATAAATGAACCAATTAATCCAACAATTAATAATAACCAAAATAATTTTCTCATAAAAGATGATTTTTTATTGATATACGAATATAGGGGTAATAATTTGCTTAGTTAATTGGGAATGATATTTAAGTAAGTTATATGTGATCACTTTTTTATTTCAAATGAATGCAAAACAGGTGTTTATTTGACAACTTTAGTTTTTTACGTTAACACTTCCCTTCGATACAAATCGATACTTCATCTACGTTTCCATTAATTGGTGGAATTAGTTTTCTAATTTTTATTTTTAAATAGAAAAGACCTGCTATTTCATTCAACATTTTCTTCCAAATTCGTTGCCCTACGTGTTCAATCAATTTAGATCGTATCGCCATCTCTTCTGCCACTATTTTATTCACTAAAACATAATCAATGGTTAAGGATAGTTCATCTTTTATGGAAGCCTCTTTAAAATCTGTTTCAAGGTAAATGTCGACGATGTATTCCCCACCAATACGAGCTTCTTCTTCCAAACAACCGTGGAAAGCATATAACTTAATACCAGTTACTTCTATGCTATTTTTCATTGAGTTGTTTCTGAATTATATCTAAGCCAATTTCCATACGTTCTACCACTTCTTTTTGTCCTAAATAGGCCGAAATATCAAACATTCCAGGACCTGCTCCAACACCCGTAACAACCAAACGGAAAGGCAAAAGGACTGATCCAATACCCACGGCATTTTCTTCTAAATATGATTTGAATTCTATTTCAATGGTGCTTGCATCAAATGCTTCTAATTGACTTAATTTACTTTTCCATCCAAGCAATAACGAACTAGTATTGTCTTTCCATTTTTTTGAAATGCTTTCTTGATCTATTTCAGAGGGGCGTTCAAATAAATAATGTCCATCGATGTGTATGTCTTGAACAAATGTGGCTCTCTCTTTCATTAATCCACAAATTATGGCAAGCTCTTGATTTGATTGCGTAAGTGATGGGAAAAGCATGCGCAGTTCAGTGGCCAAGACTTCGTTAGCTTGTTCTCTTAGGTAGTGTTGTTGAAACCAAGTTGTTTTGTTCGGATCAAATTTTGCGCCTGATTTAGAAACTCTTTCCAAGCTAAATGCTTCCACTAATTCATCTAAGCTAAAAATTTCTTGTGGCGTACCCGGATTCCATCCTAATAACGCCAACATATTGATAAAGGCACCAGGAAGATAGCCTTTTTCTCGATAGCCTGAGTAGAGCTCTCCTTCTGCGGTAGTCCAATTGGTTGGAAAAACAGGGAATCCTAAACGATCTCCATCTCTTTTTGATAATTTTCCATTTCCATCCGGTTTCAATAATAAGGGTAAATGCGCAAATAATGGGCAATCCCAACCAAACGCTTCATAGAGCATAACATGCAATGGAGCTGATGGTAACCATTCTTCTCCTCGAATTACATGGCTGATTTTCATGGTATGGTCATCAACAATATTCGCCAAATGATAGGTCGGCATTCCATCGCTTTTGAACAAAACTTTATCATCTAAATTATTGGTGTTTACCACGACCCAACCACGAATGATGTCATGAAAACGAATGTCTATATTTCGAGGCATTTTCATGCGAATAACGTATGGCGCTCCATTGCTTAATAATTGATTTACTTCCGATTGAGGAAGTGTTGTAGAATTACGCAGGCTGGTTCTTGTTACGCTATTGTATTGCCAATTAGGCATACCCATCTGTTTTGATTTTTCTCGAATCGCTTCTAATTCTTCAGGCGTATCAAAAGCATAATATGCTTTTTCATTGGCAATCAATGTTTCAGCGTATGGCTTGTACATGTCTTTTCTTTCGGATTGTACATATGGTCCAAAATCTCCCCCAATTCCTGGGCCTTCTGTAGGCATAATACCACACCATTCCATAGCATCCATGATGTAATCTTGCGCGCCCTCAACAAAACGTGTTTGGTCGGTATCTTCAATTCGAATGATAAATGTTCCGTTGTGTTTTTTTGCGAAAAGGTAATTGTACAATGCGGTTCGAACACCGCCCATATGCAATGGACCAGTGGGTGATGGGGCAAAACGTACGCGAACAGGATTCTCAGACATATAGAAATATTTTTTGCAAAGATATCAAAATTCTACCTAGGCCTTCGCTTGATTTCCTATATTATCGATAATAAGGACTTAAAAACCGTCAATATCTCCTTCGAAAAAAGGCCATTTTTCGAAGTCACGATCTGTCAAGATGCCATTTACGCTTTTGATTACCCAGGTGTTTTTTGGCGCGTTAAGGTCATAAGTGATTAGATTTCCATTAGGATGCATAAATTGTGTTTTGTACATTTTATGATCAGGATTTTCTTTTACTATTTTGCTTAAGGCGCTTTTGGCAGAAGATTCTCTAACGATTACTAGCAAAGCAGTACCTTTTTTTGAATAGACGCCTAAAAATAGTCCTTTCGATATAGGAAATATCGACCAATCACATGAATCTACCTCAGCTTTTTTGTTTTTTGGAACGTGTATACTTCCTTTTCCACAAGCAAAATCCTGATATACTCCTGTATTATTCCATCGCATGAAATCTTTATCTGGATTAGATAGATAGAAAAGTTCTTTTAGTGTTTTGGCACTATCTGCTAAAAACAATACGGTGGGTTGTGGAACAATTAGGGAAGATCTTCCTTGATTTGCTCCTCCAGACGTGAGTAAAAAGGTGCTATCACCGCTGCAAATTTCAGGACAGGAATTATGTCCATGGCCTATTTTTACAAAGTATTGGTTTGGTTTTGCAAGGCACCAATTAAGTACATCATCGGCAGGTCGATAGGGTAACATGGTAGCCCAAAGTGCGATGTGTTCCCCTTTAGTGATTTTTAAATTTAAGTCTTTCTCCTTTAAACTCGCCCACATCATCAACATAACAGAATGGTAATCGGAATAGATGCTTTTGTCGATACTTCTTTTAAATCGTCTTCTATAGGGGGGTAAGTGTTTGAAGTTAAAACTATTCAAGGCATATTGCCAATTAATATGGTCTAAAATTTTGGTGGCGAGTTCTTGAATTTCCCCTCTGGCAAAAGCACTCAAATTCATCAAAGCTGAATAGGTATAACCCAGGTAAGGCTTGGCATTGTACTCATAAATTCCGTATTGTAGGATTTCTTGTAAATACGCTTTCAAACCTTCTTCCACCCCGTTTAATTTATTATTATAAGCGCCTTCCAATTCTACCCCGTGTTCACAAAGCCATTGATTGGTTAGATAACGCGCTCCTTCCCCCATTAATATATGATTTTCAGAATCTTGAAAGCATAATCGAGGGACGTTTCTAGTGAATCCAGGACCTCTAATTGTTAATATATGCTTGATAAGGTGTTCTTTCGTTTGTGGGTATAATAACTCAGTAGAATCGGCGAATAAATATAAAATTGGAATGATTGACATGGCTGTAAAATCGTACCCTCCTTTTTGATTTAATAGCCACTTAGATCCTATTTCTCCAGTGGGATATTGTTTAAGAAGGTAGGTATTAATCTCAGGAATTCTTTTCTTCGCTAAAAGACTGCCAATAATAGCCCGAGGAATTTTGAAATCGATTTTCCCTTCTTCTCCCCACTCGTTTATTTTTGCATTTGCCCAAAATTGAATAATATCATTTTTTAACAAGGAACTATCTTGATAAACTATGGTTCTAGTAGTTGGGATGGCTATATTGCTAATTTTTGGTGGCGTTCCGATTTTTCTCCCTGCGCAATTAACGAAAAGGCCAGTTAGAAAAAGAAGCACAATACTTGGTCGCCCTTTTTTTATTGTGCGAATGATATTTTTTGGTGCTGGAATCAATAGTTTCTTATTAATGTGTATTTCCCTATTCATTATTTGAGTATTAAATTCTCTAAAAATGTGTAGGAATCATTTTTTAAATGTAAGAAAATTAATTAGGATAAGAAGTTATACCTTCTTTTAGATGACTTTTATGGTATCTGAATGAAAGAGTTGTTTATCAAAATCGATGTCAATTCTTCCTAGATTAATCCCTGCCCATCCTGTTTGGTTGATTAATACGGGTGCTTGATCTATGTTTTTTTCCAAGGTTGGTTTCTCCAGAAATGTGTGGGAGTGTCCTCCTAAGATCAAGTGAATATTTCTTGTTTTTTGTGCTAATAATCGATCAGATGGTTTGTCATCTTTGTATTCATACCCCAAATGAGAAAGGCAAATAACAAGATCACATCCCTTCGCTTTCAATTCTGCAGCTTGCTCATTGGCGGTTTCAAAAGGATCCTTGTAAATCATTTTTCCATAATTTGCATCGGGTACGAGGCTGGATAAATTTACGCCAATTCCAAATACGCCAATTTTTATTCCGCCTTTATAGAAAATGGTATTTTTTTTCGTTTTTCCATTCAAAATGGTATCGGTGAAATCATAATTGGAGCATAAAAATGGAAAGTTGGCATGTTCTTGAGCGCTCAAAAAACCTTCTAACCCAATGTCAAAGTCGTGGTTGCCCATCGTTGCTGCATCATAGCCCATCTCGGACATGATTTTCATTTCTAAATGTCCTTTGAATGTGTTGAAATAGGGCGTTCCTTGAAAAATATCTCCGGCATCCAATAAAAGGACATGCGCCTCTTCTTCTCGTATTTTTTTAATGATGGAATGTCTTTTGGCGACGCCTCCCATACCTGGATATTTGGGATGATTGTCAGGAAATGGATCAATGTTGGAATGGGTGTCATTGGTATGAAGAATGGTAATTCGCTTACTTTTCTTTACGAAGGTTTGCCCAAATCCTTGTTGAACAACTACTATTCCTGTTAAACCTAGTCCGGCTTTTCTTAAAAATCCTCTTCTTTCCATTACCGAATTCTTTTATCAGTTGTCTCCATTAAATCTCCTTGGAACATGGCCTCTTCAATCAGAGCGTCTCTTAGGGTTTTAGTATGTTTCGTGTAGTTGGTCCCTTTTTTAAAAAACAACATGTTATCGCCCCCATTAGCTAAATAGTCTGAGGTAATGATCCAAACGTGTGTATGACTTTGGTCTAGCCCGTTGACGTTTAATTGGCCATTTTCTAAGTAGGCATTAGCTAATGGTTCACCTCCTGTTTTAAGCAGAAAAGCAGCAATTTCCGGTAAGACTTCAACGGGAACTTCAACCCATGTAATTAAATTATCAAAGGGCATTAGTTTGAACATGTCGCCCATCAATATTTCCCCTTTATTTATGGTGGAACGAATTCCGCCAAAATTTAACAGGCAAAATACGGGTTGGCTTAAGCGAATTGTTTTAGTCTGATTGGTAAACAAAGCATCAGCGACCCAATTCATTAAATTCGAAGTGGGGCGCTCAACAATAAAGTTCACGGGTGAATTTCCGACGTGAATGTTCATCACTTTCGACATTGAATCTCGATAGGGCTTTATTATTTGTTCTGTTTCAGGTACACCTACGCCATCTTTCGAAACAGGGACGATGGCATTTTGGTGTAAGACTAAATGCGAAGAGCAAGCCACAAGGCTTGCTCCTAAACATAAAATCCAAATTAGCTTATTCATTATTCAATGATAAAAGAACTTCTAGCTTTGCCAAGTTCTGTATTTACTTCCATTAAATATTTTCCAGCCTTAAGTTGGCTGCCATCTAGTTCTAAAACAGGTAGGCTAACTAAGTTGTTTTGAAGAACTGTTTTACCAAGTATATCTGTTATAACATACCCTGTAATGTTCAAGCCATTTACTTGTGCGAATACTTTTCCATTAGAAGGAACAGGGAATACGCTAAAGTTCATAGCTAATTGCTCTTCTAAGCCTACATTGCAATCAACAGCTAAATAAGTCATGTTTGAAAAACTTACGTGACAAGCATAATTTACAGAATCGATGTATGGATTTCTATTTCCTTGTGTACTAAAAATATATTCTTGTCTAGCGATTTCATAATTATCTGGTAAATCTGCAAAATGCCAATTTTTCAATGATGTTTGATCTTGGTAAGCCGGCAGTGACCAATTGTTTCCACTGATACCATTGTAGCAGGTCGCCATATAAAAAATGGCTCTTGCGGCATTTCCTTTTTGCGACGCTCTTGGTTCGTATACCATTTGCGCTCCATTGTAACCAACACTTCCTTCTAAATAGTTAAAAACAACATTTCCTGTAATGTCCATTAAAGGTAGATTACTTCTAGGTGTATTGGCATTCTGTAAATTGGTAGGGTATAAATTATGTTGATCATTGTATTCCATTAATTCAGGACTGTCTGCTGGAAATGTTGGCATCCATGAATGACAAAAGCTATGCTCTCGAGAGTAACCCTGCGTAGACCAATCGAACGGATCATTAAACACCTTTCTCTCCCCTGAATACGCACATATCACGTAAGATTGTCCATTTGTGGTATCTCTCACCTCAAATTGATTCATAACCGTTTGTTTGTAGTTAAAATAACTAACAACAGTGTGCGGATTGATAAGGTTGGAAAGGTTTGTTAAAAATGTTGGTGAAGATGAATTTATAGCGCCATAGTAATTTCCGATATTTAATCCTGTGCTACTTGTATTTCCTATTGCCGCATTTGTTGTTTTATAATTCTGAAAACCAGCTGGGCCATTAAAGGCAAAAACGGCAAAATGATACGATTGATTGGCAATTATTCCTCTTGGCGTAAATGAGGTGCCTGGACCAATGTATGCCACTTTAGCATCGCCAATAATATCGCCTCGCAAGTAAGAAGTTCCATCTGTTGGAACGGCAGTAACAGCGCTTCCATTTTTCCAAAGAACGATGTACTTTTCTGCATTTACTCCGTCGTTATATGTTCCCGCAAGTGTGTAAGCTTGTACATTTGAAAATGTTAAGCCGCTCGGATTACTGGTTGGTTCAGTAGCTAAGTTATCATTTCCAACGGCAATGAAATTAATCAGGTATGGATTTTCGTCAAGGTCTGAATTACTAATAGAAATAGAAGCATACCTTGAACCAGGTCCTGTTGGGTTAAAATTAAGGGTGAAGTTTTGGTTGCCTCCACCAGGAATAGTGGCTGTATTTAGGTTGGTTGTATAATCGGCAGCATTAACTCCTGAAAGGTTTGCTCCAGTTACGCTAAGGTTTTGAACACCTGTGTTTTCTATTGTAATGGAATTAATTGCGGTATTTCCAATGATGTATGAACCATTGTTTAGTACGGTTGCTCCATTAATTTTAACATTAATTTCATTTAATGGTGCTACATAAGCTACGATATCGTTCGTGCTTCTAGGCACAATTTGATAACTTGTATTAAATTGACCAAGTACTCCAGTTATGGTAACTGGTCCAGCTAGGATTGCGCTGCCATCAATATTTGTTGTCCCGTTTATGCGAACATCTAATGTATTCGTTCCATCTGTAATTTGAACCGTGCTATTTCCAGCTGCAAATGACCCACTTTGTACAAATGTCACATTTTCTATTCGAATTAATTGCGCTTCCAATGGTTCGCCTGCGCTTGTTATTGGAATGTTTAAAGGGATGTTTTGAGTTGTGGGGCCATGATTCGTAAACGAGCTTGTTGGCGAAATTTCCAATAAACCGTTAAAGTCAAACAAGACACCTGTAGCGGTAATTGAATCTCCTTTTAACACACTACTCAAATTCGTTCCATAGCATGGGATTGCTGCACTTCCATCTTGGATGTAGCGAATAGAACCAAGTTCTGACCCATTAGAAGAAACACCTGTAACCGTTACTGTTTGACCAATACCTGCATTTCTTGCTGTAGCAATATTTTGTGCAAAAACGGAGATCGATGATAAAATTACGAGACTACTTAAAATTATTTTTTTCATAAAAATTAGTTAAACATTAAAATTGAATACCGACTGATACATTAAATCGAAATCCTCCTCCAAACATAACGGTGGCTGATTGCGCATCAAAGGTATCATAACTATCGTTTGCATTGTTGGTAGCATCAGAAATATATCTCGTATTTAATAAATTAGTGATGGTAGCACTTGTATTAAGCGTACAGTTTTTTAAGGGGTATTTATAACCTGCAAATAAGTTAATCAGATAATAAGACGGCATTATCCATGATTCTCTTCTTGCATTCACACCTTGTAATGTAAAAGGATCAAAATTAGAAAAATATCGATCAAAATACTGAGCTTGAACTTTACAATAGAAATTTTTGAAGGGTTCATAGCGAATAGAAGCAGATAAAGCTGTTTGTGCCGCATCACCAACGTGCACGCCTTTGGCATCAAAGGTTATTTCTAGTGAATCATATTGAGGAATAAGGACGGTCTTGTCTGAATTCCAATACCAGTTTCCATAAGAAAACATGAATTCAGCACTTAATTTTTTGGTAATATTATAGGCAATGTCTAATTCGCCGCCAAGATGAACAGCATCCATTCCGTTAATATTAACGCGAATAAATTCTGTGGGGTCATTTGGATCTGGAACGGCAACGCCATATGGAAAAGGTTTATTTTTCCAATTCGTCGCATAACCATTTAGGTTCACGCCAAATTTTTTATTAGCATAATTCAACCCGCCTTCCAACGCTAAAATAAGTTCGTTGGTGAAGGTTCCAAAGAAGGCATTGGTGTTGTTGTCTATGACATTAGAAAATTGTGGCGTACGATTTAAATAACCAAGGTTGATATAAGCACTCGCATTTTCAATAATTCGGTAAGCCACTCCGCCTTTAAAAGTAGATCCGGGTAAAAATTTCCAATCTGTTTGATCGTTTTTTAGTCCTACTGAGGAAGATGTATACGTATTGCCTTGATATTGGATCGTATCTCCCGTACCAATTCGCAAGGTAGTATCTCCAATTTCCAAGACTCTTTTTTGGAAATAATCAATGCCTTTATATCCGTTTAAGATACCAGTTACGTTAACAAAAAACGATAGTTTGTCCCCAGTGTAGGACATTTGGCCAAAAGCTCCGGTCCATTGAACCAATCCACTTCGATCGGCATTAAAGGTGTTTTTAGCGATTTTATCGCCCACTCTTTTCATAGGAGACGCAGCGTTTTTATCAGCATTATCTACGTAATAATCACCGCCTAATAAATCTGAAACCACTTGATAATGCCTTCCTTCATAGTACCGCAAATCGATTCCGCCTGACAACTCTACCTTTTTTGACAAATCATAATTAAATTGTCCTAAATACCCCGCCCAAAAATGATTATTTATGCTAGCGATGATTAGCTGACTCGATTTTATTTCAGTAGGGGAGTAAAGAAGATCTATGTTTGGAGTACCAAATAACGAGTTGACTTTATTGGATTGTTCCATCAAATCCCAATCTATCAAATTATTGGAATCCCTGAGCACTGCAGATGAATTATAAATACTTGTTCCTCCACCACGCCCTATTGAAACATAGGCCATGTTAGAAATGGATAATTTATCATTTACTTTCCAAAAGTCCTTTAAGGTTAGTTGTGGCTTAGTATAAAAATTTTCACGTTCAGACAGGATCTCTCTTTTTCCGTTTTCCGTTCGATATCCCCAATGTTGGTTGTATCGAACTCCCATATCAAAAAACTGCGTGTTTGTATCTATGGTTGTTCCTAAATTTCTTGCGGCATCTTTATCCCAATATTGAATGGCTTGGTTGTATGATCGTTGACCATGTTTTTGGGGGGCAGCAAATCCTGATAGGGTTATTAAATGCGAATTTATCTTTTTTGAAATTTTTGCGTAGCCAAATAATCCTTGACTATATGTTCCATCTACCCAACCATCAGCTTGTTTGTAGGACGCAGAAACAGTCACACCCCAACCTTTTGGTGTCATGCCTGTATTGTATGAAAAACTAGATCTAAGCAGGTTACCTGTTCCATACTCTTGTTTAAAACTTCCTCCTTTTTTATTGCCGATTCCTTGTGTTATGATATTAATCGTTCCACCGATTGAAGGCATGGCAATTTTTGTGGCGCCCAATCCTCTTTGAACTTGCATTTGGGCCGTTATCGCATCTAAACCGAACCAATTTGACCAATAAACAGCGCCATTTTCCATGTCGTTAACAGGAACACCATCTATCATAACACCCACATTTCGTTGGTCAAAACCACGGACGTTGATTCTTGCATCTCCATCTCCTCCACCTTGTGACGTTGCATAAACTCCTGCAGTACCATTTAATAACATAGGTAAATCCCTCGACCCTAATTCTTCCGTTATTTTCTGCAGTGATATTTTTGTAACAGCGACTGGAACGTTGCCTTCGTTCACTAAATTCCCAATTACCTTAACTTCTTCAAATTCTTGATTCCCTCCAAGTAGGATCGTTAATGTATTCTCTGTTTTTGAGATTTTTATGGGTTGTGTAATAGGTTCAAAGCCAATCATACTCGCATTGGCTTGGTAAGCCCCGAAAATTAGATTGCTAATTATACATGTTCCATCTGATGATGTAACGGCTTTGAAAATAGCATTTGGATCTGTTTCACTCGTTAAAATCACCTTTGCACCGACAACGATATCTTTATTTACGTCGACAACTTTGATGCTTAACGAACCTTTATTCTGTCCTACGACAAAAAAAGATAACACGCAGGAAAAAATAAGTAGGTATGTCTTCATTGGAAGAATAAAATAATAAAAGCCGCTTTAAACGGCTTTTATATATTGAGGAAATTTATCTTACAATTACTTTTTTAATTTCTTGCGATCCATTTTTCATGGTAATCCTCAAGAAATAAACTCCATTATGACCGTCTATATCAATCGTCACTGTGGATTTGTTCTCGTAGGTGTTATACGTGATTTGCTGACCGAAAGCATTAACTAGCTGAACCGCTTTAATGTTTTGCGCATTTTTTAAATAAACGATTCCTGAAGTTGGATTTGGAAACATAATTAAATCCGGGACGATTGTTTCATTAATAGCTGCAGGATTACAATTGCAATCATGTGAGCCTAATGAATTCCAATTTCCATCTAAAATGGGGTTACCACTTGTTCCAAAAATCGTATCTCCATTGGCATCTAATCGAACAATTACAGCAGGAATAGAATCCCATTCTAATAAAGGGTCGAAGAAAGAAACAGGTGTATTTACGCCTTTTTGAACCGCTATTTTACGAATCATAGAATGATCTTTGGTTACCTGAATTCCCAATCCTGTACTGTATGGAAATTGTGAAGACCATGCACCATCGTTTCCTGCCGCGCTTCCTGTTTCATTCGCAGGATTTTCACCTATTTTACCAAAAATATCTACAATCACAAATCCAGGTACGTTAGTAGGATTAATTAATGTGGTAGGGGATGCAGGTAAAGTTCCTTTAGCTAACATAACAGCATCATTTCCATTCCAATAGAAACAGTTAGAAGTATTATATACTGGGCAATAAAATCCATCAGCTCTTACTTGTAATGAATCCCAAACCGGAGCTTCTTGGCCCATTCCTAGTGGATCTAATTTTTCCAATACAGCCACGTAAACACCATGTGGAGCAACTATTCCTGACAATTGAATGGAATTGGCTACTGTAGCGGTTGATGATCCATTTGAATAACGTGCAACAAAATATTGACTTAAATCGATTGGGGATGATGTAGGATTATAAATTTCTAAGGCTTTATTATTTGACCAACCTTCCACGTATTCTGAAATAAATAATTGGCTACAATTCGATTGTGCAACTACTGCATTAATAGCAAAGAAAAAAAGTAGAGTAGAGGTTATTTTCATGGTTTAAAATTTTATTGCACAAAAGTAATTTAAAATTTACTTAAAAACACACCACATTGATTGTTTAAGATTAAATTTTTTTAGCCACATATATTAATTAAACTTTAACAAGTATCTTCGTCACTTAAAAAACAATTACGATGAAAATTATTTTTTGTGCATTCTTTTTAGTGAGTTTACAGCTGTATGCTCAAGATATTACGGTCGAACAAATATGGAAAAAGTATGAGTTTTATCCGAAAGGAGTAGAGGGATTCAAATCGATGAAAGACGGGGAACATTATACAAAAATGAATGAGGAGGGCTCTATTGTTAAGTATAAATTAACGGACCCCACTGATGCGGGTACTTTGTTGGTAAACGGTAATTCGTTGATATATAAGGAGGCAATGATCGCTTTTGAAGATTATGAGTTCAATTTTGATGAGACGAAAATTCTGTTCATGACAAGTATAGTTCCTATTTATCGAAGAAGTTTTACGGCAATTTATTATTTATATGATATATCGACAAAACAATTAATGCCATTGGATGAAAAGCATCAACCGCAATCTTTAGCGGAGTATTCACCCGATGGAAAATCAGTTTCTTTTATTTACGGTAATGACATTTTTGTAAAGCAAGTTGCGAATGGTAAAGTCGTAAAATTGACAGAAGATGGAAAAAGAAATAAAATTATTAACGGTACAACGGATTGGGTCTATGAGGAAGAATTTAGTATTACCAAAGGCTATGACTGGTCGCCGGATTCTAAATGGATTGCTTTTTTACGATTTGATGAAAAGGAGGTAAAGGAATTTAATCTAACCTTCTACAACGAGCTCTATCCAACGGAATATAAGTACAAATACCCTAAGGCTGGAGAGGATAATAGTAAGGTTACTGCTCATATTGTTAATGTTTCCAACGGAAAAATCACGCCAATCAAACTTGGGGAATACGAGTATATTCCAAGACTTTCTTGGTCAAAAACGGCTAATAAACTTATTCTTCAAACCTTAAATAGGCACCAAAATAACTTGAAATATCATTTAGTTGATCTTTCAAGTAAAAAAATGACTCAAAAAATGTTCTTCGAGGAAAAATCAACCACATACGTTGAAATTGATAATAACCTAATGATTCGAAAAGATGGAAATTCGATTTTAAGAACGAGTGAAATCGATGGGTTTAATCATATTTATCAACTTGATTTTAATGGTACAAGTTCGCAAATTACGAAAGGAAATTGGGACGTAATAGATTTATACGGAATTGATGAAAGCACTAACACGGTCTATTATTCTTCTGCCGAGGTATCTCCTATGATCAAAACCATTCATTCTATTAGCACCAATGGGTCAAACTATAAATTGTTGTCATTACCTATTGGAGTTAGTGACGCTGAATTTACTGCCGGAATGAAGTTCATGGTACTCACGCATTCTGATGCGAATACGCCGCCTTTCTATACCTTAAATAAAAATGATGGTAGTCTTGTTCGGATGTTGGAGGATAATAAGGCGTTAAAAAGTAAACTTGGAAATCTAGCATTAAGTAAAAAAGAGTTCATCACATTTGATGTAAATGGAAATAAATTAAATGGCTGGATCATGAAGCCGGCCAACTTTAATTCTACAAAAAAATATCCCGTATATATGACCTTATATGGTGGCCCAGGACACAATGAAGTGGTCGATGCATGGGACAATTCAGACTATATGTTTCACCAGTTACTAACTCAAAAAGGCTATATTGTCGCATGTGTTGAGCCAAGAGGAACGCTTTACAGAGGTGCGGCTTTCAAAAAATCCACGTATTTGCAATTAGGGAAGTTAGAAACGGAAGACTTAATTGCCTCAGCAAAAGTATTACAAGGGTATCCCTATGTGGATGCTAATAGAATCGGTGTCATGGGATGGAGTTATGGCGGTTTCATGGCTTCCTTAGCGATTACAAAAGGCGCCGATGTTTTTAAAATGGCAGTTGCGGTTGCTCCTGTTACAAATTGGAGAAATTATGATAATATATATACCGAGCGATTTATGCGCACTCCAAAAGAAAATGCTGATGGATATGATGCTAATTCGCCGGTTAATTTTGTGCAATTGATGAAAGGAAAATTTTTACTGATTCATGGAGCTGCTGACGATAACGTTCATTATCAAAATTCAATGGAATTAATTAATGCTATGGTGAAAGCAGATAAACAATTTGATTTGTTTATTTATCCGAATAAAAATCATGGTATTTATGGTGGAAATACTCGTAATCATTTGTTTAAGATGATTTTAGATTTTGTTGAAGAGAATTTGTAAAGGGGGAAGTAAGACAATTTTATATGTTTTTCTCTTCTAATGTTTATCATTAGGAGCTTCTAAAAAAAAATATTTCTTCTAATTTTTTATTTTCAACAAATTTCTTTTGTAATTTTAGGGATTGAATTTATAATATATAGAAATGAGTGAAGTTGCGAAAATAGAATTAGACGGAAAAATTTATGAGCTGCCAGTTTTTACAGGAACTGAGAATGAAAAAGCAATTGACATTTCTAAATTAAGAGATTTGACGGGTTATATTACCCTTGATTCTGGATATAAAAACACGGGTGCTACAAAAAGTTCAATAACTTTCTTAGATGGTGAAGAGGGTATTTTGCACTATCGTGGTTATTCAATCGAACAGTTGGCTTCTAAAGCATCTTTCATGGAAGTTTCGTATTTGCTTATTTATGGCGAATTACCCACCAAAGATGAATTAGCAGATTTTGAAATGAGTATAAAGAAGCACACCTTGGTGAGCGAAGATATGAAGCAATTCTTTGAAGCGTATCCGGCTAAAGCACATCCAATGGGTGTCTTGTCTTCGATGATATCCTCACTTTCTACTTTCTATCCAGAGTCGCTTGATCCAAATAGGAGCAAGGAGGCTAAAAATTTAACGATACATCGATTAATTGCTAAATTGCCCACTTTGGCAGCATGGTCTTTCAAAAATTCCTTGAGCCATCCTTTCATGTACCCAAGAAATGAATTCGATTATTGTGAAAACTTTCTGTACATGATGTTTGCTATGCCAACAGAAGATTATAAGGTGCATCCTGTTGTAGTTGAAGCATTGAATACGTTATTGATTTTACATGCTGATCACGAACAAAATTGCTCAACGTCTACCGTTCGGATTGTTGGGTCGTCTCAAGCAAACTTATACTCTACCGTCTCTGCTGGTATTTCAGCGCTTTGGGGCCCGTTGCATGGTGGTGCAAATCAAGAGGTTATTGAAATGCTTGAGCAAATTAATAACGACGGAGGAAATGTCGATAAATGGGTCGCAAAAGCAAAAGATAAAGAAGATCCATTTCGTTTAATGGGCTTTGGACATCGTGTTTATAAAAACTTTGATCCACGAGCTAATATTATTAAGAAAGCATGCGATGATGTGTTGGAAAAATTAAATATCAACGATCCTTTATTAGCTATTGCAAAGAAATTAGAGAAAGTTGCGCTAGAAGATGCGTATTTCAAAGAGCGCAATTTATACCCAAATGTTGATTTTTATTCAGGGATTATTTACAAAGCTCTTGGTATTCCAACCGAAATGTTTACCGTAATGTTTGCCTTAGGTCGACTTCCTGGATGGATTGCTCAGTGGAAAGAAATGACGGAAAATAAAGAGCCGATTGGTCGTCCAAGACAAATTTACATTGGTAATACTTCCCGCGATTACGTAGATATTTCAAAACGTTAATCGTTTCTTTACGATTAGTATCTAATCTTTACTGCGCTGAATTGTTATTGCTTTTGCTTTTAAATTCTTTAAGGCTTCCCGAAAATGTTTCGTAGGATCTGAATGTACAAGGGATATCCCCGTTGTATATGTTGTATTTCTTCCCGGGACGAAGACCAATTGATTTTGGACCATCTTCATTCGATGTAATAATCCAAGTTGTTGATGGATTCATGGTGTTTTTTAACCAATCTCCTATTCCTGAATATAAATCAAGTACGTCAGCTTCTAATCGTTGCCCGTACGGTGGATTGGTAAGAATAAATACAGGTTCATCTTGTTTTTGAATTTCGCTAAAATCTAAAACGGAAATGGCAATTAATTTACCGAAACTCATAGAGCGTAAATTAGCCCTTGTTTTTAATACCATCTCATCTGCGATATCAGAACCGAATATTCGGCAAGGTAGTTCCCTGGAATTTTTCGGCGCTTCATCGTAAATTTTATCCCACATTTGTTGATCGAAATTTTTTAGGTTCTTAAAGGCATAATGTTGTCTTTCAATAGAAGACGGAATTCCTGCAGCCAATAGTGCTGCTTCAATTAGAATTGTTCCTGAACCACAAAAAGGGTCTAAAAAAGTTGTTTTTCTATCCCACCCAGAAAGTCTAATCAAACAGGCCGCAACGACTTCGTTCAAGGGCGCTGAGCCAGTTTCAGTTCGATACCCTCTGTGAAATAATGGCGCCCCACTCGTGTTGATGGATAAGGTCACCATGTTTTCACGAATGTATAAATCAATTAATATGTTTGGTGTCTTTAATTCGATGTTGGGTCGTTCTAAGTTTTTGTCCCGAAAACAATCGACAATGGCATCTTTCACCAGTAAAAAAGGAAAATGACTGTTCTTAAATAATCCCGAATTAACGGCTCCTTTTATGGCAAAAGTTTGGTTGCTACGGAAAAAGGTCGTCCAATCTATTTGCGCTGATTTTTTGTAAACGTCTTGTTCATCGTGAATGCGGAATTGTGCTATTTCCACTAATATCGAAATGGCACATCTAATGTGTAAGTTCAAAAAATAAACATCGTACCATGTCCCTTTAATTTGTACTGCACGGTTTAATAAAACGATGTCTTTGTAGCCTAATTCTTTTAATTCATCTGCTAAAGTTTCCTCGAAACCAAAGAAGCATTTTAAGGTGATTGTAATTGAATCTTTTGTTAAATTATCAAGAGTGGTCATTTTTACGAATTAAGCGTCTAAATTTGTACAAAAGTAACACAATTGAAAGCATTGTTAGGTTTATTATTAGCACTATTTTTCTGTACAGGTCATTTCTGTACGGCTCAAAAAAGTGTTGGTGTAGTATTAAGCGGCGGTGGTGCAACGGGATTAACGCATATTGGGGTATTGAAGGCACTGGAAGAGCGAGGTGTCCCCATTGATTATATTACAGGTACATCAGCAGGTGCATTGGTGGGTGCTTTGTATGCATGTGGCTACTCTCCAGCTGAAATTGAGGCGTATGTTTTAGGGGAAGAATTTCAACTAATGGCCAATGGTAAATTGGATGTGGGAAAGCGCTATCTTTTTAACGAAGAAGAAAGCCATGCCGGATTTGTTGATGTTGGTTTTCATAAGGATAGTATACTTAGAAAGTCAATCCCATTGAACTTGGTACGACCTTCTTTTTTAGATTTTGAAATGGTGAAAATCTTTGGTCTTACAAGTGCCAGTAATGGTGCTGATTTTGATTCCTTGTTTGTTCCTTTTCGTTGTGTTGCATCCGATGTTGTAAATAAAAAAAGCACGATTTTTAAGGAAGGATTTCTTAATCAAGCAGTTCGAGCGTCTATGACCTTCCCCTTTTATCTGAATCCAATCAGGGTAAACGGGATTATTTATTTTGATGGCGGACTTTATAATAACTTTCCAGTTAATGTAATGTATGCTGATTTTAATCCGGATTATATTATTGGTAGTAATTGCGCCTCAAAACCTAGCCAGCCTAATGAACAAGATTTTATCGGCTTGTTGCAAAACATGATGCAAACTCCTACCGATTATAAATTACCTTGTTCTGAAGCCATACTAATTCAAACGGATTCAAAAGTAGGAACTTTTCAATTTGATGAGGTAAAGCAAGCAATAGATGATGGTTATAGGGCAACTATTTTGCAATTAGATTCAATAGATATGTGGTTGATAAACCGTATTTCACCGGAGGAATTGGCGCTTAAAAGGGAGGCTTTTAAACGAAAGTCACTTCCATTAAAGGTGAGCTCAATTTCTATTGAGAGTTTTGATAACAAAAACGTATCATTTGCAACGAAAGCACTTATCCGGACGAAAAACAATAAGGTATTAAGCGCTGAGGTGCTGCAGGAAAGATATTTTCGATTGTATACGAAGCCTCAAATTGAATTTATGTATCCAACATTAAAATTAAATAAGGATTCAACTTTTCATTTAAATTTATTCATTCGAAAAGCGAAAGATTTTAAGATAGATGTAGGTGGACATATATCTTCTAGAGCAGTGAATACTGGTTTTTTGGGTGTTACGTACCGTAGAGTCGGTCGTCTCGCAAGTTCCTTTAATGCCTCTTCTTATTTTGGAAAGTTTTATGGATCAGGAAAAGCTATTGCAACAATTGATTTTCCAGCCGTTTTTCCAATCTCTATTGCATCATATTTTGTATTGAATAGATGGGATTATTTCCGAAGTTTTGCCACTTTCTTTGAAGATGTGCAACCTTCATTTTTAGTGCAAAATGAAATTTATTATGGGGCTAAAATTAAGCACCCCATATTAAATAATTCAAAGGGAACATTCGATTTTAGAAGATTTAAATTAACGGATGAATATTATCAAACAGCGCAATTCACGAACAAAGACACTGCAGATGTAACGGTTTTGGTAGGTACAAATATTAGTTACGAAGTGTTGCACAGTACGTTTAATAGAAAACAGTTTGCTTCAACAGGTACTTTCTCCAATATAAAGGTGCGTTATGTGGCTTCAACGGAAAGAACATCGCCAGGTTCTACTGCTATGTTTGATACCACGGTGACTCTTACGCACAATTGGATTAATTTAAATGCAGAATTTCAGCATTATTTCTTTTCTAAATCAAGAATTCATCTAGGTGTCCATTTCAAAGGGATGTTTAACAGCCAGTCGCTTTTCGCAAATTACACAGCAAGTTTGCTCTCGATGCCTTCATTTTCTATTATTCCAGATATGGACACCTATTTTTTACCTGAATATCGTTCTCCGCAGCACATTGGTGCAGGAATAAATATAGTCGCCACGCTGAAGAAAAATTTAGAGCTTCGCATCGATGCTTATTATTACCAACCTTTAATTGTATTGCAGAAAAATATTGACGGTACATTTGAATATTCAAAGCCTTTCTTAGGTTCGTCTTATATTGCCTCATCTTCTTTGATTTTTCATTCTATTATTGGACCTATAAGGGCGACTGTTAATTATTTCCCTCAACAAACGAAGCCTATTTCTTTGCAATTTAGTTACGGGTATGTTTTGTTTAATGAAAGGGCTGTCCGATAATTTTTAGTTGAATCTTTCTTGTTTTTAAGGCATGTATATTTCCTTGACTTTATTTAAATAAAAATGAGTTGTACTTCGTGCTTCTTAACTATTTAATAGGTTTTATAGAATACGGTATCGGATTGCCACTATTTTATATCATTAAAAATCAGCTAGGACGCTAATGAATTTTTTATATTTGCACAAAGAAAATATGGAAAAAATTATCTGCGGAATTCAACAGTTGGGTATAGGTGTACCCAATGTGAACGAAATTTGGGCCTGGTATCGATTGCAATTTGGAATTGATATAAAGATATTTGAAGAAGCAGCGGATGCTCCTTTGATGACAAAATATACGGGCGATAAAGTTCAATCGAGAACGGCGACACTTGCCTTGAGCATGGATGGTGGCGGTGGCTTCGAAATTTGGCAATATACTTCTCGAAAAACTGAAAAAGCATCTTTTGATGTGCAAATGGGTGATTATGGCCTTTTTGCTTGTAAAATTAAATCCAGGGATATCCAAAAGTCGTATGATTATATGACAGGTAATAAGGCCGACATTTTAGGCCCCCCAATGAAAGATGCTCTTGGATGCTGGTCGTTTTTTCTTCGTGATCCCAACGGTAATTTATTTCAAGTGGTGGAAAGTGAAAGCTGGTTTAGTAATACCAAACACCCGTCTTTTTGTGGGGGTATGGCTGGTGCAATTATCGGTGTTTCTGATATGGAAAAATCAATTGACTTTTATCAAGGACTGCTAAATTATGATGAACTTCAATTGGATGCAACGGCTGTTTTTGAAGACTTTTCTTTAATCGGCGGTGGTGATCGTGCTATGAGACGAGTTCGTCTTTCACATAAAAATGCTAGACGTGGCCCATTCGCTCAGTTATTGGGGACAAGTCAAATTGAACTTGTTCAACTGTCAGATAGTAAGGAGGCAAAGTGTATTTTTCAAGATCGAATGTGGGGAGATTGGGGATTTATTCATTTGTGTTTCGATGTGCAAGGTATGGATGTGTTGAAACAAGAATGTGCCGATAAGGGCTTTGCATTTACAGTTGATAGTGCGGAAACATTTGATATGGGTGAAGCGGGAGGGAGGTTCTCTTATGTGGAAGATCCGGATGGTACATTGATTGAATTTGTTGAAACGCACAAGGTTCCGGTAATTAAAAAAATTGGGTGGTACATTCACTTGAAAAACAAAGCAAAAGGAAAGTTTTTGCCTAGATGGATGTTGTTAGCGATGAGTTTTAATCGTGTAAAATAAGGCTATTTTTTTCGGGAATTCACCGCTTCATAAACGACATGCTGTATCTTGGTGCGTATGCCCATGTCTCTTAATTTCCAGTTTTCTTGGTCTGGATTTACACGGTTGGATAAAAATATAAATACAACATCGTTCTTTGGATCAGCCCAAGCTAGGGTGCCCGTAAATCCCGAATGTCCATAACTGACGGAGGATGCTAATTCATCACAGGTGCCACCGCCACTAGCATTTGGCCTATCGAAACCTGCTCCTCTTTTATTGCCCGGAAATTGAACTCGTGTAAAATCGTTGATGGTTTTTTCACTGAAAAATTTCAAGCCAGCATATTCTCCCTTGTTTAAAAATAATTGCATAATACTGGCTAAATCAGTTGCATTAGAAAAAAATCCGGCATGTCCTGCAACTCCACCAAGCATTGCTGCCCCCGGATCGTGTACATATCCATGAATCAATTGTTTTCTAAAAGTCTTGTCATTTTCTGTTGGAGCTATTTGTGCCTTTGAGAAAAAATTTAAGGGCAGGTAGCGCGCATACCTAAGGCCCATTGGCATGTAAATGGTAGAAAGTAAATAATCGTTTTGTTTCTGTTGTACAATCTTTTCATTGATTTTTTGAATAAAATAAAAGCACAAATCCGAATACTCATATTTCTTGATTCCTAAGGGTGTATTAATAATCTGCTTATAAATAGTGTCAACATAATCGTTTCTCATGTAAATGCCATCCGCAACCTTTAAATCGTACCCAACTTTTTTCTCTTTAGCATAAATTAACGGGTTTAAGTTTCCATTAACTAATGTTTTGCTGTAAAATTTAATGAATGGTGTTAAGCCGGCTTGATGTGCTAACATCTCTCGGATATTAATTTGGGCGTATGGGCCATTGCCTGTTACTTCAGGGATGTAGTAGCCTAAATTTTTGTCAATGTCAACTAATCCTTTGTCGACTAAATGCATCGTTAGTAAAGTTGAAGCTGCAATTTTTGTAATGGAGGCAATATCGTATACATGTGTATTGCTGACGTTTATGCCATTTTTCGTTTGTTGACCAAAACTTTTTCTATAAATTATGGTCCCTTTGACAGCAACCACGATTTGACATCCCGGATAGGCACCATCTTCAATTCCTTTTAGGGCAATTTCATCGATTTGATTCAGTTTAAGAGTGCTAATGCCCAAGTCTGCCGGCAGTCCGAATTTTAATCGACCATTTGTTTTTGTGCTAATTCCGTCTCCAAGTTTAAAATTACCGATGTCTTTTGTTAGTTTTCCTTGTGCTGCTGTCGCTCCAAATAATAGTTGCGCAACACGATTTTGTGCTAAATAATGATTTTCCTTAGCCCAAATAATGACATCAACTCTCGCTGGGTTTATGTTTTTGAAGACTTGTTCGTTTCCAAATAGTATCAAAATTTTGATTTGTGATGAAGGAAGTTTATCTAGAATTCCTAGATTTTCAATATCAATATTATTTTCAGCCCCTTTCGTGCCCGTAGCGTGCAAGGAGATGATGCAGATTTCTCTTGCCTTAATTCTGTTAATACTTGTGTCGTTGCATTCTCTAAATGAAGTGTTCTCAGAAATTTCGGTATCCGTGAAAAGGCCTATGGTCTCATGAAAAATTTTAGCTGGCCCTCCGAAACTAATAGCGGAAATTTTGCGATCTAATTTTCCAATTGGCAAGCATAAATTATTGTTTTTTAATAGTACAATGGCTTTTTCAATACCTGCTGCTTGGTCAGTCTCGCTAAGGCTATTTAATGGAGTCAATTCTTCACTATACCAAACTTTTGGGGTGTCAGAGAATTTGATGGAGATTTTTTTATCCTTGGTTTTATTAATGCAAAAAGATACAATTAGCAAGGTTCCAAATAGGAAGGCTAAGGAAAGAAATATTTTTTTCATGATTTTAGTTGATGTCGGTAAAATTAATTTTTTTTCTCGCGTGTTTATCAATAATCTTTCCATGTTTAAATTGCTCAGCTATGAAAGGTTATTTTTAACACACAGAAAATATAAGCTTTTTTATTTAACTAACACAAAATATTTCTTAACAGGGACTATTTTTTATGTTGGTAAATACTTAGTTCATTCTTTTTCTGTTCGCTACATTTCGTTAATTTTGCATCAGTTTTATTAAGTTCTTATTAACATAATTTTACAATGGCAAAAATTGGAAATTTGGGGGGGTCAGCAGATTTATCCTCTAGTATTGGCTTAAAGAATTTAGAAAATGAATTCTGGAATCTTAGTCCCGCTGAATTAATCGAAGATTGTATTTTAAGTGGTGAAGGTATGTTGACCGATACGGGCGCCTTGGCTATTGAAACAGGTAAATTTACCGGACGGTCCCCGAAAGATAGGTTTATTGTTCGCGATCAAATTACTGATGCTGCCGTTTGGTGGGGAGATGTTAATATTGCTTTTCAACCTGAAAAATTTGATGCACTTTACGCTAAAATGATATCGTTCTTGGAAGGGAAAGATGTATATGTGAGAGATGTTTTTGCTTGCGCGGATCCAACTTATCGAATGAATATCAGGGTGGTAACTGAATTACCTTGGTCCAGTTTGTTTGCTCACAATATGTTTTTGAGACCCGATCACGATGAGATAAAAAGTTTTAAACCAGATTGGCATATTGTCTGCGTTCCTTCTTTTGAAGCTAATCCGGAGGAAGACGGTACCCGTCAAGCTAATTTTGCGATATTGAATTTCACCAAAAAGGTTATTTTAATCGGTGGGACGGGTTATACAGGAGAAATTAAAAAAGGAATTTTCTCAGCTTTGAATTTTATTCTCCCACATGAGAAAAAGGTGCTTTCTATGCATTGTTCTGCTAATATTGGAGATGAAGGCGATACTGCTATTTTCTTTGGACTCTCAGGAACTGGAAAAACAACCTTATCTTCCGATCCAAATAGGCGTTTAATTGGCGACGATGAACATGGTTGGTCAGATCAATCAGTTTTCAATTTCGAAGGTGGTTGTTATGCAAAGACAATTGACTTATCGAAAGAAAAAGAGCCGCAGATATACGATGCTATTCGCTTTGGTGCCCTTTTAGAAAATATAGGATTCGAAGCGGAGTCTTCTACTCCGAATTATGCCGATGGGTCTATAACTGAGAATACTCGGGTTTCTTATCCAATAAATTACATTGATAATATCGTTGTTCCTTCAATAGGAAAGGCGCCTAAGAATATATTTTTCCTTACAGCAGATGCTTTTGGGGTATTGCCTCCAATTTCAAAACTGACTTCAGCGCAAGCGATGTACCATTTTATGTCAGGTTATACGGCTAAAGTAGCTGGTACCGAAGTGGGAATTACAGAGCCAACAACTACTTTTTCTGCTGGTTTTGGTGCTGCTTTCTTGCCTCTTCACCCTGCAAAATATGCTAAATTATTAGGCGATAAATTAGCGGATTCAAATTGCAAGGTTTGGTTGATAAATACAGGTTGGACAGGTGGTGCTTATGGTACAGGTAGCCGAATGAAATTAGGCTATACGCGTGCTATGATTACCGCTGCTTTAACTGGGAAGTTGGATGATGCTTCTTTTGCGACCCTGCCCTTATTTGAGTTAGAATTCCCCACATCTTGTGATGGTGTGCCTTCTGAGTTGTTAAATCCACGAAATACATGGGCTGATGCATCTCGTTATGATGAAACTGCTAATAATCTGGCTGCTAAGTTTGTGAAAAACTTTGAAAAATTTGCCATGGAAACCAGTCCTGAAATTCTAGCGGCCGCCCCGAAAGTATTGGCATAAGAACAAACGATTTCTTCCAATTTCTCTGTGCTCAATGCATGATGTTGTGTCTGTCTCCATAAATATTACCTACATTTGATACAGTTCCCATGTCTATGGATTATTTGGATATTTTAGAGTCAGAAGCTATTTATATGCTGCGTGAAACGGCGGCACAGTTTAAAAGGCCTGTTCTTTTGTTTAGTGGAGGAAAAGATAGTATCTGCCTGGTTCATCTATGTAAAAAAGCATTTTTTCCGGCGAAATTTCCTTTTCCACTAATGCACATAGATACGGGGCATAATTTTCCTGAAGCACTTGAATTTCGTGATGCGCTAGTAAAAGAATTGGAAGAAAATTTAATCGTTCGGATGGTAGAACAAACGATGGTGAATAAAGGAATTAAAGATCTTGATCACAAGTTTCCCTCTCGGAATGCTTTCCAATCTTTTACGTTACTAGAGGCAATCGCAGAGTTTAATTTTGATGCGTGTATCGGAGGGGCTAGGAGGGATGAGGAAAAAGCGCGAGCGAAAGAAAGGGTGTTCTCGTTAAGAGACACTACCGGAAAATGGAATCCAACTAATCAGCGGCCAGAAGTATGGAATATTGTAAATGGTTTTCTGAAAGAAGGGGAAAATATGCGCGTATTTCCACTTTCTAATTGGACGGAATTAGATGTTTGGGCCTATATTCAACGTGAAAATATTTCCCTTCCTTCTTTATATTTCGCGCATGAACGTACATGTATAAAGACAAGCGAAGGACATTTGATGAATGTGAATGAGTTTGTTAAGGTAAGCCCTTTAGATGAGGTGATCACTGAAAGGGTCCGCTATCGAACTGTTGGTGATATGACTTGCACAGCAGCAGTAAAAAGTTCCGCTTCTACGGTAGCCCAAATAATTGAAGAATTGAAAATTTCTAAAATTTCTGAAAGAGGAGCGACGAGAATTGATGATCGAATTAGTGAAACAGGAATGGAGGATAGAAAAAAAGAAGGTTACTTTTAATTATTATGAAGCTAATACGACTATTTACTGCAGGAAATGTTGATGATGGAAAAAGTACCTTGATAGGTCGTTTATTGATTGATTCCGGCGCGGTTTCAACTGATATCATTCAGGGCCTTACAAAAGCAAACGAACTTGGGAGCGAAAAATCGGAAATCGATTTGGCATTTTTAACCGATGGACTAAAGGCTGAAAGGGAACTTGGTATAACCATTGACGTGGCCTATAAGTATTTTTCAACCCACACTAATAAATTCATTATCGCAGATACTCCTGGTCATTGGGAGTACACAAGAAATATGTTCACAGGAGCTTCGCTTTGTGATGTGGCGATCATTCTTGTGGATGTAACAATTGGAATTACAGAACAAACAAAACGGCATGCGTTAATTGCTTCGATATTGCGTGTGAAACAAATCGTTTTTGCAATTAATAAAATGGATTTGATCAAGTATGATGAAGCTGTTTTTGAAGAGATGAAGACGGCCTTGCTTGATTTATCATATAAAGTAAGGATTATTTCGCCAACGGTTTTGCCAATAAGTGCACTGAAGGGGGAGAACGTTGTTCATAAATCGGCAGTTTTTTCTTGGTTTAAAGGGCCAAGCTTATTTGATTATTTGGAAAATTGCCCGCAAGAAAAAGAACTTGAATCTACCCGAATGCGATTTCAAGTTCAATACCTTATTCATGCCAATAAGTCAATTGGTTATGCGGGTCGAATTGATCAAGGTGATTTTCGGGTAGGTCAAGCGCTTCTGTTGTTGCCTAAGGGGCAAAACTTAGTCATTAAAGAAATAATTCATAACACTCAATCTGTCAAACTTGCGGAAAGTGGCAGTGCTGTTTCTCTTTATTTTACGAATGAACCCGAGATAAAAAGAGGAGATATATTGACGGATCTTGAAAAACCACCAAGAATAGGTAATCAATTCACGGCGGACATTTGTTGGATGTCAGAAGCTAATAGTGATTTTCAAACAAACTATATTATTCAAATTGGAACCCGAACGCTAAGCGCAAAGTTGGTCTGTATTCATGAAAAAAGGCTAGAAAATAGAACTATTTCTGACAATTTAATGCTTAATGATATTGCCACCGTTGATATGATAACCGATACTGAAGTTGTGTTTGATCGTTTTGAAGATGCGAAATCAACGGGAAGTTTTATATTAATTGACCCCGTTCTTTTCACAACGATTGCGGCAGGAATAATAATTTAACCAAAAAAAAACCTCGGATAAACCGAGGTTAATAATTATCTTTTGTGTAGACCTTCGTCTGAAACACTTAATTTCTTTCTACCTTTTCTCCTTCGCGCAGTAATAACTCTACGGCCATTTTTTGTAGCCATTCTACTTCTGAAACCATGTTTGTTTCTTCTTTTTCTTACTGAGGGTTGGAATGTTCTTTTCATCGTATAATAACCTTAAAACTTTCAAATTTAGGAATGCAAAGATAGGGTTTTTTCGCATAAATCAAATTCTTTTATTAAAAAAAATAAAAATTTCAAATTAAATCATAAAGCACGTTAATTTTGTAGCAAATTTATAAGATGTCAGAAGCGAAAAAAGACAATGAAAAACCACAGAAATTGACGAAGAAAAGTATTCTTAAATTGAGGGGGATTTTTCATTATTTAAAACCATATGGTTTTATGTATTTTATAGGGTGGGTGTTTTTGGTCTTGTCGACAAGTGCAGGGCTCGTTTTTCCATACTTAATGGGCAAACTACTTGGGACTACGGTAAATGCATCAACTCCTGCTGCTTCAACTGATTTTTTAAATTTAGGAAATGTGACAAATGTCGCTTTGGCTTTATTTGTACTTTTTGGCATTCAAGCTTTGTTTTCATTTTTTAGGGTGGTTATTTTTAATAATGTTACTGAAAACTCTCTTCGTGATTTACGAAACGATGCTTTTTCGAAGATGGTTTTTATGCCACTGGATTTTTTTAATACGAATAAAGTAGGGGAATTAACAAGCCGTGTTTCTTCTGATATTACCCAAATTCAAGAAACGTTGCGCACGACAATAGCTGAATTCTTTAGGCAAATTGTGATTATTGTTGGCGGAATTGCATTTTTGATTTTTATTTCTTGGAAGTTAGCTTTGATTATGTTGGCTACTGTTCCCGTTATGGCTCTTATTGCTGTTTTCTTTGGAAGGTACATCCGCCGTTTAAGCAAGGAAGCACAAAACTTCTCGGCTCATTCGAATGCGATTGTGGAGGAAGCTTTATCTGGAATCGCCAATGTTAAAGCGTTTACAAATGAACATTTTAATATCAATCGTTTCCGTAAAAATACGCAGGAATTAAGGGATTTAAATGTTCGTAGTGGTGTATGGAGAGGCTTGTTCGTTTCATTTATTATCTTTTGTCTCTTTGGTGCTATTGTTTTTATTGTTTGGCAAGGATTGCTCATGACTCAAGGAGCTAATCCTGAGTTATCCAAGGAGGGGTTCTATCAATTTGTATTGTTCACTATTATGATGGGGGCTTCCGTAGGATCTTTGCCGGATTTATATGCTAATATTCAAAAAGCGATCGGTGCAACTGAAAATCTGATGGAGATTATCAATGGGAAGAGTGAGCTAGAATTGCATGTTGGAACTCAAAAAAATGAAATTTTAGGACAAATTGAATTTCAAGATGTCCGTTTTGCTTATCCACAACGTAAGGACATGGATGTCCTAAATTCTATTTCATTCAAAATAGAACGGAATCAAACTTTAGCGATAGTTGGTGCGAGTGGCGCTGGAAAAACAACCATTACCAATTTATTGCTCGGGTTTTATCAGGCCGATAATGGAAAGGTTTTAATTGATGGTGTTTCAGTTAGTGACTATGACTTAAATTATTTGCGTGAAAATTTAGCCATCGTTCCTCAAGATGTATTGCTTTTTTCTGGTAGTATTCTAGAAAATATTCGCTTTGGATTGACTGATGCAACGGATGAGCAGGTAATTGTGGCCGCTAAGCAAGCGAATGCTTGGGAGTTTATCGACTCGTTTCCTGAAGGACTTCAAACGGAAGTGGGCGATAGGGGAATTCAATTGTCGGGTGGTCAAAAACAACGGATTGCAATTGCTAGGGCGCTCTTGAAAAATCCATGTATATTAATTTTGGATGAGGCAACATCTGCCCTGGATTCTGAATCCGAGAGATTAGTTCAAGATGCACTAAGTAATTTGATGAAGGACCGAACTTCACTTGTTATTGCTCATCGTTTGTCCACTATTCGTAAAGCAGATAAAATTTTGGTGATGAAAGATGGTCGAATTGAAGAGGCTGGAAATCATCAAGAATTAATGGAATTAAAAGGTAATTACGCTAATTTAGTTAGCTTGCAGTTGTTAGATAATTGATGTATTACTTTTTTGAAAAATAAACTATGTTAGTCGAATCCATTTCTCGAACTGAGTCTGCTTGTTTTTCTAATCAGCAAATTCAACTGGCAGAAAACCAAACCGATTTATCAAATTTTCTGAATCGACCCTTTTCTGTGGAGAATTTCCAAGGACAAATAAATGAGAAAAAAGGGCAATACACACACCTTCAACGTGAAGTTTTAACAAAGGGATTGAAAGTGCAATATGAGGATGTAAAGCCGCATGAAAAAGTGGCTCAAGCTTTGCACCAATTGTCATTGGAAAATACTTTTACTGTAACTACAGGTCATCAACTCAGTCTACTTACCGGACCTTTGTATTTTATTTATAAAATACTGCACGTTATTAAACAATGTGAGGAACTTAAAGTGATCTATCCAACATATAATTTTGTCCCTGTTTTTTGGATGGCTTCTGAAGATCATGATTTTGAGGAGATTAAAGCAACGGCTGTTTTTAATCAGGCCTTGAGTTGGGAGGCAAAGGATATGGGGGCTGTAGGGAGATTTTCTACCGTTGGGTTGCAGGAAATCGTTGGGGAACTGAAAAACATGTTTTCCAATCATCCAAATGCAACAATTTTTTCGGTATTGGAAGCTTATCAAGGCCCAACTTATGGTGTGGCATTCTTTCGTTTTATTCATGAGCTATTCGCTGATTTCGGCCTGGTGATTTTAGATGGTGACAATGCTATTTTTAAGGAGGCGTTCATCCCAATAATTGAAAAAGAATTGGAGGAACAATTTTCTTTTCAAGCGGTGCAAGAAACTTCGATGGAATTGAATAAGAGAGGATTGAAAACGCAAGTGAATCCTAGAGAAATTAACTTATTTTATTTGTCGCCCAATAAACGTGAACGCATTATTAAGCATGATGATCATACTTTCTCCGTAGGAAGTATCTCATTTTCTAAAGGTGATTTATTAAATAGGCTGAAAGAAAATCCCCAGGACTTTTCTCCGAATGTGATTTTAAGACCTGTTTATCAAGAATTTATTTTACCGAATGTTTGTTATGTCGGTGGGGTGGGGGAATTAAATTATTGGCTGCAGTTAAAAGGTGTTTTTGAAAAAGCGAAGGTGGTTTTTCCCCTCATTCAAGTGCGTTCAAGTATGTTTTACCTCGATAGCGCCTTGGTTGATAAAATAGATGGCTTAGGCTTATTGTGGAAAGATTTTTTCAAAGAAAAAAACCAAATCGTTAAAGGATTTATAGCAGAACAAGGAGAATCTACTTTTGACTTTTCCAGGCTAGACACACATTTTAATGAATTGAAAATTCTAATTTCTACTGTTAGCGCTGACAACGACACGCAATTGTCTACAGCAATTGGGGCCGATTGGTCTAAAATGGAAAGTTTACTTGAAACGATAAAAAATAAAAAGTGGCGGGCTGATAAACAAAAACACGAAAAAGCCATTAAGCAAATCGAGCAAATAAAGGAACGTTTATTTCCTAAGGGGATTATGCAAGAGCGTTCCATGAATTTTTTCCAAATTTGTCCCGACGGAAATGTGAGCGAAAAATTACAAGTTATTTACCCGGCTATCGATCCTTTTAATACGAACATTCAACTACTAATTGAGAGAAAATGACAAAACAAAATAACATTCGTGAGGTATTGGCGAATCATCCTATCATTCCGGTAGTAACTTTTAATAGCTTAGATGAGGTAGATGCCAAGATTAATACGTTATTAAAAAATGATGTGAATTGTATTGAAATTACGCTGCGAACTCAGGTAGCTTATGATGCTATTCAAAAAGTGAAAGAAAAGTATGGAAATGAAATAACCGTCGGAATGGGCACGGTGGTACTTGAAGCTCAAATTCATAAAGCCATGGAATTACAGGTTGATTTCATGGTAAGCCCTGGTTTGCATAGTGGCTTAGCGCAACAATTAATGGATAGTAAAATTGCGTTTATTCCTGGGGTAGCCACACCAAGCGACATCATTAATGGCTTGCAATTCGAATGGGATACTTTTAAGTTTTTCCCCGCATATTTATTTGGTGGAGTAGAGGCCTTGAAAACATATGGACAGGTTTTTCCGAACCTGAAATTTTGTCCGACCGGTGGACTTACGGAAGCATCTTATCGCGACTATTTAGCCTTGGAAAATGTCATCTCTGTTGGCGGCTCTTGGATAAAGTAATTGATGGAATAATTATTTATTCTTGCTCTTTTCGCAGAGTGGGAACTGTAGTCCAAATACCACATTGAATTGTGTCCACCAAAAATGTTGCGCTGCTCGATCTTCAATATGCATAGTAGTTCGAATGTCTGGCATGCTGATAAATCCGCCCTTAAGCTCACTTTGAATAAATAGGTACTTGAAAAATGTTAGGTGTAGTGCGGCAACTCCACCAAAACCAAAACCGGATAAATGAAATTCATCGTATCGCGGATTATTTAACAAAGTGGTATTAGTTCTAGGGAGTAAAACCCCAATCCCCAATCCTTCATTTACACTTAATTGAAAGTATTTCTTGTTGATTAATATGTCGGATCGCCTAAATTCTGAATTAAGGTAATTCAAGCCATCGGTATGTTCAAATAGCAAAAAGTTGGGCGAAATAACAAATGATTGCTGGTCATACGTGCCATCGTAAATTGTTCCACTATTTGAAATTGATCCATCTATGGTAGAAAGTTGATTAGTCAACATCACATATTTCATGTGATCGGCACCCAAAGAAACTTGATAGTGCTCGTTGATATAATAGCCCATACGGAAGTTGTATTGGGGTATCGTAAATTTCGTTAAGCCAAAATAGACTTTTGGGTCAAAGGCTGATTGCCGATCGTACGCTTTTACATCACTTAGGGTAAAATCATAGGAATCTCCGGTAAAATGTATGTCGCTTTTTGAAAAGGCACCACGGTTCCATCCCCAATAAAAATAAAAAGTTCCCTTTTGACCCGCTGTTGGCTTTATCGCGCTTTCAAGTCCCTGTGCAAAGACGAATGACTGACTCATTGCAATAAAAACTACTAGGATTTGTACTTTTTTCATACTACAAAATTAAGTAAAATCAATTTGTTGATTAGTAATTATATTTTGCGGATATTTTTGTTACATTTACCATATGAAAAGAATCATATCAATTTGTAGCATTGTATTATTAGGTATGGTGCTTTTTTCTGCTTGTTCTTCTAGTAAATCATGCACGTGTTCAAAGGTTTCATCTCAAATTAACTAACTAGTATGGAAGTCTACATTCCCTTAGGCATTATTGCCCTTATTTTTTTCAGTTCGTTCTTAACAGTTACGCAAGGTAGCATCGCAGTTATTACTCTTTTCGGGAAATATCAGCGTGTTTTAATGCCAGGTTTACGTATGAAAATTCCGATTTTTGAAAAAGTATACAGGCAAATTTCAGTACAGAATCAAAGTATTGAAATGGAATTTCAAGCAATAACTATCGATCAAGCAAATGTATACTTCAAAAGTATGTTGCTGTATAGTGTTATGGATGAGCAAGAGGAAACCATCAAGAAAGTAGCCTTCAAGTTTATCGGTAACAAGGATTTTATGCAAGCCTTAATTCGTACGATTGAAGGGTCAATTCGATCGTATGTAGCCAGCCAAAAACAGGCTGAAATTCTTGGTTTACGCCACGAATTAGTCGATAGTGTTAAAAATCAAATCGATCATACACTTGAAATGTGGGGGTATCATTTAATTGACTTGCAAATAAACGATATTACTTTCGATCAAGCGATTATTGAAAGCATGAGCCGAGTGGTTGCCTCCAATAACCTAAAAGCAGCAGCAGAAAATGAAGGACAAGCGCTTTTAATTACAAAAACAAAGGCCGCAGAAGCAGATGGTAACGCGATTAAAATTGCAGCTTTAGCTGAGAAAGAAGCGGCTATGTTACGCGGTCAAGGTGTCGCACTGTTCCGTCAAGAAGTCGCCAAGGGGATGTCTGAAGCAGCAGAACAAATGCAACAAGCAAATTTAGATACGAATGTGATCCTTTTTTCCATGTGGACCGAAGCAATCAAAAACTTTGCTGAATACGGAAAAGGAAATACGATTTTCTTAGATGGTAGCGCTGAAGGAATGCATAAGACGATGCAGCAAATTCAAGCAATGCTAAGTAAAGATAAGAAGTAAAATTTTTATTGTAGAATAGATGAATCTCCGTTTCGTTTTTTTAGCGCTTGTTTTTAGCCATTTTTCCTTTCTCTTTGGGCAAACGGATTTGGAAGTGATGCAACAACAACTTGTTGAAATTAAAAAGAAGGAAATTGAAATTGCTAATCAAATTGAAGAGCTAAAGCTAAAAGCATCCATTGTTAAACTAAATGAGATTGGTATTCCAATAAGTAAAAAAACATTGGATATTGCCGAACATTCAGCGATGATTCTTGGATTTGATTGTGAATCGAAATTAGCCGCGTGGGCTTTCCATGTACTAAGTCCTGATGTCCTTATTGGTGGTGTATCAAGAACAAACGACTTTCGAAGAGATAGTTTAGTTGATTGTGGTGATGGTGCAGAACAAGATTATTTCACAAAAAAACTGCAGGATGATGGCACGTATAAATTTGAAAATTTTGGGTTTGATCGAGGCCATTTAGCGCCATCTGCCGATTTTCGTTGGTCGCAAAAGGCCTTGAGTGAATCGTATTTTTATAGTAACATGACCCCCCAAACGCCAGGTTTTAACCGTGAATCATGGGCTGAGGTGGAAGACTTAATGCGGCGAATTATGGCGAATACCCCAAAGCCTTACTATATCATCACAGGACCAATTTTGGATAAGAATCTTCCTAAGGTCGAAAAAGGCTTGAATAAATTACCTATACCGGGGCTTCACTACAAAATAATTGCTGATTTAAATGCGGAAAATCCCAAAGGGATGGCTTTTCTTATGCCAAATAAAAAATGCGATATGCCGCCAAGTGCTTACGTGGTTTCAATTGATAGTATTGAAAAATTAACAGGACTTGATTTTTTCTCTAAAATAGATGCTGTTACCGCTCAAACAATTGAATCAAAAGCTGATTTTTCGCTGTGGAACGCGCAAACTAAAGAGGGCGACGTCGAACCGCTATATGTTTTTGATTTACCCAAAGGGCATTTTAATACTGCTCAAGCCCTTTCTAAAGTGGGAAGCAAGGTTTCAATTATTGGAAAGGTGGTTAGCGCTAAATTCTCTTCAAAATCACAAGCTACTTTCTTGAATTTAGACCAATCCTTTCCGCATCAACTTTTTACCGTAACTATTTGGAAGGATGCTAGGCGTAATTTTAGCTACAAGCCAGAAGTAGACTTGGCCGGTAAATATATCGTTGTAACGGGATTAGTTGAAATTGATAAAAATGGACTCCCTGTCATTAACGTGACCAATGAAAAGCAAATTCAAATCTGGGAGGAGCAAGATTAATCATTTTTTATGGAATTTTCTGAATAAATAATTTTTTGTTTGTGTGTTTTAAACAATTGTTTAAATAAAGTGTTTAAATTTGCAAACCATTATTATTTTATGTCAACTAGCGTAACCACCGAAGAAAAAATGAAAGCTGCAGCCAAGCTTGTTTTCATAGCAAAAGGATTTTCGGGGTGCACTTCTCGCGAAATTGCGAAAGAGGCGGGGATGAATGTGGCGCTTGTGAACTATTACTTCCGTTCTAAAAATAAATTGTTTCAACTCATCTTTCAAGCGGTAATGGATGAGTTTTTTGAATCCATGGTAAGTGTGTTTTCTTCAGATCTTTCCATTAAAGATAAATTGAAAATATTAATCGAACGGGAATACGACTTTCTTTCTAAGTATCCTGAAATCCCCCGTTTTATTATTAATGAATTATCACGGAAAAATAATGATGTTTTAGCTGTGACTCATATTTTACCTAAAATATATAATACGGGTGTGATTACTCAGGCGTTGGAGGCTCAGAAAAAAGGGGAAATGAGAAAAGTTGACATGGTTGGAATTACTCTATTGGTGATTTCGAATTGTCAGTATCCATTTATGGCGAAACCGCTTATTCAAAATCTGCATAGTTTGTCAGATGAACAATATGTCAAGCATGTGGATTCTTATAAAATTATGGTTTCTGATATGATAATAAATTATTTATTTCCGAATGAAATTAAAACTATTTAATATAATAATTATGAAAATTAGAATAATTGTAATCGCAACTTGTTTGGTTTCATCAAGTGTCTTTTCTCAAGTACTAGATTTAGCTACTTGTTTGAAAATGGCAGATACAGCCAATACCAACATTCGTAATGCTCGATTGGATATCGATATGAATGCGATTCAGAAAAAAGTATATTTAGCATCTCGACTCCCAAAAATTACGGCAACAGGCGATTACAGGTACAATGCGATTATCGCTGGTCAGGTTGTTCCTGCTGAATTTTTTGGTGGTCCTCCAGGTACGTACTCAACGGTGCAATTTGGCGTTCCATTCAATCTTTCAAATAATATTCAGCTTACCCAAATTCTGTACAATCCTCAATTGAATTATGGATTTGCGGCTTTGGATATTAATCAAAAAATTGTGGCGGCACAGGAGCGTTTGATGCAACAGGACATTAAACAACAGGTCTCTAGCACGTATTTTAATCTTCAAGCGATTGTAAAACAGCTGGAATTCGTTGAATCGAATATCGCTAACCTAACTAAATTAATTGCTAACCTTCAAAAATCTTACGAATTGGGTTTGGTCATTGATACGGAAGTGGATAAATTAAAAATTAGCCGTTTAACGCTTCTTAATAGCAAACTCACTATGGAAGCCACGAAGACTCAATTAAGTTCGCTATTGAAAATACTCATCGGTGTTAATTCGGATAGCTCATTGAGCTTAGTAAGCGATGAAATGATGGAAAACACCATTTTAGTCGATCAAAATAATATCAATCATCCGGAACTTGAATTAATGGCAGCGCAGAAAGAAATGAACGCGGAGGAAAGAAAGGGGACAAAGATGGCGTATTTGCCAAGCGTTTCATTTTATGCTTCGTACAATTACGCTTATAACATTAAGCCAAAAGATGATTTTCGTACCGGAATTAATTCTGCTTTTCTTGGTTTGCATTTAGATTGGACCCTTTTCGATGGTTTCGAAAAATACAACAAGCAAAAGATGAATGCTTTAAATAAGGATAAACTTGAAAATCAGGAAGTATTATTGACAAAGCAGTTAGCGCTTCTTACTGAAACTGCAAAAAATCAAATTGATGTTCAGTCGAGTTCACTGGAGACCGCCAAAGAGCAATTGAGCCTTGCCAATAAAGTGTATGTGCAAACACAAGCTCAATTTACTGCTGGAACAATTAGCAGCAATGAGTTAATTCAAGCGGAAAATGGTCTTCAGCAAGCCCAAACAAATGTAGTAGCTGCCTACATTCAGTTAAGACAAGCAGAATTAGCTTATTTGAGATCAATAGGCAGTATTAAATAAATGGAATTGATTAATTAAATTAAAGTTTAACATGAATAAAAGAGTCATCACAGTTGGTATCATAAGCATTGTTCTTATTTCTCTTTCCATTTTTCAATTACTGAAAAATAAAAATAAGATCGCTAAAGAAATTTACATTCACGACACATCAACCCCAATTTTGGTAGAAGACGGACGTGCTGAAGTTCATACTTTCGACAGTCAGTTTTCGTTTCTTGGGACTTTCGAGCCTAACCGAATCAATCTAATAGGTTCTGAGGGACAAGGGAAAATAATAAGCATTAATGTACAAGAAGGCCAATTCATAAATCAGGGAGCAATCTTGCTGCAATTAGATAATGAAATGCTGCAGTATCAACTTGAAAATTTGGATGTTTCTATCGAAAGTCAGTCCAATGATTTGGAACGCCTTACTGCTTTGGCAAAATCTGAAGCGGTACCGGCAGTGCAATTGGAAAAAGCAAAATTTGCATTACAATCTTCTCAGATTCAACGAAAACAAGTGTTAAAACAATTAAGTGGAAATGTATTAAAAGCCCCATTTTCAGGCGTTGTTACTAAGAAACTAGTCGATTTAGGTTCGGTGGTCGGTATCGGAACTCCTGTTTTTGAAATCACCGATATTTCTCAATTAAAATTAACGGTAAGTGTACCAGAAAGAGACATTCAAAACTTTGTACTTAATCAGCAAGTCTCGGTTAATGTGGATGTCTTTCCTGGAAAAAGTTTTTCAGGTAAGGTATCACTGATTGGTATTCAAGCGGATAAGATGCATAATTTTAAAGTGCAAGTGTTGGTTGCTAATGCCAATAAAGAATTGCGATCAGGTATGTTTGCTACTACGCGTTTATTATCTTCAAATAGCGTAACAGTGCTATCTGTTCCTCGTAAGGCCTTGGTTGGATCCACTAAAAATCCTGCAGTGTACCTTATTAAAAATGGAAAAGCAACGCTCACTTATTTTACTGCAGGAACCTCAGATGGTGATTATATCGAAGTCATCAATGGCATAACTAAAGATGATCGCATCATCCTTAAAGGTCAGGTTAATTTAACGGCTGGATCTCCAGTTAAAACATTGAAATAACACCTAAAATGACATTAACAGAATTATCGATAAAAAGACCGTCTTTTATAATTGTCCTCTTTACCATTTTAATTGGTGGTGGGATTTTGTGCTATAAGCAGTTAAGTTATGAATTGCTGCCTGATTTTTCTCCGCCAGTATTGATGATCACCACCACTTACCCGGGGGCGTCTCCTAAAACAGTAGAAAATCAAGTTTCCAAGCCGCTCGAAGATGCCTTAAGTGGATTGGAAAATATTGCAGAGGTTACCTCTTTCTCCTTGGATAATGCATGCGTGGTATTACTTGAATTTACAGCATCTGCAAACATGGATAAGTCAATTCAGGATGCCCAACGAAAAATAAATAACGTCGAAAATAAGTTACCCGAAGGAGCCCTTAAGCCCGTTATTACTAAAATAGAACCGAATGCTTCGCCTGTGCTTCAAGCAACGGTAGTAGCTACTAAAACTACCGATAGGGAATTAATGGCTCTGATGGAAGATCAAATTCTACCGCAAATTAAACAGACAAAAGGGGTAGCGCAAATTCAAATGATTGGGGGTGAAAACCGTGCATTTAGAATTAATGTCGATAATGATAAATTGAAATCAATGGGCCTGACCTTATCTTCCATTAATCAGGCCATTTCGGGAGCTAACGTAGAATTTCCGACCGGAAAGATTAACAACGATAATGACCAATTTACCGTACGTCTTTCGGGTAAGTTTATTTCTATTGATCAATTGGAAAATCTCATCATTTTTTCATCTAGTTCTTCCTCCATTCGCTTAAAGGATGTGGCTGAGGTGCTTGATTCGGAAATTGATAAATTAACGATTTGTCGCTTAAATGGGGTGAACGGTATTGGACTCCGAATTAGTAAACAAAGTGACGCGAATGCGGTGGATATGGCGAATGCTACCAAGGAAAAATTGAAAGCTATAGAAGAAAAATATAAAAATATTGGCCTTCGTTTTACCATAGCCACCGATACTTCCATTCCTACCTTAGAATCTGTTGATGCGGTAATTCATGACTTAGAAATTGCTATTTTTCTTGTTGCACTGGTTATGCTGATGTTCTTACATACGCTCCGTAACGCAATCATTGTTCTTATTTCTATTCCAGCGTCGTTAATTTCGACCTTTATTGTGATGTACCTGTTGGGTTATACCCTAAACCTTATGACACTTTTAGCCATGTCTTTGGTAATTGGTATTTTGGTGGATGATTCGATTGTGGTACTTGAAAATATTTACCGCCATTTGAAAATGGGAAAAGATAGGAGAACAGCTGCGCTTGATGGTCGAAATGAAATTGGTTTTACGGCACTTGCTATTACCTTGGTCGATGTGGTTGTTTTCTCTCCAGTTGTTTTTATTGACGGTATTATTGCCGATATTCTTCGTCAGTTTTCTGTGGTTGTAGTGGTTTCTACGCTCATGTCTTTACTCGTTTGTTTTACCTTAACCCCTTGGTTGGCATCACGCATGGCGAAGGATATTACCTTAAACCCAAAAAATTGGTTTCATGCGATTTTGGCCTGGTTTGAAAGAAGAGTTCTCGCTTTTACCGATGCTTATGTTGCGCTAGTGGCTTGGTCTTTAAAACACAAAATAATTATGGGTTCAGCAATTTTACTAATTTTTATTGCGAGTTTCGGCGCAATGGCTCTAGGGATTGTCGGTCAAGAATTTGTTGCGCAAGGTGATCAAGGGAAATTTATGCTTAAGCTGAAATACGATAAAAGCACCACGTTTAAGGAAAATAATGCAACAACACTCCAAATTGAACAACTCATTCTGGACCAAAAAGACATGGTGGATATTGTGTTTGCTAATATTGGTGGCCCAAGTTCTGGTATGGGAGCAGCGGCCTTTGGAGTTGAAAATAAATCAGAGTTGACGGTTAAACTCAAAAAAGACAAACATTTAACCTATCCGACAATTCCTTACATGAACAAGATTCGTAAGAAAATTGAAGATAAATTTCCGGGAATTGAGGTCAAGGCTATTAATATGGGAATGATTGAATCGGAGGAGGCGCCAATTGAAATATTTTTATCTTCCGATGACAGTGAATTATTGATGAAAGAGGCAAGACGGATAAAAGGTGTATTACTGGCCATGAAAGGGGCAAAAGATCCCGTTATTTCTACAGATGATATTACCTCAGAAATTAGGATTGAACTAGATCGCGAAAAAATGGGCCATTTAGGTTTGCCAATTGCCGTTGTTGGTATGCAGTTGCAAAATGGACTAACTGGGAATGATGACGCACAATTCGATGTCAAAGGGGAGGAATATGCAATAAAAGTGATGCTAGACAAAGCCAATCGAGAAAATATTGACGATTTAAAGCAAATTCCTTTTACCACCACGGATGGAACACAAGTTCTTTTAGGTGAGTTTGCCACGCTTTCAATTGATAAAGCAAATGGAAGTTTAGAGCGAAAAAACCGAATTGCAAGTACTACGATTCGTTGTTATGTATTAGGTACAGCCGCAGGGAATGTGGCCAGCGGATTAGATAAATATTTAGAGAAATCACCATTGGATAAAAATGTCAGAATGTTATGGGGGGGAGAAGTTAAGCGACAGAAAGAATCCGTTGGTTCACTGGGAACCGCTATGGGAATTGGTCTCATCTTAGTGTATTTAATTATGGTGGTTCTTTATGATAATTATGTGTATCCATTTGTTGTCCTTTTTTCCATTCTTGTTGCGCTAGTAGGAGCTATTCTTGCCTTGAACCTCTCTGCTTCCAGTATGGGAATTTTCACCATGCTTGGCATGTTAATGCTACTTGGTTTAGTCGCCAAGAATGCCATCCTAATTGTTGATTTTACCAATAAACTTAAAGAAGATGGGAAATCAACCTATATGGCCCTTCTAACAGCTGTTCGGGAGCGAATGCGTCCAATTTTAATGACCACTATTGCCATGGTGATTGGTATGATACCAATTGCATTCGCAACAGGAGCTGGTGCCGTTTGGAAAAATGGATTGGCATGGGTGCTTATTGGCGGACTTACGTCTTCGATGTTGCTAACCATTATTGTTGTGCCAATGATGTATTACGTGGTGGATAGAATTAAAGACAAGATTGCAGCCAGAAGGGCGATCAAAATAAACGCATAATTCCGCTGCAAAACTTAGTAAGGTTTTAATCATTATTTTCTTGTGTGACAATTCCTTTTTCACTTTCTTAATGTTGCTAGTCTCGGTACATTCCTCCTTCGTCGGAACACTCGGCTAGCTGCCATTAAGCTTATCGAGCGCATCTCGACTCCGCTCGATGCCCTCTTAGTGAATCGAGCGGAGTCGAGAGACACGGTAAATCGAAATCCAAAACTTGGTGTCACAAAATGTGATACCCACCATTAATCATTTCGGAGGGGCGCTTCCTTTCGCCTTTACGGAGCAAGGTATTTCGATGCTTTCTTCCGTATTGAAAAGTAAGACCGCCATTCAAATAAACATTTCCATCATGCGTGCTTTTGTTATGATACGCCAATTTGCATTGACCTACCAAGAACTCAATGAGAAATTGATAGTATTGGAAAAGAAGCATAATCAAAAATTCACAGACATCGACCAAGTGCTGAATTACCTAATTAAAAAAGAGCAACAGCAAACACAGCAAACAGCTCGCAAGCAAGTTGGGTATAAAAAATAGAAATGTGGAATTAGAAATCATCAAAAACAGCATTCACGAAATCCGTGGAAAGAAAGTAATGCTCGACATGGATCTTGCTAAACTTTACGAAGTAGAAACCCGCGTCTTGAAACAAGCAGTGCGGCGAAATAGGGAGCGATTTCCTGAAGATTTTATGTTTGAATTGACAAAAGATGAATGGAACATTATAAGATCACAACTTGTGATGTTTAAAAATGGACAAGGAAAATACCCTAAATACCTACCTTTTGTTTTTACCGAACAAGGTGTTGCCATGTTAAGCGCCGTTTTAAATTCTGAATACGCTGTGCGCATAAGTGTTGAAATCATGCGTGCATTTGTAGCGTTGAGGCAATGGGCTTTGAATCACCAGGAAATCAGTGAACGATTGAATACCATGGAAAAGCAATTTGGACAAAAATTCACAGACATCGACCAAGTGTTGAATTACCTTATTAAAAAAGAAGAACAGCAAACACAGCAAACAACTCGCAAGCAAGTTGGGTATAAAAAATAGAAATATGGAACTAGAAATAATCAAAAAAAGTATCCTCGAAATCAGGGGAAAGAAAGTAATGCTCGACATGGATCTGGCTAAACTTTATGAGGTAGAAACCCGTGTCTTGAAACAAGCGGTTCGGCGAAATAGGGAGCGGTTTCCGGAAGATTTTATGTTAACACTAGACCAATCCGAAATCCAAAACTTGGTGTCACAAAATGTGATACCCACCATTAATCATTTTGGAGGTGCACTTCCTTTCGCCTTTACGGAACAAGGTATTGCTATGCTTTCATCCGTATTGAAAAGTAAGACCGCCATTCAAATAAACATTTCCATCATGCGTGCTTTTGTGATGATACGCCAATTTGCATTGACCTACCAAGAACTTAATGAGAAATTGTTAGCATTGGAAAAGAAGCATAATCAAAAATTCACAGACATCGACCAAGTGCTGAATTACCTTATTAAAAAAGACCAACAGCTTACACAGCAAACAGCTCGCAAGCAAGTCGGGTATAAAAAATAGAAATATTACTTAGACTATCTCAATCAATTTCTTCACTAAAAGCTGAATCGTTTAAACTTCGGCTTGAGTAAAAAAAATATTGTGCCTTAATCTGCAAACAATTTTTTATTAAAAAATCACAGAACTTCTAAAATCAAAATTTCAGTAAAATATCTTTTTTTTACTCCGCTATTTGATTATCTTAAGGTTAAAATTAAAATTAATGCTCCCAACCATACACTTAAATCGCCAACTAATTGGTTTAAAAACCTACTATTATGCAAGCTTTCCCTTCAATCGGTTCCTATACACTCATTTTTCTTCCCTCAAAAATAGCACTTGGGATTCATTTGAAAAAGCATGGATAATAGATGAAGCTGCGTTTCCATTGGAAAATATTTTGGCCCATTTTAAAGACAAGGCAGAATTTATATTTCAAGAAAAGCGTCTAGAAAGTGTAGAATACAAGAAGTCTCACCTGAGGCCAATTCATTTCTTGGAACCACTTGATGAACTTAAAAAACAAGCCATACAGACCTTTATTCGCTATCTAAATTCTAAGCGCTACAGCCCAAATACAATAAAAGTTTATTCGGATTCTATGAGCACATTTTTACGGTATTTTTCGATGAAAGATATTACAGATATCTCGAATGACGATCTCATCGATTTCAATAACAATTATATATTAAAGAATAATTTTTCGGCATCCTTTCAAAATCAGGTGGTAAATGCGGTGAAGCTCTATTTCTCAGCCATTCAGTATAAAAAAATTGATGTAGAATTAATCCATCGTCCAAGGAGAGAAAAGGTATTGCCAAATGTTTTAAGCAAGGAGGAGGTTAAAGCAATCTTGAATGCGCATGTTAACATTAAACATAAAATGATGCTAAGCTTAATTTATAGCTGTGGACTACGTTGTGGTGAATTATTAGCGCTTCATCCAGTTAATATTGATTCCAAAAGAAACATTATATTTCTTAAGAATGCGAAAGGAAAAAAAGATAGAATTGTTCCATTAAGTCCTTTAATATTAAAAATGTTGCGGGAATACTACAAAATATATAAGCCTAAAACATATTTGTTTGAAGGACAAAATATTAGTATGCCATATGATGCAAGAAGTTTACAACTCATATTAAAACAAGCATTAGAAAAAACGGGCATTAGAAAGCCTGTTACTTTGCATTGGCTGCGGCACAGTTATGCTACGCATTTACTCGAAAGCGGAACCGATTTGAGATATATACAAGAATTATTAGGACATAGCAGCAGTAAAACTACAGAAATTTATACCCATGTTAGCACAAAAAGTATTCAACAAATTAAAAGTCCTTTTGATGATTTATAAAAACATATCAGTACCTTTAATAAAAAATAAACGAAACAATCCTTCGCTAGTCTACCTATTTTTGGGCGTATATACGAAAGTTTGTTTCGCATATAAATGAGTTATCAGCAACCCTAAAACCCGACAGTGCGACCATTAACCGACAGACATAAACCGACCGACAATGCAATTTTCGGCAAAGCCGTTTGGCTATCCCTTCGCAAAATAAAAAGAGCTGCAAAGCCACCCACAAGCCGACCCGCTTTTGCAGCACATTTTATTTTGCCCTACCGCACCCCTACTTACCGACAATTTTCAGTACAACCGACAATATTTTTCCCTATATTTGCCCCGTGAAACAAGTTTTGACACTCATATTCAGTTTTTACGTTTTGGCTTTGTCCTGTATGCCGTGCAGCGACAAGGACGACAGTAATTATATGAGTGCCGACCAATCAACGTTTGCAACTACCGACCATTCCGACCACGACAACGACACCGAAAATTGCTCACCTTTTTGTATGTGTGCTTGCTGCGGACAATCTTTTAGCAGTCCATTTTCGCATTACAGCTTATCGCTTCACGTTCCTGTTTCATTAGAAAAATTCCCAGTTTACAACGCTTCCTTCGTTTCAGAAGTGTATTTGTCTATTTGGCAACCGCCAAAAATCAGTTAATGAATTTCTGATGTTCCGCTTTCAGCGGAACAAAACAAAACTACTTACGGTGCTAACGCACCGCAAGTAATCGTGTATTCATTCATTAAACTGATTAAAAAAATGTTAGACAAAATAATTGCGTTCAGCATAAAGAACAAATTCATCATCGCATTGATGACACTTGCACTCATTGTTTGGGGAGTGTGGAGTGCAACAAAACTGCCCATAGATGCAGTTCCCGACATTACCAACAACCAAGTGCAAATCATTACGGTTTGCCCAACCCTTGCAGGACAAGAGGTTGAACAATTGGTAACTTATCCCATTGAACAAAGCATTGCTAACCTTCCCGACTTGGAAGAGTTGCGGAGCATTTCCCGTTTCGGACTTTCTGTAATTACCGTTGTGTTTGACGACAAAGTGGACATCTACTTTGCCCGACAACTCATTAATGAAAGGTTAAAGGAAGCGGAAGCTAAAATCCCCAAAGGTGTTGGCACACCCGAATTAGCACCTGTTAGCACAGGTTTAGGCGAAGTGTATCAATACATTATTCACCCAAAAAAGGGAAGCGAAAGCAAATACACCGCTATGGATTTGCGGACAATGCAGGACTGGATTGTAGCCAGACAACTTTACGGAACGGCAGGAATTGCGGAAGTAAACAGCTTTGGCGGACAACTCAAACAATACGAAGTTGCCGTAAATCCCGACCGACTTATTGCAATGGGAATAACCATTCCCGAAATTTTTGTTGCTTTAGAAAAGAACAACGAAAACACTGGTGGGGCATACATTGACAAAAAACCAAACGCTTATTTTATTCGTGGTGTGGGTTTGATTGGTTCGTTTGACGACATCAAAAACATTGTGGTAAAAACAAATCCAAACGGCATTCCTATTTTAATAAAAGATGTTGCCGAAGTGCATTTAGGCAGTGCCGTGCGATATGGTGCAATGACTTACAACGGTGAAGTAGATGCAGTAGGCGGTGTAGTAATGATGCTAAAAGGTGCAAATAGTGCTGATGTTGTAAGCCGTATTAAAGATAAAATGTCAACCATTCAAAAATCATTACCAAAAGATGTAGTAATAGAACCCTATTTAGATAGAACTGATTTGGTAAACCGTGCAATTTCAACGGTAGAAAAAAACCTGATTGAAGGAGCTTTAATAGTAATCTTCGTTTTAGTTCTGTTTCTTGGAAATCTTCGTGCAGGGTTGATTGTAGCTTCTGCCATTCCTTTATCAATGTTGTTTGCTTTGGGCTTAATGAATGTATTTGGCGTAAGTGCCAACCTAATGAGCTTAGGAGCAATTGACTTTGGTCTAATTGTGGACGGTGCAGTAATTATTGTAGAAGCCACTTTACACCATTTAGGAATGCGAAAAGCCATCGGCAAACTTTCACAATCAGAAATGGATAATGAAGTTTTCGTTTCCGCATCTAAAATCCGAAGCAGTGCTGCTTTTGGCGAAATAATTATCCTTATTGTTTATATTCCAATTCTTACCTTGGTAGGTATCGAGGGCAAAATGTTTAGCCCAATGGCTCAAACGGTTTCTTTCGCCATTATTGGAGCGTTGATTTTATCACTTACCTACATTCCAATGATGTGTGCAGCGTTCCTTTCTAAAAACGTTTCGCACAAGCAAACATTGAGCGATAGAATGATGAACTTCTTCCAACGCATTTATGCACCACTTTTGGAAAAAGCAATCCGTTTCAAAAAAGTAATTGTAGGTGTAACAGTTGCCGTATTTGTGGTTTCCGTGTTTCTGTTTTCAAGAATGGGCGGTGAATTTATCCCAACCTTACAGGAAGGCGATTTTGCTTTTCATTGCATATTACCGCAAGGCACATCACTTTCACAAAGTTTAGAAACCTCAATGCAAGCATCAAGACTTATCAAAGAATTTGACGAGGTAAAAATGGTGGTTGGAAAAACAGGAGCAGCCGAAGTTCCAACAGACCCAATGCCTCCTGAAGCAACAGATATAATGATAATTCTAAAACCTCAAAGCGAATGGAAACGTGATATTTCGTATGATGAGTTGGCAGAAGAGTTTGAAGAAAGATTAAACACAATCCCTGGGGTATTCTTTGAAAAGAACCAACCCATACAAATGCGGTTCAACGAACTTATGACAGGTATTCGCCAAGACGTTGCAGTAAAAATATTTGGTGAAAATATGGACACACTTTTAAACTATGCCAATAAAGTAAATGCCGTTGTGCAAAGTGTGGACGGTGCAACAGAACCAAGTGTTGAACGTGTTGCAGGACTTCCGCAAATCGTGATCAAATACAATCGTTCTCAAATTGCCAATTACGGGTTGAATATTGAGGACATCAACCACATTGTTTCTACTTCTTTTGCTGGAGGAAGTGCAGGAGTTGTGTATGAAAATGAACGCAAATTTGAATTAGTAGTTCGTCTTGACAGCACACACCGCAACAACATTGACGATGTGAGCCATTTGTATATCCCAACTACCAACGGAACGCAAATTCCATTATCCCAAGTTGCAGAAATCAAAATGGAATTGGGGCCTGCACAAATTAGCCGTGAAGATGGCAAACGTAGAATAGTGGTGGGCTTCAACATCAAAGGCAGAGATGTAGAAAGTGTAGTTACCGACATACAAAAAGAACTGAATGAAAAAGTAAAATTACCGGAAGGTTATTATTACACCTATGGAGGAACATTTGAAAACCTACAAGCAGCATCCAAGCGACTAATGATTGCTTTGCCAGTAGCTTTAGCACTCATTTTTATGTTGCTCTATTTCACATTCAGTTCAGTAAAACAGGCAGCTCTAATTTATACCGCCATTCCAATGAGTGCAATTGGTGGTGTATTCGCTTTGCTCATTCGTGATATGCCTTTCAGCATTTCGGCAGGTATTGGCTTTATTGCATTGTTCGGTGTAGCAGTCTTAAATGGAATAGTGCTGATTGGAACTTTCAACCAGTTGGAAAAAGATGGAATGACAGACATAATCCAACGCATAAAAGAAGGAACTAAAATCCGTTTGCGACCTGTGTTAATGACTGCCACCGTTGCATCATTGGGATTTTTACCAATGGCACTTTCACACGGTGCAGGAGCAGAAGTGCAAAAACCATTGGCAACCGTTGTAATAGGCGGTTTGCTTACAGCAACTTTCTTAACTCTATTTGTTTTGCCATTGTTGTATGTTCTATTTTCATCTAAAAGAAAAATCAATATTTCAACGGCAAGCATTTTAGTTTTTGCTTTGCTTTCTTTTAATGCTGCCAATGCACAATCGCCAACAACAAAGAGTATTTCTGTTGATGATGCAATAACCACAGCATTGAAAAATAATTTGGAATTACAATCGCAACAACTAAATGTACAATCTTCTACCATCTTGAAAAAATCAGTGTTTGAATTACCCAAAACAAATGTCAATTTCCAGTTTGGGCAATACAACAGCATTAATCAGGACAAGGCTTTTCAGGTTTCGCAAAGTATTCCATTCCCTACTTACTATTCCGCAAAATCAAGTTTGTATAAAGCAGAATTGCAAGGTAGCCAATTGCAACAGCAAGCCACAGTCAACAAAATAAAAGCACAGGTTCAATATTGGTTTTATCAGTTGCAGTATTTGCAAACAACTAAAAAGCAACTGCAATCTTTAGACAGTTTGTATAATGATTTTGTGAGTGCAGCAGCATTGCGATACAAAACAGGTGAAACAAATTTGTTGGAGAAAACCACAGCCGAAACCAAGCGGGGACAACTTTCACAGTTGCTCAAACAAAACGAAACAGATTTTGCAACGGCTTACAATTCGCTTAAAACACTAATGAATACAAGCGAAGATTTTACAATAACCGTAAATGAAAATTGGCAACCGCTTGTTTTAAGCAGTTCGTTTGACACAACCCTAATTGCAAATAATCCATCGCTTAAAGTATTGTATCAGCAAGCAGTAATTGCAGAACAAAACAAAAAGTTAGAAACGGCTTCTACATTGCCCGATTTTAATGTGGGTTATTTCAACCAGTCGTTAATCGGAGTGCAAAACATCAATGGAGCAGATGTAAATTTTGACGGTAGCAAACGTTTTCAGGGTTTTAATGTAGGTATCAGTATTCCTATTACATTTTTTAGCAACACTTCCAAAATAAAATCGCTTGACTATAAACAACAAGCATTGCAAAAAGAAGCTGACAACGACACCCTGCGCGAAACCTTGCGGCGCTTGAAAGTCGATCTTTGAACTGGGTGCGGTGTGCGTGGCTTTGCTTGGCCACGGCCTTGTATGCCTGTGCCAACACCCCCACCCCGCCACGGGACGGCTTTTGGCAAGGTCGCATCAGCCTGACCGTGCACCAAGAGCCGGTACAAAACGTGTCTGCCGAATTTGAACTGGAAGGCGATGCCATCCGAGGCGAGTTGTCCTTGCTCTCGCCGCTGGGGCAGGTGGGCTTGGTCCTGCGCTGGTCGCCTGGCCTGGCCCAATGGCAACAAAATGGCCAAACCCGCAGCTTTGCCAGCCTGAACGAAATGACCCAAACTGCTATTGGCACAGACATTCCGGTACCGGCTTTGTTTGACTGGCTGTCTGGGCGTGACCTGCCCGTTGCAGGCTGGACCCTTGAGCGCAGCGGCACGCCGGGCGCTTGGACCGCGCGCAGAGTCCACCCCCAGCCCGCTGTGACCTTGAAAATTGCCACCCGGCCATGAGTGCGCTCTACAACATTCCTGCGCCGGCCAAACTCAATGTGTTTTTGCACATCGTGGATCGGCTGCCCAACGGCTATCACGCCTTGCAATCGGTCTTCATGCTGATCGATTGGTGCGACAGGTTGCACATCGAAACCACCCCAGGACCAGCCATCACGCGCCTGGACCTGGGCCCCCCCCTGCCACCCGATGATTTGTGCGTGCAAGCGGCCAAAGCCTTGCAAAAGGCCGCTGGCGTGCGAGCGGGCGCACACATTACCTTGGACAAGCAGTTGCCCAGCCAAGCCGGATTGGGTGGCGGCTCATCCGATGCAGCC